>CAKSFQ010000019.1 GCA_934454115.1 uncultured Clostridia bacterium
TGCGAGACTTTTTTAACGCAGAGATTCGCAAAAAAGATGTTTCTCAGGGCAACGTTTCCTTGTCCGGTGGTGGCTTTCGCATCCGCCCTTTTTGGTATCTGATAAGGGATTCCTTATTTCAGTTCTACCGTAGCGCCAACCTCTTCGAGCTTGGTCTTGATTTCTTCTGCCTCTTCCTTAGCAGCAGCTTCCTTTACGGTCTTCGGCGCGCCGTCAACCATAGCCTTTGCCTCAGCCAGACCCAGACCGGTGATCTCTCTGACAACCTTGATTACCTTAATCTTCTGTGCGCCGGCAGCAGCCAGTACAACGTCAAATTCGGTCTTTTCTTCTGCAGCAGCAGCGCCGCCGGCAGCGCCGGCTACCATAACCGGAGCAGCAGCAGATACGCCGAACTCATCTTCCAATGCTTTTACCAGATCGTTTACTTCCAGTAAGGTCAGTTCTTTGATTTCATCAAGAATTTTTGTTACATCAGCCATTTTAATATCCTCCATTTTATTTACTATTTGATTCTTTTAGTTTGTTTTGGCACAATGTGCCGAAAGTCCCAAAGGACTATTCTGCGTCCGAAGCCGGAGCTTCTTCGGCCGGTGCAGCCTCAGCGACTGCCGGAGCTTCTTCAGCAGCCGGTGCGGTCTCTTCTACAACCGGTGCAGCTTCCTCAGCGGCAGCTGCCTTGCCGGGTGTAGCCTCTTCATCAACGATCGCCTGCAAGGTTCTTGCCAGCTTGCTAATGGGAGACTGCAAAGAGCCCAGCATCTTGGAAATCAATACTTCCTTGGTCGGGATGGAAGCGTAGTGCTTTACCTCGTCCAAAGAGATGACCTCGCCGTTTACAAAGCCGGCCTTGATTTCTAATGCTTCGTTGTCCTTTGCAAATTCAACTAAGATCTTTGCAGGAGCAACAACATCGTCGGTGCTGGTTGCGATCGCGGTCGGACCGTGCAGAATCGGGTCTAATGCATCCAAACCGGCTGCATTGGCAGCAAAACGGGTCAGATTGTTCTTTACAACGGTGTATTCTACGCCGGCTTCTCTCAGCTTTGTACGAAGCTGAGTATCCTGGTCAACGGTAAGACCTCTGTAGTCGGCCAAAACACCTGCCTGGGCGTTTTGGAATCTTTCGGTAAGCTGTGCAACGATCGCCTTTTTGTTTTCTAATACTTTCTCACTTGGCAATGAAAACATCCTCCTTTCTCTATTTTCACTCCGCATCCGTTTGGACTTTATCTTGTCCGAACGGAAAAAGAAAGTCCCTCGCAGGGCGAGGGACATCATGCGCCATCATACGGCAGTGCATAATATTCATCCTCGGCAGGGTTTACGGCTTGCGCCACCTGCTGTCTGCGGAATGTGATTCACTTTTATCTGACAAAAATCAGCCGTCAATCTTGTTCGGATTGAGACGGATTCCGGGTCCCATGGTAGAAGCAATGGTTACGGATCTTAAATACTGACCCTTTGCCGCTGCCGGCTTTGCTTTTATCACGGCGCCCATCAGGGCGTTAAAGTTTTCAGCAAGCTTGTCTGCGCCAAAGGACGCCTTGCCGATCGGACAGTGAATGATGTTTGTCTTATCCAAACGATACTCAATTTTACCGGACTTAATCTCCTGGATGGCTTTGGTGACATCCGGGGTTACCGTCCCGGCCTTCGGGTTCGGCATTAAGCCCTTCGGACCTAAGATTCTACCGATGCGGCCAACAACGCCCATCATATCCGGGGTTGCAACAACAACGTCAAAATCAAACCAGTTTTCACTCTGGATCTTCTGTGCCAGCTCTTCTGCGCCGACATAATCTGCACCGGCAGCCTTTGCTTCGTCTGCCTTGCCTTCTCTGGCAAATACCAAAACGCGAACCGTTTTACCGGTACCGTTCGGCAGTACAACCGCGCCGCGCACCTGCTGGTCTGCGTGACGGGAGTCAACGCCCAGCTTTACATGCAATTCTACGGTTTCGTCAAACTTAGCGGTAGCCGTCTTGCATACCAGCGCCATAGCCTCAGCCGGGTCATAAAGCTTACCCTTTTCGATCAGCTTTGCGCTGTCCTGATACTTTTTACCTTTCTTCAATGTTACATCCTCCTAAGGTGGTTTCACAGAACACAATGTGTTCCTCCCACTATTTTCAAATACTTGCAGCCAATTTACCGCGGACTATTCCTCTACGGTAACGCCCATCGAACGTGCGGTTCCCGCAATCATCGACATAGCGGCCTCAACCGATGCTGCGTTTAAGTCGGGCATCTTCTGCTCGGCGATTGCCTGCAGATCTGCCTTGCTCAGCTGAGCGACCTTTGTCTTGTTGGGAACGCCCGAACCGCTCTGAATTTTACAAGCCTTCTTAATCAAAACGGGAGCCGGGGGAGTCTTGGTTACAAAGGTGAAGGATCTGTCCTGATATACGGTAATGACAACCGGGATGATCAGACCTGCGTCCTTCTGCGTCTTTTCATTAAACTGCTTGGTAAAATCCATGATGTTAACACCGTGCTGACCGAGTGCAGGACCTACCGGAGGAGCCGGAGTTGCCTTACCCGCAGGGATTTGCAATTTAATGTAACCTGTGATTTTCTGTGCCATTTTTAGTACACCTCCTTGTTTCACAAACGTGGTAATATCGGGGCTTCGATGTAAAACCCCTCCCACAGACCGGCAAAACGCCGGAATCTATCAACGGAATCATCCGTGTGGGGAACATCATAAATCCAACCCGCAAAGCCTGCGCGGCAGGCCGCAATCGATGTGCGTGCGGCGGATCGGCTAAACCAGAGCCTCAACCTGATTGAACTCCAGTTCAACATCCGTGTCACGGCCGAACATCGAGACCTTGGCGCGGATTTTTTGCTTATCCATCAGGATATCGGTGATGACGCCGACAAACCCTTCAAGCGGACCGTACTTGACCCTGATGTTGTCGCCAACCTCAAAATCAAGTTGGATGGTCTTATGCTCAAGACCCATATTTTCCACCTCAGTGTCCGAAAGGGGAACCGGGCTGGAACCGGGGCCGACAAAGCCGGTTACGCCGCGCGTATTGCGGACTACATACCAGCTCTCGTCCGTCATGATCATTTTTACCATCACATAGCTCGGATAGATTTTGCGCTCTACCACTCTTTTCTGGTTATCCTTTATCTCGATGACCTCTTCCATCGGAACGCGGATATCCTGGATAATGTCGTGCATATTCCGGTTTTCCACCGTCTTTTGGATATCGGTCATCACCTTGTTCTCATAACCGGAGTAGGTGTGCGCCACATACCATTTTGCTGTTGCCATAATATTCGGGAACGAATCCCTTCCCTCCTATTATTATCGATTGATAAGGAGCGACATACCCCAAGTAAAGAGCATATCCAGCCCCCAGATTACCAGACCGACAATCAACACGTAGATGATGACGATCAGCGTATTTTGTTTGATTTTTGAAAAGGTCGGCCAGACTACCTTTTTCAGCTCTGACTTAACCTCCTTAAAATAATTCGCAATCCTTGCGAAAAAGTTTGGCTTTGCCTGTTCCATCTTATACACTCCTTTTTGACCTTCGTCTTATTTGGTCTCCTTGTGCAGGGTGTGCTTTCTGCAGAATTTGCAGTACTTGTTCATCTCAAGTCTGTCCGGACAGTTCTGCTTATTCTTAGTGGTGTCGTAATTTCTCTGCTTACATTCTGTGCAGGCCAGTGTAATCTTGGTTTGCATTTTTTTCACCTCGTTTGTCCAATTTCAAAAAAACCCATCCGACGTGCGGAATTGCGGAAATTTTGTTCACAACACAAATAAAACCCCTTTTTCAGAGGTAGAATCAGTTTATCACAAATCCCGGGGTTTGTCAATGTTTTTTTCGTAACTTTTCAATTTTTTTCGCGCGGCACCAAATCTGGCGGTCTGAGATTCCGCGCGGCACAAGATACGGAAATTGCACCGCATTGCCCGTTGGATTTTTGGAATAATTAAAAAAACTCCCCATAAATATTAAAGGAAGCGGATATAAAAATTCAGCGGAGGTGCGCGGGGATGAAACAGGGGCTGTATCTGGCATTTGTCTATATCGGACTGGTGATCGGCGCCGGCTTTGCCTCCGGCCGCGAGATCATGGAATACTTCAATATCCCATCCGGCCGGGATCACAGCGGCATTGTACTTGCCACGTTTTTGCTGATTGTGCTTTGCTATATGATTTTGCGGCGCGCCTATCTCTCGGACTTATCGACCTGCGACGAATATTTACATGCTGTGGCGGGGCGGGCGGCACGGCCGATCCGGCTGCTGATGCAGCTTTATCTTTTCTGTGGATTTTTTACCATGCTTTCCGGCAGCGGCGCTCTGCTTTCTCAGAGCCTGATGCTGCCCTCGGTATTCGGAAACATTGTTCTTGCGCTGCTCTGTTTTTTTGCACTTGTCTTTGACCTGCGCGGCGTGGTAGCGGTAAACCTTGTGCTGGTTCCCTGCATGATTTTCGGCATTATTTATATTTGCTTTTGCACTGCGGTCTTTGGCGCAAAAGAGGCGTTTTCGTTCCATAGCCTGACGCGCGGTATGCTGACCTCGGCGATTTGTTATGTCAGTTATAACACGATTTCAGCGCCGTCCGTGCTGGTTCCGCTGCAAAAGGGAATCACCGTGCGCGGCATTCGGATTGCGGCGGTCGGCGGCGGTTTTGTGCTGGGGCTTTTGATTCTTTGTATCTGGCTGAGCCAGTCGCTCTGTTTTGACGCGCTCTGGGACAGTCCGCTTCCCATGCTAAAGCTTGCCGCCATGGTCGGGCGGCGGCAAAAGCAGCTGTATGCGCTGGTTCTTTTTATGGCAATCTGTACGACGGCTGTCTCGCAGGGGTTTGGTATTCTGTCCGGGTTTCACCTAACGACACGGCGACAAAAGGCTTATGGAGCCGGCGTGCTCTGCCTTTTGGCGCTGCCGTTTTCGCTGGTCGGATTTTCTGATCTGGTGGCGCAGCTTTACTCCTTTTTTGGCGTGGCAGGGCTGGTTCTTACAATAATTATCACCATTGATTTTATCCGGGATCGGAAATCGTGATAAAACGCCGAAAACGGCATGAAACGGAGGCGTCAATACGTACATGCCGCGGCCGGACTCGGCGTGTTACCGTTTTGTAATCTTTCTATAACCATTTCGTAAGCAAAACAGTGCAAAATTGACAAAAAGCCCGGTTTCTGCCTTTGACAAAGATTTTTCGCTATGGTACAATAAGAACAAAGGAATTATTTTTGCAGAATCGAGGGATGAAACATGAGCATGAAAAAATGGATTTCCGGCGCGGTTGTGACAGCCATGCTGGGAACAATGATGATTCCGGCGGCCGCAAAGGATTTCCCGGATATAAACGGACACTGGGCACAGGCGGCGATCGGAGTCTGGAGTGACCGCGGCGTCTTAAACGGGGACGATCAGGGGAACTTCCGCCCCGATGACTCGATCACCCGTGCCGAGACGGCAACGGTGCTGGATAATCTGATCAGCTATGAAAAGCAGAGCGTCAAAGTCTTTTCGGACGTGAAGAAAGAGGATTGGTTTGCCCTGGCGGTATCCCGCCTTTATGAGGCAGGCGTTATCACCGGGTATGAGGACGGTACTATCCGCCCGACCAACGGCGTAACCCGTCAGGAGGCGGCCGTGATGATCGGCAGAGCGCTGGGCCTTGACGTAAGCGGTGCGGATCAGTCCGTGCTGAATCAGTTCAGCGATCAGGGTTTGATTCAGACCTGGGCAAGACCGACTGTGGCGCTGATGTTGTCGCGCGGTTATATTCAGGGCAGTGACGGGGCTTTCCGACCGGAGGATCCGATCACCCGTGCTGAGCTTGTCACCATCTTAAATAATATGATTGCTATTTATGCGACTGAGGAAGGCGGCAGCGTTTCGGGCAGCTACGGCAACAAACTGGCCGTTGTAAAATCATCGACCACCTTTAACGGCGTAACCCTGGGCGGTCTGGTAATCGGCCCGCAGGTTTCGGGCAAGGTGAACCTAAACAGCGGTACCCGGATTGACGGAAATCTGTATAATCTGTCCTCCAATGTTACGCTGAACACGGCGGGCGCTACGGTAGATTCGATAACCAGCCCCAATGGAACGGTCAATAACGGCAGGAACAATTACAGCGGCGGCAGCGGCAGCGGCGGCGGCAGCGGCAGCGGATTCGGCGGCGGCAATGGCGGTAGCGGTCAGACGACGACCTATCGCGTGACCTTTATGGCAAACGGCGGTAACTTTGGCCTGGAGTCCTCTTATACCATTAGCTGCAACCGCTCCAGCACGTATCGTGTCAACGCGCCCAATAACCCAACCAGAACGGGTTACAACTTTGTCGGCTGGTACTTTACCCAGACCGGCGCCAATGAGCTGGATCCCGATCAGGCAGTCAACATGAATTCCTTGGTTTCCGGCAACACCATTTTGTATGCAGGCTGGGATAAGATTTCCGGCAAGTACGGCGATGTTCTGCCGGCAACCGGCAAGGACGTAGCCGGCACCGGAAAATCCGCAACCGAACTGATGACGAATGTTTTATTAGACGGTACCAACACCGCGGATCATTACCGTGCAACGGGCGCGCTGAAGTATGTCAACGACTATGAAAATGCACCGAGCCTGAGCAAGGAAGGTAACTTCCTGGCGCTGACCTATACCCTGCCGTCCAGTCTGGAATATCCGGCCAAGGCGGTCGTAACCAGCACGTTCGGCGGTTCGGAGTCCGAGCAGGAATATAAGAGTTTCACCAGCAGCAGCCGCAGCTTTACGCGTGTATTCTATGTCACTGCGGCAACCAAGGAGAACGAGATTGTCTTCATTGTGGATTTGACCGGCGAGGGCAAAAAAGATGAGCTGCACGAGATTGTGATTGATATCACAAGATTGACGCTGGACGCCAATTCCGTAGTATCGGAAACGGTAACCAATGAAGAAGAGTTTGCGGCAGCACTGGCAAAGGAAAAAGTTAACCGGATTGTTGTGGACGGCACCGTAACGCTGAAGGATAGGACGGTCTATGCAGCGGTCGGCGTACGGAAAACGGTGGTGCTGAGCACGCCGCTGCAGATTGCGGCAGACGCTGCGGTCACCTTGAAGAATCTGGACTTTAAGACGGCGAAGGATCAGACGCCGGATAGCGTCATTGTGAACGAAACGGCATCGCCCGCACCGACTGAGGCACCGCCTGCGCCGAGCACATCGCCGGCACCGACCGAGGCGCCGCCTGCGCCGAGCACATCGCCGGCACCGACCGAGGCGCCGCCTGCGCCGAGCACATCACCGGCACCGACCGAGGCACCGCCTGCGCCGAGCACATCGCCGGCACCGACCGAGGCACCGCCTGAACCGAGCACATCACCGGCAACATTGTCGAGTGCGAAAGCTGTGCTTGCGGGAGAAAATAAGGCTGCGGTGCTGACCGTGGAAGGCTGCAGTGTGCGCGGCGCTTACCAAAAGGGTGCGCTTGCATCCTTGCGTGTCGATGATCTGACTGTAAAGAACAGTATGTTCTACGGCAGCGAGGGCTGCGGTATTGACTTTGCCGATGTTGTCAATTCTGCGACGGTAGAGGGCAATACCTTTGACGGGTACAATGTGGCATTATCTTACGGTCCGGTTGCGGTAAGCCTGAAAAAGAATGCGTTTTTAGATAACGTGACCGATGTTTCCTTGGCGGCCGTACCCAACCGTCTGCCGGATCTTTCCGAGAACTATTATAAGGACGGCGCCGTTGTTGCAGGCGGTGCTGCAATCGTCAGCCCGGCCTACACCGATGAAAAGTGCACCAAGTTAGACAGCAAAATTGCGGAAGGCGCATATCTGTTTATTGATGACGCTGCCCCGGTCAATGCAGCAAATGTCGACAAACTGGAATTGCCGACCAGCGGTACAATGACGGTTCGGGTGGTTCCGATGGATACGCGCAGTACGAAGGTTATCATCAACGATGAGGAGAAATCTGCGCCGGCAACCGTAGTTTTGGATCGGAATATGACCCTAAAGATTCAAATCGGCAGCTTTGTGCATAACATTACCGTTATCGGAGATGCACCGGTAGTGCCGCAGCCTTAGGCATATAGGCTTTGGTTTCCGTGCGTTAAAACAAAGGAGAGAAAGAAGAAAGCTCAAGTCGGAAGCCGAGTCAACCCTAAATTTTATGTAAAAACCTTAGAAACCTCTAAGATGATATCGTGTAAAATATCATCTTGGAGGTTTTCATTATACCAAGGTACAAATGAAGTCCCGAGGAACGGGCAGAGGAAAAGAGCGCAAGGAAAAATTCGCGTAATATTATGAGAGATCTTGATGTAAAAAATTCTGATGACCGGAAAGATGTGTTTAAGAGGATGACCGGAGAAATACGGAAAAGCGGTCTTGACGGAAAGCTTGACGATGAACAGGGTTGTACCAAGCACGGTTATCGCGACAAAGAGGTCGAAAACAATCGTAACGGCGATTCCAAAAAGACCCTTAAAACAAGCTCTGGAGAAAAAGAAATTAAGGTACCGAGAGACAGAGACGGTGAATTTGAACCGCGTGGGGTTCGACGCCCGTGTGCCTAGCCTGATGTTAGTAATCTAAGCCGCCTAAATCGGCGTAACTTCGGAATATTTTGATCTGTCGTCTTTGCCGGGCGTCAGCCCTCCTGCATCCTCCGCACCAAAATCTTCTCAAAATTCCATCCGATTTCGGTCAAGGAATTTTAAGAGTGGGGATTTTCGTTCAAACAAGGCAAAAACGGAGGTAATCCTAACGGATTGCCGAGTATTTTAACACCGTTTGGGCGGAAATCCACCTCTTAAAATCGAGTTCGGATTGCTAACATCAGGCTAATGCAAGGTCGGGTTCTTCGACAGTCTGAAATCCTTTTTTTAGAAAAAAGGATTTTGTCAATAATGGCTTGACAAAATCGGTGAGGGTATGATATATTTGTAAAAGCAGTAACGTTAATGTAATGAGGAGCAAGGGAGAGTTTGCATTATTGTGGCTGCTTTTTTAGTATAGCGCTAAGTGATGTTCATCGAAACAAATTTAATATATACTCGGCAGAAACAAGGAGGAGATTATGATGAGAAATGTTAAAGACTACGGAGCTGTGGGAGATGGTGTAACACTCGACACAAACGCGATTCAAAAGGCAATTGATTTGGGAGGAATGGTATATATTCCTGAGGGCATTTATCGTATCGGAACGCTTTATTTAAAAAGTAACGGCGGGCTGCATCTTGCAGCTGGGGCAGTGCTTGTTGCCAGTCACGAACGTGAGGATTACAATGCGGATGATTTTTGTGTACAGAATGAGGTTTTTACAGAGGAAAATGTGACAGGAGCTCATCTAATATGTGCAGTTGAACAAGAAAATATTACAATAGAGGGACAAGGAACGATTGATGGCCAGGGTGATTTTTGGATGAATGAAAGTAATACTCGTCCCGGCTGGCCAAACATAGAAGATAGAGATTATGAGGCAAATAAAGAACGCCCAGGACAGATGATTTTTATCTGTGAGTGTAAAAATATACATATTAAGGACGTTAATATTGTGAACGGCCCATATTGGCATTTGTTCTTTCATGGTTGTGACAATGTTAATGCGAGAGGGCTGACAATACGTGGTTCACTTCCAAGATGGACTAATGACGGAATTGACATAGATTCTTGTTCACGTGTAACAGTGAGTGACTGTGTGATAGAGGTAGGGGATGATGCGATCACATTGCGCGGGTATGATAAACCGCTTAAACATAAGAAGGTATGTGAAAGAGTGACAATTACAAATTGCGTTCTTTATTCTCATCGTGACTATGGAATAAGAATAGGTGTAGGAGACGGATTGGTTCGTGATTGCACAATTTCTAATGTCACAGTTGATGCACCAAATTTGGTGGGAATAGGAATGCTTGGTAGGTGGAGTGAAGAAGCAACGACCTTGTCAAGCATTGAAAATATCAGTATTTCAAATGCCAATGTCCACTCCAGATGTCCGGTTGAAATATGCGTTGCATATGGTGATGCCCCCCTGCGACATGAATGTTACATAAAAAATATTCTGATGAATAACCTTATGCTTTGCACCGAGCAAAAAAACATTATTAAGGGTTTTCCGGGAAAAATGCTTGAAAATTTGGTATTGAGTAATGTAATCGTTCAAATGGGAGAAAGTGCGGATGAAACAGTTTTTGATGTAAGCATGGTGGATGGATTACTTTTTGATAATGTTAAAATTGTAGGTAAAAATGATTACATGGATGGTATGAGTTTTAGAAATTGTAGCAACGTAACAATTGATAAAAAGACAATCGGATGAAAAAAGTAATAGAGAACTATGAAATAAACAGTTGAGATAGGAAGAATAACAATAATAATGAGTACATTAAAAAATATTTATAACACAAAAGAATACAGGCGGTCAAGGGCTGCATATATATTGCAATGCACCCTTGAATACTTTGTAATGTTATTGGTCGAGGACGCCTTTTTGGCAAACCTGCTGACGAATATGGGTATAAGCGACGCATTGACCGGGATAATCTCGTCATTTATCTCGTTTGCGTTTTTGTTTCAACTTATGTCAATATTTCTGGTAACCAAAATCAAAAATACAAAAATGACAGTAATAATGCTTAATTGTCTGAGTCAATTTCTGTTTATGACGATGTATCTTGTGCCTTTTATGCCCTTTTCAAAGGGCATAAAAACCGCATTGGTAATATGCGCAATACTATTTGCTTACATATCTAATTATACTGTGAGCGGCGTTTTGTTTAAATGGGCAAATTCGTTTGTCGCTCCTACAAAGCGCGCAGAATATTCCGCCGGAAAAGAAATGGTATCCCTGCTCTCCGGGATAAGTTTTACTTTTATCATTGGACATATTATTGACAGGTACAATGACATAGGAAATGTCGAAGGCGGATTTTTATTTATTGCTGTTGCTATGCTCGTATTGAATCTATGTAATTTTATCAGTTTGATGCTGATAAAAAAGGACAGCATCGCAATGGAGGAAGAACAAAAAGAGGAGACTACATCGTTTCCCGAGGTGATAAAAAATACGCTCGGAAATAAAAATTTTTTAAGTGTTGTGATAATGACGGTGATGTGGTATGCGGCAAGGTATATGACGCTCGGTTTTTTGGGAACATTTAAGACAAAGGATCTTTTAATAAGCGTTGGTATGGTTCAGGTTATTAATATCGCCGGGCAGCTTGCGCGGTTTGCAATCTCAAAACCTTTTGGCCGATTTTCGGATAAAACATCATTTGCAACAGGTATAAGATGGGCTTTTATCATGGAAGCGGCTGCGTATTTGGCGTGTATGCTTACAACCACTAAAACATGGTGGCTTATCATAATATACACGGTGCTGTATAATGTAAGCATGGCGGGCTCAAATCAAAATTCGTTTAATATAGTTTACAGCTATGTTGACAGTAAATACATAGTCCAAGCGATGGCAATCAAAAACAGTATCGGAGGAATATGCGGATTTTTAATATCGCTTTTGGGTGGAAAAATTCTGGCAGTAGTACAAAATGCCGGAAACAACTTTTTGGGACTGCATCTGTACGGTCAGCAGCTCTTAGCAACAATATCGTTTATAATTCTTACCGTAACAGCAGGATATGTATATTTTGTGATTGAAAAGCAGAAAGTTAAGGTTCAATGAGGGGATGCTAATGATATTGATATCGAGGATTACAAGAATAATAGGAAGCCAATTACCGGTTATTACGGAATGATAATACAAAGATATAAATTAATTCGGCCGAACGTAAAGATAAAACCAACGCCAGCTGATTTACAGAAATATAATATCAAATAGCCGATAAAATAAATAACGTGTATATTTCGGATTTTAGAAAAAGGATTTTGTCAATAATGGCTTGACAAAATCGGTGAGGGTATGATATATTTGTAAAAGCAGTAACGTTAATGTATAGGAGGGAACAAAGAAATGTTTGCATTAAATGCATATTTAAATCTTGTGGATGGAACAAAACAGGAATATCATGTTAAAGTGAAAAGAGAAAAGATAAATGATACGTATGCGGTGTATATAAATGGGTTTTCCAATGTTCTGCTAAATGCTGATTTTGGTGCGGGAATTGATTTTAAAATTGATGATGCAGAAGAATGGATGGCAAATTTTAGACACAGCGATGTGTGGTGTATGCCTCGGTTTGGCACAAAACAGAGTGATATTCCGGATGAAACGCAAGGGTTGATTTATAAAAAAAGCGACGGATCCTACGGAGTGATTATGCCTGTGGTATCGGATAAGTACAAATGCGTATTGCGCGGTAATAAAAATGGCGGTATTACGGCGAGGCTTTTTACGCGGTACGATAAGCTGAATTATTGTAGGACGCTTGCTTTTGTATATGCGGAAGGGGAGAATCCGTATTGCCTTTTCAGGAAAACGGCGGCGACTGCGCTTTCGCTGTTGAACAACGGATGTCGGATAAGAGAAGACCGGCGTTATCCGGATGTGTTTGAGTATCTTGGATGGTGTAGCTGGGATGCAATGGAAATCCGTGTCAATGAGGAAGATCTTATAAAAAAATGCCAAGAATTTAAAGAAAAAGATATTCCGGTTAAATGGGCAATAATCGACGATATGTGGGGAGAAGTACGTGATTTTTACGGGGTAGAGTATGAAGACCGTGAAGAAATGTTCCGTTTGATGCGTTCGTCAAAGCTGTACTCTTTTCAGGCTGATCCGATACGTTTTCCGAACGGTCTTAAAAAATGTATTGATAAAATGAAGGAATATGGGTTAAAGGTTGGAATGTGGCATCCGTCAACCGGGTATTGGAAAGGGATTGATCCGGAGGGGCCAATCTTTAAAGATTATGGCGACATGCTTATCAGAACCAAAGCGGGATATTATATTCCGACATATAAGCAGGAAAAAGCATATATGTTTTATAGCGCGTTTCATGATTATTTGAGAGAAAGCGGCGCAGATTTTGTAAAAATAGACGCGCAGAGTAATTGTGCAAATTATAGGAATATGGCGCCTGTCGGTGTGGTTTCCAGAGAATATCATAATGCAATGGAAGCGTCAGTCGGACAGCATTTTGACAATTCGATGATCAATTGTATGGGAATGGCCAGCGAAGATATGTGGAACAGAAGTGTTAGCGCGATATCGCGGTGCAGCGATGATTTTCAACCCGAAGATAGCGCCTGGTTCAGCAAGCATATTACCCAGTGCGCATACAATAGCTTGGTGCAAGGACAATTCTACTATGGTGATTGGGATATGTGGTGGACGGACGATGGCCAGGCAATAAAAAACAGTATTTTAAGGGCGGTTAGCGGCGGTCCGATTTATGTCAGCGACAAGCTCGGCCGCAGTAACAGAGAGGTCCTGATGCCTTTGATTACAAATGATGGAAGGATATTGCGGTGCGACAGACCGGCAATGCCAACATCCGATTGCCTGACTTGCGATCCTGTAAAATCGAAAAAAATATTTAAACTTCAAAATGTGTGCAACGATAGCGGCGTGATAGCGGTCTTTAACATTGACGGTGAAAACAGAGCTGTAGACGGAACGATTTCTCCGGCTGAAATTGATGGGTTACAGGGAGAAAGCTTTGCGGTATATGAGCATTTTTCACGGAAGCTCACGATTCTTGCCAAAGATGGGAAGATGGAAGTAAAGCTTAAAACCGTCAATGATTTTAAATTGTACGTGATAGTTCCGATACGGGACGGGTTTGCGGCGATTGGGCGTACGGATAAGTTTATTTCACCAAAAACGGTTAAGAACGTACGAGGCGGATGCGTTGAGTTAACAGAGCCCGGCGAATATGCTGTTGTGGAAAATGGTAAACTGCTTTTTAAAATAGGTTAGACAATAAGGGGTTGATACGAAGAATCCCCTTTGCAACGTAGAAAGCAACCATTTTAAGGAAAAGACATCATGCTGCTTTTGCATATCGCGATATGTGATTGGATATATATGGGCAAACAGAGGCTGGAAAACGCAGTATTATCGAATCAGGAAACGGGATGAGGGAAAAAGGTGTAAATAATTATACAAAGGGTTCTTGAAGAAGAACTCTGAAAAAAATACTACTTTTATGATACAAGGGTGAACATAAGACATGAATACGAAATTTGGATGTAAAGATTGGGAGCAATATATTCCGATTCCGGTCAATGATGAACGACCGGAGTATCTTGTGTTTTATAAAAAAGCGTGGGATCTTGCTTTTGAACATATTAAAAACGTTCCCGGTATGCCGCAAAGTCCCTATATGGACGAGGCGTTTTGTGAAACACAGATATGGATATGGGACACCTGTTTTATGTCGCTATTTTGTAAGTATGCAAGAATGGTTTTTCCCGGCGTGGAATCGCTCGACAACTTCTATAAGGTACTTTATGAGGGGAAACGACTACCCAAAGTAATCCCAACGAAGGATGAGCCGGAATGGGTTGGGGCTATGCCGGGAAAACCATATGAAATAAAGATTCATATTGCGGATAATCCGCCTTTGTTTGCATGGGCGGAGTATGAAAATGCCTGTTTTGGCGGTGACAAGGAATATATAAAGGAACTTTTGTATAAAAGGGGTGTTTTACAGAAACATTACACATGGATGGAGAGCCTGCATGAATTTACAGAGAATGATAAGGTTTTTGCGCCGACCTGTCTTATTTCTGAAAAGTATGGATACAAGTGGGAGGGCGGAAGATCCGGGATGGACAATACGCCGCGCGGAAGAGTTGGAAAGCATGCAGAGGCATCGCGTCCGAATAATCCGGATATGCTTTGGATAGACGCTATTTGCCAGCAGGCGCTGGCGGCACGCATGATTGCAAAGTTGTATGCGGTGGTTGGTGACAAAGCAAACGAGGTAGAGTGGAGTCGAAAGCACCGGGAAAAAAAGCAAATAATTAATGATTTGTATTGGGATAAAAAAGACGGATTTTATTATGATATTGATTGCAATACGCACGGTTTTTACAGAGTTAAGTCGATGGCATCCTATTGGACACTGGTGTCTGAAACAGCTACCAAGGAACGAGCGGAAAAGCTTGTCGATTATATAAAGGACCCAAACACATTTGGAGGATTTGTTCCGTTTGTTTCTCTTGCGAGAAACGACAATGACTATGTGGCGAACGGAAAGTATTGGAGAGGCGGTGTCTGGCTTCCGACGGCATATATGGCATTGAAGGGGTTCATTTTATATGGATATTATGAGGAGGCGCGTGCGGCGGCTAAAAAGTTATTGGAACATATGTACAGAACGTATGTCGATTACGTGCCGCACACGATATGGGAATGTTATCATCCGGGAAAATATGAACCATCGGTTGATCCGTATGAAGGTGGCAACATTGTAAACCGGGATTTTTGCGGATGGTCAGCCTTGGGACCAATTTCTGTTTATATTGAATTTATACTTGGATTTTATGAAATTGATGCGTTTAACCGAAAGATCAAATGGGCGAAACCAAAAGAGCAGCAAGGGAGAATAGGCATAAAAAATTTACGGTTTGGTGACATTGTAACGGACATTGTTGCGGAGGAAAATGTTTGCCATATTTACACCAACAAGGAATATGAAATTGAAATTAATAAAAAAAGTTATCAAATTGCAGCGGGCGAAAATACCATCTTCATAGCATAGCGGCCGTATGGAGAAAGACTGGAATATCAGATAGAGAAATTCGGCTTTGAAGTTGAGGCCGCAGGATCTGATGCAGGATACAACCCCTCTGCAATATGCAAGATTCTGCTTGAAGATTCAAAAATACAGGCAGCAATGGGAAAAAGACGCGGCTGTCAGCAAAAGGCAAATATGGGAAATATCAATTTAAATACATCCCCGATTGGGATGTGTATCTCGGTTCGGAAAGAAATCATAATGATTAAAATCTAATATATACGACAAAAACCCGCCTGAAAACGGCGGGTTTGTCAGTTGCCTGGATGCGTCACAGTAATTACAGTGACGCATCATATTTTTAAGAAAATTTTGGGTATCCCAAGAGAGCTTAAACTAAGATGAATTTCCCAAATTGATCAGGAAGATGGAAATTCGGTGTTGCATAGGTGATAGGGCTCCAGCATGCATAATGCGGATGTTCGGTTTTGTCACCGCATTTGTAAAAGTTTCCGTAAAAAGAGGGTCTGATATTGCCGAGGTATGTTTCGGCAAACGAGAACGGCAGTGTGAACTGTAGCGTCCAGCTCCCGGTATCAATTTTGCTGACGGTACGAATCGGAGGGGTGTCAAAAGGCAGTGCGTTGTTACCGGACGGTGTCCCGATGCCGATCAGCATTGTTCCAAGCGGATTGAACTCCAAGTTCATATAACGCGCTGAGTCGCGGGAGCGCAGAAAAAATTCCATACAGCTATCCTCACAAACAGAATCATTCATATGTGTCTTTACGGCGGTAAGAGGCTGCTCGTCGGTAGTGCACTGAACGGTGATGCCAACGTCAGTATAAACCAATTTTGCAGTTGTTCTGATTGGCTGTTGATAAGATTCCCACGGGAAACAATTAATGGATAATGACTCAATTTCTTCCCAAAGAGGATCCTCAATGGAGAAATTTTCTTTGTCCGTTTTTTTTATATGGTATACCATTATTGCGCCTCCAAATCGTAATTTACAACGGTCATTTCATGATCAACAATATTAACCATGGTGGCAATTCCCTCTTTTACCGGCACGGTATGGCGATCAGTACCGCAGATGACGGAAACAGTCTTTTCGTTTCCGGCCTGCGTCCAGTCGGTGTTAAGAAGCATCAGGGTCGTACGGTTTCCGTCAACCCAGCGGGTCCAGAAGACCTCCTTGCTCGGGTCCTGGACATAACAATCAGAAAGACTGTCAGCGGATAGTTTTTCAATCCACGCGGCACAGAAGTCCTGGAACGCCTCATGCCCGGGATATGCCCATATGGTAAATGTGTAGACATAACCACGTCCGTACCGGTTTCGAACAAGCAGCGGCGCCCCGGTGGCGCTGTCCCAGGCGACAATTTCGGCGCTGGTTAAGGTAATATCCGCCAACCGTGCCGGTCCATCCTCTGTGATACTGTCGCTCGGTGCGCTGCTTAGAGCGGGAATGGGCATGTTTTCACGATCAGCGCAGTTCCACTGTCCGCTGTATGTGGTTGATGGTCCATTTGCTTTGAATCCGCATAGGCTTGTGAGATCACCGTTGTTCCAGAGATTCAATTCATCCATATTTTTAAGAAATTCCCGTTTGGTGTGCTTGCTGAACTGTAAAAGCCCGGTTAAAAGAATACCTCCGTTTTCTACATACTGCCCCAGTTTTTCATAATCAGACGCAATCATGGTATTCCAGCCAAGGTTTAAGAGCAGGCGATAATGGTTGATATACTCCTGACTTGCCTCGATCGGAACACAGTCGAAATCGCCGTAGGGTGTTCCGGAAAAGAAAAATCTTCTTTTATCAAACTGTTGCCGTAACGGATGCGTGCTTGTACCCGGCATCAGTACATCAAGAAGCTGATGGCATTTTTCCGGTTGGCCGTGTCCCCATTCGGGAGCGGGGTTTCCAAACAACCCCCACACGGAATAATGAGGATCCTGCTCGGAGTCACAGATAAAACCGTTAAACGGTGCAGCGTATCTTCCCTCTATAAAGGCAATGCGGCGCACATTTTTTCCGTTTCGCGGATGTGTTTTTGCAAACCGATAAAACCTCCTGGTCATATCCCGCTTTCCCTTTACCAGGAGATCACTCCAGCATTGTCGCTCTTCACTCCACATGCCAAACAGAGAATCCTCTTCATAAATTACCTCAGCTCCCATCATCCAGGGCTGCATCAGGGATAGAAAATATTGTCTTAAATGGGTCAAGTGGTAAGGCTGATAAGAGTGCTGAATTGCAATGTGTACGCCCCAGCGTCCCTTGGATAATGCTTCAGATGCCGCTCTTGTCTGGCTGAGCAGTGGCATCGTGGGGCCTGCCATGGTCTCGGCACGGATAAAGTCTGCACCGGCCAGAAAGGCGTAGCGCGTACCGCCGGATGCATCACCAAAGGCAGCGGTTTTTGCGATCTTGTGGTATTTGTCAACTTCGATTTTCAGATATTCTATAAATCGTTCAGAGGCTTGCTTCATGTCTTCAGAAATATATGGCGGCGCCGGATCTGCCGCATATACCGAGCCGGGATATTCATGTCGTCCGCAATCATTAAAATGATCGCCGGCGCCTTTTATGAGGCTGCCGCTGAGATAACTTGTGCAGGCGCCTACATAGATATTGTGTTTCTTGCAATAGCTTCCCCATTGGTATAAAAGCTGATCATTTGGCTCAGATGCCAGAAAGTTTCGCACTAATACGTAGTTGCCCAATCTTGTGCGTTGTATATAGTCTAAAAGCCAGTCCAGCTCTCCTGAATCATCGTGTACAATTTGCGTTAAATCACATCCGATTTTAATAGGGTATGTTTCTTCCTTGCAGGGATAAACCTCAATATCGGCGCTGCTGTTTTTTGTTTTATATGTCCAAATGCCGGCTTCCTCGGTGAAAATTTCAAATTCGTTCCATCCTATATTACAGCTTAAATACAGGGTTTCTGTCGGGGTATCAACAGAAATGACATCCTTTTTGGCCGCAAAAACCTTACCGATTATTTTTTCGCCAAGGACTGCCCATGAAGGAATGCTGAGCTGACCATGGTTGCGCTTGCTTTGACTCATAAGGATGCGGCTGATTAAAAGATAAGCGTTGGGATGATGGTTTTTAAGAGCAAAGGTATGCTTTCCGGGGGGAATCGTTGCTCTTTGCCACACATCGTCTAAAATTTGTAAAACAAAGTCGTGCTTGCGGAAGTAGTGTTTGCATGTAAGAACGCTTTTTCCGTCGCACAGAATCTCCATAGGAACATAGGTGTCAATCTGTCCTTCTTTTTCTTTTGAATACCACGGAGCGGACATTGCTTCCAGGTGAAAAAGTGTCTCGGTAAAATCCGCATCGGAGGGCGGTATTTCGGCCGTCCACGTAACAGTTTCTCCGGCGCCCAGCCATGCAAGAGGCATTCTGGCATGGTGGTGGACCGGTAAATTAAGCTGATCATAGTTTATGATAGACGTGCCGTCCGGCGCTTTGGTACGAAACCAAAAATAGTCGGTTTTTGTCACGGTGACAAAGCAACCGAGATATTTGGGGCCGACCGGAAATTCGATGCGCCCTTTTTCAATAATATCACGGACTTTTATGCAAAAATTTCCGGAACATGTTATCAATTCAAATTCGGCATCTGCATGAGTCTCTGCTACGACACGAATACCGGAAAGCCCGCGCTTGGTTTGGTTATTCCATTTTGGTTCCAAGAGAGGGGTCTCTTTGGCACAGTGCCCCGGTCCGTACCATATGACGGGGTACGAAAGCTGATAAATTTCGGTAATACGTCCGTGACTACACAAGAGCTTGCCGTTCCACAGATAAGTGGGGTGGTAGTGCCGTCTGGAATACAGGTATTGGTAGCCCCAGTCAATTCTAAAGTCAATTTTCATGTTTCATGATCATCCTTTCTCTGTTGCATATATAAAAAATAATGAAATGGGAACGTTAATGTGATTTTAAACCATAAAAATAGATTTGTCAAGATGACGTTATTTGAAGAAAAAGAGAAATAAACACAAGAAATCTTCTTAAATTGCTTAAAAATAAACAAAATAATAACGTTACAATTTACAAAATATGGATATTTTACGGCACGCATTTTTATTATATGCCGATACAATGCTGAGGAATCGCGGGCACAAACCGGATGCGTGCAGATGGGATAAAATGTTGTTGCACCCCTGATAATCTGACGAAATTACAGGTGAAATATGGAAAACATGGCGGTTGTTTTATGTTATTATATCTTTGCATTATTTTATTTTCCCGGAAAAAAGAAAGAGTAAGCGACACCAAAGAAATCGTCAACATAACCGTATCAATGAATAGGAACGTTAATAAATGCAAAAAAACTATTGACAAACAAATTTTATTGTTGTATACTACATAAAAAGATTCAAGATATTTTGGTATTTTGAGTAAAAATGATAGTTCAATGCATTTTTTTACAGAAAACAAAGCAATTTAAATTAAGGAGGAACGTTAATGATACGCGGGCTTAGAAGGATGGTTGGGTTGTTAGTGACATTTGCGATGGTTTTTCCGTATGTTGGTAATGCTGCGGCATCAAAAAGTGCAGATCTGCTGCTGAATGTTACCTATAACGATCTTGAGACAAATGCGATTCCTGAAAATGTGTTTGGCGGCAGCGGTACCGGCGTTGTTGTTTTCGGAAAAGATAATAAGGTTTTGAAGCTGGAATGCGATGAAAACGGCGGAGAGGCCGCTTGGGAGTTTAATACTTCATTGGAAAAAGAGTATATTGTTGAGGCTGAGGTTAAACCGACCGCGATATTACAAAAGTATAAGGTGTCGCTAAAGAATGCCTCGGCGACGTTGGATGTTCTAAATTTTGACAACGTCAATAATAAAATGATTGATGGAAAAATCGATAATGGCCTTCGGGCAAATATGTGGAATAAAATCTCTGTTTACGTAAATGAAAAAGAGGGGTATTTTTCCTTATCAATTAACGGTAACTGTATTACATACCGGCAGTTAACCACGCTGAGTGGTTTTACTGCGCTGAAAATAACCGGAGAGGCTAAGAGTGAATCGGTAGTCGATATGTATATTGATAACATCCGTGTTTATTTAGGCAATGAAATGCTGACGGATTTACCGGTTGCGAAGTTTAATCCGGCAGTCTGCACGCCGGGCGCTGAAGATAATACGGAAAACACAGAGGAACAGGAAGAAATATCGGTTGTATACAAAGAAACATTTGATAATTATTTTGATATTGAGCAGATGCATGGCGCCGACTTAATACTAAAAGCGGAAGAAAATAGCATTGATTTGGTCAAAGAGAGTAACGGCAACCAATACGTTGCCATCAAGCATGTTAAAACAGACCCGTTTATTGATATTCATTTGCCGTCAGAACTGTACGGAAAAAAATATATCTGGCAGTTTGATGTGAAAGCTTCCGGGGCGAAAACTTCTATAAATCTGAGCGATCAGATTATAATAGATTTTGTCGGTGGGGAAGTCCAGTTGCGGGACGGAACCGTTATCGGTGAGTTGAATCGGGAGGGTTTTACAAGGATTGCCATAGCAATTGACGCGGCCAAGCTTACCGGGATGGTTTATATTGAAGGAAAGCCGGCGACCAAGCTTTTGAAATGCACCAAAAGTGCAGACATCAAAAGGCTTGTAAGATTGTATTGTTATGCGGCAAGCTCTTTCAGTGAGTTGGATGTTGATAACATTGTTGCTTATACAGGAAATACTTTGGTTGATATTGCAAAGTATGGAGGATTAGATGTTGACGTGTTTGCCACCGAAGAAGAGGCGATGGCACAAGGGGGCGATGACTATGTCGCGTTTCATCACCTGTCAAGCCGTGCTGTGATTAACAACGAGAGAGTGGAAATTGGGCAAAAGCCGCAATGGAAAGATCAGCACTACTATATTCCTCAAAAGATCGTTGAGTTAGGGTTTCAGGCAAAGGTGGAAGAGAAAGACGGTAAAGTGTACGTAAATGACACCCCGGTGAATGGATTTTCGGAGGAAGGGATTATTTACGCCGAAATATCAGACCTTGCAACCAATGTTTTGAAACGAAACTACTATGTTGATGATACCGGATTTGGGTTCAATAAGGGATTTGGCATTATTGGAAGCAAGGATTTTTCGGAATTTGAGAATGATTTTTTGTTGTATGCGGATTTGAACGATTATATTGTGTATTCAAGACCGAGTCCGAAACAAATATTAAATGACGTAAAAAAGACCAGCGCCGGAGTGCATCCGCGTTTGTTTGTAACACAGGATACGTTCGATCGCATTAAAAGAGAGATTCAAGTCGATCCGATTAAAAAGAATTGGGTGGATGATATGCTGGCATCATGTGATAAATATTTGGATCAACCGCTTCCGACCTTGGAGCTTAGCGGGCCGCGCTGGCTTGCACCAAATGATACGGAGGGCATGATCAAAAATTTATGCTTGGCGTATAAGGTTACCGGAGAGACCAAGTATGCGGATAAGGTTTGGACATTTGTGGAGCATATGGGAAAGAGAGCAAACTGGAACCCCGATCACTTTTTGGATGTAGGTGCGGCCTGCAACCTATATGCGATCGCATACGATTGGCTTTATGACTATTGGACGGATGTCCAAAAAAAATTCCTTGAAGAAACAATATTAAAAAAAGGAATTTATGAATATTACGGTGGACTGCATACCGGTAAGCCGAGTGGGTGGCTCAGAGTCCCGGGAATGGTGAGTCAGGGAGACGGCGGTAACTGGCCTGCGGTCTGCGCCTCCGGCGGGTTGATGGCCTCGCTTGCATTGATGGATGTGTATCCTGAAATATGCTCGATTACGGCAGCGGATATGTTTCGTATGCTGGAGGGATCCAATCTAAAAGGGTATGCAGATGAAGGCGACTGGGTAGAGGGGCCGTCATACTGGGCCTATAATGCAACTTATCTTGCCAACTTTTTTGCAGCGGCAGAATCTGCAGCAGGGACGGACTATGATTATTTTTATAACACGCCCGGCATAAAGGAAACCATACTGTATTATTTCTCGCTGGCAGGCGCAACGGGAGTGTTTAACTTTGGTGACGCAAGGGAAAATTATACATTTGATATCAATTCAATTTCCTGGTATGCCAATCAATGGAAAGAGCAAGATCCTGAATATTCTGCGGAGTTATTCAAGCTTCTGAATAAATACCATAAACTAAATAACCGTTTGGGCAGAATGTGGAGCATATTCTACATGGACAACAAGGATTCCCAGGGAGAGCCAAGTGAATTGAAGAATGAATATTATTCTGATAAATTGGGGCTCGGAGTATTCCGTACGTCCTGGGAATTTGGACCGGAAACTTATCTGGGGTACGTGCGCGGCGGTAAGGTTACGCTTAGTCACGACCATTGGGACCATGGAAGCTTTGTGTTTGACTGCATGGGAACAAGATGGGTATCAGACCTTGGCTTGGATAATTATGACATGCCGAACTATGGTACGGATGCGTACAGAGTAAGGACAGAGGCACATAATACCTACGTTATCAATCCGGATCTGGAGCCGGGGCAGCTTAGAAACCAATATGGAAATTACAATGTCCGCAAGGAATACAATAAGACTTCGTATCTATCGGTAGAGGATTTGACCTCGTCTTATAAAACCTGGGTAAACAGTGCAAGGCGTGGATACAAAATTACGGATAAAGGATATTCGCTTGAAGTCAGAGACGAGATAGAATTCAAGAATGAATCAAAGTTTTACTGGTTCTTAACGACAAAGACGGCTGTTGTCAGCGTAGAAGGGAATACAGCAATTTTAAGTGATGGAACAAAGATGAAGTTTGAATTTGTATCCAATCAGCCGCTTGAGTTGTCGGTTATGGCTTGTGATCCGCTTCCGACTTCACCGATTCCGAAAGCGAATGCAGTAACCAACGGAAACACACCGAACCCGGATTACAGAAAGCTTGCGTTGGTGGGAACAGTCTCCGGAAAGCTCACAGTACATATGAAACTGTCGCCAATTGTTGATGGGGTGGAGACAACGCCGCTTGATGATGTTTCCTTTGATACATGGTCATTGGATCCTGAAACAGAGGTTAAGGAACGGCCGACCCTAAGCGCGATCATCGCAGATGGCGAACCAATAGCCGGATTTATGGGCAATAAGACGGCTTATACCTATAGAGCGATTCATAGCGATGCGGGGGTTGAAATTTCAGCCAGCGCCGGCGAAAATGTTGATTTCACCATAGAAAAAGGTCACGATAATATATACACGATTATCTGCAGGGAAAAGACGGATCCTTCTAACTTTAGGATTTATAAGGTGAAAGTTTTAGAGTATAACAGTCCGAATGTTAATGGACAGTATAAGCTGATTACACCTGCGTCAATCACCGCGAGCGCCGCACCGCAAAGCGCTAATCCGATTAGTGCGGCAATGGACGGAGATCTTGCTACCAGATGGGCAGCAGAGGGTGAACAATGGATTATGCAAAGCTTTGACAAGGAGTATGAGATATCGGCATTGGATCTTGCATGGTTCAACGGAAGTCAGCGTAACTCATTCTATAAAGTACAGTATTCGACAGATGGTGTGAACTTTACCACTTTAGTCGATGACACAAAGAGTACAGGAAAAACGGATGATCTTGAGTTGACGGAGTTTGCACCTGTGAAAGCAAAGTATATCAGAATCTTGTGTAACGGAAGTACGGAAGGTAGTTGGACCGGCGTTACAGAGTTCTATGTATATCGGAAAGGCTAAATGATATTTAGGTTCTCTGCCCGCATGACAAGCGGGCAGAGATGTCCGATGATGGCTTGCATGTTTTGGGTCGAGAAAGGATATTAAAGGCATGGCTTTTAGGAAAGTTGGTTCATTCATAATTGCTTTTTGCATTGCGGTTTCCGGGATAACAGCGGTTTGCACTGGAGACACAGAGATGTCAGCTGTGGCTGATTACTGCTTTGATGACGGCGATATGCCTTTTTCGGTTCGCTGGCAGAGCGAAGGATTCACACCGATATTTTGCAATGGTATTTATGGAAGATGCCGCGGCGACAAATCGGTGCAGCTGATTACCAATGCGGTAGGAAACAATTCTGACCATGTGGTGGAGTTAGAGGCAAATAGGGAGGAAACGGTACAGGGTGCAAACCAGCGTACGCGTATTTCGATTGCGGCGGAAGATTATGCCGAAAGCGAAATTAGTTTTACTCCGAAATATACGATAGAACAAACCGTAAATGGTGAAACATACACACATACCGGATATGTGTGGAACGGTGGGTTTGTAAATATAATTAACGGAAGGCTTTTCTTGTTGAATAAGGACACAGGAATCGATTTATTACCACAAAGGTTTTATGTGTTGGATACATGGATAAAAGATGAAAAGGCATTTGTGTATTTAGATGGCAAATGTATTGTAAGCGAGAAAAATTTCGGGAATCCGGAGGCAGATGATAATCCGCCGTTTTATGTAGATAAGATGGTTGGCGGCAAAAGAATCTATGACACAAGAACCTACCGCATTTTATCTCAATCGGTGAGTTCTGTTCGAGTGAAGGCAACGGATGGCGCTGCGGTCAATGGCGATGCAAACTATACAACATCGACGAAAAAAATTAAGGTTTGCTTTGATGATTATCGTTTCGAAACATTTGATGATAAAACAGCGTTTTCTGTTGCCGCTGTTTATGACTTCAATAGCGGAGAATCACCGTTTAAGGTTCGTTGGCAGAGCTACGGATTTACCCCTGTGATGCAGGATGGTATATATGGCAAGCAAAGCGGCGACCGAGCCATTCAGCTTGTTACCAACGCAGTGGGAAATAACAGCGATCATGTGGTTGAACTGGAAGCCAAGGAAGAAACCTTGGTGCAAGGCGGAAATCAGTTTACAAACATATCCCTTGCGGCGGAGGATTATGCCGACAGTGATATTTTGATAACGCCGGAATATACCATTGCACAGACGGTAAACGGTGAGACATATTGCCATACCGGGTATCTATGGAATGATGGTTTTGCAAGAATTATTGACGGCAGGTTATCGGTATTGGGGGAAGATACCGGGATCATACTTGAAACAAGGCGATTTTATACCTTGAGACTAATGATAGAGAACGGAAAAGCAAGGGTTTATCTTGATGATCAAATCATTATGAGCGGAAAGAATTTCGGAAATCCGGAGGCAGATGATAATCCGCCGTTTTATGTGGACAGGATGGTTGGAGGCAAAAGAATCTATGACACAAGAACCTATTGCATTTTATCTCAATCGGTGGGTTCTGTTCGAGTGAAGGCGACGGATGGCGTTGCGGTCAATGGTGATGCAAACTATACAACATCAACGAAAAAAATTAAGGTTTGCTTTGATGATTACAGTTTTGGTACACTTATGGCCCCCGAAAAAGCTTTTCGGTTTCAAACGGGCGCTCCCGTTACCTTAACGGATGAGGAGAAAATACTTCTTAATGGTACCAATGCGGCAGAGCTTACGGATTGTCTTTCGTTGCCAAGAGGCGTAACGCTTGTGTTAAATGGGACAACCGGTACGCTGACTTATCCGGACGGTACCAAATACCTTTTTTATGATGTGATAGAGGATATACCTAAAATAGATAATATGAAAAGCGGTGATTACCTAACGGTTGACAAGGCCGGTACATATCGGGTTACAGCAGATGATATACCGGACGATTTATCGCTTTATGTCGCAAAATATGACAATAACAGATTGACGGATTTTTCGATGTTCCGACGGGCAATCAATCGATTTTCCGAATCGGTTGACATTGAGTTTCCGCGAATTACCGCGGACGATCAGACAAGGCTGTTTGCGTGGGATGAAAAAACCATGAGACCGTACAGCGGAAATTTAACAGGTGAACTGAAGGCGGATGCATATGACAGTACAAACGTTCTGTTAAAAGAGGATTTTGAACCGTACTTCTATAAGGAAGAGATCCAAAATATACGTTTTTCTACAGAGCAAAACGTTGAACTGCAAAGGGACACAGCCGGAAATCAGCAGCTAAAGCTGTCTGGCACAAATTCGGGAGAATTGGCCGCATTTTCTATACCGGCGATCGGCGAAAAGTATATTTTCCAGTTTGATATTATGGCGTCGGGAGGAAAGACGGAATTAGAATTTGGCAGTCGGTTTTGCCTGAGCTTGATGCCGGATGGCAGAATTTTGATGGATGAAGATGCGTTGGGAAGCATGAAGCAATTGGGATATACCAATATCGCCCTTGCCATAGATCCTGTGTATAAGACCGCAAAAATCTATTTGGACGGACTGGCTGTTACTGATACGTTTCATGCCTTGATTGATACCGATCGTGACCCGTGGGTGCGCATATTGTCCGCCGGATCTGCGAGTGGAGTTACCGTAAAAGTTGACAACCTGCTTTGCTATACAGGAGAAAAATTGATTGATATCAGTAAATATGGCGGATTTTTGCGTGAACGGCTGGCAACACCGGAGGAGGCCATGGCGCAGGGCGGAAACGATGCTATTTCATTTCATTGTTTGTCAAGCCGCGCGGTTATTTATAATCAAAGAGTTGACATTGGCCAAAATCCGAAGATTCGTGACGGTGTTTATTACGTACCGCAAAAAATTGCAGAGCTTGGCTATCATGCGAGGGTAGAGGAATCGGACGGTGTGGTATCAGTGGATGGCGTTCGGGTAAACGGTTTTAAAGAAGATGGGGTTATCTACATTAACATCAAGGATTTGGCAAAGAGCAAAAATCTGAATTACTATGTTGATGACACCGGATACGGTTATCAAAAAGGCTTTGGCGTGATTGGAAAAAGCGATTTTTCCGCGTTTTACAATAATGACTTGCTCTATGCGGATTTAAATGATTATATCGTTTATAGCCGTCCTTCGCCGGAACAGATTTTGAGCGACGTTCAAAAAACGAGCGGAGGGGTACATCCGAGAATCGGTGTGAAGCAGGAGGATTTTGATCGGGTAAAGGAAGAGGTGAATACCGATGCGACAAAGAAAAGATGGTTTCTTTCGTTGAAACAGAGCGCGGATGCGGTTGTCGCAAACGAGGAACTTCCGAGTCTTGCGCTTACCGGCGGCAGATGGCTCTCCATCGGAGATGTAGAGCCACGGATTTGGGCCTTGTGCTTTGTCTATAAAATAACGGGTGATGCAAAATATGCTGAAAAGGTCTGGACGTTGCTGGAGCATATGGCGAAACGGGATGACTGGAATCCGGATCATTTTCTGGATACAGCAATAGGGTGTAATGCATATGCGGTTGCCTATGACTGGCTCTATCATGATTGGACGCCGGCGCAAAGAGAATTTCTCGAAAAAACTTTGCTTGAAAAAGGGTTGCGGTATTATAATGGGGGGTTGCATGCCGGTTACGATAATCGGTGGTGTAATCGTTCCGCCTCTGATATACTGTCACAGGGAGATGGAGGTAACTGGCCGATAATATGCTCATCCGGAGGTATGACAGCGGCGATAGCTTTGATGGATGTATATCCTGAGTTATGCGCATCGGTAGCAGCGGATTCGCTCCGCATGGTAGAGATGAGCGCCTTGAAAGGCTTTGCCGATGATGGCGATTGGAATGAGGGCGCTGCTTATTGGGCATATATGTCATCTTATATGGCAAATATGATTGGCGCGTTGCAGACTGCTGCCGGGACGGAATATGGTTATTATTACGATGTCCCCGGTATGAAGGAGACCGTACATTATTATGTTTCTCTGATGGGATCGGTTTCGTCCTTTAATTTTGGGGATGCCGATCAGAATGCGACATTTGACATTAACTCGATCGCATGGCATGCCAACCAATGGCTGCATTCCGGCGACACTGCGTGTGGCGAAGAGCTTTTTAGACTACTTAATCAAATTCATGTAAAGCAAAATCGCGTAGGAAGAATGTGGAGTATTCTTTTCATGGACAGCAGTTGTTACAAAGACCCGCCGACCGTGCTGAAACGGGATTATTATTCCGATAAAATGGGGGTTGGCAGTTTTCGTACCCAATGGGATTTTAACAGAAACACAACTTATTTGGGATATGTCCGCGGCGCCAAGGTTGTGATGAGCCACCAGCACTATGATCATGGCAGTTTTGTCTTTGACAGCATGGGAAAACGCTGGGCATCCGACCTTGGAAGCGATGATTATAATATTTCATGCTATGGTACAGATGCTTATCGAGTAAGAGCGGAGGCACATAATACCTACGTGATTAACCCGGATCAGAGCCCCGGTCAGCTGCGTGACAAATTAGGGAATTACAGTGTGAAACGAAGAAGCGATGAGAGTGTATATATGTCCATTGAAGATTTGACTTCTTCTTATACGCCTTGGGTAAATCGTGCAAGAAGAGGCTATAAATTAACAGACAGTTTTCGGTCCCTGACAGTCAGAGATGAGATAGAAATGAAGGAAAGATCTGATTTTTATTGGTTCTGGACAACAGGGGCAGAAATTACGTTGGAGGAGCGGTCGGCTATTTTAACCATTGATGGTGTAAGGATGCGGTTTGCTTTTGTTTCCAACCAGCCGCTGTCTCTTTCTGTCATGGACTGCATCCCGCTGGAAAGCTCGCCGATTCCGGAGCCAAACCAGGATTCACAAGGAAATGCGGACAACACGGGGTATAAAAAGCTTGTGTTGCGTGGCAGTGTAAACGGTCAGTTGCAGCTTGAAGTAAAATTATCGCCGATTCTCGATGGAGCTGAAGATTTTATGCCTGAAAATTTGCCATTTGCATTATGGGACTGAGAATGGAGAGGATTGGACATAAAAGACAAAATAAAAAAGGAAGTGTATTTATGGCGTTACAAAAAAGAATAGTGTCAGGATTGATTGCCATTGGCGTAATGCTTTCCGGGATGGGTATTTATGCTTATCAGACAACCCAAAGTCCCGTAAGCGTAAAGTGTGATTTTGATGACAAGACCGCAATTTATACGAAGCGTTATTACGGATCTACCTACCCGGCGTTGGAAAATGCGGTCTATGACCGACTGCCGGGTGATATGTCGGCAAAGATCGTGGATGATAACGCGACCGGAAGTAACGGACCGACAACGGCCATTCAGTATGTGGCAATTGACGATGTGTCAAGTATTACAATCCCGGCCCCCGGAATTCGCACCTGTGTTTCTTTTGCGGCGGAGGATTACACAGATAGTCTGATTACCGTAAATCCTAAATATACGATTGAATACCAAAAGAACGGAACGATGGTGCAGTATACCTCCGGCCTTGCAGGAATTTCCTTAATTTCAGTAGATAACGGAAGGTTGTATATTATCGGTAACGACACCGGTATCACGCTTTCGCCGAAGCGGTTTTATATGGTAGAAACTGTGATTAAGGACAATAAGATGTACGGTTACTTAAACGGTACGCTTGTGATGGAAGGAAAAAGCTTTGGCGATATCAATGCCGATGATAACCCGCCGATCTGGCCGGGCGGCGGAGACTATATTTATACATGGAGGCTGATTTCCCAATATGTGCCGGATTTACTGGTGGAGGCCAGAGAAAAGTTGCCTAAGGATGCAGTAGATCCTACGCAATATGTTACAGTGTATTTTGATGATGTATACGTTGGTGAACTCGGCAGCGGAGACGCTACGTCCGGTGACTTTACGTTTCGCCAGGATGCCCCGATATACAAAACGGGTTCCGGTAAAATATTTTTAAACGGACTGACAGAGACGGATTTGACAAAGTATTTGGCTACTCCGTTCAATGCAACGCTTGTTTTAAACGGAACAACGGCAATCCTGAAGCTTGAAAATGGCGCCGTTATGATGTTTTACGATGCCTTGACCGATGTTATGATGGATGCCGAAATTCTGAAGGAGTCATTTGGAACCCAAGGCGCCTGGATGGCAGATGCCGGCGGCATTTCCGCAGAAGCTGCTTTTCGGTTTGAAAACTGCGGCGGCGGTAAAAAAGAAGACGATATTTCTCTTAAAAGCGTGATTGATCAAGCAAATTACGGAGGAGGCGCCGTGGCAGAAACGCTGTCTTATCGACTAAGCGGTACGGAGCTTGAAAATCTTTCCGAAATATCAGAAGAAGACGACATTATTTTTAATATCATGATAAAACCGGAGGATTGCAATGCGGAACGTAAAGTTTGTCTTACCGATACCGGAAATAATACGCTGATTGCATTGAATGCAGAAGGCAAGGTGCTGGCGGGCGGCCGCGACGTTGTTGCGGACTACACCCCGGGGGAATGGTTGAATATCTCGGCGATTTTACACAGCGGTTCCAAGATTTGGACATTGTATATGAACGGAGAAGAATGCGAGGAAGAATACCGGTTGGACGCGCCGCTTGATCTTTCAGCCGGAATTGCGCTGATAACTGTTCCGAATCACGCAGATGTTTCTGAAAATGGTCATTCTGAAACGGCGTGGGATAACCTTCACATTTATACAGGGACGTTCTTTCCCAATCTGCTAAATTCAACGATGTCGATTACCGGATTCGAAGGAGATGGACGCAGCTTTATCAGAACCAATGGAGATATGACGGTTTTAGATTTTTTAAAGCATGTAAATTGCAGCAATTCGTTTGTTTTGTACAGAGATAAAAATTGCGACAGTAAATTGGCTGACGATGACTATCTGACAAACAGCGTTTATGTGGTCGAAACTGCGATGAATGGTGAAAACCTGCATACCTATCACCTTGATACAAAGATTGCGCTGACCGATGCACAAATGTCGGCAGCGGGAGATACGCTTCATTTTAGCGGCGCCTTGCGAAATCTTACTTTGGAGCAGAAAAAGGACTTCACCGTGATCGTGATTCAGTTAAAAAACAATGTGCTTTGCGATGTGACTTTTGAGACGATTTCCTCGGCGGACGACAGGTTTTCCATGGATGTGCCTAAGGCTTTTGACGCTGATAAGGCAGAACTCTGGATGATTGATTGTTGGATGGACGGAAATTCTCTGTCCGATACCTTTCACTTTGAAATAAAATAAAATTTTAAAATAAAAGGATGTGTTTTTATGAAAAAACGATTCAAAAAGATGGTTGCGGGCGTTGCGGCTTTCTGTATGCTTTGCTCAGGAATACTGAGTGTCAATGCGTATGAATGGACTCCCGACTCCGAAGGGGCCGCTGCCAGTGTAGTCAATAACTTTGATGATGATACCAGTGTCTATATCAAACGCTATAATTCGGATAATAGTATAATTCCGCCAAGGGTGGACGGTGCGTTTGACAGAACGGAAGGAGATAAATCATTGGCGCTCGATACCTCATATAGTGAGGAATACCGTGTTATCGGTCATAATGATAAAAAAGACTTGTATTTACAGCAATTTACAGGGAATCCGAAAGATTCGTCTGCTGGCTTTGCGGTGCGCAACCGTTTTTCATTTGCCATTGCAGATGAAAACTGTGAAACATTTACGGTAAGAGCAGAATATAAGTTGACCGAGTATAACACGAATACAACCATTGAAAGACAGCTAATGAGCAATACCAGTGGTATGCTGGAGGTTAATAAAGACAATAAATTATTCGTATTTAGCAAGGATACCGGCATATCGATTGAAACCGGGAAATTCTATACGGTTGATCTCATTGCAAAGGACAAGAAGTTATACCTGTATTTAAACGGAGAGCCGGTCGCGCTTGGAACCGGTACGGATGATTACATGGCTTTTGGTGATGAAAACGGATCTACCCCGTCATTTTGGGCAAGTGGTGTAGGAAACTGTAACAAATACAAAATAATTGCGCAATATATGCCATCATACACGGTTAAAGCAAAGGCTGGAACAAGTCCTGCGGTAGTTTATTTGGATGATGTTTACTGCGGACCGGTTGCCGAAGATGAGAGCGTATATGTAAATGATATTACTTTTCGGCCGGATGCGCCGGTTTATATCGCATTTGACGGAAGAATCTGTATGAATGGATCAACCGAAACCGATTTAACAAAGTATCTTGCGATGCCGACGGGGACGACGCTGCGCATTGCCGGCAGCACGGCAATCCTTACTCATGCGGACGGTACCAAGCATTTTATTTATGATGCACTGACAGACGGCAAGATGACATATCACTTTAACGACGGCAAAAGCCCGGTAAAGAAAAGGTACTATGGGGATAATAGCATTCCCGAACTTGTAGATGCTCAATGGGGCAGAGAGGCAGGCGATAAGTCGGCAAAAATAACGGATGGCAACAACACGGGATCAAATGGGCCGACTGAGCCGATGCAATACGTTGCGCTAGACACATTAGCGAATACAAAACTGCCGATTGGCGCAGCAGGGATCCGGACACGGATTTCGCTTGCGGCAGATGATTATACGGATACTGAGATTAACGTAAGTCCGAAGTTTACCGGTAAAACGGAAAATAGGGAGAGTTGGTTTGTTCTTCCCTCAGGATATATCAGGATTGTAAATGGAGAATTATATATTACCAGTATTGATACCGGTGTGAGATTGGATGCGCAGAAGTTTTATGACATCGAAACCGTGGTACAAAACAAGAAGATGAGCGCATACTTAAACGGCGTGTTGCTGTTTGCGGATAGAAGTTTTGGTGATCCGGAAAAAACAGATAATCCGGACTTTTATATGAATGATGGCGGCGCCTTCATTCAAAGCGGATATGAGATTATTAATCAGGGGATTCCGGAAATCAACGCCAATAAGACATCCGTCTATAACGGTACAAGCGAAGAATTCGTCAACGTTTATGTCGATGATTTTAGCATGGGGCCGATTGCTGACGGAGAACAGGTGTATCCGGGAGTAACCTTTGAGAACGGTGCGGTATGCGATGGCAAAACAGGAACGATTTACTTAAACGGTACCCAAGAGGGTGATTTGACAACCCATGTAGCGGTGGGAGCCGGGCAGACGTTTCAGGTAAACGGCAATCGCGCAGCAGTAGTTAATCCGGATGGAACCCGGTATTTTTATGATGTGAAAGAGGGGTATGTGTTTACAAGCGGCGAGAAAAGGAATTTTACTCTCCCGGCAGGGAATTATGAATGTACCGCCGATACCAAAGATGGTGACATGCTGTTAATCGTTGCGTCGTATGACGGTCAGAATTTTAAGGCGGTTGACATTTTGAAAAGGGTAACCGGAACAGACAAAACGTTTGCGCTGCCGGCAGCATTATCCGTGACGGACAAGAGGGTATTTTTGTGGAATGCAGAGAGCTTAAGTCCGTACGGCGGTGATATTGTTCTGGTGAAAAAGTAAACGGAGATAGGTGGCGTATGGTTCTCCGGCGACTGTTTTCGCCGGAGAACCCAAAATAACTGGAGGAAGATGATTATGAAAAGGAGTTTGGCTGTATTTTTTGCAATAATCGGGCTTTGTATGTCTGTTTGTGCTGCGGATAGTGATATCGCATTCAACGTGGAAGATAATACGGTTGACATTTCGGGAAATTACAGCGGTATGGTAAACATTTATGTTCTGAATCATGATGCGGACAAAGACAGTATTGATAATGCTGAAAACAAGCCTATATATGTGCGGCAATTTGTTGCAAAAGGTAAGTTTTTGCATAAAATTTATCTGCCGATTGATCTGGCGACTGACACGTATGACGTGTATATCAACGCAGAGAAATACGGCGAGCTCTCTTATACCAATATTCCGGATGCAAACGGATATTTAGAAGAGGTCATTAATCGTCAAAAGACGGCAGAGGGTTTGAGCAATGCTATTTTAAATTCCGGCACAAAGCTTGGAATCAATCTGGAAAAAGACGGGAAGTATGTTCCGAAAATTGCGGAGCTGCTTTTGCATCGGCTTCCGCTTGTGGATACTGAGGGTAAGGCTGACTATACCATCTTTGCAGGGGAGTACAAAAAGGCATATGCGATTGTGGCAATGCGCGGCGCTAATCCGGCGGACGTTGATAGTATATTAAAGTCCAATGCGAAATACCTTGGCATTGACTATGAAAAAGATTATGCTGAGGCGTTTGGAAGTGCGGCAAAAGAGCGGTTGTGTACAATTTTGGCAGCTGCGGACATTACCTATGAGTCGGAAGAGTCTGATTTTAAACCGGTATGGGAGAGCAGCGCCTTTGTAGCGCAATGTTTTGCCGCCGAACATTGGAGTAATTTGAAAAAACTTATATCAGATAACCGGTCGTTGCTTGGCACAGAGTTTGCTTCGCTGGAGCTTAGCAACGATGACTATGTCGCCCTGATGAGTCAGCGAAGTAAATTTTACAGTGTCCGCGATATTATTGATATCGCCAAGAAAGTCAAGGATACGGGTGCAGGGGAACAAGGCGGCAGCGGCGGCAGCGGCGGCAGTGGCAGCATCGGCGGTGGCGGCGGATCTTCAACCGGCAGAGGAAATGGAAATTATGCGTACGGTGAGAGCGTGGCAGGCGGGGGAAATCAGACGAATGAGGAAGGCTCTGCCTTTGCGGATTTGAAAGACTATGCCTGGGCTGTGGATGCGATCGATTTTCTAAAACAGAAGAATATTGTAAGCGGTACGGGGGATAAAAAATTTGAACCGGCAAGAGTGGTTAACCGTGCAGAATTTGCAAAAATGGTTAGTTTGATTTTGGGATTGGAAGAAAAAGATTGTATTTTCCGCGATGTTACAAAAAAGGATTGGTTTTATGGATATGTGGGTGCGCTTTCAGACGCCGATATCATCCAGGGGTATCAGGGAGAGTTTAAGCCATATGACAGCTTACAAAGACAGGATGCTGCAGTGATTATTAAGCGGGTTCTTGATACAAAAGGCAGGACATTTGCGAAAACAAAGAATTTCAAGGATGAGGCTGCAATCGATGATTATGCGTTAGAGGCTGTCAAGTGTCTTGCTGGCGAGGGGATTATCAACGGCAAGGGTAATGAAGAATTTGTACCTAAGGCGGAATTGACCAGAGCGGAGGCGGCGGTGCTGGTATACAGAGCATTTTTTGAGTAAGAGAGGTATTCAGGATGAAAAAATTAAAGTTATTCATATTTATCACAATGCTGGCTGCATTGTGTACGACAACTGTGTTTGCCTCCCAGATGGAAACCGACGGTGATATTGATGCATTGCTTAGCAAACTGGAGATTAAGACAGTGTACCAAAGCCCGAACGCGGTGAGCAGAGAAGAATTTGTAATTCTGCTCGGTAAAGCGCTCCGTTTTGATCCGGGTAATATGTCTGAGGAGGATCCATTTGATGATGTAAAAAACTATGATCTGGCAGCGGCATACCTGGCGCCGATGAAAGAGCTGGGAATTGTAACCGGAGATGGTGACCGCATGTTCTTTCCAAACAGAAAGATTACTATGGATGAGGCGGCGGTTATGCTTGTAAGAGCGCTGAACTATACCAAGGTGACAGACCGGGATACTATGCCGCAGCTGCGTAATCTTGCGAAAACCATTGGAATTTTTGATGGAATTGACAGCGAAAAGGAGACGGTTTCCGATAATGATGCAAAGAGGGCGGTTTATAATTTCTTAAATGCGGACCTTGTAGATGTTGTGGGCGTCGACGGTGAAAATGTGAAGTATTACACCGGCGGCGGTGTAACTATTCTGCAGCGCATGTTTGGAATCCGGCGGATTGAAGGTCCGGTTACCGGCACCGTAGTATCGATGCTGACAGATGGCGAAAGCGCGGTGGATACAGGTAAGGTTTCTATCGGCGCGAGAGAGTATACTACGGAAGATATCTATGATAATGAATTGCTTGGTAAAAATGTTTATGCCTTTATAGACGATAAAAATGCAGTAATTTCCATGTTTGCGTATGATAATCGGGAAGTGGAAATTACGGTTGGGCCGGATATCAGCGTTGACTATGGCAATTTTATGGTAGAGTATGGTGAAGAGGGAAAGAAAAAGAAAAAGAGACTCGATTCGGGATTTAAATTTATATACAACGGAAAAACAACTGATTTTTCAAAGGAATTACTAATCCCTGGTGAGGGAAGCATCGTTTTGATTGATAATAATGGTGATGATATCTATGACGTGGTAAAAACCAACGAATATCAGTATATGCTTCTTGACAAGATAGACAGCACATCATCTTACATTATTTTTGATATGCAGGAAAAAATCGTGGATCCTGCAAATCCCGATGCGTCATTCCAGAAAAAGAAGAGTGTTCGGTTAGATTTAAAGAGCAGCAGATATCGCTATGATGCTTACCTAAAGTCCGATGCCGGTTATGAGAGGTGTTCTATACAGAGTTTTATCCCGGGGACAGTGCTGCGGTATTATGTTTCAGCGGATGAAAGATATTTCCGGATTTACGGAAATACGACGGTGAAGGATGGTGTTTTGACGGGGATTTATGATCTTTCGGCTGAGCGCAATCCGGAGATCATGATTGACGGGGAACGGTACGCGACAAACAATTATTTTAAAACGCAGTATGCGGAAAGCATGACGGCGGGGCAGGAGTACACATTTTATTTTGATGATTTCGGTAAGGTTGCCGCAGCTGTCGGAAAAAACAGCGCCATGGCGTATGGATATGTCATCAACGCACAGAGGAAAAGGGAATATTTTCAAGATGAGGTCAATGTGAAAATTTTAGGCGCAAGGGGAGATTTGGTTACAGCAAAGCTTGCGGATAAAATATTGCTGGATGGGGTTCCCAGAAAATCAGACGCAGAGGAAGTAAAAAATGTGTTCTTTCCGGCATCGGGTTATCCGCATCAGGTGCTAAGATATTTGTTAAACCAGGATGGAGAGATAGTTAAGCTGGATACTGTTGCAAGCAATAACCTCGTTATTCCATTCGAAAAGACGGCAAACCTTGATGATAGCCTGTATAAAAATGTTGAGAAGGAAACCTTGAAATGTAAAGGCGGTCTTTTGGCGCCGAGGACTCTTTATTCTGACAGCACGGCGATATTTTATATTCCGCCGCAAGCGGGAGCGATGGAGATAGACGATGACTCTGTCGTTGCAGGAAACAACAACCTGTTAAAGCATGATGATACTTATTTGGCGGATGTATATGATATCGATGACAGTGGCGTTGCGGGAGCAATCGTTATTTACAAAGATTACAGTAATCCGGGAGTCGATAGCAACAGCGATTGCGCAGTGATTGATTCTGTTATGGATGCTATTGATGAGGAAGGTAACAGCGTTAAGATGCTGCAGTACTGGAAGGAAGGCAATTTCTATACGGCGACCATAGAGAGTGAGAAATCCGATTTAGCCAACGACTTAGTTTGCGGTGACGTAATCCGGTATGTGACCAATACCAAGGGAGAAATCGTTGACCTTAAAACAGAGTTTAGCTACGAGAGAGGAATCGATACCGACGTAAGGAGTGAGACTGCATACGCCTACGGTCTATATACTCAAATATATCAATATAAACCGGGGGCAAGCTTCTTTGTCAATGATGATAATGTAAAAATTTTTGGCAATGAGGGAAGTGTTAAGATTGTCTTATATGACAGAAAACAAAAAAGCTTGCGCACGGTAAAGGCTGATGAAATCAAGGATGTTATGCATTATGGCAGGGATGAGGGAAACAAGGTTTATGCACGACTGAGATATTCCTATGTGCGGATGATTTTGGTTATTGATTAAAAATGCTGCAAGGATCATGAAATAAGGGTCCTTGCAGCAAAGGCGCAGCTATTTATTATAAAGATTCAAAACACTGGAACCTTCTACCAGCGAAACAGGGAGGATGGTTTGGGTTTGCGGTGTCTTGCCATTGATTTTATCAATAAGCATATCTACGGCAACCATGGAAATCCTTTTTTCCATACTGTCTATTGTGGTAAGCTTTGGAAGAAAACTCATGTTTTTTTGAATGTTTCCAAAGCCAATAAGTGAGATATCGTTTGGAACCGAAAGCCCAAGCGTGGATAGATAGTAGGCAGTCTCTGCGGCAATATAATCGTTATAGCAGATGATGGCGGTACACTTTTGGGCAATTTCTTTAATCTTTTCCGAAAAAAAGTGACGATAAGAGTGGACGTTCATGGGAAGGTTGAATACATTGTCATAATTAAATCCTTTCCCATAGGTGGAAAATGCTGAAATAATACCGCGCAGCCGATATTTGCTGCTATACAGGTTTTCTTCGCTGTTTAAAAAGATAACGGAGTTATGGCCGTTTAAAATTAAATGTTCAGCTGAGAGGTGGCCAATTCTCGTTTCGTCGTAGATAACGCTAAGGTTCCGGTTTGTTTCATCAAAGGTTCGGTCAATCAAAACATACGGGATTCCGCTCTTGCTTAAAAGGGAAGCGCTGTCTGACTTGTCTTGCGTGGGCATCCAAAGAATCCCATCGGCGCCGAGACTGATTGCGTAAGAGATTGCATTTTTTTCTTGGTAATAGTCGCCTTTGTTGACAAAAATGCTTACCATGTAGTTATACTTAGAGGCATAGGTGATAATCTCGTCCGCAATTGCAGAAAAATAAGGATTAATCAAGTCATCAATAATCAGAGCCAAAATGTGACTGCTTCCAAGGCGCAGCTTTTTTGCGGAATAGTTGGTTACATAGCCAAGCTCCTTGGCACATTCCTCAATAATTTTCCTGGTTTTCTCGGCGACAGAACCTTTCCCGTTGACAACCAGCGAGACTGTGTTAATCGAAAATCCTGTGCGCTGCGCGATGTCTTTTAGTGTTACCGGCATATCGTTTCATCCTTTTTTTGTTTTATAATACAGTATATCATAGAGAAAGGGGTTTTGCAACAATTTTTTGTAAACGTCTTTACAATATCGGCATAGCGAAAGGTGGTTTGAATAATAACGTTAATAATTTGATAAAATGTGATAAAAACGCTAATAATCAATAAAATACAGCAAAAATACATAATAATAACGTTAATAATTTAGGGAATTTTATTGACAAATATAAGGTGATGTGATAACATGAGAACGAAGCAGAATGTTTTTTTGTGTTAGTTAAAGGATGCAAATTAGTGATGAAAAATGGACGTTTTGGAGGAAAAATAGCAGTGAATTATGAAGAGATTTTAGCAAAGGCGAAAAAGAAACTTGACCGGAGAATGGAATTTTTAGATCCGTCCTCTCCGGAGCATGAGAATTGTGTGACGGTGGACGGGAGATACACCAATAGTTTTATTAATATGTACGAGATGGATGGCTCTCCCTGGACGCGTTCCTTCTTAACCGGGGCTTTAGCGTATTTGTATTACCATTTTAAAGAAGACAAGTACCTCAATTATCTTGAAAAATCGTATCCGCGTTATGAGGAATATGCGTATAAGTACAAAAAAAGTATTTGTCATGATGCAGGGTTTTTGTTTTCGCTGTATGCGGTTGCCCTGTATAAAGTGTCTGGAGATGAAAAGGCCTATAATCTTGCGCTGAAAGCGGCAGATGAGATGATTAAGCGGTTTCGTTTTAAGGCGGGAGTGATTCATGGATTCGGACCTGCATGCGGGGCGCGTGCCGAGACGATTATTGATGACATGATGAATACGGCGATTATAATGTGGGCTTTTCAGGAGACAGGGAATCAATTTTATCAGGATGTTTTTAGGAGTCATATTAAGGTCACCTTGCGCGACATGATGCGGGATGATTATACCTTCCGTCATGCGGCACAATGGGATGCGAATTCAGGCGAGTACCTAAATGAATTGAATTTTTGCGGATATAGTTGCGGTTCTGTTTGGGCAAGAGGACAAGGCTGGGCGTTATACGGACTGGTGAATGTCCTTGCAGTTACCGGTGATCGTGATTATATTCCAACCATCAACGGCGTGGTAAATCGGATTATTTCGTTCTTGCCGGCTGATAGAGTACCGCTTTGGGATATGAACTGCGTTGGATCAACCACTACCAATATTGACACATCCGCAGCGCTTATTATTGCGAATGCGTTTATGAAATTAGCTGAAATTATGGATGTATCGGAGTTGCAGGGTGAAGCAAAGAACTGTAGCAGATACGCAGATGAAATTTTGGATAGTATTATTCAAAATTACTTAGCGCCGGATGAAAGCGAACATTTGGTCGAAAAGGCGCAGTGTGGTTCCATGCAGGCAGGCGCTGTGTGGGGTGACTATTTCTTTGTTGAGGCATTAATGAGAAAGCTACACGGAAGAGAGTGCCCGGATTTTTGGAGTAATATTTAAAAACAAGATATAAAAGGGGGAAGTCAAATGAAAGGGTTTAAGAACATTCTGAAAACAGTGACCGCATCGGCATTGACAATTGCTTTGTGTGCAAGCATGGCAGGTTGCGGTAACACAGGAGGAACAAAAACGGCCGATGTAACATTGACAACGGATGGTAAATATCCCATGGATACGGATGTATCGCTCAGAATATGGCAGGGGTTTACGCCCACCAATCAGTTGTTGTCCATGAATGATACCGAATTTAAAAAGTATTTGGAAGAGGCAACCGGCGTGAAGATTACTTACGAGCATCCGCCGACAGGGTCGAGCGAGGCGTTTGATTTGATGATTTCATCGAATGATATGCCGGATATTATCGTCTATGGTTGGCGGTCTCCCGGCAATGTCTACAAGATGGATGAATATGTTGAATCGGGAGCAGTTTTGGATTTGACTCCATATATTGAGGGCGGCGCTATGCCGAATCTTAAAAAAATTATGGATGAAAACGAAGGCTTTCCTGAAATGACGAAATCTTATAACGGAAAGTACATGTATGCGCCGATGATTCTTGGGGATGATATTCTGCGCAGTTACAGAGGATTTGTAATCAGGCAAGATTTGCTGGACAAGGCAGGGCTGGAGGTTCCGGAGACTTTGGACGAGTGGGAAACTGCCCTGCATGCATTTAAGGATATGGGAGTAAAGATTCCGATATCTATTACACTGGAGTATTGGGCGGTAGAAGAAGGAAGATTTACAAACCCGTTTGATTTTATTGGCGATTTTTATCTGGATGGAAACACTGTAAAATATGGCGTTGCAGAGCCGGCAATGAAAGACTATATTGCAACTTTAAAGCGTTGGTTTGACGAAGGGTTACTTGATGCTAATTTTACAGATGATACCTCGTCTCGAATTTCGCAGATTATTACAAGCGGTGATTGTGGCGCCTTTTACTGCAATGTTGGCGGTGGACTTGGTACTTATATGAATGCCGTAAAGAAGGATAGTGGCATTCGGTTTACACCTGCTAAAATTCCTGTAAAGAATAAAGGCGATAAGGCAGAGTTTGGTCAGACACAATATCGGGTTCACACAGTTGGCGCCGCGATTTCTGCGGATTGCAAGAATCCTGAAATTGCTGCAAGGTTCCTTGATTTTGGCTATTCCGAAGAAGGGCAAAAGATCTGGAATTTTGGTAAAGAAGGCGTTTCTTATACCATGGCGAAGGATGAAAACGGTGAGGAATACCCGAAGTATACCGACCTGATTATGGATCCTGCAAAGCGTGGCGAAGGTGTATCGCTATCTCAGGCTTTGATGAATTATGCGTCAGTTGGTAATCCAATATCGGTGCAGAATAAGTGGTATCTCCTGCAGGTAAACAGCTCTCCGGAGCAAAGAAAAATGCTGGAGTATGTCAATGATAATAATATGGATGCGCATTTATTGCCGCCGGTTTTGTTGAACAAAGAGGAAAACAAAACCGTTTCTGAACTGCTGACACCGTTACAAACATATGTAGAAGAAACAATGGTTAAAATTGTTGCCGGCAAAATGGATTTTGAAAGCGGCATGAAGGAATACTACGACACTCTTGCTAAATTAAAAGTACAGGACATTATTTCTATATATCAGGGTGCATATGACAGATACCTGGAAAAAAACAAATAATGAGGGGGCGCAGTCGTTGAAAACGTTTGACAAAAATAAAAGTGCGCAGCCTTCAAGAGCAAAAGAGAGATATTTCTCAAGATTGAAAAGGGATCTAAAAACGAATAGAAGTATTTACATGGTTATGCTTCTTCCTGTGATCTGGTACATTATATTTTGCTATCTTCCGATGGGTGGAATTTTAATGGGATTCCAGGATTACAATATTCGAAGAGGTATGCTAGGCAGTGAATGGGTCGGGCTGGAGAACTTTCGTAGATTTTTCAGCGATCCGTACTTTGGAAGAGATATTATCAATACAATTCGTATTGGTCTTGCAAACATTATCTTTACCTTTCCGATGCCCATTATTTTTGCGTTGATGCTGAACGAGTTAAATAGTAAGTGGTTTACCAAAACAGTGCAGACAGTGACATATATTCCGCATTTTATTTCATTGGTCGTTATTTGCGGGATGATTCAGACCTTTGTTGCGGATGATGGAATTATCACCGGACTGATAGAAACTGTCACGGGAAAACAGATTGGTGAGTCTCTTTTAAACCAATCAGGCTTGTTTACTACTATTTTTGTTGCATCCGATATATGGCAAGGGATGGGCTGGAGTTCCATCATATACATTGCTGCCATTGCAGGTGTTGACCAGGAGCTTTACGAGGCGGCGTCGATCGATGGAGCAGGGCGGCTCAGAAAGGTTTTGCATGTTACGATTCCTGCCCTGCTTCCAACCATCATTATTATGTTTATATTAAAGCTCGGTTCCGTTGTAAGTGTCAGCTACGAGAAGATTATGTTGCTAATTAATCCGCTCAATGCTGAAAAGGCGGAGGTTCTTTCATATTACATATACAAAAAGGGTCTTGTAAACAGTGAATATTCATTATCAACAGCTGCTGGATTATTTAACGGGGTCATTAACTTGTTGTTTGTGATAGGCGGAAATTATATAAGCCGCAGGGTATCAGAGACGAGTTTGTGGTAGACGGCGGAAAGGATAACAGAGAAATGTATAAGAAAACAAGGTTAAGAGTTGTATTTGAAATATTTAATGTTCTGTTTATGCTGTTCATGATGTTCATTATGATTTATCCGCTGATATACATCGTAAACGCCTCATTCAGTGATTCTAACGCGCTGATGAGAAATGGTAGTGCACCGCTCTGGCTTCCGGTGGAACCTACTTTAAGCGCATATAAAATGACGCTTGATAATAAGCTTATTTTATCCGGTTATTTCAATACCATATTCATTGTTAGTGTCGGAACAATAATCAGTATTGTGATGAGTTGTATGCTTGCATACGGATTGGCAGAACGTAAATTGATGCTCCGGGGCTTTGTGATGAAATTAATTATGGTTACGATGTTTTTCGGCGGCGGGATGATACCGAATTACATTTTGGTTAGAAATCTTCACCTGATTGATTCTATCTGGGCATTGATTATTCCGTGTGCAATCAACACCTACAATATGATCATATTGCGTACGGGATTTGAGGCGGTTCCGGTTAGCTTAAAGGAGAGCGCGTTGATTGATGGGGCAGGTCATATGCGTATCATGTTTCAGATTATGATACCGCTGGCAAAGGCGTCGATTGCGGTTATCTGTCTTTATTATGCTGTAGCGTATTGGAATGCATGGTTTGAAGCATCTATTTATTTACAGAGAGACAGTGCAAAGTGGCCTTTGCAGTTGGTTTTAAGGCAGATCTTGATGATGAATGATATGTCAAACTCCGCCGGAGTCAGCATGGATCAGCAAAATAATGTTGAAGAATCCATTAAGTATGTAGTCATTGTCATTGCGACATTCCCGGTTTTATGCATCTATCCTTTTATACAAAAATACTTTACAAAGGGTGTCATGGTAGGAGCGGTAAAAGGATAACCGTATATATGGTGCGTTAAAGAGGGAGTTAACTATTGAAGGTATGTTTTTTATACCGCAGGTATTTGCTCCTAAGGCATATGTTCGAGTCTCATATGCCTGCAAATAAAAACTTTAAAAAAGGAGAGAATAACAAAAATCAGCTATAAAAGAGCTGATTTTTGTTATATATAAAAAATGAAAAGTGATGAGTTACAGTTTTCGATAAAAGAAAATAATATAGTGGCCGATTTCGGCATTGATGCAGAAAATAAATTCCATTTATGTTTCATAGGTCTCAACAAGGATAGAAAATGCTGTGAGTTGGAAAAACTCTGTGATGAGTACTCACCGGCATTTCTGATAGGAACGACACCCGGACATGGGTTTATGGGGAAAAGACACGGAAGAGAGTGTGAACAGTATTCCTATCAATCACACAAAAGGATTGAAAATGATTTGGGTCAGAAACTGGAAGTTGTACTGAGCAACGGATGGATGGAAGTGACTTTGCATTATCAGTTTTTCCGTAATATTAATGTTGTTAGGACTTATTCTACTGTAAAAAATATCAGTCGGACAGAACAGCTGCTTTTGTATATTACATCGTTCCATTTGAGCAATATATCTTATCCGGAACAGATTATGATTGTAAACAATGGGTGGTGCACAGAGTCGGACGTGCATTTCTTTTCGCCGGACGAATTGGGCCTGTTAAGGAAATCTCATGGTGTGCCGAGCAAAAAAGTTTTTATTTCAAACATTGGTACGCAATCAACCAAGGAATATCTGCCTATTGGTCAAATGGATAAGATGATGTGGCAAATTGAGAGTAATACTTCGTGGGAATGGGAGATTGCAGATGCAGGGAAGCTATATTTAGCGTTATCCGGCCCATCGGACGAGAGCGGTTGGAGTAAAACGCTCAAACCCGGACAAGAATTTGAAAGTGTTAAAGCAGCGATTGTGTTTGGAGATGATTTTAACGACTTAATTGCTGAGATGACAAAGTATCGGCGTATTATAAAAGGAAAAAATGGTCCATTTTTCAAGCAACCCGTTATATTTAACGACTTTAATAATTGTCTTATGGCAGATCCAGCATACGAAAAAGAAATTCCTTGCATTGACGCTGCGGCTAAGATTGGCGCAGAGTATTACTGTGTGGACGGCGGGTGGTTTACTGATGGCTATTGGTGGGACGGCGTTGGGGAGTGGAAGGAACCCAAAGAGCGGTTTCACGGTAAATTAAAAGAAATATTTGAACGCATTGTTGAAAAGGGAATGAAACCGGGGATATGGTTAGAACCGGAAGTGATGGGAACAGAGTGTCCTGCTGCAAAATTGTTTTCTGATGACTGCTTTTTTATGCGCCACGGCAAGCGAGTAATTCATCGTGATCGTTATCAGTTTGATTTCAGAAATAAAAAGGTGATTGACTATTTGAATGCTGTTGTGGACAGACTGATTGCGGATTATCGCGTAAGTTTTTTTAAATTTGATTATAATATTGACGCGGGGACAGGAACGGAGGTGAATGCGGATAGCTTCGGGGACGGTTTGCTTGAAAACGGAAAAGCCTACTTGGCGTGGGTAAAATCAGTTATGAGCCGCTATCCGGAGATTGTTATTGAAAGCTGTGCCAGCGGCGGGCAGCGCATGGATTATGCAACGCTGTCGGTGTTCCCCTTACAATCAACTTCGGATCAGGAAAACTATATCGATACGTCTTTGGTGTCTGCAAATGCGCCGATTGGCATTCTCCCTGAGCAAACCGGTGTTTGGACCTATCCTTTGGCAAATCAGGAAACGAAGGATATTGTATTTAATATGCTTAACTCAATGCGTAATTGTATGTATATCAGCGGGGAAATTATGAAGTTAAACGACGATCAGCTTATGACCGTGAAAGACGGCGTTGATTTATACAAAAAAATACGCCATGATATAAAAGACGCAATACCGTTTTTCCCTTTAGGGGTATCTTCCTATCATAATCCCATACGCTGTGTGGGCTATGATTGCAAGGAAAATAATTATATTATTTTATGGAATGCCTCGAATGATGATAAAAATGTTGAGATTAATATAAATTCTGAAAAATTAAAAATGGTTTATCCTCAGACAGTGAAAACGGAATTGGATGAGGGGAAACTTGGAATTTATCTGAATGGAATTTCTGCATGTATGGTGGTGTATTAGGGCGTTTGTTCATGTAAATAGCATCAGGGATAACTATAATATTTTGATGCCACTATTGAACCGATGTACTCAATAAAGTGTATAGGTGCGAAAAAACTCCCCAAAAGCATTAGCTCTTGGGGAGTTTTACTGTTACCGCGAACATAAAAAGTTCGGATAACACGGTGATGGTGACCCATCGCGGATTCGAACCGCGGACACCTTGATTAAAAGAAATATACAATAAATTTTATTAAGTATATATTACCTATTATTTGATTGATGACTTATTTCTATCTTGATTTGTTTTATTATTTACTAAATTTTAATTTTCACTTTCATGTTTTTTGTGGTCAAAATTGTGGTCAAAATAAAACACCTATTCCTTTATATAGTTTGTTCGTATTATAATATATACAAATAGTATAGTTTATATTGACAATCAGACGGATTTAGTATATACTATACGTATAGTATATACTAAATGCACGGAGGATTTATATATGAATACATCTGAAAACAAACCATATAAAAGCACTTGTTTATCGTGCGGTAAGGAATGGTACTACACAAAAAAGGATTTAAGGCAATCGGAAATAAATCGTGGCACGAACGAAAGCCGAAAAAGTCTTGGTAATTTAACTTCTATGTTCGGCAAAAATAAAGTATCGGATATTATAAACAACGTTGATGAACTTCCGGAAATTGCGCATAAATGTCCTGCGTGCGGCTCAAAAAATGTATCTCTGGAATTTATAGGCGAAAAGAAAAAACTTAGCCGTAAGGCAATTACGGGCATAATATCGGGGTCTGTCGCTTTGCTGGTTATAATTATACTGTCAATAGCTATTCCCGTATCTATACACATTAAAAATAATACGGAGCAGGTTTTATCAAATATAACCTTTGAGGGTGTAGACAATAATTCTGCTCCGCTTGCCGTATATGATTTAAAATTATTCAAAGAGCAATCTACATATACAGTTGTTGCAACACTAAAGAAAAACAGTACAGAACCGCAAGAGGGGTATTTTGAGTTTAATATATCATTGTTTGATGAAAACGGGAAACGCATTACATCAGACCATATTAATACTATGCCGACACCCGATAATAATACATATTCTTTGCTTAAATACGGAAATGAGGAATACCTTGAACATAATATTTATATATCCGATAAATCAAAGCCTGTCAAGGTTACGTTTTCGGATATAAAAGAGCTTGACAAGACTTATTTTATAAATTATATGTTGGAACAGTCAAAAAGCTATTTAGCAAAGCAAGATACGGAAAACTCAAAAAAATATGCGTTGGAAGTATTAAAGTATGACCCCGAAAATATTGAAGCAAAAGCACTATCGGGACAAACTGTATCTAATACCCCTACCCCCGAACCAAAGGCAAACAATGTTATTATCGGCTCTGATAAAGATAGTGTGCGAAAGATATTTGACGGCTATAAAGAAACTAAATCTATTATGTCAGATAACGCACTTGACTTTGAAAATAATGACTTGCTTGTAACCGTATATTTTAATGGCGAGGACAAGGCAGACGGTGTACTGTTTATGCAAAACAGTTTTGACGGTGTAGACACTCTGACGGGCGAGGGGTCATATATAAGCAAGCATTACGATGAGCTTGTAGCTATGGCAACAAATGACCCTAATATTAAAATCGAAACCGACTTGACTAAATATAACAGCCAAGGGGTTAAAAAATATCCTATGGAAATATACATAGGAAATATACCCGAAAGCAAACCAAAAAGCACAGAAAATACGGACAGCGGATATGCACAATTTAATCCAGAAACAGGACATTATGAAAAGACGGACGGTAAAACAGAGCCTAAACAGCAATCCAACAATGCAGAAACAAAACCGAAAAGCGAATTTTCCTATTGTCTGATGAGCGGTATTGTTCAAGGGGTTAAATTATATTCCGCTCCGAATAATGACAGCTATGTGGGTACTATTACATCATTCAGCAATGATATATTAGACGAGCGAGGGAAAAAGACTAAAGCGGTTTATATAAGCGGCGGTAAAAATGACGGTTGGTATAAAAGAAGCGAGGTAGGACAGCTTTATGTGCGTAATGATGACCCTTGCTTACCGTCTGGAAGATATGTAGCTGAAAGTATGGGTGTAGACTAATAAAATTTAAAGGAGTTTTTAATATGGGATTTTTTACGGAAAAGCAATACAAAAGCACTTGTAAATCTTGCGGACAGGTTTGGTATTATACCAAAAAAGATTTATTTAATGCAAAACAAAATAATAGGTTAAATCAAGCAAAAAAGGATTTTGGTGCTGGTAGCTTCTTACTGGGTGGCGGTCTTTTATCAATGGCAATAATGGCTTCACCCGAATTACCTACGTTTTCTGCATACCAATGTCCTCGGTGCGGTTCAAGAAACGTTATAAGAGAATTTGACAGAAGAATACTAAAATAAATACATATGGTTAGAGCATACCAATGGCTAAAAACCTTGGTATGCTTTTTCTATACCTACTACCTGTCCTTGTTTTCCGAAAAATAAAATTTTAATATAAAAGGTATCAGACTGTTAAAGGGTATGAGTAAGGTATATTGTATATAAGTTTAATATGCACTTATTATATTAATGTTACTGCTTCTGTTAATACTTAAAGATATTTTTGTTTTGCCGCCCTTTTTTAGAATTGTTTCACTTGTATTATGACACTTATATAGTTAAAGATATATATTCTCTGCCGCCCTTAATTTGACTTGTGAGAGAGAATAATATAAAAATACACGGTAAAAGTTTTTGATTTACGGAGCGGAAAATTAAGATAGCACACATTTACCTTATAAAAGTTTATAACCTCCTGTTTGAAATTTTATCCTCAGACGTAAGCGGTCAGCGTGGAAGTTTTCGCTTGTTAATACACGTTTAAAGGTGGGTTGTCACACGTGTATAATTAAATCAGCATAC
>CAKSFQ010000020.1 GCA_934454115.1 uncultured Clostridia bacterium
GGCCATTCCCGGCGCAGGTGCGATTACCAATGTCTTTAAACTAAACCGTGCGTGGTCGCAGCAGAGCGGCAGCTGGACTGCCGGTATGGGTAAGGGCGCACCGGATTCTTATATCAACATCAGCGGCCTTTTTGACAACACCAACGTACAGGTCGGCGATACGGTGAAAATCACCGCCTGGGTACTGGGTCTTGAGATGCATGACGCAGCCACCGCGACGGATTCGATGAAACCGGACGATGCGGCGACCGTTACCATGTGGCTGGCAGACAGAGCCAGAAGCGGCGATGTAGCCACAAACGGCCCGGCGGCGGACTATAATGTTTCGGTTCCGTCCTTACCGGGTGAGACGGCAAGCTATGACGATATGAAACAGGGCGAGTGGAAAGAGATTTCGCTCACCTATGAAGTAACCGCGGATAATAAGGATGTTACCGGTATTGGTCTTAACAGTGATAAGATGGGCAGTGACAAGGTAGCGGCATTCCCGTTATACCTCTATGTGGCAGGCGTCAAGGCGGAAAAGCTGGTGGACGATCCCACCCAGGAGCTTGGCCGGATTGTCGGCTCGGTCAATGTCGGCGGTATTGACGCCCCGGCGCCCGGCGAGGACGTGCAGGTGGTTGTGGTAGCATACCGCGGCGCCCGGTTCCTTGGCTGTGACATGGTTCCTTATACCACGGACGGCAAGTACGAATTTACCATTGACGGCGCAAGCGCAGCGGATAAGGTGATTGCTTATGTATGGAGCATGAACCAGTTCCAGCCGCGTATGCCGGGAATCACCTTGAAAGCAGCGCTTTAACCTGATCACGAGCATTGGGTTAATGATATGATATCGCACCCCTTCCCTTGGGGGGCTGCCGCGATGGAAGGCCAAATCACTGCAGCCCCCGCCGAAAAGGGAAAACCGCCAAAGCGCGGAGCAAACAGATTTTAAATAAGTTCTAATAATCTTTAGGGAGGATTGATCATGAAAAAAGAAAATGGACTAAAAAGGACGTGGCAGCATTTTACCAAAAGAGCGTCCACGCTCATCCTTGCCGGTGCAGTGGCAATCTCGATTTTGCCGATGGCAGTCAGCGCAGCCGATGAGACCGGCGGCACAAAGTTCTGGCAGACGATCAACCACATCAAGGCGAGCGACTTTGACGAGGTGTCCTATGGCGCCCACGGAAGGTACGTAAGCGCTGACCCCGACACAATAACGAGTACGAACGGAAAGTATACTGCGGAAAGGCTGCTGGGCGATGACGGTGTTTACCCGGGTTTGAGCGCGTACCACAATGGCGCAGCCGGCCTTGAGACCGTTGGCCGTAACGATGATTGGAGCGCCAAGCCGAAGGACGGCGGGCTGGTGGACGACGCTTACAGCGCGTGGCTGGGGGATGGCCAATACAGCGCCTTTATGATCAAGCACGCGTGGAACGGTGTCGGACTCGGCAAGGGTCAGGCGTGGTCGGATCCATCAGCCGGCATACGGTTTGGCGGGATTTATGCGGACGTTGCCGGAGACATTCAGGTCGGCGATAAGATCCGCATTACCGCAAAGGTATTCCCAACGAGTGCTGGAATATACACGCATGACAGTACCGACAACTGGACTTGGCAAAATAATAAAAATAGTTTTCTTGACGGATCCGACACGAGCGCGAAATTAAAGGACGTGGACAAAACGCTCGCAGAGGAATATCCGACGCCGCCGAAAACGGAGACAATCAGCTTATGGCTGAGCGGCACGGGCTACGCCGCGTCTGCACCGGAAGAGGGTAAGCCCTGTACGACAATGAATGTTACGTTTGACCAATGGAATGACGTTGAACTGGAGTACACCGTCACCGAGGAAAACAAGAATGTCGACAGTGTGAAAATCGACGCAAAAGACAGGACGATCGGGACGCTTGCATGCCACTATCCGGCCGCCATCACAACGTATTACGGCGGTGTAAAGGTGGAAAGGTTTGCCTCGCCCGGCGGCAGCTATACCATCCAGGACGGTACCAAGTGGGAGCAGATGAACCTGGTTACCATGGATGATTATGAGGAGGTCGAGGGTTCATCCGGCGGTATCAGTTGGTGGGGCGGTAAAAAGTCCGATAACACCGGCTGGCTCAGCGCAAACGCCGGCATCGGAAAGTACGCAGAATTTAAAACGAATTTGGGACATCAGAGGATTCACCAGGGCACCGGTATCCGCCCGATCAGCGGCGAGGCCGGCGTGACGGCTCCGGCCATTCCCGGCGCAGGTGCGATTACCAATGTCTTTAAACTAAACCGTGCGTGGTCGCAGCAGAGCGGCAGCTGGAATGCCGGTATGGGTAAGGGAGCACCCGATTCCAAAATCAACATCAGCGGCCTTTTTGACAACACCAACGTACAGGTCGGCGATACGGTGAAAATCACCGCCTGGGTGTTGGGCGCATCCATGCACGACGCCACCACCGCGGCGGATTCGATGAAACCGGACGATCCGGCAACCGTGACCATGTGGCTGTCCGATAAGGCGAGAAGCGGCGATGTAGCCACAAACGGCCCGGCGGCGGACTATAATGTTTCGGTTCCGTCCTTACCGAGCGAGACGGCAAGCTATGACGACATGAAACAGGGCGAGTGGAAAGAGATTTCACTGACCTATACTGTGACGGAGGAGAACAAGGACGTTACCGGTATTGGTCTTAACAGTGATAAGATGGGCAGTGACAAGGTAGCGGCATTCCCGTTATACCTCTATGTGGCAGGCGTCAAGGCGGAAAAGCTGGTGGACGATCCCACCCAGACGGCCGGCACGGTCAGCGGTACGATTACCGCGCAGATTGACGATGCGGCAGGCACCAAGATTGTGGTTGCGGCTTACCAAGGCAACGAGCTGCTCGGCTGCGATATCGTAGACGCCGATGCGGCAACGACCAAGTACAGCTTTTCGATTGCGGATGCCTCCGGCACGAATAAAGTGATCGCTTATATCTGGAAGTTAGATAACGCCAATCCGGTGCTTGCACCGATCCCGCTCACGGCAAACTAACACAGCGTCGCCGAAAGCGGAAGTCCGCCTTTGAAAATCGGGGCAAAGATTTCCGCTTTCGGCAAAGGCAACACAAATTTTTCTAAAGGAGCTAAGAAAATGAGCATAAAGAGAATCCTTTGTCTGATCCTTTGTCTTAGCATGGTTTTGACAACTTGCGTCACGGCGTTTGCCGCAGAGGAGGCACAGGACGCTGCGATGCCGTATGACCGCGCCGTGTCCGTTCTTTCGGCGCTTGGCATCATGCAGGGCAAATCAGAGACGGATTTCGGGGCAGACGACTTCTTAACCCGTGCAGAAATGAGTACGGTTGCGGTTCGTTTTGTCGGTCTGGATGCGGCAAAGACGGACAGCGGCGAGAGCAGCTATGCCGATGTCGGTGAGGATCACTGGGGCAAAAGCTATATCAATACGGCAACTCAGCTTTCCATGCTGCAGGGAAACGGCGACGGCAGCTTTTCGCCGGAGGAAGAGACCACCGCAGAACAGGCAATCAAAATCCTTGTCTGCGCCTTAGGCTATGAGCCGATGGCAGAAGAAAAGGGCGGATATCCGACCGGGTATTTGACGGTCGCATCGCAGCTGGGTCTTTTGCAGGGCATTGATTTTGCAGAGGGCTACAGTGCACCGATCAAACGGTGGAAGATCGCGATGCTGGTCTACAATGCGCTGGACGTAGAATTGATGCAGGTGATCACCTACGGCGATGAGCCGAAGTGGGAGATCACCAAGGATGTCACTGCCCTAAGCAAGTATCATAAGGCAGAAAAGAAAACCGGCACGGTTTCTGCGGCGTATACCGCGACGATGGACGGCGCTTATACCGAGAGCGGCGAGGTGCTGATCGATGATGTTTCTTATGATATCGAACTGAACATTGCCAAATACATCGGTTACAGCATTGATTTTTACTGTACCATCGAATCGGAGGCAAAACGGAGCAAAATTCTGGCCTTCTTCCCGGTGGAGGATCGGGCGCAGCGCACCGAAATCAGCTTTGATGATGTGAAAGAGGCAAGCATCACGGCGGACGGCGCGGTCAGCATTTCGTATTATCCAAACGATAGCGGAAAGCTGAAAACCGTCACCTTAAAGGACGCCGTTTATATGTACAACGGCAAGATTGAGAAGTTTGAGACCGATGCGGACGCGCAGGCGTTTTTGGACGCGCACCAAAAGCAGGGACAATTTGTGGTTCTGCGCGGTGACGGCGGCGACCGGTCGAACGTTTTGTTTATCGAAAACTATAACGCATATGTGATTTCCAACATCAATGCGGAATTTTCGTGGATTTCGTATAACATCTACACGGCGGACGGCATCAAGCGCGGCGTGCTGGATTTATCCAACAAGGAAATCGGCGACCGCAGAGTGTTCTATTATGACGAAAACGGCAACGAAATCATCTTAGGTGATTTGACGATCGGAGACGTCATCATGGTTTATGAGTCCAGCGACAGCCGGGTCATCGATGTGCACCGCAGCATGAAACGGGTCACCGGTATGATTCAGCGGCGCGAGACACTGGACGGCACGGCAGGCGGCACGGCTGCAACAGCAAAAACCTATGAGACAATTTCGGAAATCGACTTTTCCAATATTACCGGCAGTCAATATTCGCCGAACTGGCTCTTCGCAAGTACGGGTACCACGGCGGACGGATTGGAGTATCGGGCAGATTTGGTAGGAAACGGCGGTTATATCAGCCAAAGCAGTAACTACTGGGTAGTGGACGCGCTTGCTGACGATGCGTTTGGAGGGCTGAAGGGACGTGCCCTGCCGGAGATTTCGAACGGTATGCTGCTGCGCATGACCAGAGGACAGAGTGATAGTGCGACACCGACCCGAGATGGTATCGCGCGGCTGCGGCACGTCTTTGACAATGCCAAGGTCAAGGTGGGCGATCGCGTGCGGATCACGACTTGGGTTTACACCGATGATATCTGGGACGGCGTCGGTAGCCCTGCTGCGGTCGGAGATCAGGAGAACGCAACCACCGCGCTTTTGATGTACCTATCGGTAGAGAGGGACACCGGCAAGAACCAGGCCGGCTATAACCATAACAGCTACCACGGTGAAGAGGGCGTGAAGATCACCAACCTTAAAAATCACGAGTGGGTACCGGTCAGCTTTGAGTATGAGGTAACCAGAGGGAACTACGCGGCAACCGATATCCGTATTGACGGAAACGCGGATAATAACGGACACCCCTTTTCCCGAAACATCTTTTTTGCAGGCGTTAAGGTCGAAAAGGTGACCGGCGGCGTAAGCGATACGGATCGCTATGAGTTCCCGGAGGATAACGCAAGGTACAAGCTCTACGTTGACGGCACAGGCTATGAGCCGGAGGCATCGCTCTATTCCAGTCTGATTGAAACCGGCAAAGAGGCGACGCTGCTGCTTGACTTAAATAACAAGGTCGTGGGGTATATTCAAAATGAAGATAAAGCCGCCTACGGACTTTTGATGGATGTTGCGGTCAAGAAGAGCTCGTTTTCAAACACGCTTTTGGTGAAAATCATGGAAAATGACGGCGAAATCCATACCTATGAGACCTTAGAAAAGGTAAAGGCGTGGACGGGTGCAGACGTCGGAAAGGTGGACGCGGTTAGCCTGATTACCGATCAGCCGGCCGATCCGATGACCTCCCATTATCTGTGGTCGACCAACAATGCGTCGCAGTTTACGGGCGTATATCACTCCTGGATGAGCGATCAGGTAAAATCCGACGCAGCGTCCCGCAAGATCGTATACTTTGAGGCCAATTCCAAGGGTGAGATTCATACCATTCTGGTGCCTTCCATGCCGGAGGATCATCCCGATGCCAAGATCGTGATGCTGCATAACTTTGGCTGGCATACCAACCCGTGGCTGTCTTATAACAATGTATCGCAGTCGATCAGCGCAAGAATGCTCAGCTACGTGGACGGTACGTATCTTGACAAGGAGGAATACACCTATCTGATTAACAACTTTGCCTTGGTCTATGAGGCGGTTCCGATGGATTATGACGAAACCGACTACCGTCTGGTCAAGGGCGGCGTGACCTCACTGGCAAGCGCCAACCTGTATGACGGCATGGATTGGAGCAATGCGCAGCTATACCGTATGCCGGGCAGCAACGACATCGACTTTATGGTGATTAACCCCAAAAAGCCGAGCAACGGTTCCGAACAGCATAAGGTCGTGATCGTAGACAGCATTGACGAGACGGTGGACGGCTATCAGCTTGAGGGCTATTACGGCGGCCAGCCGTACAGTATGCCGATTAAGGAAAACACCAGGCTGATGGAGCATATCTTAATCACAAGTCTTGATGATGACTGGCAGTATGTCACCAAGGATATGCTGCCTCAGATGGCAGAAGAGGGGAAAAAGCCGTATAACGTATTTTATGAATCCGATGTCATGGGTAACCGGGAAACGCCTTATGTCAGACCGGATAATGTGTTTAAGGGCGATGTTGTCCGCGTGTTAGAGCGCGACGGCGAGATTACCAGCCTTGAGATCGTACGCCGTAAGTCGACCGGGGTTGTCACCATGTACAACGCGACCTATCCGGGCAGCGGTATGTACGGTGCGCTGATGCAGTGGAATACCTGTGTACGCGGCGAGATTGTGGATATTGACGATAACCTTAATATCATCACGGTAAAGGGCTACTATCACAACGGTACCAATCCGGTAGTGTCGATTGACAAAAACCCGATTCAGTCATCAGCCGTTGCAGAGTTTACGACATTCATTCACTTTACCAACAGTAACGGCAGCGTCTATGACTTAAAGTCCGGCAGATGTTATCCGGCGGCAAAATCGGATTATCATGTCGGGGACGAGATCTTTACCTGGAAGTATCTGTCCTCTCCGGCTGACGTCATTGTATTTAAGGACGGCGAGCTGTAAACGGGTGATACCGAACTTCAAAATGCAAAATAATGAGACTCCCGTATTTTGCGGCCTGCTTCCTGTTTTTTCATAAGATGGGAAGCAGGCTTTTTGTTAATTCGAAAAACGGAGCAAAATCAGCGAAAAATTTCATTTCTGCGCCGCCGCGGCGATGACTGCCGGTGGCAGTCGTCCATCGCTGACCGAGGCGAGAGCCGAGAGGAGCAATGGCTAGCCGAAAGAGAGTAATCCGAACCCGCCTGAAAAGGTGAAATTTCGGCATCTTTTGGCTTGTCATCGATGCTCCGCGCCGAGCCTTGCTGCATCTTCCGCACCAAAATCTGCTCAAAATTGAATCCTTTTCAGGTCGTAGAATTTTGAGAGAGCGGATTTTTGGTTGCTGCATAAGCAAAAACGCAGGTAATCCTAACGGATTGCCGAGTATTGAGCGCAGCGAAAGCGGAAATCCGCCTCCCAAAATCGGGGTTCGGATTGCTCCCTTTCGGCTAAGCAGGGGACGGCGATCAATTCAAAATGAAATTTTTCGCGAAATAGAGGTTATTCAATTCAAAATGCTGCAAAGGAGAGATGGCGTTGAAACAAAAAATGGCATTATTATTCCTGTTGCTCTTTGTCATGCCGATGACAGGCTATGCGGCAGACGGCGATGCGGACGGCATCGAACTCATCATTAACGGCGAAAGACAGGCCTATGAACAGGGGATCACCGTAAGCACGCCTGCCGCCGGCAAAAACTATATCATGGCGCCGGCGGACGGCATTGCGGCGGCGCTTGACGCCTCTTGCAGTGTGGATCAGAACCGGACGACGCTCACAAAAGACGGCGGCCGCGTTGTCTTGACCGCAGACAGCAAGATTGCATTTATAAACGGCAGCAGACGGGAGATGCCTGTTCCTGCACAGATGACGGACGGTACGCTGTTTGTCCCTGCCGAGGAAGTCGGCAAGGCGTTTGACTACCGCGTCTTTCGGGAAAGAGCCGGAAAGCGCGTCCGCATCGTGAGCCGCACCGGCCTGACCGCACCGGCGGTTTCCGATGAGACAAAAAGCGGCATGGATCAGCTTTATTCCACGGTACACAGGCCGGTTCCCACCAAGTTTGAAAAGAGCAATGCGCGAAACGACTTGATCTTTAACAAAGAGGATTATTCCGATGCGGTGAAAAAAATCGCATCGTCCGATATCGGGTCGATTCCGTCCGGCACGATGTTGTTCACGCCGGAGGACTTTATCAGCGAGATGACCAATCTTGCGGATTGGTACCAAAGAGCCGGTCTTACGACACAGGAGGTTCGGGTTGATACCAAAAGCAGCGCCGGACGGATTTTGATGAACGTAAAAATGCTGGGACAAACGATTGGTCAGGGCAACAATGATATAGAGCTTCCCTTTGACCGCGCCGTGCGCGTAAAGACTGACTATGTGCCGGAAAACGCGAATACTATGGTGATTCCTTTTTCTAAGGAGCTGCCTAAGCCGGATAAGGACGACAATTATGTGCTGACCTTTTATGCGCGGCTGATTGACGGCGGCAACGCCGATTACGGCACCGGAAGATTTACCGTTCAGGTACAGGCGCCGGCGCCGGACTGGCGCAAGACCGTGGACGATACGGTCGAATTCGGCGCGGAGTGGAAACGGTTTGACTTTTTGCTGACCGGCTATGCAAACGCCTGCGAAATTCGCCTTATGGCGGCGCTGGAGAAACAGACCATCGAAATCGGCGGCTTTTCGATCAGCAATGTCGGCAAGGATGCGAATGTTTCGTATTTTAACGAGAAAAAGTCCGATCTTCTCGCGCCGGAGCTTGCGCCGGATGCCGCTTGGCGGAAAGAGGCGATCGACCGTATCGAAAAGATCCGCAAGGGCGACTTTAAGGTCGTTGTAAAGGATCGGTTCGGCAATCCGATTCGGGACGCCGCGGTTACCCTTGACATGTTTGAACATGAGTTTAAGTTTGGCATCCAGATGGATATCGAATATTTAAGCGATGCGATCTTGGACGGCTATAACGTGGATAATAACGGTGACGAGTACGATAAATTCTGTGCCAGAATCGGCGCGGATTTTAATGCGCTGTCGGTGGGGAACCGCCTGAAATGGCAGGTTTATGACAAGGATCAAAGAAATAATCCGGGCAAGACCTCGACGGCAAGACTGGTTATTGATAACGCAAAACAGTATGGGCTGAAATATGTGCGCGGCCATGCGCTTTGGATGCCAAATACCAATGTCAATGACGAACCGCCGGAATTGTATAACCTGATGGAGACGGATACCCGTCCGGTGGATGAACGGTACCCGGATCTCTTAAACCGGATCGGCGATCATTTTGCCGAGATGGATCAGAACTTCCCGGAGATTTACGAGTGGGATGTTACGAATGAGACGCACGGACGGTATATTTATACTCAAAAATTCGGAAAACGGATTTTTAACGATGTCTATCGGCTTGCGGCAGAAAAGCTGACCCACAACCAGTCGCTGATGCTTTGCGACAACCGCCAGTTTGAGGACGCATACTGGGAAAGACTGGATTGGTTTAAGGATCAGGGCATCCAATATGACGCCTTGGGGATGCAGGGGCATTCCGCGACCGGAAGCAAGGACCCCGGCAACAACTATCGCCCCCAAAAGTGGCTGGAGGTATGGGATCGGTTTGCTTATGAATATCAAAAGACGTTTGCAATTACCGAGTTCTCGGTCGGCGCGCTGAATGACGAGTACGGCTATGAAGGTCAGGGAGACTATATGCGCGACATGATAATTGCAGCGTTCAGCCACCCGGCGTGTACGGGATTCGGGATCTGGTGGCTCTCGGACAGCTGGACGGACTGGGATTCGCCCTACCGCCCCGATAACCCCGACAATAAGGGAAACGGCGCCGGCGTTTCGCCGCTTTACAACCGTTGGTTCGGCGAAAAGCCGGGTCTGAAACAGTACAGGGATCTGCTTTATAACAAATGGTGGACAAGAGGTGCAACGGCAACCACCGACCAAAACGGGGTTGCTGCGGTGAACGGGTTCTACGGCGATTATGATGTCACCGTCAAGGTGGACGGAAAGACAGTAAAAACCGTCATGGCGGCATTTCATAAGGGATATGAAAACGAACTGGTAATTACCGTTCGTTAGTTAAGCCCGGCAAAGATAACAAACCAAAATAATCCGAAATTACGCCGATTAAGGCGGGCTACTAATATCAGGTTAGGCGAAAAAAAGGGCAGAAAGCCGGAATTTGGCTTTCTGCCCTTTTTTGTAATAAAGTTTGTCCCTTTCTGCGGCGCTTTGCAAAGCGCCCCTTGTTTTTTAAAGCGGCATCTGCTATAATGGCTTTGATGTACCGCTGCCGGCTGTGGGGTCATCCCAAATGGCCCGGATGCGGATTTCGGCGGTCAGGCCGCGCGGATCATTCCTTTTATAGGTCAGGCCGTATTCATCGCCGAAATAAATGTGGATTCTCTGATTGATATTGTGGATGCCGTATTTTTCTACCGGCTCGTCAGGGTCAAACTTTTGATTGACCTGGCGGTTTAACTCGTTGATATCGACCAGCCCTTTGGGGCCGTTGTCGCTGACGGTAATCACGATATCATCGCCGTCACGCTTTGCGGCAAGCTCTATCATGCCGCGCTCTCCAATTTCGGGAAAAGCATGATTGATGCAGTTTTCTACCAGCGGCTGCAGGGTTAGCTTGCAGATGTGCGCCGTAAGCAGTTCTTCCGGGATGTCGGTGTGCAGGGTGAATTTGTCCGCATAACGGATTTTTTGAATATACATGTAGCTTTTTACCTGTTCTACTTCCTGGGCAAGCGTAATGACCTCCGCACCGTTGCTGAGCGAAATCATAAAGAACTTGGAAAGCGCCATAATCATTTGCTGGATATCGTCGGCGTGATACTTCTTTGCGAGGACGCAGACAGAATTTAGCGTATTATACAAAAAGTGCGGCGTAATCTGCGCCTGCAGCGCTTTCAGCTCGGCGCGCCGGCGTTTGGTGGTCTCGTGCTCAATGTTTAAGATTAGATCCTTGATGGTAGTCTGCATGTTGTTAAACACGGAGAACAACACACCGATTTCATCGTTTGCATCAGAGATTAGCGGCGTTTCGTTTCCCGGTTCATAGCAGCGCATCGCCGATGAGAGGATTGAGAGCGGTCTTGTGATGGTGATTGAGACAACCAGGATAAAAATCAGAGACAGCAAAAACAGCGCAAGAGCCGTGATTAAAATTGCGATCATGATCGCATTTCGCGTGGATCGGAACTCCTTGATTCTGACGGCGCCGACCAGGAAAAGCCCCGTATCCTTGATGGGATGGGTCGAGATCAGAAAGTTTTGGCCGTCAATGGCGACGGTTCGGGTTTCGCTTTGGGCGCTCTTTAGCATATCGCTGAAGAGAATTTGACTGTTTACCAGGTGTTGCCCGATTTCTGAGGTGTCGTAGTCCACCAAGTGATTGGAAGAACTGATAAACAGACGACCGGTCTTGCCGAGCGTTACGTCGTTGATGATTTTGGTAAAATTGCGGATATTTACGTTGGCTTTCAGCACGGCCAAGGGTTTGTTAGCGGTAAAATCAACCAAGAGCTTAGAAACGACAATAAAGCTGTTGCTTTCATTAATATTGTTCCGGATCGTCCAACCGGTGGAATTACTTAGCCTCAGGGAGTTGTTAAACCAGATGTCATTCTGCATCTGATCCGCGGAAAACACGTGAGAGCCAGTGCTGAGCGGCGGAAAGTCCGGGCGGTTTAACACATATAGTTCAAGCTGAGAAATGCTGTTTTGAAAGATATCGGTTTCCATCAGCGAGTTTTCGAGGATAGCAACCTCTTTGAGCGTGGAGTCGTGCTTGTCGCTGCATAGGATGTCCTGGACTTCTTTTTTAATCTGAAAAGAAAGCATGATGGCATTGATGCTGTCAATTTCCGAGCTGAGCGCCTGATGCGAGGCGAGGATGGCCTGCTCCACATTCTGCTGCGCAAGATCAACCACGACGGTCTCCGAACGCCAGATGACAACCAAAGAAAAAATGGTGAGCGTAAGGACGACAATCGAGGTATAGGCAAAGACTAATTTGGATTTAATAGAAAGAAAGGTTTTCTTCCGGTTTTTTCTTAACATAGCATTTCACCCTAAAATATCTGTGAATCGTTAATCTGGTTTTATTATAAATGTTCCGCGAAAAAAGGTCAAGAAAATTTATTCTTATGGGCAAAAGACCGTAAGTTTTCAAACGAATCGTAAGTTTATCGGATTGCAAAGATGGGGCGCGCTTGATAAAATGAAGATAGGACGGAAGCGACTGAATGAGAGGAAAAGAGGGGGCAACATGAAAAAGACAATCATACTGGGAATCATTCTTGCTATGACAACCATGCTGTGCGGCTGCAGCGGCGGCGAGACAGCAAGACGCCGAGTCAAGCAGGAGATTGTTGTCGCCTGCGGCAGAGACGCCACCGGCACCATGAAAAACCTGATGAACGAATTTACGGCGCAGAGCGAGACGACGCAGGTCAAGCTGATTGAATTTCCCAACGAAAGCACGGAGCTTTATCGTGCGGTCAGCGCGATGCTGGCCGGCAAAGAGGTGCCGCTGGATGCCATGCTGATTGAGGACGTCTGGGTCGGCGAATTTGTAAAAAACGGGTATTTGCTGCCGCTTGGCGGCAGTGTCGGCTTCGACCGTGACAGCTATCATCCTGCCATTGTCAATTTTGCCCAAACGGACGGAGAGCTTTATTGGTATCCGCTGATTCTGGATACGGGGCTTATGTACTATCGAGAGGATATTACAGACGGAAGCCTTGACTATCGGCGGCTTGCGGAGCAAAGCACGATCCGTTACGCAATACAGGGCGCGGACGGCGAGGAGATGATCTGCTGTGCGATGGAGTTGATTCAGCTGACGGGATCCGTGCGTGACGGCGTGCGCCTTTATAAAAAAGCAATTGACGGCGCGGTGCCGGGCGATCCTGTGACAAGCTTTAAAAACGGCGATGCAGCGTATGTGCGTGCGTGGGCCTGCGACAACGGCGATATCATGCGCGGATATTCCCCTGTTGCGGCACAGGTCGGCACCAAGGTTTTGATGCGGACAGACGGCGAGGCTTATACCACGGCAAGGGCGTACGGCATGTCGGTCAATGCGGCAAGCGAAAAGACGGAGAACGTCAAAGAGCTCATCAACTATCTGGCAACGCCGGACGTGAAGAACCGAATTTTAAAGGAAATGGGGACGCTGCCGATGCAGGCCGCGGACTATGAAAACCCGTTCATCTCCTACTATCGGGATTATATTGACGACACGTTTCCGATGTTTCAGACGCTGAAATTCAGACCAAAAAAAGAGGATTATACCCACCTTTCAAAGGGTGCGGAAACAGCGCTTAGTGAATATCTGGCAGGTGACGGCTCAATTGACGCGGCCGCCGCTGCAATTGAAAATCTGCTTGACGATACAAAATAGAGGCGGCGCATTTTGCGCCGCCTTTGTTGTTTTAGATTTGTGTCAATTGCACAACGAAATTTTATTCTCCTGCTGTCGGTTAAACACCCTTGACAATAAGCGATGGTATGCGCCAACTTTCTTTGGTTTTACCTTGACAAATCCGCGGTTTACGATTACAATAAAAGGGTGAGAGGGGAAGCCTTTTCCATAAAATAGCCACGAATATCACCAGGAAACGGAGCGGTACGAATGAGCATCAAACGACTATTTGTAGAGAAAAAGAAGGGTTTTGATATCGAAGCGAAAGCGATGGTGCATGACCTGCGCGAAAATTTGGGACTGCGCGGTCTTACCGGGGTGCGTGTCATCAATCGCTATGATATAGAGGGAATCAGTGACGAAGAGCTTGCGCTGACGCAGTTTACGGTGTTTGCAGAACCACAGGTGGATGAGCTTACCATGGGGGACATCAAGATTGCGGAGGGCAAGTATTTTGTTATGGAGTATTTGCCGGGACAGTTTGATCAAAGAGCGGATAGCGCCGCACAGTGCGTACAGATTATGACCGGGGGCGAAAAACCAAGGGTTCGGACTGCAAAAGTGGTGGTATTGCTGGGGGATATCAGCGATGACGCGCTGCGCAGCGCCGAGAGTTATTGTGTCAATCCGGTAGAATCCCGTCTGACTGATATGAGCCTTCCCAAAACGCTGTCCGAGCGTTTGGACGCACCGGCTGATGTCAGAATTTTAGACGGTTTTATTGATTATGACCAAGATCAGTTAGAGGACATGATCCGGGAATTGGGTCTTGCCATGGATCTTGACGATATGAAGTTTTGTAAGTCTTATTTTAAAGATGTTGAAAAGCGCGATCCGAGCCTGACCGAAGTGCGGATGATTGATACCTATTGGTCGGATCACTGCCGCCACACCACGTTTTCTACCATTTTGGATCATGTGGAGATTGAAGATGCCCTGGTACAGGATACCTATCAGTCTTATCTTAAATCGCGCAAAAACGTCTACGGGGATCGGAAAAAGAACATCTGTCTGATGGATATTGCCACCATTGCGGTGAAGGAGCTGAAGAAACAGGGCGTTTTGACCGCACTGGATGAATCGGAGGAGATCAACGCCTGCTCCATCGAGGTGGATGTGGAAATGGAGGATCAGACCACCGAAAAGTGGCTGGTGATGTTTAAAAATGAGACGCATAACCACCCGACGGAAATCGAGCCCTTCGGCGGTGCGGCAACTTGTTTGGGCGGTGCAATCCGCGATCCGCTGTCGGGACGTTCTTATGTCTACCAGGCGATGCGTGTGACCGGGTCGGGCGATCCGCGGAAAACACTGAAAGAGACGTTGCACGGCAAGCTTCCGCAGCGTAAAATTACGGTGGGCGCCGCACAGGGGTACAGCTCCTACGGCAATCAGATCGGGCTGGCGACCGGCCAGGTTTCCGAGATTTATGACGAGGGCTATGTGGCAAAGCGAATGGAGATCGGCGCAGTCATTGCGGCCGCACCGAAGGAAAACGTGGTGCGAGAGGTGCCGGAGCCGGGCGATGTGGTGATTCTTTTGGGCGGCATGACCGGGCGTGACGGCTGCGGCGGCGCAACCGGATCATCGAAGGCACACAATGACGATTCGCTGGAGACATGCGGCGCAGAGGTGCAAAAGGGTAATGCCCCGGTTGAGCGAAAGCTGCAGCGTCTGTTCCGCAAGAAAGAGGTTACTACCCTGATTCGCCGCTGTAACGATTTTGGCGCCGGCGGCGTCTCAGTTGCCATTGGCGAACTGGCAGACGGACTGCGGATCAATCTGGATCGGGTTCCTAAAAAATATGAGGGATTAGACGGTACCGAACTTGCGATTTCCGAGTCGCAGGAGCGCATGGCCGTTGTTGTCCGTGCCAAGGACGCACAGACACTGATTGACGCGGCTGATCAGGAAAATTTAGAGGCAGTCGTCGTTGCAGAGGTGAACGATACCGGCCGTCTGGTGATGGATTGGCGCGGCAAGACCATCTGTGATATCAGCCGTGAATTTTTGAATACCAACGGGGCAGAAAAGCATCACGATGTCTTTGTACCAAAAGGCGTATATGAGGACGCGCTGTTTGATGCGACGCCGCAGGGCGAAAATTACGAGGCAAAGGTCAAAAACCTTTTATCTGATCTCAATGTGGCATCGCAAAAGGGCTTGGTTGAGCGGTTCGACAGCACCATCGGAGCGGGAACCGTGCTGATGCCCTATGGCGGAAAGCATCAGCTGACGCCGCAGCAGAGCATGGTCGCAAAGATTCCGACCCTTCATAAAGAGACCAACACCGCGACGGTTATGACATACGGTTACAGCCCCAAATTATCCAAGGCAAATCCCTTCCTGGGCGCACTCTATGCCGTGGTGGAATCGGTAACCAAAGCGGTATGTACCGGCGCGGATTATAAGGACGTTTATCTGACGTTTCAGGAATATTTTGAGCGTTTGGGCAGCGATCCCAAACGCTGGGGCAAGCCGTTTGCCGCGCTCCTTGGTGGATATCTTGCGCAGAAGAAGCTGCAGCTTGCCGCAATCGGCGGCAAGGACAGTATGTCCGGCTCCTTTAACGATATTGACGTTCCGCCGACTCTGGTTTCGTTTGCGGTTGCACCGCTTTCGGTAAAGTCGGTGACCTCATCGGAATTTAAGGGTAGCGGCAATTTGGTGTTCTGGCTAAAGCCAAAATATGACGAAAATCATATGCCGGACTTTGACAGTTTAAAGGCGCTTTACGATATGGTGTATTTGATGCTTCATGATACCAAGGTAAAACTGGTGCGTTCGGCATGGGCAGTCGGAAACGGCGGCGTGATGGAGGCCATCTGCAAGATGGGCTTCGGTAACAAAATCGGATTTACCTTTACGGAATGCTGCGATAAGAGCGAACTTTTCAACGCGGCCTTTGGCAGTATCGTGATTGAGGTTGAGGGACTTGGCGCAACCGGTATGCTGGGCGATATGGTTAACGTGGTAAAGCTGGGTCATACAACGGAAGAACCCGTGATCCGCATCGGCGGCGAGACGATCAGCCTGGATACGCTGATTGCATGCTGGCAGCAGCCGCTGGAAGAGGTTTTTGCGACCAAGGCGGATTATGACGATGTCGGTATGAAAGCGTTTTCCTACGGCGAACGCGTGTTTGTAAAGCCGTCCGGGACGTTTGCAAAGCCGCGCGTCTTTATCCCTGCCTTTCCGGGAACAAACTGTGAATATGATTCTGCCCGCGCGTTTGAGCGCGCCGGCGGCGCCGCTGATGTGCAGATTTTTAAGAACCTGAAAGCCGCGCACATCGAGGATTCGATCAACCGTTTTGTGGACAGTATCCACAAGGCGCAGATGATTATGCTGCCGGGCGGTTTTTCCGGCGGTGACGAGCCGGACGGCTCCGGCAAGTTCATTAAGGCCGCCTTTGAAAATGAGCGCGTCAAAGAGGCGGTCATGGATTTGCTGTATCATCGTGATGGCTTGATGCTTGGTATTTGTAACGGGTTCCAGGCGCTGATTAAGCTCGGACTGGTGCCCTACGGTGAAATCCGCAAGGCAAGCAGTGACAGCCCGACCCTGACCTTTAATACGGTTGGCCGCCATGTTTCGCAGATCGTATCGACCAAGATTACCTCAGTGAAATCGCCGTGGTTTGCCGGCGTGCAGCTTGGCGATATCCACCAGATCGCCATTTCGCATGGTGAGGGACGTTTTGTGGCAAGTCCGTCCCTGATTGCCGAAATGGAAAAGAACGGTCAGATCGCAACGCAGTATGTGGATATGCAGGGGAATCCGACCTACGAGATGCCCTATAACCCGAACGGCTCGTATTATGCGATTGAGGCCATCACCAGCAAGGACGGAAGAATTTTAGGAAAGATGGGACACTCCGAACGGTTTAAGGATGGGGTATTCCAGAATATCCCGGGAGAAAAGGATCAAAAGATTTTTGAATCCGGGGTAAAATACTTCCGTTAAACCATCTTTTATAAATGACAGATCGCGGAGATGATTTCTGCTTTCGTTAAAGGAGGATCCTATGGATCAAAGGGCTGCGGAATATATCAAAAAGAAAATCAGTATTAAACCAAAGATCGGGATCATACTTGGCACAGGCCTTGGTGCGATCGGCGATCGGGTTAAAGATGCGACCGTCATGGATTACCGGGAGATTCCGGGATTTATGGCATCCACGGCGCCCGGTCATGCCGGACGGCTGGTGGCCGGAATGATGGGCAAGAATCCGGTGATCCTGATGCAGGGGCGCATTCATTATTACGAAGGATATTCCATGCAGCAGCTGGCTGTTCCGGTGCGGACGCTTCGCCGGCTGGGGGTGGAAAAGCTGATTGTGACCTGTGCAACCGGCAGCATCAATGCGGCGTTTTGCCCGGGAGATACGGTATTGCTTCTCGATCATATCAAGCTGGCGCTTGACAGCCCGGTGCGCGGTGAGAACCCGGACGATCTGGGAGACCGCTTTTTCGATATGACAACGGCATATACGCCGTATCTTCGGGAAATAGCCAAACAAGCAGCCAAGGCGGCAGGAAGAACGCTGCATGAGGGCGTTTATGCCTACATGGGAGGGCCGCAGTTTGAAACGCCGGCCGAAATCCGCGCGCTCCGTCTTTTGGGCGCGGATCTTGTGGGTATGTCCACAGTGCCGGAGGTGATTACGGCGGCGCACTGCGGGATGGAAGTGCTGGGACTTTCCTGCGTGACAAATATGGCGGCAGGCATGGAAAACGGCGGCATGAACAAGCGCGTGATCGCCGAGGCCGAGCAGCGCGGTATGAAAAGCCTTTGTGACATTTTATTACGGGTGGTGGATATGCTGTGAAAAAAATAGCCAGCTTTACGGTCGATCACCGTAAAATCGGTGAGGGAATCTATCTCTCGCGCGTGGACGGTGATGTGGTAACCTACGATTTGCGGATGCGAAAGCCGAACAGCGGCGATCTGTTAACCAACCGTGCGATGCATTCGCTGGAGCATTTGATTGCGACCCTTGCGCGAAACAGTGAGATGGGGGATCGCATTATCTATGTGGGGCCGATGGGCTGCCAGACCGGGTTTTACTTTTTAATCAGGAATTTAGATCATGCCGAAAACCTTGCGCTGATCAAACGCATCTTTCACGACGCGGCCGCTTATCAGGGTGAAATGCCCGGAAACAGTGAGATCGAATGCGGCAACTATAAAAACCTGGATTTGGATGCGGCGCGGAATGAGGCAAAGCGCTATGAGAGCGTGATTCAAAATAAGACGGCGGAAGATCTGAGGTATCCGAAATGAAAAAAACAATATGGATTCATGATGTGACGGCGGTCACCATGCAGGATGAATGTCCGGTGATCGAGCACGCCAACATTGTGATAGAAGGAAACAGAATTACCTATCTCGGTACAGAGCGCCCGGAGGGCAGCTTTGACCGCGAGATTGACGGCCGCGGCAAGGTGGCAATGCCGGGGCTGATTAACGCGCATACCCATACAGCAATGACGGTTCTGCGCAGTTATGCCGACGATATGAATTTGCAGGACTGGTTGTTTCAAAAGATAATTCCGTATGAGGACACCATGACCGAGGACGTTGTCTATCGGGCCAGTATCAACGGCATCATGGAAATGCTGGCGTCGGGTACAACCTGTTTTCATGATATGTACTTTTTCCAGGAGGAGACGGCAAAGGCGGCGAAGCTGCTCGGTATGCGTGGTGTGCTCAATGAGGGAATCACCGACAGCGTGCTGAATGTAAAACTGAAAAAGACAGAACGCCTTTTTAATATTGTGGAAAACAGCGGCGGCAGACTGCGGGTCGGGGTTTCTCCCCATGCGGTTTACGCTTGCTCGCCCGATACACTGCGGCGGTGCGCGGCTTTTGCGAAAGAGCACGGATTGCGGATTCACACACACCTTTCCGAGACGAAAAAGGAAAATATCGATTGCGAAAAGGAATATGGAATGAGTCCGACCGCTCTGATGGAGGAATGCGGTCTGATGGAGCTGCCGCTGTCGGCGGCGCACGGTGTTTGGCTGTCGGAAAAGGACTTAGAGATTTTAAAAAAGCACGATGCGGCCGTGGTGCATAATCCGGTGAGCAATCTAAAGCTTGCCTCCGGGGTTGCAAATGTGCCGGCAATGCGAAAACGGGGAATCACCGTTGCACTGGGGACGGACGGCGCCTCCAGCAATAATAATCTGGATTTGTTTGAAGAAATCAAGCTGACCGGGATCTTGCATAAGGGGATCAGTTATGACCCAACCGCACTCCCTGCGTGGGAGGTCTTAAAGATGGCAACGGTCGGCGGCGCACGGGTACTGGGGTTTTCCGATCTTGGGATGATAAAGACGGGGTATTTGGCGGACCTGATTTTATTGGATTTTCAAACGCCACGCTTTGTCCCCAATCATGATACGGTCGCGAACCTGGTCTACACGGCGCGCGGCAGTGATGTTGTTTGTACGATTGTAGACGGAAAAATCGTCTACACCAAAGAAGAAAAGATAAGGGTTACCGCCGATCAAATCGATGCGGAGACACTTTTTTCATAAGCTCTACCGGCCCGCGGTAGGGAAACGATAGATTTGCGGGCAGAAAGGCATGAAAAGTATGGCACAAGTTGCAATTGTTATGGGTAGTAATTCGGATTTGCCGGTGGTAAAGGGCGCAATCATGCAGCTGAAAAAATTCGGCGTATCGTACGAGGCGCACGTGATTTCGGCGCACCGTACGCCGCTTGCGGCAGAGCAGTTTGCCAAATCGGCAAAGGAGAAGGGAATCAAGGTGATTATTGCGGCGGCAGGAAAGGCGGCGCACCTCGGCGGCGTGATTGCGGCCTACACCACCTTGCCGGTGATTGCGCTTCCGATTCGGTCCTCGTTGATGGACGGGCTGGATTCGCTGCTTTCTATGGTACAGATGCCGTCCGGGATTCCGGTGGCTACGGTGGCGGTAGACGGCGCGGATAATGCAGGAATCCTGGCCGTGCAGATGCTGGCACTCTCTGATACAGACCTTTCCGATCAGCTGGAACGGTTTAAAACGGATATGGCAAAGGCCGTGCAGGAAAAGGACGCAAAATTACAAGAGGAATTAAAGAGCCTTTAGGGCAGAAACAGAAGGAGGAGTTATACCATGAGTCAGGCGTACAAAAGCGCAGGAGTAGATGTAGAGGCAGGGTATCGGGCGGTCGAGCTGATGAAAAGCCATGTAAAGCGGACAAATATCCCCGGTGTGCTTTCCGGAATCGGCGGCTTTGGCGGCCTGTTTGAAATCGGAACGGGATATAAGAACCCGGTTTTGGTTTCCGGCACCGACGGCGTAGGAACAAAATTAAAGCTTGCCTTTTTGATGGACAAGCATGATACGGTGGGACAGGACTGCGTGGCAATGTGCGTCAATGATATTGCTTGCGGCGGCGCAAAGCCGTTATTCTTCTTAGATTACATCGCGGTCGGCAAAAACGTGCCGGAGCGGGTTGCAGATATCGTAAAGGGCGTGGCGGATGGCTGCGTCAAGGCCGGTTGTGCCTTAATCGGCGGCGAGACGGCGGAGATGCCCGGGTTTTATGCCCCGGAGGAATATGACCTTGCCGGGTTTTCAGTCGGCATTGTTGATAAGGATAAGATCATTGACGGCTCTCGGTTAGAGCCGGGCAACGTGATTATCGGTGTGCAGTCTTCCGGCGTGCATTCTAACGGATATTCTCTGGTGCGCAAGATTTTTCAAATTGACGACAGTGCAGACTGCGTCAAGAGACTGAAAACGTATAGTGACGAACTCTCCATGACCCTTGGCGAGGCGCTTCTGACGCCGACTAAAATTTATGTAAAACCGCTGCTTGCCGCAATCGAAAAGGCAGATGTCCGCGCGGTTTCGCACATCACAGGCGGCGGATTTATCGAAAATATTCCGAGAATGCTGAAAGAGGGAACCAGAGCGAAAATTGAGAAAAACAGTTTTACCGTGCTGCCGATTTTTAAAATGCTGCAAAAGATGGGTGACGTGTCAGAGCGCGACATGTTTAATACCTATAATATGGGCATCGGCCTGATGCTGGCGGTTCCGAAGGATCAGGCGGACAACGCCATTGCGGCAATTGCCGGTGAGGGCGAGACGGCCTGTGTGGTCGGTGAGATTGTCGCCGGCGAAAAAGGAGTGGAGATATGCTAAGAATCGGTGTTTTGGTTTCCGGCGGCGGCACCAATCTTCAGGCGTTGATTGACGCGCAAAAGAGCGGCATCCTGCATAGCGGAAGCATCGTGACGGTAGTCAGCAATAAGGAGGGCGTCTATGCGCTGCAGCGCGCCGAGGCTGCTGGGATTGACAATAAGGTCATTACAAAAAAAGCCTGCGGCGGCAGCAATGCCGCACTGAGCCGCGCGATCTGCGACTATATGAAAGAGATGCGGGTCGATGTGATTGTGCTTGCCGGTTTTTTGGCGATTTTAGAGGGTGAGCTTTTGACCCGCTACCGGGATCGGATCATCAATATCCACCCGTCCCTGATTCCGTCCTTTTGCGGTGACGGATATTACGGGCTTAGGGTGCATCAGGCGGCGCTTGACTACGGTGTTAAGGTGACGGGCGCCACGGTGCATTTTGTGAACGAGGTGACCGACGGCGGAAAAATTATTATGCAAAAGGCGGTAGAAATTCAGGAAGGCGACACGGCCGAAACGCTGCAAAAGCGCGTGATGGAAGAGGCAGAATGGGTGATTCTGCCAAGAGCTGTTGAGGCAGTTTGCAGCAGCCTAGGCACAAGGAAGTAATCAAAGTCCGCAAGATAAAATTTAATGAAGCGTTGTAAACAGAAGGAGGAACGATATGAAGATCGATCTTTATGAGGAGTTAAAGAAGAACCCCTATCCCGGTCGCGGGATCATTCTTGGTAAATCCAAAGATGGCATGCACGCCGTTTTGGCATACTTTATCATGGGCAGGAGCGAGAATAGCCGCAACCGTGTTTTCGTTACTGACGGAGACGGCATCCGCACCCAGGCTTATGATCCGTCCAAAATGGAAGATCCGCACCTGATTATCTATGCGCCCGTACGGGTTTTGGGCAACAAGACCATCGTCACCAACGGCGATCAGACCGATACCATCTATGATTTGATGAATCAGCAGCTAACCTTTGAACAGGCGCTGCGTACCCGTGAATTTGAAGATGACGCGCCGAACTACACGCCCAGAATCTCCGGCATTGTGAAGATGACGGATCAGAATTTTAACTATGCGTTATCGATTTTAAAGAGTGCGGATGGAGATCCGTCCTCCTGTCTGCGGCATACCTTTACGTATCACAATCCAAAGGCCGGTGAGGGACATTTTATCCATACCTACCGCGGAGACGGAAATCCGCTGCCCTCCTTTGAGGGAGAGCCGAAGAAGGTGGAGATATCGGACGATATGGAGGCGTTTTCGCAAAATCTGTGGGGGAGCCTTGACGCGGACAACAAGGTGTCGCTGTTTGTGCGCTATATCAATGTAGAAGACGGCAGCGTCCGCTCTAAGATCATTAACAAAAACATCTAAAAGAGAAGTGGTCCGGGTTTTCCTCAAACGGTAAAATTTCGGCATCTTTCGGTCAGATACAAGAGAGGAGCAATACAATGAACGAACTGGAACTGAAATACGGATGTAACCCCAATCAAAAACCGGCGAGAGTCTTTATGGAACAGGGTGAACTGCCCTTTCAGGTTCTCTGCGGAAAACCGGGTTACATCAACCTGCTGGACGCCCTAAACGGCTGGCAGCTGGTGAAGGAACTTAAGGCGGCAACCTCCCTTCCGGCGGCGACCTCCTTTAAGCATGTTTCTCCGGCCGGTGCGGCGGTCGGACTGCCGCTTTCCGATACCTTAAAAAAGATTTATTTTGTCGACGACAGTATCACCATGACGCCGCTTGCCAATGCCTATGCAAGAGCCAGGGGTGCGGATCGGATGTCCTCTTTCGGGGATTTTATTGCATTGTCGGACGTGTGCGATAAGGCGACCGCACTGCTGATTGCAAAAGAGGTCTCGGACGGCGTGATTGCGCCGGGCTACGAGGAAGAGGCGCTTGCAATCTTAAAGGGAAAGCGGAAGGGCAATTATAATATTTTACAGATCGATGAAAACTATGTTCCTGTTGAGATTGAGCGCAAGCAGGTCTTTGGCGTCACCTTTGAGCAGGGCAGAAACGAACTGAAAATCGATGAAACGCTGCTCTCCGATATCGTGACGGAGAATAAGAGCATGTCAAAAGAACAAAAACGGGATCTGATGATTGCGTTAATCACTTTAAAATATACCCAGTCAAACAGTGTTTGCTATGTCAAGGACGGCCAGGCGATCGGCATCGGCGCCGGGCAGCAGTCCAGAATCCACTGTACCCGTCTGGCCGGTAACAAGGCCGATATCTGGTGGCTGCGCCAGGCGCCGCAGGTGCTGAGCCTTTCATTTGTGGACGGAATCAGGCGTGCCGACCGTGATAATGCCATTGATGTTTATATCTCTGATGAATATGAGGACGTTTTGGCGGACGGTGTATGGCAAACCATCTTTAAGGAAAAGCCGCCGGTCTTCACCAAAGAAGAAAAGCTGGCGTGGATTCAAAAAAATACGGACGTTGCGCTTGGCTCTGACGCGTTCTTCCCGTTTGGCGATAATATCGAACGGGCGCATAAATCCGGCGTGACGGTGATTGCGCAGCCGGGCGGCAGTATCCGTGACGATCACGTCATTAAAACCTGCAATCGGTTCGGTATGGCAATGGCGTTCACCAAAATTCGCTTGTTCCACCATTGATTTTGGGGAGGAATATCGGCTAATCATGAAAGAAGAGGAGAGAAAATGATGAATATTTATCAGCTGTCTGAATTGTCCGAAGAAAGGAAGAATTTTATTTTAAAGCGTGCAGAAATTGATATTTCTGGGCATATGAAGCTTGCCAAAGAAGTTTCTGACGATATCCGAGTGCGTGGTGACGAAGCAGTGCTTGCGTACACCGAAAAGTTTGACCGTGTCACGCTGCGGCAGGATCAGATGAAGGTTCGCCCGGAGGAGATTGAGGCAGGCTACCATCGGCTGGACGAAAAAACCAGAGAGGCCATTGCCTATGCGGCAAAAAATATTCATAACTTTCATGAGAAGCAGCTGCCGGAGGAAATGTGGTTCACCGAGGTGGATAAAGGTCTGATGGTCGGCGAAAAGACGACGCCGATCGTGGACGTCTGCCTTTATGTGCCGCGCGGCAAGGGCAGTTTTCCTTCCGTTTTGCTGATGCTGGGAATCCCGGCCAAGGTTGCCGGCGTAAAAAAGATTGTGGTTGTCACACCGCCGAACGAAAAAGGCGAGGTGGATGACGCCATTTTGGCTGCCGCAAAGATTATCGGCATCGATGAGATTTATAAGGTTGGCGGCATTCAAGCAGTTTCTGCGGTTGCCTTTGGTACCGAGACCATTCCGAAATGCCATAAAATTATCGGGCCGGGCAACGCTTATGCGACAGCGGCAAAGCGTGTGCTGGCAAATTATATTGATGCCGGTCTGCCGGCAGGGCCGAGCGAGTGTATCATTCTGGCGGACGAGAAAGCAGACCCCGAAAAGGTGGCGCTGGATTGGATGATCGAGGCAGAGCATGGCCCGGATTCCGCGGCGCTTTTGGTAACCCACAGCCGGGAACTGGTTGAAAAGGCGGCGGAGGTTGTGACGCGGCAGCTCACTAAAATTTCCGATAAACGCCGCGAATTTGTCACCACCAACTTTAATACCTACGGCGGCGCGATTATCACCGAAAGCCTGGCACAGAGCATTGATTTTGTCAATGAATATGCGCCGGAGCACATGGAAATCATGACCGAAAAGCCGTTTGATATCCTGCCCAAGATTCAAAACGCGGGCGAGATCTTGCTCGGCGACTATACACCGGTCACCCTTTGTAATTTTGTACTTGGCCCCAACGCAATTCTGCCGACCGGTCAGTTTGCAAAGACTTATTCCAGCGTGTCTGTCTTTGACTTCTTAAAGCGTTCTTCTGTCGGCTATGCAAGCAGAGAGGGCTTTGAGCGTGTGCGCGATTATGCATATCGGATCGCGACCGTTGAGGGGTTTGACACCCACGGCCTGGCTGTCAAAGAAAGAAAGTAAATCCTTTGCAGATAGGGCGTAATCCGTTTTGAACTAGAATAAGGAGTTGATACTGATGAGCAAAACAATTTGTGTAAGCCGCAAAACAACTGAATCCTCGATCCAGGTGACGATTGAAAAGGGGGCGGTGAGGCCGGATTACCGCAAGAAGATTCAAACGCCGCTTCCCTTTTTAAATCACATGATTGAGCATATCGTCTGGCGTGCCGCGCTGAATATTGCAATCGAGATGGAACTGGACGAATTTTCTTTAACGCACCTGGTTTGTGAGGATGTGGCGATGACGCTGGGCAAGGCGGTCGGCGAATATGTCGCGAGAAACGTCCCCAGCGGCTACGGCACAGGAATCGGCATCATTGATGAGGCAAAGGCCACGGCGGCGATTTCGTTTGAGGATCGGGCATATCTGGGCTTTAGCAGCAGGGTTTCTTATGGCGAGACGGTCGAGGGTATGCCGGCGGAGGAGCTGATCACCTTTTTGGACGGGTTTACCCAGGGGGCGCGCTGTACATTGCATTTGGATATTGAAAAGGGCGCAAACGGTCACCATATCTGGGAGGCGGCCTACCGTGCTTTCGGCATCGCGCTGGGCGCAGCGCTCAGTGAGGACGAGAGTCGCAGAGGACTGACCTCCGGCGTAGCAGGGAGGGTGGTCTATGAAGTTAAAGCGCAGTGAGATTGATACGATCATCTTTGATATGGACGGCGTAATCACCAAGGAGATGACCTACTGGCAGGCGGCGGCGCTGACTGTGTATGAACTGTTTTACAGTCATCGGTATTACGGAACGCAGGACGTGGATCGTGCCTGGTGTAAAAAACGGGTGGATCAGATTTATCAGACCGTGTTTTGTCACGGGAGGACGGTGCGTGCCATCAAACGCCTTGGCGTCAATACCAACTGGGATCTTGCCTATGTAGTGTTTTGTGTGGCAAAATACTTGGATCCGACCCTTAGCACCTTTGAAGAATGGCATTTTCAGTCGGTGTGTCTGTTTATTGAAAACATGGCGGTGCAGCCGCCGGAATTATATGTCGGCGTCGAGGGTCTGCTGGCAACGGCGGTCTCGGCAGAGCCGGGCAGTTTTCGCCGCAGTGAGGGAAAGCTGTGGCATCAGCTAAAGGACTGTTTTCAGGCGTGGTACCACGGCGATGACGAGGTAGAAGGCCTAAAAATGGGCGAAGAACCGCTCTTTCCTTTGCCGGACATCAAAAAGACGCTGTCCGCGCTGAAAGACGCCGGATTTCGGCTGGGTATCGGCACCGGCAGACCGATGGATGAGATTGTGCACCCTTTAACCATGTGGGGGCTGGATTCTTATTTCGATGCGGACTGCCGGACGGCCTACGATCAGGTGGCTGCGGCGGAGGAAAGCTTAAAGAGCAAGGAGCCCCTTGCAAAGCCGCACCCGTTTGTCTTTTTAAAGGCGGCGTTTGGCAGCGAGTTTAGCGATGCGCAGATTGTCGCGGGTAAAATCCCCAAGGAGCGACGCTGGCGCGTTTTGGCAGTCGGTGACGCAGCCAGTGACCTGATTTCTGCCAGGGCCGGCGGCTTGCGCTTTGCGGCGGTGCTGACCGGCGTTGAGGGCGAGGCGGCGCTGGACTATTTTCAAAAAAATCATGCGGACATGATTTTGGATTCCGTTCTGGATTTAAAAGCGGAGAATGAGACCGAAATCAAAAAAAATACTTGACAAAATTCATAAAATAGCATATACTGAAAAAAATAAATATCAGATCATACTTAAGGGAGTAGTTAAAAGCGCCCCGTCAACATCACGGTGAAAGCCTGGCGGGATGCACCCGTGCGGTAACAAGACTTTCGTATGATCGCATTTTTATGCGGTCATAGGGAGGTCTTTTTCTTTTACGATCGCAAAGAGAGGAGCATTACCATGGAATACTATCGGCAAAGCGGCGAGGCAGCCATGCAGACGCTGCAAACAAACAGAGACGGTCTGTCTCAAAATGAGGTGGAAAAACGACAGGCACGTTACGGTAAAAACAAGCTGGAAGAGGGAAAACGCAAGAGTGTGATGCAGGTCTTTATCGAACAGTTTAAAGATCTCTTGGTGTTTATCCTCGTTGCGGCCGGTGTGATCTCGATGTTCTCCGGCCAGATGGAGAGCACATTGGTGATCTTTGCCGTGCTGATTTTAAACGCGGTATTGGGAACCGTACAGTATTTTAAAGCGGAAAAATCGCTGGATAGCTTAAAAGAACTGTCCGCACCGTCGGCGCGTGTACTGCGTGACGGAAAACAGGTGCAAATCCCATCTGAGGATTTGGTTCCGGGCGATATTCTGATTTTAGAGGCCGGCGATTTGGTGACGGCGGATGCGCGGATCATTCAAAACTTTTCGATGAAAGTCAACGAAAGCTCGCTGACCGGGGAATCGGAGCCGGTAGAGAAGAAAGAGGGTGTGATCGAAAAAGAGGACGTTCCGCTGGGTGACCGGATTAACATGGTTTTTTCCGGCTCCTTGGTGACCTATGGCCGTGCCGTTGCCGTGGTGACCGAAACGGGAATGCAGACGCAGCTTGGTAAGATTGCCGGGCTGATGAATCAGACCGCGCAGCGCAAAACCAGCTTGCAAGTCAGTCTGGATCAGTTCAGCCAGCGGCTGGCAATCTTGATTATGGCAGTCTGCCTGGTGGTATTTGGCCTGTCACTGTACCGCCAAATGGAGATTTTGGACGCATTGCTTTTTGCGGTTGCCCTGGCCGTTGCGGCAATCCCGGAGGCGATGGGATCGATTGTTACCATCGTACTCGCAATGGGAACGCAAAAAATGGCAAAAGAAAACGCTGTCATCAAGCAGCTGAAATCGGTAGAAAGCCTTGGCAGCGTGTCGGTGATTTGTTCCGATAAGACCGGGACGCTGACCCAAAATTGTATGACGGTACAAAAGCTCTATGACGGTGAAAAATGCTTTGAGGCAAAGGAGCTTGACCTGCTCCATCCGGCGCAGTATATGCTGATGAAGGAGGCTATCTTGGTCAACGATGCCCATATCACAGGGGATGGTGAAATCGGTGATCCGACCGAAACGGCGCTTTTGCGAATGGCGGAGGAATGGGGCATTGACACGGCAGAGTACCGTAAACTGCACCCAAGAATCGCAGAAATTGCTTTTGATTCGGATCGAAAGCTGATGAGTACCCTGCACAAAATGGACGGCGAAAACGTGCTTTGCACTAAGGGCGCCGTTGACGTTCTGCTTCCGCGTGCCACACATATTTTGACGCCGGAGGGAAAAGTCCCCATGGCGGAAAAGCAGAAAGAGGCTATCCTAAAGACGAACCGGGAACTGTCGGACCAGGGGCTGCGCGTGCTTTGCTTTGCAATCCGTAAGATGGGCGATACTCAAGCCCTGACAGTTTCCGACGAGATGGATTATACCTTTGTCGGACTGATTTCTATGATGGATCCGCCGCGTGAAGAGGCGAAAATCGCGGTTGCTGATGCAAAAATGGGCGGCGTTAAGACTGTGATGATTACCGGGGATCATAAGGTGACCGCCTCTGCGATTGCGAAGCAATTGGGCATTTTAGAACCGGGAACGCTGGCGGTGGACGGCAGTGAGCTGGACGCTATGTCCGAGGAAGAATTTTCGGAAAAGATTGAAAAAATACGCGTTTATGCCAGAGTTTCGCCGGAGCACAAGATTCGCATCGTGAATATGTGGCAAAAGAAAGGAAGAATTGCCGCCATGACCGGTGACGGCGTGAATGACGCACCGGCGCTGAAACAGGCGGATATCGGCATTGCGATGGGCAAGGTCGGTACTGAGGTTGCCAAGGACGCGGCCGACATGATTTTAACCGATGATAACTTTGCGACCATTGTTAAGGCCATTGTATACGGCCGAAACATTTATGAAAATATTCGCAACGCCATTTTATACCTGCTGTCCGGCAACGCGGCAGGAATCCTGTGCGTGCTGATGACGTCAATTTTAGGAATGCCGATTCCGTTTTTTCCGGTGCATCTGTTGTTTATCAACCTTTTGACCGATAGTCTGCCGGCCATCGCCATCGGTATGGAACCGGCCGGAAAGGGTCTGCTGCACCGTCCGCCGCGCGATCCGAAGGCATCGTTTTTAAATAAGGAAACCATGATTCGGATTTTGCTCCAGGGCGTGTTAATCGGCGCTTGTACCATGGGCGCCTACTTTAAGGGACTTCAGATCAGCGCGGCACTGGCAAGTACCATGGCGTTTGCAACGTTAACGCTGGCAAGATTATTGCATGGGTTTAACTGCCGCGCCGATGCATCCATCGTGCGTCTGCGCCTGCGCTCGAACCCATACAGCATCGCAGCCTTTTTTGCCGGAGTCGTTTTACTGGCTGGTGTTTTGCTGATTCCGGGGCTTGAGACGCTCTTCTCGGTTGTGGCGATGAATGCGATGCAGCTTGGCTGGATTGTGTTGCTTGCCGTGATTCCGACCCTGTTGATCCAGGGCTGGAAGATGCTTTGTGAAAGAAAGAATTAACAATACGGGCGGTGCGCATGTGCGCACCGCCCGTATTGTTTTGGATATGGATACCGCCTTGCCGGCGGTATTATTCGTTTTTTAAAATGGCTTAAAACATTAAATATGGTTTGCACACTTGGTGCCCGGTTCGTTTATTAGGCTTTGGAAATGGAAATGGTGACTTTTTCGCCGTTAATGTTCCATTCTTTTGCGGATTCCGCTTTTTGTTCCATAATCGTTTCAGCCAGCAGCTGCGCCTTGATTTCCTCTTCAAAATCTGCGATGACCGCTTTCAGCTTGTCGCTGCCAAAGTAGCAGACGTGAATGTGATCGGTGACTTCAAAGCCGCTGTCCTTGCGCATGGTCTGTACCTTGCTGATAAATTCACGTTCAAAGCCCTCGGCAATCAGCGCGTCGGTCAGGTTGGTGTCAAGAACAACCGTAAAGCCTTGGTCGCTTGTCGAAACAAAGCCGTCCTTTTGCAGCGTCTCGATCAGGACGTCCTCCTTGCCGATCGAAACTTCGGCGCCGTCTACCGTAAGGGTCAGCGGCGTACCGCTGTTTAACTGATCCATCACGGCTGCGCCGTCCATCTTTGCAATCTCGTCAAAGATGGGACGCATCAGCTTGCCGTACTTCGGACCTACGGTGCGCATCTGCGGCTTAAAGTGATAGGTGATAAAGTCGCTTGCCTGGTCGGTAAAGGCAACCTCTTTGACATTTAATTCCTCTAAGATGATATCGTTGTAGGCGGCATTGACCTTGTTTTCCGTCTGGATATACAGCTTAGAAAGCGGCTGACGGTTTTTGATATTGGCCTCGTTCCGGCAGGCGCGACCCAGCATCACGATCTTGCGGATCGCATCCATCTCCTGTTCAATTTCGGGGTTATCAAAGCTTGCCTGCGCCTTGGGGAAGTCGCAAAGGTGTACGCTCTCCGGGGCGGATGCGTCCACCGAGAGTACCAGGTTCTGATAAATCTCCTCTGTCATGAAGGGGATAAAGGGGGCACAAACCTTAGAGAAGGTCACCAGCGTGGTATTAAGTGTCATGTAGGCGGCAATTTTATCCTCGCTCAGCGCGCTGCCCCAGAAACGGCCGCGGCAGCGGCGCACGTACCAGTTGCTCAGCTCGTCGGTAAATTCAGTAATTGCGCGGGTTGCCTCGGTGATGCGATAGCTGTCGAGATTTTTGTCCACATTGTCAATCACGTGGTTGAGTTTTGACAAAATCCAGCGATCCATGACGGTCAGCTTACAATCTTCAAGACGGTACCTGGTCGGGTCAAACTGATCGATTTCTGCATATAAAACATAGAATGCGTAAGTGTTCCAGAGTGTGCCGAGGAACTTGCGCTGGGATTCGGACACGTTCTTGGCAGAGAAGCGGTTCGGCAGCCAGGGCGCTGAATTGGAGTAAAAATACCAGCGCACGGCGTCACTGCCCTGTGCGTTTAAAATATCCATCGGCAAAATCACATTGCCCTTGTGCTTGCTCATCTTGACGCCCTTATCGTCCTGGACGTGGCCTAAGACGATGACGTTCTTATAGGGCGCTTTGTCAAAGAGCAGGGTGGAAATCGCCATCAAGGTGTAAAACCATCCGCGCGTCTGATCGACGGCCTCACTGATGAAGTTTGCCGGAAAGTTCTCCTCAAACCTTTCTTTATTTTCAAACGGATAATGCCACTGTGCAAACGGCATTGAGCCGGAGTCAAACCAGCAGTCGATCACCTCTGGGACGCGGGTCATTTCGCCGCCGCATTCCGGGCAGCGCAGCTTGACCTGATCGACATAGGGCTTGTGGAGTTCAATATCCTCCGGGCAGTTGATGCCCATTTCCTTTAGCTCCTGAATCGAGCCGACCACGTGGCGGTGTCCGCAGCCGCATTCCCAGATCGGGAGCGGCGTTCCCCAGTAGCGGGAGCGGGACAGACCCCAGTCAATGATGTTTTCCAAAAAGTTGCCGAAACGGCCGTGCTTAATATTATCGGGCAGCCAGTTTACGGTTTCATTATTCTTTAAAAGCTGATCGCGTACAGCGGTCATCTTGATAAACCAGGTATCGCACGCATAATACAGCAGCGGTGTGTCACAGCGCCAGCAGAACGGATAGCTATGCGCAAAGGGAATCACGGAAAAGCACTGATTGCGTTCCTTTAAGTCGCGGATGATCAGCTTATCGGTGTCCTTGACAAAAAGACCGCTCCATTCCCCGGTTTCGGGGATAAATTTACCCTGGGTGTTGACATGGCAGATAAAGGGCAGACCGTTTTCCTTGCAGACTCTGGAGTCATCCTCACCAAAGGCCGGCGCGATGTGGACGATACCGGTACCGTCGTCCATGGTAACATAGTTGTCGGCAATGATATAGTAGGCCTTGCTGTCCGGTTTAACAAAGGTATAGAGCGGCTCGTACTCCATACCGCAGAGATCGGTGCCGCGATAGGCTTCGATCTCCTGTACTTCGGTATCGCCAAAGACGTTCTTTACAAGCGCCTTAGCCAGGATATAGGCGCTGCCGTCCTCGGCCTGTACCTTTACATAGGTTTCGCCGGGGTTAACGCAGAGTGCAACGTTAGAGGGCAGCGTCCATGGGGTCGTTGTCCATGCCAGAATATACTCGTTTTCCTTGTTCGGAATCTTAAACTTTACAATTAGAGAATTCTCCTTAATATCCTTATAGCCCTGCGCGACCTCATGGCTGGAAAGTGAGGTGCCGCAGCGCGGACAGTAGGGCATAATTTTATGACCCTTATACAGGAGGCCCTTATCCCAGATCTGGCGCAGCGCCCACCAAACGGATTCAATATAATCGTTGTGGTAGGTGACATAAGGATCGTCCATGTCTGCCCAAAAACCGACACGATCGCTCATTTCCTCCCACTCGCTTTGATAGGTGAAAACGCTGTCCTTGCACTTTTTAATAAAGTCCTCGATCCCGTACTTTTCGATCTGCGGTTTGCCGCTGATGCCTAGCTGCTTCTCGACCTCCAGCTCAACCGGAAGTCCGTGGGTGTCCCAGCCGGCCTTGCGAAGAACGTGATAGCCCTTCATGGTGCGGTAACGCGGAATCAGATCCTTGACCGCACGGGTCAGAACGTGACCAATGTGCGGCTTTCCGTTTGCGGTAGGGGGACCGTCAAAAAAGGTAAAATTTTCCTGTCCTTCCCGGTTTTGCATACTCTTTTGAAAGATATCATGTTCTTTCCAGAACGCGGTGATGGCTTTTTCCCGCTCCACAGAGGAAAGATCGGTCGATACTTTATGATACATAAAAGAGAACCTCCATTTCATCTTGACTTTTCATTCAAAAAACGGTGTTGTTTTTGATTGCTACAAAAATACTAACTTATACAGTTTATAATAAAAAATGGTATTTGTAAAGAGGAAAAGGAAAAAAACAAGGGAAATCGGCAATATTTCGTATGGATTGACAAAAAGCGGCAAAAAAGACAGATAGGATGCGCAATTTGATGGAAGAGAGACGATGTGTTTTCCGCGCTGAAAAACAAAATGCGCATCCCGAAACAGTCCGTTTCCGGGATGCGCAAGGCTATCCAAAGAGAAAATCCGGCTCATGTCATTAAAATCCGGATGCCGCCCTGTTTGTAAACAAAACCAATGTCCATTTCAGATGATCAGGCATCAATTTTTCTGCCGCCGTCTCCGATTTCCGTAATATAGAAGGAGGCGTCATAGCCGATCTCCTGCTTATAGATTTTTCCGATTGTTTCGATAAAGGTGTCAACGCTCTCGTCCTTTACCAGGCTGACGGTACAGCCGCCAAAGCCGGCGCCGGTCATACGGGATCCCAAAACACCGTCAATCTTGAGCGCCTCGGCAGCCAGAAGATCCAACTCCGGGCAGGTCACCTCATAGAGATCGCGCAGCGAATTGTGCGAGGCGGTCATGAGGCGGCCAAAGGCCGCAAGATCCCCGGCGGTCAGTACGCGGATCGATTCCTTTACACGGGCGTCCTCTTCGATGACGTGGCGCACACGGCGCTCCACCGTTTCGTCCTTGATTGCGTCCTTTACGGTGTCATATTCTTCCGGCGTAATATCACCAAGACAGGTGGCGTTCGGAAGCTTTTGCTGTAAAATGCGCAGACCCTCATCGCATTCGCTGCGGCGTTCATTGTATTTTGACGCGCCGAGAGAATGCTTTTTGTTCGTGTTGGACAGAATCAGCTTATAGCCGCTGAGTTGAATCGGAACCAGCTGATATTCCAGCGTTTTGCAGTCCAAAAAGATGGCGTGGTCTTTTTGTCCCATCGCGGAGGCAAACTGATCCATGATGCCGCACTTGACGCCAACGTAGTTGTGCTCTGCCTTTTGGCTGATTTTTGCCATTTCGATGCTGTCGATCTCGGCTGCGCCGCCCAGCGTAGCCATTGCGATAGCGCTGGAAACCTCAATCGCGGCAGAGGAAGAAAGTCCTGCTCCATGCGGCGTGGTATCATGAAAGAGCATATCGGCGCCGACAATGTGATAGCCGGCCTTTTCAAGCTCTAAAAAAACGCCGAACTGGTAGTTGCCCCAGTGCAAATCCCGAAACTCTTCCATGGTCGAGAGCGTACCCTCAACCAAATCGGGGAGATCGGTGGCCTTCATCCGAATGATGTCATCATCGCGCCGTCTGGCAACCACGGTGGTACAGAAGGTGAGCGCGGCCGGAAAGACAAAGCCGCCGTTATAGTCGGTATGCTCGCCGATTAAGTTGACGCGGCCGGGTGAGGCAAAAACCTGAAGCCCGTCCTCACTGCCGCCAAAGGTCTTAATAAATTCCTGTTTTAGTTCCTGTATGGTCATAATTGATCCTCCTGTTTATTTGGCACTGTTACATTTTTCTAAAAATTTTTTATGCGCCTTACGCAATTCCTCCGCCTTCTCCTCCGGGGCGGTGGGGTTGCAGGCAGCCCATGCGCCGGTCTCACTGGAGGCGTTAAACTTTTGCTTTTCTGCAGAGCGCATCGGCGGGAAAAATTCGATATGAAAATGGAAGTAATCGCTGCAGTCCTCGCCATTTACCGGCCCCTGGTGCATGCACATCATGTACGGGAAAGGATAGTCAAACAGGCTGTCGAGTGTGCCGGCGGTTTCTTTTAAAATCCTTGCCAGGTTATCCTTTTGCCGGTCGCTGAACTGATCCAGGCTCTGGATATGATCCTTTGCGGCGATATAGACGCCGTAGGGATAGTCGGTAAAGAACGGCAAGAAGGTAATAAAATCCTCGTTTTCAAAAATGATGCGGCTCTTTGCTTCTTTTTCATTCTTTAAGATGTCACAAAAGAGACAGTGGCTTTTTTCTTCGTAATATTCCTTGCTCGATGCCAGTTCAACCTCCAGTTTTTTCGGTACGTAGCTGTATGCATAGATCTGACCGTGCGGATGCGGCATGGTTACGCCGACCACATCGCCGCGATTTTCAAAGATAAAGATGTACTTGATTTTTTCGTCTTGCTTCAGCGCACAAAATCGCGCCGTCCAAAGATCAACCAATTCCCGGATGTGACTGACGCTCAGCTCCGGCAGAGTAATGGTGTGGTTGGGCGAGTAGAGGATAACTTCACACTTGCCATAGGCCTCTCTGGTTTGATAAAGCTCTGTTGCAACATCGTCCGGAACCGGCGGATTCTGGGACAATGCAGGGAAGTCGTTGTCGTACTCGTAAACGGTAAAATGATCCGGAACCTTGCCGGAACCGGGACAAAACGGACACCAGTCCTTGGGCATCTGCGGACGGTTTTGACGGTGCGATGCGATCATAACCCAGTCCTTGGTCAACGGATTATAACGTAATTCAGCCATATTGATTCCTCCTGGATAACATACTCATTTCATAATACCAGTGTACCACACTGAGAGAAGAGGTCAATATTAAATAATGGACGAAAATACCATAAAATATTAACCTTGCAATTTGATTTTGTCTATGGTAAACTGAGGGAAAGAAGAAAGACGGTGATGGAAAATGGGCAGGAGAAGACGGATTTTTTTACTGTTTTTTGCAGTGGCTACAGCCGTTCTCAGCGGAAAGGCTTTGGCCGCCGAAGAAAAGCAGTATCTGGTTTATTGCGCAAGTGATGCGGCGGTATCGCTCAGCGCCGAAGACGCGGTGCCGGTTCCGCTGATGCCAAGGCGCGGGGTGTATCTATGTAAGGAGTCGGAACTGTCCGAGGTTCAAAAGCTACCCGGCGTGATACGGGTAGAAGAAAACGCCCCGGCCTTTCTCTATGAGGAGCCGGAGGTTGTCCCGAACGATCCGGGGCTTTTAAACCAATGGAATCTTGATGTGATTGGCATGAAGGAAAGCTGGTACTGGAACGCTGAGGGTAAGGGAACACGCATTGCCGTGATCGATTCCGGTGTGGATGCGTCGCATCCGGATTTAAGGGGGCATATCATCGCGGAAAAAAACCTTTGCGTCAGCAGCGAGACGGGCGAGGTTGAAAATCCGACCGATGTGATGGACATAGTAGGCCATGGAACGGCGGTGGCATCGATCGTTGCGGCCGGAATCAATGACGGTTGCGGTATGGCAGGGATCAGCAGTGCAGATTTGGTGTCGCTGCGCGTGTATGATACAAGCAGCAATGCAGCATCGATTGCACTTGCCATCTATGCCGCCGTGGACGACTATCAATGTGACGTGATCAACCTCAGCCTCGGTACACCAAAAGATGTGGATTTTTTAAGAAATGCGGTCGAATATGCGCTCAGTCACAACGTGATTTTGGTTGCGGCATCGGGAAATCATAGTGACGGACACGGCGATGCACTGCGTTACCCGGCGTCCTATGACGGGGTGATTTCGGTAGGGTCGGTAAACCGGGATGGCAGCTATTACAGCGGTGCGGCTGCCAATGACGGGGTAAAGGTAGCGGCGCCCGGCGTCAGCATTTATGCGGCAACGCTGAAAAATACCTGGAAAATGCAAACGGGAACCTCATTTGCGTGTCCGCAGGTGGCCGGTGCGGCGGCAGTGCTGCGAGGCATCGAGAATACGCTCTCGCCCGCGGAGTATCTGGCGCTCATCCGGGAGACGGCAACGGACACCGAGGAGACCGGCTGGGACAAAAAAACAGGGTATGGTATCATCCATATCAAGAAAATGGCGGACGAAGTTTTTCGGTGGCAGGGAATGCTGGTGTTTTCCCGCACAAAGAACGTGGGCGGCGCGGCGCAGTGTCGGGTTTGGAACAGTACGGACGTAAAAAAAGAGGGGATTGCAGTGGCTGCGGCTTATCGCGCCGGTGATGCGTCACAGCTGATTTCTTTTCAGGCAGAGCCGTTTGTTGCCGCACCACAGGAGAAAGTGACGCTCTCCTGTGCGGCGGTGGAAGAGGATGCTGTGCGCTTTATGCTCTGGGACGGCCTTGGGAGGCTTTCACCGCTCCCCACCTATCCGCTATGTCGGGAAGAAGCAGCCGACTCCTTATAAAGCAATATCATATCAGATCCCCTGCGCTCATATAGATAGTGCAGGGGGTGATTTCATTTTTGTTATTCGATTAAGAACCGTGCTTGTTTACCTTTTTATTTTGCTGGTGCTGTGCAGCTGCGTCCATTTTTATGTTGTGCGTCAGGAGGCGGTAGCGGTCACTGCAGAGACGGGAGAGCAACCCATCACCCTGCCGATTTTGATGTATCACGGTGTGACGGAGGATTCCTCGAAAATCGGACAGTTTGTAATCTCAAAGGCCATGTTGGAGGAGGATCTTTCTTATCTGCAAAAAGCCGGATACCAAACGGTGACGGTGGATGAGGTGATCCGCTATGTCAAAGAGAGTCAGCCGCTGCCGGAAAAGCCGATTGTTCTGACCTTTGATGACGGGTATTACAATAACTACTGCTATGCGTATCCGCTCCTTCAAAAATATCATATGAAGGCTGTGATTTCGCCGATCGGAAAATATTCCGACCTTTACAGTCAAAATGCGGATCAAAACCCGGCCTATGCGCACATTACCTGGGATAATATCCGCGAGATGATGCAGTCGGGACTCGTTGAGTTTCAAAATCATAGCTATGATCTGCATCACAATACCAACGGCCGTACCGGCGCCAAAAAGAAAAAGGGCGAATCCAAGGCTGCCTACGGGGCGATGCTGGAGAGCGATCTCTTGATTTTTCAGGAAAAAATGCGGGAAAACACCGGGTATACGCCGACCACATTCACTTATCCGTTCGGCGGAATCAGCGAGGATTCTTATGAGGTGTTAAAGAGAATGGGCTTTTTGGCCACCCTGTCCTGCGAGGAGCGGCTCAACCATATTGTGCGCGGGGATGATGCCTGTTTGAAAAATATGTATCGTTATCTACGTTCGAACCGCCGCAGTGCGGAGAATATTTTGACAAAGGCGTTTGCAGAGGAGAAAACAAAATAGACGGGAAAATTCCCGTCTAATGCGTGTCATATGGGATATAACGCATTTACGCTGTGCGAATTATTCTTCCTCCGGCAGCCATTCGGTCACCAAATCCATAAACAGCTTGCCGTCCAGATGGTCAATTTCATGGCAAAATGCCCTTGCAAGTAATGCATCACCGCTGATTTCAAAAGATTTTCCCTCACGGTTTTGGGCGCGGACGGTGACATGATTCGGCCGGGTTACCATGCCATAACGGCCGGGATAGCTCAGGCAGCCCTCGGCATCGGTCTGTTCGCCGTCGGAACTGCAAATTTCAGGGTTAATAAGCTCGATTAAGCCGTCGCCGGTATCGATTACCACCAAGCGCCGCAGCACGCCGACCTGCGGCGCGGCAAGTCCCACGCCGCCGGAATCGTACAGCGTATCCGCCATATCATCAAGCAGAGTCAAAATGCGCGGTGTTACCTCGTCCACCGTGCGGCATTTCTTCCTTAATATGGGATCTTCTGCGGTTAAAATCTTTCTGATTGCCATGCTCTACACTCCGTTTCTGTATCAAAAGCCTGTCCGAAAAAAGTATATTGATGTTGCAGATATTATATCATACTGACCGGATTGATGTCAATAATCAAGCGGTTTTTCATGCGGCTCTCTCTATGCCCCCGATTGATTTCGTGCAGCAGCGGTAAAAAGTCCTCCGCGTGTTCTGCTTTTAACAGGAGCCGATAGCGGAATTTATTTTTGATTTTTGCAATCGGTGCAGGAGAGGGGCCGATGGTTTTTAAAATCGGCATGGACGCCTGTTTGATAAACGCGCTGATGCTCTCCATTTCGGTTTTGACATCGGTCTCCTGATCGCCGGAGAGCAAAAGGTAAATAAAATCGCAAAAAGGCGGGTACTGCATTTGCTTGCGGTAGCGGATTTCGTTTTCGTAAAACTTGGGATAATCCTGCTGCTTTGCAAGCTGGATAATGATGTTTTGGGGCTGATAGGTCTGAATCACGGCCCGCCCCTCCGTTTCGCCGCGGCCGGCGCGTCCGCATACTTGAGTAATCAAAGAAAAGCAGCGTTCACCGGCACGGTAGTCCTCGACATTGAGGGCGCTGTCCGCCGCCAAAACACCGACCAGGGTAACGTCGGGAAAGTCCAGCCCTTTTGTCACCATCTGCGTGCCGAGCAGAATATCCGCCTCGTTATTTTTAAATCGGGTCAGAATCGATTCGTGGCCGCCCTTTGCGGAGGTGGTGTCAAAATCCATACGCAAAATCCGTGCATCGGGAAATAAGGTCTGCAGCTCCTCCTCTATCTTTTGCGTGCCGGTACCGAAAAATTTGATATACTTTGAGCCGCACTCCGGGCAAACCGTAAGGTTTTTTTGTGTGTAGCCGCAGTAATGACAAACCAGCCGGTCGGTATGACGGTGGTAGGTAAGGGCGATGCTGCATTCCTTGCACTGTGCGACATAGCCGCATTCCCGACAGGAGACAAATGTGTGATAGCCGCGACGGTTTAAAAAGAGAATGGTCTTTTCTTTCCGATCCAGATTGCGCCGGATTTCTTCCCGGAGCCGGATGCTGATGGCAGAGGTGTTATGATAGTCCAAAAGCTCGCTGCGCATATCCACGATTCGGGTTTTGGGAAGGGCGTTTTCGTTATAGCGTTTACGCATTTCAAATAGCTTATATTTTCCTGTTTGTGCCTGATAGAAGGAATCCACGGATGGTGTTGCGGAGGCAAGCAGAACCGGCGCGCCCATTTTTTGGCCGCGAAAGAAAGCGACCTCTTTTGCGTGATAGCGCGGCGCGGTCTCAGACTGATAGCTGGTTTCATGTTCCTCGTCTAAAATAATAATGCCGATGTTTTGAAACGGTGCGAAGACTGCGCTGCGTGCGCCGACAACGACGCTGACCTCGCCATCCTTGATTTTATGCCACTGCTCAAACCGTTCTGCCTGGGACAGGCCGCTGTGAATGACCGCTACATCGGCACCGAAACGGCTGACAAAGCGCGACACCATTTGCGGCGTTAACGAGATTTCGGGGACAAGCATGATCGCTTGCTTGCCGCAAGCAATGCATTCCTGAATGGCCTGCAGAAACACCTCGGTCTTTCCGCTGCCGGTGATGCCGCGTAGTAAAATTTTTTCATGAAAATTGTGGGTAATACAACGGCAGAGATGGTCGATGACGGGCTTTTGTTCTTCGGTTGGTGCGTAGGGCGCCGAGACAGATACCGCGTCCTGCGTATAGACAGAACGCTCGATCCGTTCCCGGTAGATCGAGACGATGCCCTTGTCACACAAAGCTTGCAGAGAGGTGTAGTTCCCGTTTGCCATCATGATCAGGTCGGAGGTTTTAAGGTCGCCGTACTCACAAAGCGTCAGAATCAGGTCGGCCTGTACCGGCGCGCGCCGCGCACGGAGCAGATCGCTGAGGGCATAGCCCTCTTCGGCGTTGCAGGTAAGGTGCGCTTTGCGGATATACTTTAAAGTGTAGGCCGGATCCAATTGATCCGTGATGGCAATGCAGCCTCTCTCTCGCAGGGCATAAGCAACCGATTTCAGGCTGCGCTTGTGAAGGAGCGCCTCAATTTCGGAAAGCTCAGCGGCGTTACCGCACTCTTTAAGGGCATTGAAAAACTGCGCCTGTGATGGTGTGAGCAGCTCGCCTTCCGGTTCCTGTAAAAAAGTGACCCACTGTCTGATTTTTCCGCCCATATAGGGCGGACGGATCATGCGGTATGCCTGCTGGAAGGAGCATAGATAGCGCCGCTGCATCCAGGTAACCAATTCCAGCTGTTCTTCACTGCAAAGCGGTGTCTGATCCGGACAGCGCAGCACGGATTTGAGACGGGGATAGGGGCTTGTCTCAGACAGTGCGATGATGACACCCTCTGCAGCGGCATTGTGCACGCCAAAAGGAACTAAGACCCGCATACCGATGGCAGCGCAGGGTTCCAGCTCAGTTGGAACTTTATAGTCAAAGATGCGATCCAGCGCGTGGGCGGCGTCCGTCAGCATTACGTTTGCAATCATCGTTTCGTTCCTCTTTTCATGAAAAGTGCGGTGTAAAAATCTTTACACCGCACAGCCTATTGTATGGCAACAAGCCCTTTTTGTTCCGTATTTACATTCGGGACAGAACCTCGCCTATTCTGCGGCGTCAAAAAAATCCGAATCCGAAGATGCGGCCTCTTCCACTTTCTCAGGCTCTGCCGTTTCGGTTCCTTCGTCACGAAAGGTCGGACGGGCAAAGACTTCCAGCTTGTTTTCAAAAATCTCATTGGTTGCAATGGAAACCTCTTTCGCCGAGTCGCCCTTTGCTAGGGGAGCGGCGCCCTCAGATAACTGACGCGCGCGCTTAGCGGCCTCAATCACCAGGGTATAACGGCTTCCGGTTTTTTCTACCAGCTTTGTAATAGGGGGATAAATCATCATAATGCAACACTCCTTGTGTGAATAATCTCTTTAACATCGCGAACGGCCTTTTCAAGCACGTCGTTGACAACCACATAGTCGTACTCTTTTTGCTTGGACAGCTCCAGATCCGCTGCCGAAATCCGCCTTGCAATTTCCTCCGGGTTTTCAGTTCCGCGGCCGACCAGACGTCGGTGGAGCGTGTCAAGATCCGGCGGTGCAATAAAAATGTAGATGCCATCCGGAAAATTGCTTTTCACGTGCAAGGCGCCCTGCACATCAATTTCAAGCAGAACATTATGTCCCATGTCCAATTTTTCCTGCACAGGAAGCAGCGGCGTACCATAGTAATTGTTGTTATACATAGCCCACTCTAAAAAGTCGCCGTTTTTGATCATGGCTTCAAATTCTTCACGCGTTTTAAAGTAGTATGTAACACCGTCTGTATCTTCTGTGCGCGGCGCACGCGTTGTTGCAGAAATCGATAGGGATAAGTCTTTACATTCCTGCAAAAGGCGGCGGCATACGGTGCCTTTTCCCACTCCGGACGGACCGGAGATCACAATTAAATTTCCCTTACTCTTCATCGTCTGCAAGATCCTCTCTGGTTTCATCATCCTTGGGCTCTGCACGGCCGGCAATGGTTTCGGTCTGGATTGCCGAAAGAATCACGTGATCGCTGTCGGTAATAATGACCGCCCGCGTTCTGCGGCCGCAGGTCGCGTCAATCAGCAACCCCTTTTCTTTGGACTCCTGCACGATACGTTTAATCGGTGCGGAGTCGGGGCTGACAATCGCGATAACACGGTCGCCGGATACAATGTTGCCAAAACCTACATTGATTAGTTTCATGATAACACCTCTGTTTTGTCCGCATCTTGCCCGGACAGTTTTCACTTATACCAAAGCCTATTCAATATTCTGAATTTGCTCTCTGATTTTTTCAATCAGGGATTTAACCTCAACCACATGGGCAGCCACAGTTAAATCGCTGCACTTTGAACCGATTGTATTGGCCTCCCGATTCATTTCCTGGACGATAAAGTCCAGCTTTTTGCCGATCGGAAGTTCGGACTGTGTCGCTGTGCGAAATGCCTCCATATGGCTGCGCAGACGGACAAGCTCTTCATCCACGGCAATTTTGTCAGCAAAGATAGCAGCTTCGGTCAAAATACGGCTCTCATCAATTTTTTTATCCGTCAAAACCTCAGTCAGCTTAGCACGCAAGCGGTTTCGGTAGGCCTCAATACACTGCGGCGACCGTGCCGCAATCGCATCCACCTCGTGCCCCAGCGCAGTCAAGTGCGCGTCAAGACTCTCCGCAAGGCGGGCGCCCTCCGCCAGACGCATCTTGGTAAATTCCTCAGCGGCAAGGGCAAAGGCCTTTTGAACCAGCACGGTCACGGCGTCCTCGTCAATGGCCGAATCCTGCATGCGAAAGATGTCCCGAAATCCCACCATGGAAGAAAGCGTAATGTCGTCGCAAAGGCCGTATTCCTTTAAGTCGCGGAGCGCACTTAAATAGCCTTCGGCAAGCGGCCTGTCAAGGGTGACGGTTGTATCGGTACCCTCTGACTTTTCAATAAAAAGCAGGATTTCCACCTTGCCTCTTGCAATTTCTTTTGACGCAAGCGAGCGGACAGAATCTTCCAAAAAGGAATAGAGCCGCGGCGTCTTAATGGTAAAATCACTGTAACGGTGATTGACAGACTTTATCTGTATCTGAATCGAATATCCGTCATCACGGATATCGCTACGGCCAAATCCGGTCATGCTTTTAAGCACGATATATCGCCCCTTTTCTCTTGCGATCCAAACATTCCTACCCATTATAGCATAATGCTTTCAAAATGGCAAATCATTTTTTCAAAAAATGGGTTTGGTAATGACAAATCGTAACATTTCGTTTATTTTATGAAAAAAAACCATCCTTCGGTGTGAATATTGCACAAAATCAATGCTGTGAAATCGCAGCAAACCATATTGTTAACAATTTGTTCATAATTTTTGCAAACGCCCAAAAAACGTTAGTTTATACTTTGTTTAGATTTGATTTTGGCAACGAATTTGGACGATGAAAGGGCTATTTGGTTGACTTTCTCCCAAAAAAAGTGTATAATGCATAGCGTGTTTTAGATTTGGACACGTCAAAAAACAAAAATATATGCTGGAAGGAAGTGAAGCAGGGACAGTAAGCATACAAAATATTGGAGGTTTCAGTTTTGAATTTTAAAAAATGGAGTATCAGAAAGGTTGTTGCAGCGTTTTGTGCTTGCATGACGGTATCTGCTTTCATGATAGCGCCGGCATCCGCTACGGAGGAGCCGTGCGATTTTGGACAATTGTATTGTGTGGTAAACGCAAGCACACTGAATGTGCGCTCTTCTGCATCTACAGAGGCAGATGTATTGGCAACGCTGACAACGGGTTCCTACATAAAGGTCAATTGGGTAGAACCCGGCTGGGTCAATGTTGCTTATAACGGCGACGGATTGATGGGATATGTTTCGGATGAGTACGTTTCTGTTTATCAGGGCGCCATTCCGGAAGTTACAAAGTCGGCCGGACAGAGCGCGGTAGACATTGCAGCACAGTTCTTGGGAGTGCCTTATGTATACGGCGGAACTACGCCGAAAGGTTTTGATTGCAGCGGTTTGATGCAGTATGTATATGCGCAGCTTGGAATCAGTATCAACCGTGTGGCAGCAGACCAGATGAGAAACGGGATTGCGGTCTCCAGAGAGAATTTGCAGCCCGGCGACCTGGTTGGATTTTACAGCAGCGCAGGCAGCGGCTACGTTAGCCATATCGGAATGTATGTGGGTGACGGCATGATGATTCATGCACCGCATACCGGTGATGTTGTACGTTATGCCAGCATCGACGGTTCCTATTTTTCCAGTCGTTTTGCCGGCGGACGCAGAATCATCTACTAAACGTGATAGTAATCAAAGAGAAACTGCAGCGGAGGATGCTGCAGTTTCTTTTACGTTCCGGCAAAAGCCGTATTTACTTTTACCCCTCAAAATCGCTGTGTACCGCGCGATACTTTTTCAGTAACGGTATATCACTCGTCCGCCCAGGGAAACAGTTCGTCCCCTTTTACCAAATAGGCGCGCTTTGCAAGATTGGCGAGCGGCGCGTCCGAGAGTGAGTCGGAATAAAATTCATCGATTACCGCATCGGGAAAGGCGCGGCGGAACCGGCGCACCTTTTCTTCGCCGTGGCAGTTGCGGCCAAGGTACAGCCCGGTGTCCTTATCCACCCTGGACGCCAGCAGATGGGAAATTCCCAGTTGTTTGCAGGCCGGGCGAAGCAGAAAGGCCGGCGAAGCGGAGATGATAACGTCATCGTCTCTCTGCCGGAGAAGATACCATTCCTTGATGCGGTCGATCGATTCTGCCCAAAAGTCGGATACCCATGCGTCAATATCCGGAATTCGAGGAAGAAAGCGATAAAACTTTTCCTTATAATAGGTCTTGCTGCACAATTTGAAAAAATGCGCCCCAAAGGCGACGGCACCCGGAAAAAGCCGCAGCGCAAGCGATGGCTTTTTGCGGATACACCAAAAAATAAAATCGGCCGTACTGTCGCCGTCATAGATGGTCTGATCGAAATCGTATACATTCATCGCGGAACCTTCCTTGCGTTAGAATACGTTCAGTATAGCACGCTTTGACAAAAAGTGCAATCTTTTTTGGCACAAATTTCTTTTTTTCCTGAAATTCTCTTGACAAATTCCAAAAAGGTGGTAAAATAGGGATTGAAAATTAGCACTCAACCATTTAGAGTGCTAACAATATTTTGGAGGCGATAAAGATGGCAAAGTATGAATTTAAGTCGGAATCCAAGCGGCTTTTGGATTTAATGATTCATTCTATTTATACGCATAAGGAGATTTTTTTGCGGGAGTTGATTTCCAACGCCAGCGACGCGCTGGACAAGCTTTATTATCTGTCCCTGCAAGATGAAAATATCACCTTTGACCGTGAGAATTTTTATATCCGTTTGACACCGGATGCAGAGGCGCGTACTCTGACGGTTACAGACCGCGGAATCGGCATGACGAAGGAAGAACTGGAGGAAAACCTCGGCACAATCGCAAAAAGCGGCTCGCTGAACTTTAAAAAAGAGGCAGAGCCGAAAGAGGATGTCGATATTATCGGTCAGTTCGGCGTAGGATTTTATGCGGCGTTCATGGTGGCGGAGGAGGTTACCGTAAAGAGCCGTAAATTCGGTGGTGAGCAGGCTTATTGCTGGACCTCGAAGGGCGCGGACGGGTATGATATTGAGCCTTGCACCATGGAGCAGCCCGGGACGGAGGTTACGCTGCGGCTAAAGCCGAACACCGAGGACGAGAATTACGATCAGTATTTGCAGGAGTATACGCTCAGAAATCTGGTTAAGACCTATTCGGATTATATCAAATACCCCATTAAAATGCTGGTTACCAAACAAAAGCTGAAAGAGAAGCAGCCGGAGGGTGAGGATACGCAGCCGGAATATGAGTCCTATCAGGAGGATGATACGTTAAATAGCATGGTTCCGCTTTGGAGACGGAACAAATCGGAGTTGAAACCGGAGGACTACAATCGCTTTTATAAGGAAAAGTTCTTTGATTTTGAGGATCCGCTTCGGGTGATTCACACCAGCGCAGACGGTGCAGTCAGCTATCATGCGCTGCTGTTTATTCCGTCCAGACCGCCCTTTGATTACTATACCAAGGAATTTAAGCGAGGATTGCAGCTTTACACCAACGGTGTCCTGATTATGGATAAGTGCGAGGATTTGCTGCCGGATTATTTCGGATTTGTCAAGGGGCTGGTGGACTCGGCGGATTTGTCGCTGAATATCTCGCGGGAGATTTTGCAGCATGACCGCCAGCTTAAAACCATCGCGGCGCACCTGAAAAAGAAGATCAAGAGCGAGCTTTTATCCATGCAGGAAAAAGAACGCGATGCCTATGAGAAGTTTTACGAAAATTTTCAACGTCCGTTAAAGTTTGGTATGTACGACCATTACGGCGCCGAAAAGGACTTCTTGGTTGACTTGGTGATGTTCTCCTCATCGGCGGAGAAGAAGTTGGTGACTTTAAAAGAATACGTATCCCGAATGAAAGAGGATCAGTCCTGTATTTACTATGCATGCGGCGAAACCGTGGATCAGATCGATCACATGCCGCAGACGGAAATGGTAAAGGAAAAGGGCTATGAGGTACTTTACTTTACCGAGGATGTGGACGAGTTCGCAATTAAAATCTTAGGTAAGTATGCGGATAAGGAGTTTAAGTCGGTTTCGGCTGCTGATCTTGGCCTGGAGGATGAGACGGCAAAGGCGGCAGAGGCTGTTGCAGAAGAAGAAAACAAGGATCTGCTCTCTTCCATGAAAGAAATTTTGGGCGACAAGGTGGCAAAGGTGAAGGCTTCTGCCAAGTTAAAGTCGCACCCGGTCTGCATGAGCAGCGAGGGTGAAATTTCACTCGATATGGAAAAAACGCTGAATGCGATGCCCAATGCCGGCGGTATGATGCGTGCCCAGAGGGTGCTGGAAATCAATTTAAATCACCCGGTTTATGAGACGCTGAAGCAGGCCGAAAAGGATCGGGAAAGATTGGAAAAGTTGACGAATGTCCTGTATAGCTGCGCATTGCTGATGGAGGGAATGCCGGTGGAGAATACGACGGCGTTTGTGGATGACGCCTGCGATCTGATCGGCTAAAAACGATGAAGCAACAGGCGCCTTAGGGAGAATCCCCAGGGCGCCTGTTTGGATTTTTAGAACGGAAGGTCAATATAGTCGGACAAAAGCAGATATAAAAGAACATAGACCATGATGGAATCATCATCCTTGTCGCTGTCAAGCATGAGAAAAATCAGGGCAGCAAGCAGTAAATCCTCGGCAGATAGAAAGCCGAGGATCTTTTTTGTTCGGGGATTGTAAAGGGAGGGAGGAAGCAAGCCTAAAATTGTGTCACGCCCCGAAAAGCTCTGCTTTTTAGGGATGGGCTCTTTGGGTGTCGGCGGCATCGCCGACCTCGGCTTTTGGTTTTGTCCGAATCTTGGTGCACCGCCTCCGCCTGAGCGGCCGGGAATGCCAAAATGATCAGGAGAGCCCGGATGAGTCGCCGCACCGGTTCCGCGCCCCGTGCCGGAAATTTGTCTGTTTGCGGCTCCGGCATGCGGTTGTGGCTTTGGAGAATGCGCGGGTTGTGTCGGATTTTGCGGATTTTGCCGGTTTTGCCGAAAGCTTCCCATTTCTCCCGTAGGGGGCTTTCCTTGTTTTTTAGGCTGTTGATTGGTATTTGTCATATAACGCTGATACATCGTCAATCCCCCTGCATATCCCGCATGACGGAGAGTACCCCGGTGAGCTTCATCAGTTTCATGGCGTGATCGACCTTTTCCTGCCGGGACGGCTTTAAAAACGGGCGCAGCGCAAGCAGCAGCCGGGTTTTGTCATTGGACTTTTGCTGATTGAGCATTGACATTGCCTGCTGCAGCTTTAAAACCATATCCAAATTTTCGGGGTCAATGCCGCCGGTTCCGTTGCCGGGCTGCTGCGGCGTATCGCCCCGGAACATATCCATGATGTTTTGCAGCTGCTGTTGCCCTTCTTCGCCCTCTAACATGGTTTTCAGCATATCAACCGCTCCGGATAAGTCAAAAGACTCGTTTTCCATGATGCTCACCTCCCTCAAAGAGCGCGGAAAATAAGACTATTTTTTTTGAAAAATCTGATTGATTTTCTGCATGACATCCGGGTTATTGGCAAGCTGTTTGGCCAGCGCCGGGTTTTGCATCAGTTCCCGTTTTAAGTCCTCGGCGGTCAGATGATTCAGCTTTTGGTTCAGCGTGCCCTTGTCGGCGCTTTGAATGGTTTTTTTGACCTGTTCCATCTGCGAAGGTTCTAAAATCTTTCCCATACGCTGCATTGCCTCGGACAGCGCCTTGGGATTTATGTTCTTCATCATGTCTTCAATGTTCATTACGACACCCCTTCCGGATTCTTTGCTACTTATAATTTATGCGGCAATCAGAAATTTCGTGACAATTATTTTTGCTTGTGGTATAATTAGGTTAACCTGATGTTCGTAATCCGAACTCGATTTTAAGAGGTGGATTTCCGCCCAAACGGTGTTAAAATACTCGGCAATCCGTTAGGATTACCTC
>CAKSFQ010000021.1 GCA_934454115.1 uncultured Clostridia bacterium
TCCTTAAATGCCAGAATCAGACCAAACATCGGCACATAGCTGAACATAAACACCAGCACCACCGCCGGCAGCGACATTGCCGTCAGCGGTATCTGCGACCGGTTTCGCACTAAAAAGCCCTTTTCGGAAATCCCTTTTATCTTTTTTTCTCCAGCCTTTTTCATCACTGCCGCCATTTTATGTTTCCACCCTTTCATCATCTTTTCCTGTTTTGTTAAAAAACCGATGCCCTTACCGGATTTTTATGATATCGGCTGACTTATAAGGCACCATCATTTGATCTCCGCGCCAGAGAAACAGCTTATAGCAATCCATCGTGACATCGGACGGCAGTTCAACATTGATACAACCCCGACCCTTTTCAAAATATACTTCTTTTCCCTGACACAAAACAAGCCGATTTTTAACATACGCTGCCGTCACTAACATCGCCTTGGATGCAGCGCCGGTAATATTATTATACCAAATCCCTACTGACTGTTCCGCATTCTTTGATAATACAGCGGTTTCACCCCGATACATTGTCTTTCCGAATTTTCGGATTTTAAGATCTCTCACGCCAAACACAACGGCATTACTGAGATTGCTGCCCGCCGTCTCCTGCTGATAGGAAATAAATATCGTATTGAGTGAACGCACCTGTGCCTCTGTCAACGCCGCAGGTGCAGAAAGAGGAATGCTATCGCCATCGCTGTTTTCTGCCGTTAGCTGCACATCATACTTTCCGCCATCGCCCGGCGTCAGCGTCAGCGTTACACGGATAAAATTCTGTTTCCAGGGATCCTTGCCATTTCCGTCTAAAAGCCTTTGATATTGATATCCGCTCCCCGTGTCTAAAAGGCTGACTGCAAACGGATAGTTGCCGGTATTTTCATCATTCCAGGGCGTAACCCGATACCTTGCAAGCTTAATCTTGGTACTTTGTCCCGCGTTGCCGAGATAAATTTCACCGACTCCAACCGAATCCATTCCCGGTGCGGTTGCGTTAAGATACAAATCCATGCTGACCTCCATCGACTCCTCGCCGTCCAGCAAATTGGAAAATCCCTTTACCAGAGTATGTACGCCGTTTGCCCGATTTGTTTTGATTGCCGCCAAATACATCCCATTTTGCTGATAAGAAAAGTCCGAAACATCCTTATTCGTGCCAATAAAACCCCACTCCTTCGGCGCCGCGGTCAGTGCGCTGCCTAAGTAAGGAAGCTTCGGCGGCTCTATCTTCATATCCTCGCGGACATAGCAGGTATCAAGGTCGGCTCTCTGTATCTCAATAATCTCTCCCGCGCGGCGTTCATAAAGTCTTGCATTATGCAGCTTTAAAATGTCCTCTCCCGGCGTCACCCAGGCCTCAATCGCATAATAGACTTCATTGACCAATCCGATATCCACAGCCGTGGCATCGTACTGATAGCTTGCCGTACATTCCGTACCGTCTTTTATCACTGCATAGGTTACCGTTGTCGTATCTCCCTTAGGTGTCATCCCGACCTTTAAGGTATAATCGGTGTCTCTTTCCAGATTGATTGTGTGACCGTCCGGCGTTTCTATGGTATATGCGCCCTTGTCATAAATCAGCTTTGCCGTCTGTTTGTTCTGCTGATCCTTGGCAACGCCGAGCAGCATTGTCATAGAATGGTTTGCCGCCGGTGACAGGGTCTTAAACATCGTCTCCTGATACAGGGAGGATTCTTCATAGGTTTTTAAATTTCTGACCTTTCGGTACAAGGTTCCTGCCTGATAATTCCCGGTCGTCGTTACCACGGTATCCACTTCGTCCGTACCGCTCAGCAGCTGCAGCATCCCCTCTTTCGATCCCCAGATATCACCCTTTTGATAGTCCTCACTTTGGGAAAGATCGCCACCGGACACCGCCAGTTCCTCTGTTTCAGAGCCTTTAAAGTTGGTGTCCAGCATCATGTTGAGGTAGTACGGCTCATTTTGCGCATCGTACTCCCGTTTTGCCTCGGTACGTGTCGCGCACGCAATGGATTCCGGCTTTTTTCTCGGTTCTGCAGAGGGCGTTGCGGTAATCTGCGTGCCGTCGATCACAAAAGTTACCGCGCTTCCTCCATCGGTTGTATTGCCGAGTGCAACCGTATTTGTGCTGCCCTCATAGTTCAGCGTGATCGCATAGTCGCCGCGAAAAGCCCGAACAGACGCTCTGCCGCTTTCATCTGTGTGCAGCGTTTCTTTGGTAGAATACACATTCTGAACCAAATCCTGCCATTTTAAATGTGCGGGCTTTGAACTCCAGTCCCTCCGAAAGAACGGCGCCGCATTGTCCCAGCGCCAATGCATCGAGTCCTCCGGATTCCAGATAATAAACGCGGTTGCCTTAGGCTGTGATATGGTTGCGAGCAGCAAATCCTCCAGATGATTGGGGGCGTAGGTGGTGTCCTCGTTATAAAAATCGTATTCCGTCACCGCAACCTCATCAACCGCATCAGCAAGCTCTGAAAGCTGATGGTAAAATCCCTGCGGATAATAGTAATTCGTACAATGCGCCTGTACTCCGATTCCGTGAACCGGCGCGCCCTCTTTTTGCAGCGGTTCGACAATATTATGGATCAGATTCGGAATCCTGTCCGCCATCTGTTTGTTTTTTCTGCCCTCGATGCCGGTTTCGTTGATATAAAGCCGCACAGAGGGATCGATGCGGTTGATCTCCTTAAAAATGTCACTGTAAAGCCGCGTGGTATTATAATGCAGCCGCACGTAGTTATTGGAAACAGGCTCATTGATAACATCCCACTGCGCCAGCTTTCCACGATACTGATAGGCCATCGAACGGACATAATCCATCGTCTGGGTATACATTTTGTCGTAGTTTTCTTTTCCCTCCGCGTCAAGATAGGCAGCGCCGACGCCATCCCAATACATGCAATGTCCGCGAACGCGCATCCCTCTCTTTAAATATTCGTTCACCATCTCGGCGCCATAGGTTCCATCGCTGGCAATCACGCCGTCGCTCTTCATCATATCCGCACACACACCGGCGTTAATGTCGTTGGTCATAAACCGATCCAGTGTTTTTCCCTTTACGCTTGTCATGTCAAGATTTAAGACCTCATTTTCACACATGGCAGCCCCAAACATAAACTCGTTTTCAGTCATATTCACTTTAATTTCCGCATCCTTCACCGGATTCCCCTTCGCATCGGTTACCAAAAAGGACAGATCCTCCTTGCGATACTTTTCCACACGGTTTTTGGCTTCCTTCCGCCACACATGACCCTCTTCGATTCCTTTGTAGCCGGAAACGTTCGGAACCTCGGTTAAGGCCGCCTTGACCGATTCGTTTTCGCCATAGGACACAAACGAAAAATCCGTCATCTGCAATGTCATCGGCTTTCCGCCCACCGTAAAACAAATTCTTGCGCCGTAAGAGCCCGGATAATCGTTAAACGCGTTGTAGGCCGGCAGGTAATACTGCTGCCACTGATCGGTCACCGCGATATAATCCTCAATCGCGAGCGCCCAGTTGCTCATCGTCTGCATTTTGACGCCGACTTTCGCGCTGCCGCTCTCGTCCGTAATCCGTGTCGCACGCGCCTTAAAGGAAAGCAGACCTGTCTCCTTTTTATAAAACGGCTGATTCACAAACCATGTCGACACCTCGACACTGTCCACGGACGGAATGGTACCAAACCGATCGTAGACGGTCTCAATCTGCCTGGCGGTATGGGTTGTTCCGTCAATTTCCACATCCTGTACGCTCAGCGCAACCAAATCCTCTGCACCGTATTTTGACATATGATACAAAAAATCACTATGCGAGATTACCGTCCGCTCCGGCGTCGGCAAGCCTTTTACAACCGTCGGATAATCGATTTCTCGTTCCGGGAACTTTGGCTGTACGCCCTCTGCAAGGGTGAAACTTGTCTCATCATACGAGAGCGCACCTGTTTTTAAGAGATATTCAATGGCATATGCCGGCATCATATCGTTTCCGTGATACTCCTTCAGCAAACCGGGAAGCTCCACATCGACCCAATCGACCTCTATGCTACCCTTTCCCATCACAATTGTAAAATCCCCGTTGTTGGCGCTGCCGGTATAGGTTTTGCTTTCTTCATCATAGGTATAGGTAACGGTGTCTTCGCCCACCTTCGTCAGCGTCTCCGCAATCGGAACATATAAAACGCCATCAATCATAGCGGGGCGCACCGTAAAGCTTTCAAAATCATATTTCACATTCGTCTGTTTAACGTCTAGCACTTCTTCTGTCAGCGCGATGTTTGAAATCGCCTTGTACTCGTTGACCGTTCCTGTTACGGCATCCACCGTTGCATCAGGAAATTCAACTGTTTTATCCACAGTTCCGTCTGTATCGGGCGTAATAATATCCGTTAAAAAAATGTCATCGGGATTTAAGTTTTCGGGGTTTGCGTCCTTATCAACCACCATCAGTCCCACGCGCTCGCCGGACGCCGCAGTCCCCCGATACCGGACACGCACCGTATCCGCAAAGACCGGCATACTCCCAATCAGGGAACATAGCAAAACCAGACTAAGAACCCGGTTGATTCTCTTTTTCATCGCAACCCCATCTCCTTTTCTCTTTGTGATCTCAAAAATTCTGCTCTTATAAAAACATCTTTGCCGGGGCTGCAAGGCATTTTGCAGCCCCGAATCATTAAAACTAACGATAAATAATAAATTCTTTGATAAATCCGCTGTTCATCAGTGCAAAAACGGTATCGCCTGCCGTCAGATCGCCAACCGATCCCCGATACAGCTTATCCCTGCTCTTTTCACAGATGTAAACGGGCAGGGTTCCGTTAAAGCTGATCAAACGATTCCAATCGTCGTATCCACCGGTCGTTGGCTTAAAGTTTGCGATGCATCCGTCCTCAATCACCTTTTTTATCGTGCCGGCCGCATAGGTGTTGGAATCCGAGTAGAATACATCTCTCGTCTGCTCCGTATACCAAACCATCTTGGCCTCTTCATAAGGTTCGGTGCCGTCGGCACGATATAAAATTTTAAATCCGCCGTAACCGACCGCATAAAGCGCCGTCTCCGCCATAATAATATCCCCCGGCTTCAGTTCGCTCACCTTATAGCCCTTGCCCTGGAAGATTGCGGCAATATCACTGTTTACAAAAGTAAATTCAGAGAACGCGTCCTCCGGCTGTCCCAGCTGGCGCACCTCTAAAAGGGTGGTCATCTGATCCTCATCGCCTATCGTTTGGCGTACCTCGTGTACCATGTAGACCGCGCCGCCAAGCTCGTTAATGGTATTAAATCCATATACCCCATACGGGTTGATACGTACCACAACGCAATCTGCATAGTAATTTTCGTCTACATTATAAACTTGTGCAGTGTAATCATTATCATTTCTGAGCACGTTATAAGAACCGTATTTAAAATAGCGCTCATCATTCAAATCCGTCGGCACCACAAACACCTTGGTGGTGTCTCTCAGCCGAACATCGGCACAAATGGTTTTCGGATTGGAATAATAGGTAAACACGCCGTCCTTATCCTTGCGGAGCCGTTCCTTGTTGCCATCCTCCTTATCTGTCACCGTATTGATAACCGTCAGCTCGCCCTTGCTGTTGCGCTTATAGGTCACCGGCTGTGAAATCGCACCGGCCTCATCCCAAAGACCGCTGGTCAGATTATACGAAAAGGCGTCCGATGCCGACATTTTTTGTCCGTTCATCTTAACCGATGCTGCCGTTTTCATTTCCGTGATCTCGCCGGCCTGGGTAAACATCTTTACGCTGACCTCATCAAAGCTCCCGGTCTTGGCAAAGGCGATCATGTAGCCGTAGCTGACCGCATCCCCGGAGATTTCAAAATAAGCGATCTCGCCGTAGTGGTTCAGCTTAACCGTAAGCAGTGACAGCATCGGTACACTTTCGATCCTTGTCTTGATCTCCTCCACATAAGTAAATTCTCTATCCTCTAAAATCACATGGTTCTTTTCGGTATCAAACCGCTGCACCATACCGGCCGCTTTCTCATTGTCAATATAAAGTCTCACCACATCGCCGGCCTTGTTGGTATAGCAGGTGGCAATCGACTGCGCCGGAATGTTCTGCGCCTCGATCTTCTTTCCGTTCTCGATGATCGGATAGCCCTTTTCTATCATTTTAGAGATGTTCACCTTATTTCCGTAACGATCACCGATGGTTTCGCGATTCATGGACACCGACAAAATCTCAAAGCTTTGGTATTTTTCAATCTTCACGACATCATATCCGCCGCTTTCATCATTATCAATCAGGATCAGGCGTCCCTGGCTTAACTTAAAATCATCCGCCGTATAGTCCGGATAAAGACTGTAATTGTAGAGTACGTCAACTGTAGAAGAAAGGCTCGCCATTCTGGCGCGGTCGTTTTTGTCCCAATACCCGATGGAGGATTTGCTGATTGCTTCCTTTTGCAGCATATCCGGTTTTAGCTCCAGCACGCGGTTGCCGTCATCAAACATGGATAGTATCTGCGTCCTTTCGCCGTCATTTTTTGCCAGCGCCGCAACACGCATACCGATAAATTCCTCATACCTTCCCTCTTCGCAGTAGTACGTTGTACCGCCGATGACCACACGATTCCCATCGGTGCCGTCCGCACCGGTTATGGAGGAATACGAGGTGCTCTGCACAATACCGTAAACCATCTTCATGCCAAGCACCCGTTCCATATATGGCGTCTCGTTCACCGTAGAACGATTGCCGGTCGGCGAATACATTGTTTCCACCGATGCCGCACGCAGTGTGTTGTAGAGCATCACCGCAAGGTCGCGCATGGTGATGATTTCCTCTGCACTCTTTTCAACGTTATGAGAAATACTGTAACGTCTCGCAATACTTTCGATTTGTGTCTGATCCTCTTGATCAATGGAACCGTCATCAAAAAAGATCGCATAACCCAAAATATCGATCATAACTGCCTCTGCAGTGATGCATTTCACCTTATTGTGATACGCCGCTTTTCCAAAATACCGGTCGCTGACATAGCCCGAGGCCCCAAGGGCATTGGCTGCCGCCGCAAGATCTGCAATGGTCGCCTCCTTATCCGCAATGTACTCCGACATAACGCCAAGACCGATTGCCACGCTGGCCTCCAGCGTGAGCTCTGATGCGGCAGCCTCTTCGGTTTGCACCGTATCAGCGACGATCTCCGTTTCCTTTTCCGGCACATCTGCGGTTTCCTCTGCAAAAGCGGTCACCATGGACGGCAGCATCAGCAATACTGCCATCCAAAAACATAGTAATCTCTTCATATCCTGCTCCTCCCCTTATTGTCCGACAAAGCCGTAGATTACCTTTGCAACCTCTGCCCTGGTAATCTGCGCCTGCGGACGGAAGCTTCCGTCCTCAAACCCATTGAATATCTGCGCCCTTGCAAGCATATCCACCGCGATTTTTGCATAATCCGAAACGCTGTCCTGATCGGTAAAGCCAACCAGGGTTTGCTTTTTTGTGATGTCGTGATAGGTGGCTTCTGCCGCTCTTTGCAGCATAACGGCCGCATCCTCACGGGTGAGATATTGCCCCACGCCAAACGTATCCTCACTGACACCGTTTACGATTCCCTTGGCAAAAGCGGTTTCAATATAGGGCTTATACCACGCATCGGCAACATCCGTAAATTTCAGCGTCTTTGATTCCGTCTTGCCATCGCAAAACGCCGTAATCAAAAGCTTCGTAAATTCCTCCCGCAAAATGCCGTCGCCCGGCCGGAACCTTCCGTCACCATCGCCGCTGAGGATACCGTCCTCAAACAACGCCAGGATTGCCTCCCTTGCCCAATCGTAACCCTCTAAATCCGTCAGCATATTCCCTGCCAGTGCGTTTTGGTTGTCGTTCATCTGATCGACAGTCGGCTGTATCAAGCCGGAAACGCTGGAATTACCGCCGCCGCTGCCAATACCGCCGCTGCCGCTGCTGCCGCCGCTGCCGCCACTGCCGCCACTGCCGCCGTCACCATAATACTTCTGATACAGTGCGTTGATGATCTGGTTCACCTGACTGCCTACCGCATCGACTGCTGTGTACTCCTTGTCCGCCAGCTGTTTGGTCAGTTCGTACTGATGCGCACCCAGTTGATCCAGCCGATTGGATAAGGTCACCTGAAAGACCGTGTCATACTTTTTCAGCACTTCAAAAAATTTGCTCGGCACGGCCTCATTAAGCGCCGTCAACGCAAGAGAATCCTTTGCGAGTTTTTGGATCTGCGTAATCGTGGTGCAGCCCGGAAGGCCGTTCACCATGCTTGCCGCGACCTTGTCACTGTATAAAAGAATGTCCTCGTCAAGTCCAAGGGTCTTATAGTTTTCTTCCAGCGTCCTTGCAATCTCTGCCTCGGTCATGTCTCTCATCGCGCCGTATTCCGCCGCCGTGGCAACACACGCCGCCACGTCCTCGGCAGTCACATCGCTGCCAAGCTGCCCGACCAGGTCAAACACCATATCTGCATTGGCATTTAATATACCCTCGTCAATCATAAACGCCTTATTATTGTACTTTTGATAGGCTGCTGCCATTTCCCCGGGCGTTGCTGCCCCCTTGATTTCCGATACGGCCCGTGCTTTCACTCCCGGCTCTTCATAAAGCACATACGCCGCCCTCGATGATTTGAGATCGGACAGTCCGTCCGCGCCAAACAACACCGTATAGACCCCGTAGGGCGCGTCCTGCGGCAAGGTGTAGGAAACGGTTCCTCCGGTTACCGCACCTGCCCAAACCAGGCGCTCACCAAGATACGCCGAATCGATCGTATCCGCATCCGATACCTTGGCATTTAAGAGATAGACCATGGTACCAAAGCCCGCTTCCTCATGATTGTAGGCCGCCGAAATAACATTGCCGTCAATGGCCGCGGTCGGCGCCAGCGCAAAGGCCGCGTTCATCACCATTGCCGATGCCGCAAACACAGCGGCGACCGATGCCGCCAGCTTTTTATACTTCTTCTGCATGAATGTCCACCTCCGAAATTCCCATATATTCATTGCCTTTTGATTGGATTCTGATAAACATTGCGTCATGAAAATCTGCCGCTATCTTTTGATCCGACGAGCCCTGATAGATCGATGTCCAATCTTTGCCGTCCTTTGACGCCAAAATCTCGTATTGGTATACCTCGCCGCGCGGCGCGCGGAAGTCTACACTGACGTACCCGGTTTTGGCCTTTTTCACCAGTTCATACTCCGCGTAGCTGTCGCCCTCGACATAATAGTAGGTATTCTGCAACCCGTCCGTTGTCATCGGCAGTCTCTCTCCGGCGGCATTTCTGTGGTTATAAATTCCAATCCATTTGTCCGCACCTTTTGCCAGATAATCCGCAGCAGCAGCCTCATGATTGGCATAATCCAGATTACGCTTTCTGTAAATCTCGTACGGATTGGGCGTTGTCGCCGTAATGTTTGCGCCGTCAACCACCACGTCAATATAATTATCACGCAGGGTATCATCCGAATCGGTCAGCATAAACTCCACGGTCTTGGATATTCCGCCTACCGTCACAGTAACGTCATACGTTCCGCGGTAACCGCGCACGGTTGCGTTGCCGTCCTTACCGGTCATCACATTTTCGTGCGTTTGATAGAGCTCGTTATACATATATTTCCATGTATCATAGGTATCCTTCTTGTTCCACTGACGGTCATAGAAGGGGCCGACGCCGCGCCAATGGTTGGTATCCTGATACCCCCAGATAACAAAGCCGTTGGTCTTTGGATGCGAGATGGTCGCCAGAAAGGTGTCATATAAATGATTTTTTGCATAGGTCATATCCGCGTTATAAAAGTCGTACTCAGTAATGGTCACGAAATCGTAATCCTGGGTCAGCGTATCGATCTCATGATAAAATCCCATAGGATAATAGTAACTGGTGCAGTGCCCCTGGATTCCAATCCCGTCAATCGGCGCACGCTCCTTCTCCCTCATCGGATTGACGATGGTTAAAAATCCCGGCGCACGCATTTTGTGATTGCGGTCGGGGTGTCCCTCCATGCCGGTCTCGTTAACCAAAAGCTTTGCCTTAGGGTCAATGGCCTTAACCTTCTGGAACAGCTCGGAATAAAATCCCGTCCCGTACTTATTGCGCCAGTCGGCGCTGTCGTGCGGCTCATTTAATACGTCCCATTCCACTACAGTATCCCGGAACATCCACGCCTCGCCAAGCTGCGACCAGCGATAATAGTCGCACTTATCCTCATAGCTCCAGGAATCAAAGCCGTTTGACAATTTTGCGCTGTCCATGCCACCCCACGATAAACAGTGTCCGCGCGACCGCTTACCCATGTCAAAAACAGCCTGCGTCATGCGCTGCGGCCGCTGCATGGAGTCGCGTCCTTCAAAAAACTTCATTTCAAGCCCATCGATCACCGTATTAAACTGATTTAAAACATCTTTTTTGATCTGTACTTGTTTGCTGTCTTCGTCACCCAGATCCAAAATCTCGTTAAAGATGATTGCCAGACCCATCATAAACTCGTTTTCTTTCATGTCCACCTTAATTTCGGCGCCCTCGATGGGGTTTCCCTCCCGGTCGCAGACGCGGACAATCATATCATTCTTGCGATACTTTTCCACGCGCTTCCAGGCATGCTTCTTCCAAAGATGATCGTCCTCCATGCCCTTGTACGGCTTAAACTTGTCCGGAAAGAAGGTGTTAAAATCAACGTCTTGATGGTAATTGACAATGGTAATATCTGCGACCTCAATCACCTGCGGTTTAAAACCGACCGAATAAGTTACGTGCGATTCACCGGCCTTTAACGTGTATACACCGCTGTCAAGCGGCAGATAATACTTTTGCCATTCCGGTCCGATTGAGATTTCCGCCTCGGTTGCCTTTTGCCAGTACCCGACCTGTTCATAAGCCGGCCGCATCTTTGCAACACCGGATTCATCCGTAATCTTGGTGGCTCTTGCCCAAAGCGTCATCATACCGACGTCGCCTGCCTCAAAATCACCGCCGTAAACATAAACGTCCTGCTGAATGTTATAGGATGCTGCCGGAACCTGACGGTTCGGCAACGGCAAGGTCTCGATCTGCAGCGCCTTATCAAAAGGCATTCCCTCCACCTTGACCTCATTGAATTTCGCGTACTCGGTGTAGGAAGAGGACGAGTCATAGTGCACATTATACATGTCGTCACCGCCGAAAATCACTTCTCCCTCCGGCAGGGACGCCATAATTCGCTCATAATCCACATCCCGCCGCGCCTGATAGTGAATATCCGGGAACTTGATGTCAATCCGGTTTTGCTTCTCATCATAGGTCGCGGGGTCGGTGCGCAGAGCGTCTTCAACCAGGTAAAGTGGTATCATCAGAACGCCGTTTACCGTCTGCACCTTGCCGGGCAGCTCGATCGGAACCCAGTCGACCTCCGCAACGTCACTGTCCGGGGTAATCCGGATTTCGCCATTGTTACCTTCCCCGATGTAGCAGCCTGCCCTTTCGTCCCACTTCATATATACGCCCATTTTAAAGAAAACTTCTTCCATCGGGATATAAACCTCGCCGTTATCATCTAAAAGGCAGGGCTGTTTTAATTCCTGCAAGATACCGTCAATGTAAAGCGCAATCCCGTTTTCGGCAAATACCGCGCCCGGCACACAGAAAATCAGGATCATGCACGCAAGACAAAAAACCAAAACTCTGCTGTATCCTTTCATAAGATGCCCCCTTCCTATCTCGCAATTACGGTCGCAAACGCCGGCTCTGCCAGCAGCACCATACCGTCCGCTCCGTTCATCACATAGACGGCAAGCTTTGATCCCTCTTTTGTCATGGTGACCGGAATGGTAATGACGCCGCTGCCTGTCAGATCATGCAATTTCTCAACATGTACACCAAGAACCCGGTCGGTCACTGCGTCTTTTTCAAGCACCAGAACATCGGCATCGGCCGCGGTTTCTGCAATGTTTTCATAGTTCATATAGACCTTGGTCTCGCCGACGGTCGGAGCGGTTGCACCCGTCTGAACCGAAATGCTGAGATCCTTGATGCCAATTACCTTTTCAGGATTTGGAAATTGGTTTCCGTTTTTCGATCTGGAGCTTACCATACAAAAATCACAAAGCCCGGTGATTAAATCGGCGCTGACTGTCCGCCTTGAGGTGACATCAATATATGGGCCGACCGTTGTCATGGTTACCTCATACTGATCGGGATTACTGCCTGACGGCGCCGCCGTCAGGTTGATGGTAAGATCGCCGCCGTTTGCACTGATACTGTTTGGAGAGTTGGCAAAAAGATTCATGTAGTTGACGGCCAGCCAGCTTGTAAACATGTCATTGCCGTCCACCACTTTCCAATCATACCCGTCCGTATGACCGAGCTTGCCCTCACGGTTACCGACCGTCGTCACCTCGGTATTTGCCGTCTCGTTTTCATAAAAGTTTGCGCCGCCGTTGTTTAAAAAGCGAAGCTTGGTACGGTTCCAGTAAATACTGGATCGCATATCATACTGAATCAGCGTAAGATTCCCGTTATCACCCGTCAGCTCCAGACTGGATCCCGCAAGATACAGGTTATAGTCCGTGTTTGCATAGTTAAACCGCATGGTAGCGCTAAGGTTTAAGGTATCTCCTTTTTGGATCGGCGCAAAGTGCTTGGAGACCGCCCTGTCCTCGGTAGCGTTACCCTGGTTGTGCTGATACGCCCAAAGATAGCCGTCCTCCACCTTAAATTCGTCTGCCATACTGTCTAAATTGGCGCCGGATTTCAGCATACCGCGATCGTCCAGGTTGCCACTGCCCCATGCGCCGCCGTTTAAATACGCCGCGTCTGCGGTATCAACGGCAGAAATCAGAAGGTCTCCCTCATTCTTGACCGACACTCTTTCATCCATTTGCGAGTAATACGGTTTTGAAAAGATCAGGCCTCTGTCGGTGGTAAAGCTCCAGGTATAGTCAAACGCCTCATCGGCGACCTTGCCTTTGACGTTCCGTATCGTCACGGTATAAGATTGCTTGGGCGCAAGGCCGGACAAGCCCAGCACCACACGGCGGTTGTCTTTATCCATCGAAACATCCGTCACTTCCGCGCCGCCCGTAATAGAAACCTGCGACGCATCTACCGCCTCAACCGCCTTTTCAAACTCCGCATAGCATGCGGTATCCAAAGCCACGTTCCGGCTTCCGTTTCCCGGATAATAAGAGACGCCGAGCGGTTCGTTCGGAAGCTTGGCCGTCATGCTGATTTCTTTCATATAGATGATCGGCTCCTGCTCCAAAATATCGCTTCGATTGATCGTCGCAATGGTAATCTGTACCGGGCGCTTAAACTGCGACTGCTTAAATCCCGGCCATTCGTTAACGATGACCGTCCCTTTGTCCTTGCCGTCCTCCTTAATTTTCGCCACGTAGCGGCTGGACATATCGGTGTTCGGCTTTAGCGTGATTGCCACCTCATAATCCTTGTCATAGGTAAAGCTGACCGCATTAGGATCACGATCCGGCGTCTTGGCCGTAAAGGGCCATGCCGTTGTGCTGGCAAAGCCATGGGACATATCCTCGGTCAGTGAATTTTTAATCATAAAGGAATTTGCTTCAGTATCACCGGTCTTTCCTTCCTCCCGGGAACTGATTTTGATCCAGACCTCGCCCTGACTTTTGGTGGGCTTGCCCGCGGTGCGGAATTTATAAGTAATCGTGATTTCACTGTGATCCGGGATTGCCTCGGTAACAACGCGCCGCCCCAGATAGGATTCCGCCCCATTGGCGCTGCCGGGGTTTGCGGTAATGGCAAGACTGCCGTCCTCCGCGTCATGATACCAGCCCTCGCCGCCCCAGGCGGTTGCCCATTTTTCGCCCTCCTTATAGCCGGGGCATTCCGTCATAGCCTGCCCCCACCAGTTGGTTGCAATACTATCGTCTGCGTACTCGTTCTGAAACTTCCAGTCAAAGATGCTGATCTCTGCCGCAGACGCCGGGCACAGCGGCAGCATGACGGTCAGCATCATGGCCGCTATAAGACCTGCAATCCATCGTTTCTTTTTCATTGCGTCTTCCTCCTTTGGTCGATGGGATTCGTTTTCACGGTTTACATACCGATCTGCGACTGCACGGCATACGGGGCAAGCCGTGTAAACGAATCAAACACATAAATCGTCACATACTCCGACTGCGGCGCCGTGATATCCACTTCCATCGCAATATCGTCATTGTTGTCTTTGCCCTTAATCTCTTTGATGAAAAAGTTCTTTTGTACGCCGGTTGCCTTGTCGCAAACTGCGGCAACCACTGCGAAATCCGCCGTATTGCCGTCCGGCAGCCGAACCGGGATATACACCGTATTACTTCCCTCTTTCAGTGCGGCTGAGACACTGCCCTCTGCCGCACCGGCAGTTACAGAAAGATTTTTGATGCCGATTAGCTTTTCGGGATTGGGGAACTGGTTTGCATTTTTTGATCTTGAGCTTACCATGCAAAAATCACGAAGCCCGGTGATTAAATCGGCGCTGACTGTCCGTTTTGAAGTGACATCAATATATGGGCCGACCGTTGTCATGGTTACCTCATACTGATCCGGATCACTGCCTGACGGCGCCGCCGTCAGGTTGATGGTAAGATCGCCGCCGTTTGCGCTGGTACTGTTCGGCGAGTTGGCAAAAAGATTCATGTAATTCGGTTGCATCCAGCTGCCGAATAAATCGTTGCCGTCCACCGTTTTCCAACCATATCCGTCTGTATGACCGAGCTTGCCCTCGCGGTTACCGACCGTTGTCACCTCGGTATTTGCCGTCTCGTTTTCATAAAAGTTTGCGCCGCCGTTGTTTAAAAAGCGAAGCTTGGTACGGTTCCAGTAAATACTCGATCGCATATCATACTGAATCAGCGTAAGATTTCCATTATCGCCCGTCAGTTCCAGACTGGATCCCGCAAGATACAGGTTATAGTCCGTGTTTGCATAGTTAAACCGCATGGTAGCGTTAAGGTTTAAGGTATCTCCTTTTTGGATCGGTGCAAAGCGCTTGGAGACTGCCCTGTCCTCAGTAGCGTTACCCTGGTTGTGCTGATACGCCCAAAGATAGCCGTCCTCCACCTTAAACTCATCATTGATTTTGGTTAGATCCGCATCTGCAGCGCTGATATTACCGCTATCGTCTAAATTTACCGATCCGAGCTTTGCACCGCTTTGGTAGCCTTCATCACTGCCGGTTACAATATCGCTCACCGTAACATTGGCCGGATTGATCTGCGCCAAAGTTCTGTTGCCGCTGGTGTTAAGCTGTGCGGCATAGACATCGCGCACGCCGATCAGCTTTGCCGTTCCGGCCGCGTAATTGCCCTGCATGATATGAAAGCTGTTCAGTGCGGTCACGACCGCCGCATCTACCGTCTTTGATGAGGTAAGCGAAATATTAACGCCGCTGATGGTCTGCTTTAAATCGTATTTGGCAGCGTCCGCCGCATTCGGCGCAGCCGTCAGCGTCAGGGTCAGCTCGCCGTCAAACGGACGCGCATAGCCGCCCTCCTGCTTTGCCTGGATATTAAAGACCGGGACACCCTTACTGCTATCGTTAGAAAATACGTTATTTGCCGCATTGATGGTGGTCTTTTCTCCATTTTCAAAAACCCAGCCGTTTGTTATAACGCCGGATTCCACGTGTGCATCCTGATCCCCCAGATGCTCCGTTACCGTCCCGGAGAGGAGATGCACATAAGAGTAAAAGGCATTGACCTTTTGATCAAGCAGCGCGAGTTTTTCACCGCCATCGCCGCGCAGCTGGAGGCCGTACGCAGTATAATATTCACCGCTCTCCTCCGCCCAGCCAAGCTTAAATCTGGTGCTGAGCTTTAAGGTCTCGCCATTTTGCACCGGCGTAAACTTTTTTGCAATCGTGCGCGTACTGCTCACTGTGTTGGCGCTGCTGCGCATCGCACCCCAAAGATAACCGTCACTGTTTAAAAAGCCGTCGCCGATATCCTTTGCATCATCAACGCCCCAGGCTGCAGCGCCGGTATACGCCGTATCCGTCTTTAATACGGCGCTTCCCGCCTGCATATCTGCAGATTTATCGTGCATTAAGGTCACCGACTTTACCAGCGCCGCATCACCGACATAGATACCGTCAACATAATCTTCTGCCGCTGCCGGAACTGCAAGCATTACGGCAGTCATTGTCAAAGCCAAAGCTGCAGTAAACATTCTTTTTTTTGTTTTATTCATGATCTGCATCTCCTTTTCTTTTCACCATCTACTTTTGATTTTTCAAATATTCCCGATATTCTTCTGTTGTTGCGGCAATCTGTTCATTGATGCCGGCCTTTTCTAAGGTATCCAAAAATTCGGTATAGGTCGGTTCTGTCTCAACGGCGCCCACGCGCAGCTGCTTTAAAAAGTTGTTTGTCGTGTTATTGATCTCCATATTGCGCTGCTTCACCGCCGGATCGGTAACCGCCTTGGGTAAAAATCCGTTTACGGCGGAATCCACTGCGTTGTCATTATATGCTCTTAGCTTTTCGTATTTTTCGGGATCATCATTCGGCAAGAGATAGTCTAAAAATACGTTGCCGATGCTCCAGCTTTCTTTATAAAGGCTGTAACCGCTGTTTGCAATCGGTTCTACTGTTTTATCGTCAACTTTGGTATAGTGCTTGCCCTCAACACCGTGAATCACCAGGTTTTTAACATAGGGATCGGTATTTAAAAGGTTCATAAACTTCATGACCCTTGCCGGATTCTTTGAGGTCGATGAAATCGCCTGCATCGAACCGGTACCGGCCAAATAATCAATCATCGGCTTGGTGATTTCTGCCTGCTCAAACGTATACTTACTGTTTTTAAAGATTTCCTGCGCCTTACCCGGCTTGATCGGCTGCATCATGACAAAGGTTTTTCCCTCGCTCATACGGGAGATCGAATCGGTCGCCGTCAATACATCGGGGCGGACATAGCCTTTTTTATAAAAATCACGTGCCACTCCGATGGCATCCTGATACTCCTTGGTTTTGTAGACATTAACGGGCATGCCGTCATAGCTTCCGTCCTTGAAGATGTTCTGCTCGGTCTGGATCAGGCAGCCGGGATCGCTCTCGCCGTATGCCCAGTCGATCGGATATTTCATGTCCGGCTCTCTGCTCTGAATCAATTGGATCACCGGTTCTAATTCTTCAAACGACCGATATTTTGTCATATCGATATTGTATTTTTCTGCAATATCCTTGCGGTAAATCCAACCGTACTGGGTTGCCATCTCCTTATAAACAGGCATTGCATAAAGCGCACCGTCCACATAGGAGTATTTGAGCGCATCTTTTCCGATTGTCTCACTCAATTCTTTTAGATAGGTGTCAAGATACGGACTCAAATCAAAGTACGCACCGGCACGGCCGTTATCCACATAATCCAGCGCCCAGCGTGCCACAAATGCCATATCAAAATACTCGCCGGCGTTAATCATGGTTCCTAATTTCTGCGTGTACTGTGCGCTGGGAAGACAGTTGATCTTCACGGTTGCGTTCAGTTTATCCTTCAAGTACTTGTTTAGTTCTTCCTCTACGCTTCTTACATCACTTTGCGTATCGGCCATTAAATACCACTGAATCTCGTACGATTCCTCCGGCACACCATCTACCGGCTCCATGTCGGACGCTGTCTTTTTGCCGCTGCAGCCTGCTAAAATTCCGCAGAGCAATACGCCGGTCAAAGCTACCGCTAACCATTTTTTCATTTTCTACATCTCCTTTGATAAAGTATTTATGGATTGATTTCTTTTTCACTTAAAATTTCACCAGACTGTCGATATCCACCGGCAGACCGGAGGCAATTGATTGATTGGCCGCGATACCGGTCAAAATACTCATCGCGCCCTCAATATGGGATGCCGCACGGTTCAGCGGATCCGGCTCCGGCACGCCGAAGATGTCATTTAAAAGCACCGGGTCGCCGCCGCCGTGGCCGCCCTCCATTTCCGGGATTTCTACTTCATACGACGGGGCGAATAGCGGAAACACCTTAATGCTCTTCGACTTTGCCGCCCCTTCCAGGCTCTTATCGCCGGCGCCGTTAACATACACGTTTTCCATAACCTCCAGTTCAATTCGTCCCTTGGTGCCGGTAAATACCACCCGAAACCCTTCCTTGGGGGCATAGGCCGTCAGCGAATAGGACATCTGTGCACCGGATTCATACTTGACCAGGACGTTCATCGTGTCCTCGATGCTGATATCGTCCCCAAACACGCTGCGATCGCGAATATAGCCGTCGTCCTGCTCTGCGTCTAAATACAGTCGCTCTAAATTTTCGTTACCGTCCATCACCAGCGCAAACGGATCGCCCTCCGCATTTTTAAAGCCGTGCACACGCGGATAAAATTTTGTGATACCGCGGTTTTCCGCATTGTCACGGCCGTAGAACATAAGATCACCGTAAGCAAACACCTGTTTGGGACGGGTGCCGAGCCAGAAGTTTACCAAATCAAAGTGATGCGTTGCCTTATGTACCAAAAGTCCGCCGCTGTTGCGCTTATTACGGTGCCATCTTCTAAAATAGTCCGCCCCGTGCGAGGTGTTGAGCATCCACTCAAAATGCACCGCCTTGACATCGCCGATGGTGTCATGCATCATTAGCTCACGCACCTTGGAATTATGCGGCGCATAGCGGTAGTTAAAGGTCACGCGCAGCTTTCGGCCGGTTCTCTTTGCCGCATCTAAAATTGCCTGACACTTCTCACTGTCAATGGTCATCGGCTTTTCGCTGATAACATCACAGCCCATTTCCATTGCCTTGATGATATATTTGTGGTGCGTCCGATCGATCGAGGTTACAATCACGTAATCCGGCTTTTGTTCCTCGATCATCTTTTCAAATTCGTCGGACATATAAAGCGCAATGTCAGAATAGTGAAATTCCTTCATCATGATTTCTCTTGCGTATTCTAACCGGGTACGGTTAATATCACAAAACGCCGTGATCTCGGCGGTTTCTGAAAACATCTCTCCAATCGCACGATAAAAAAACTGCGCCCTGCTCCCCACCCCGACTTGTACGTATCTCTTTTTCGTCATTTTGGCCCTCTCTCCTTTTATTGCAGTCTGACTTTTTCTTCAATATATCATAATTTTTGATGTCAATTCCACACATATCGTGACCAAAAAAGAGTTTTTCTACATATTTTGTCTTAATTTAAGCGGAAATTGCTTGCAATTTTTGAACAATTATACTAAAATGGGTATATTAGGAAGAAAGGAGGGTTCTTCATGCTTCGTACCATCAGCAATTTTTCCAACTACAACATCCGTGTCACGCGCCGTTTTGAACAACACCCGACCTCGATGCAGCTTTACCATTATCATAATTATTACGAACTCTATTATCTTTTTTCCGGAGAACGTTATTACTTTATTAAGGACAAGACCTATCATATCAAAAAGGGCGATTTGGTACTCATCAAAGAGTATGTCACGCACTGCTCGGCCGCTGTGAAAAACCAGCCGTACAAGCGCGTCCTGGTCGATTTTAAAAAGGAGTTTCTCTCCGAACTAAATGCGGTATTTGCCCAGGATGATCTCTTTCACTGTTTTAACAATCAGATTCACGTCATCAGCGTCCGCCCGGAGGATCAGCCGATCCTGGAGCATCTTTTGACCGATATGGTGAATGAATATAAAGAAAAACGACCCGGCTACGTTTCCTATCTCAAGGCTTCGGTGGCGCAGATGCTTTTGCTGGCAAACCGTCACTCCGACCGCCGCGTGGAATATAACACGGACTATATGAATCAAACGCATAAAATTGTTGCCGAGGCTGTCGGCTACATCAACAACAATTACAATGAAGATATCAATTTAGAGCTGATTTCCGGCAAATTCTTTATCAGCACCCACTATTTTTCCAGGATCTTTAAAAAGTCCACCGGCATGACCTTTATCGAATATTTAAACGGAATCCGTATCAAAGAGGCACAAAAGCTTTTGGCAACTACCAGACTCAGTATCAGTGAAATCAGCGAACGCGTCGGATACAAAAGCAGCACGCATTTCGGCCGTCTCTTTAAGCAGCTGACAAAAACCTCGCCGCGCGAATACCGAAACCTGGATCACAATAACGATAAGATTTAAAAAATCGGGCATCACAAAAAGCGCTGCGATGAGATATGGTATAAGATCTCATCGCAGCGCCTTTTTGAAAGGACTTTATGCCTTTTCGATATTTCAATTTGATTTTTAATTTTATTTACCGAATTATCTCTCATCCTTCGCTAACACAGATCTGCATAGCGCTGCGGCGGAACGAAACAATCTTGCTTTTCGTTATAAAAAGGACTTCATGCGTTCAATATTGCTTTGTTCCCGCTTGATCTGATTTTCGGCAAACTCCCTGACCTCTTGATCCTCGCTTTGATAGTCATGCAGCTGCTTTGTCAGTTTGGTGATTCCCATGGTGCTGCCCTTAATCACCATTTCGGCCAATCTCGAATCGCTCGGATCCATCATGGATTCCATTCTGCTGGTAATATTGGCCATGGTCTTTGACATGGAGCGTGCGTCCTTACCGACCGAACCGCGCTCGGCAAGCATTCTGTCACTGGTCTCGTACGCCTTGGTATAGCCGTCAATCTGCGTCCGTATCGCGTCAGAAAACCGGTTGCTGTGCGAAAGCTCTAAAACGTGTCTCAGACTGTCCCGTGCCATATCCGCATTTTGATGAATATGATTTAAAAGCTCTACGTCCTGCAGCATACAATCCCTCCTATTCCATCGTTCTGCCCAAAAAGCCGGCTGCCGCCTCAGCCAGCTTGCTTTCTACCTCACCGACACGGCCGCCGGCATTTGCCAAAAAGATTACCGAGCCAATGCTGTCCCCTTCAAATACAATCGGTGCAACCACACCGGCATCATACTGATCGTTGCCGTCCAGAATCCGTATGGTTTTATCCCCGGAATCCGCCAAAAACACCGACTTTGACGCCATAACCCGTTCCAGATCCCCGGACACCTTTTTCTCGCGCAGCTCTTTTTTCGGGGCGCCGGACACCGCAATGACATTATCTTTATCCGTGATGCACGCCGGGATTCCGGTGGTTTTTGACAAGGATTCCGCATACTGTGACGCGAACTCGCCAAGCTCCCCGATGGGAGAATATTTTTTAAAAATTACCGTGCCGTTGCTCTCTGTATAAATCTCCAGCGGGTCGCCCTCGCAGATGACATTGACACAGACCGACCGTCACCTGGCATTTACCGCCGCCTTTCTCCGCCTCGGAAAACGTATATCATAAAAGGCGGTATCCAAAAGACATCTTACGCATCATACAGTCAATTCCATTGCCCAAAGCGGAATCTTTTAAACAATGGCTTGCACAATCCACCGCTGAATTAAACAAAATTGTCGCCAATCTTATCACCGGCATCGCCGACGATACCGATACGGAAAAATAAAAACCGTGATATACCTGTCATTTGAGACAGAATCTATCACGGTCAATTCCGCATTCTATAAAGCCGCTATTTGTATACCCGAAACCCGTTTCCGACGATCTGTACTGGCTCCGAAAAAATGATAAACGCAGTCGTATTCTTTTCCTGTACCCGTTCTTGAAAACTCTCTGCCGCGGTTTCCTTTAAGACACACATTAAGACTGTTTTATTCTCCATCATATAGCTCCGCTGCGCGAACGATGGTAATGCCGTCTCCAAAACGATGACTGCGTATTTTTTATCATTTTTTGCAATTTGATTTCCTCCGATCATGCAGGCATCCCGTTCCGCGCACCGCTTCCCTCTGTGGGACAGGATACAAAATCGCCTACAAAATAATCTTTTGAATCGTCTCTCCCTTGATGTCTGCGACAGAAACCATATTGTCACAAATTTTAACTTTTGGCAAGTCATCCCCCTTATTTTCAATCCGATCAACCGTAAAAACGGCGGCAAAGAGGTATACTCCCCTTTTCAGCGGTTCCTTGGTTTGATACATCGGATACGCCGCGAGCGGCGCATACAAATGATAGTTCGGCTGTATTCCGGCGGCAATGTACTCGATATCCGCTGTTGCTGTGGCACGGATTGACGAATACAAGGCCCTGTTTTCAACCGTAATCCCCCCTTTTGTTACGGTTACCGGCCGGTAATCATCCCATCTGCCGAGACTAAAGCCTCCCTCGCTGACACAGTAGGGCTGACTCAGCGCCACCTTATGAATCCTCACATGCGACACGCCGAGCGGCAGAATCCATGTCTCTATCGTGGTATTTGCATCATTGGAAAACGGTGTATGTATGGAGTGCAAAAAATCCCCGTCATAGCCCAAATCCTCAAACCCAAGACGGTGCGATGTCATAGCCCGGTCTGCTGTCGTGAGTTCTATCATACTGTCACGACTCACTACATCCGGAACGCCGCATCCAAATCCGCTCGCCGAATGGTAGACAAACTTTCCGTACCAGCTGCGCATGTCCCCAAAATGGTGAGAATGCATGTGATCCTGATAATACTGTGTGGTATTGTTATACATTGTCACCATGCCGTTGCTGCCGGAGAACACCAAGTGAATGTTCTCATGCGAAGGCTTTGTCAAAAAATCGCCCTTTTCAATCGGCAGCCTTGCTTTATCTGTCTGCCAAAACGGGTGTTTGCTGTCCATTAAGAGTGATAAAAAGCTCTTGCAGCACCAATATGCACCGCCGTCCGAGGTATACCCCTCTACCACACCGTAGGCCTTGTACAGGTACCCCTCCGGCAGGATTCCGTGATCCTCCAATTTGCAATTTTCTTTAAAATACCCAATATTCTTTGCCAAAATTCTTCCGGCGAGACCGGGGTCAATATCACAGCCGGCCATCACCGCAACCGGAAACAGGCTTGACGCCGCAAAACGGTAGCTCAGCGACCGACCAAATGGCACCTGTGCGCCGTCTGCGTCAAACCAGTGGGTATAAAAGTCCAAAAATTTGTTGGTTCGTCTGATGTATTCTGCCTTATGTTTTTCATAATCCGTAAAGCTTTCGTCCGCGATCAGCGTCCAAAGCAGCGGATACATGTGCAGCGACCATGCCTCGTAATAGTCAAACCGGCCAAATGCGCCGTCTGCGTACCAGCCCTCTCCCAGATATAGCTTATCCAAAAAGTCAAGCCCGTCACTCAGCATTCTCTCCGTCTCTGAAAATTCGTAGCCCAGACGCTTTAATACCGTCACCGCAAACAACGGAAACCAATAGTGATTGTTCGGCCAGGAGTGATCAAAGGCGGAAAGCGCCATCTGATATAATGCATTGGCATATCGATCACGCTCCGTTTTTTCGATCGGATCCCAAAGCTGTTTTCTGGCAAACCAGATTCCAATTAACAGACCTGCAAGCTCGGTAATATTTTGGTTTTCATAAGAATATGCACCAAAATATTGTTTGTAGCTTTCCCAGCCTGTTCCGTCCTCCGCAAAGCCCTTGCGCAGCACACTGCGCATATAGTCTAAAACCGAGACGCACGCGCCGTCTACGGTAAGATACAGTTCCTCTCCCTGCGCAAGAATCGGCGCCAGTCCCCAAAACGGACGGCAAAAATTTTCTAAAAATGCCGGTATGTACCCGACCGCATCCGGTTTTAACGCGTATTCGCCGTTTTGCATCCGTTTTGCATTCCGCTCCATCAGCGGAACACAGATGTCAATGGCATACTGTTTGATTTCTTCTCTTGTCAGCATTTTTTTGCTCCTTTTATTTTAATCCAAAGCCCTCATCATTTTTTTCATAATAATATACGCCCTTATACTGCGTGTCTGCCGCGCCGACCGACAGCCAATGCCGTCTCACCCTCTTGTTTAAGTCGATATCGCATAATGCCGGTACGGTGTGCCGGCTGCTCTGCGCCAAAATCTTCCCCGATGGGTCTACCACCCTTGCCGGCCCCCAGCCGTGACTGTTTTCCGTATTCCAGCCGCACACCGCAAAGTATGCGCCCGTGTCCATCGCCCGTGCCGAAAGCTTTTCCGCGGCATCACCGGCGCTTGCGATAAAGACAATTTCTGCGCCGTTGTTTACAATCTCCTCTGCCGTCTGCGGAAAATAGTGATCAAAACAGGTTAAAATTCCGATTTTTCCAAAATCCGTTTCAAATACGGGATAGCCTTTTCCGGGTGACATTCCCAATTCGTATTCTGCCACTGTTAACTGATTTTTTCGGTACTTTCCGACCGTCTCGCCGCTGCGGCCGATCAGAATCGAGGTATTATAATACTCGCCCTCATCATACTCATGAAAATTGTAGATGATATACGCATGATATTCTGCCGCCTTTTTTCGCATCAGGGTACACATCAGCCCCTCGTCCGTTTGCGCCGCCTCCTTAAGGCTCATGTCGGTCATGCGCTCGTACATACATTCACTCAGCACAATCACATCCGGGTTTTCTCTTCCGGCGTTGTCAACCGCCTGTGTGATCGCCGCAACATTGGAATCAACCGTAATCGGATTGGTATACCCCGGCGCAATGTACGCCATCGCCACCCTCACATTTCGCGGTTTCTCTGCTTCGCACTCCGACAGGGTCGGCTGATGCCACAAAACTTCACCGCCATAGCCCTTCAGCCACAGCTCCAGTTTGAATCTGCAGCCCTCCGCAGGCACCGCAATGATTTGGGAAAACGAAACATGACTGCCCTCTCTCCTCACGCTTTCAATATGCTCACGGATTATCATGCTGCCGTCTGCCCTGTATATGGTAAAGAGTGCGTAAATATCCTTTGTTTTTGATTTTGTCACTGCCTCTGCCGTTAAAGCATAACTCTTTCCGCCCTCTATTTTCGTTTCGGCCACCCATTTTCCAACGCGGAACTGCTCATTCGGCAACGAAATCTTTAAGCCGCCCGGCGCCTTGGCAAAGACCGCAAGCGGCTTTACCTCCGGCACCTCGGTTTTCCATGCGTCCGTATGGATCAGAGGAAACATATTTTGATTCATCCTTTACACCGCCTGTCCTTTGATTGTTTTGCAAATCCGTCTAAAAATTCGTTGTAGTCGCAAAGCGCATCGTCAAAGCTAAACGACAGTGCTTTCAGCTCCGGCCGCCAGGCGGTCTCCCACTCCAGCGATAAATAGCCGTCATAACCATTCCTTTGCAGCAAATCAAGTATTCTATATAGCGGCAGTTCTCCCTCGCCAAGGCGCGTGTACCGAAAATCATGCCACAGGGGATCATGGCGGTTAACGCCGTCCTTGATGTGCACATGCACAATGCTTTTGCCGATCTGATTCCATGTTTCCTCCACCGACTCTCCGTCCTCAATCGGATGAATCACATCCCAGATGATCTTTAAATTTTCCTTATTCACATCTTCCAAAAGAGGTTTTAATACCTTGCCGGTCGCGAATTCGTTATGGGTTTCTACCCAAACTTCCACATTCTTGTTTTTGGCATCATCGCACAATTCTTTTAACGCCCTTACGATACCGTCATAGTCAGGCTCCGGCTTGCCGGGGTTGACGCGTGCGGCGAAATAACCAAGAAACACCCGGATTGCCCGGCAGCGGAGCGTCGCAGCGCGGTCAACCGCCTGCTTTGCGGTTTGCATAACACCCTCGTCATATCCGGCAAAGCATGCCGAACTCCCAAGATCCGTTATCACAATTTTATTTTTTTCAAATTCCGTTTTCATTTTTTGAAGGTCATTTTCATCGGTCAGGCCAAAAACGCTGCCGTTGTCGCCGAGCCGCACCTCCACGCCGGTCATACCGTGTGCCTTGCAAGCCGCAATGACTAAGCGGTCATCCAAATCCATACACGCAACCGTACTAAACCCTTTATGAAACATACTTTTCAACCACCTGCAATTTTATTTTCTGTCTTAAAATCAGCCGCCGACCGTCATTCTTGCCGCCGTCTCCCGGTCGATCTCCAGCGGCATCTCTTTTCCATCTATGTAGAGCATCAGATTATCGATCAGCCGCAGGGTGATGATCGGCCGCCGGTCAATCGTCGGCCCTGCCATATGCGGCATACAATAGACGTTTTTGAGCGTCCGAAGCTCGCTGTCCATTTTTAAAGGCTCGTCACAGTAAACATCGAGTACAGCGTCAAACCGGTTTTCTTTCAGCGCCGCAATCATCGCCGGTTCATCGACAATTCTGCCTCTCGCTGTATTCAAAAACAGCGCGCCATCTTTAATCAGCTTAAATTGCTCCGCGCCGATCATTCCTCTTGTCCTCTCGTTCATGGCAGAATGGAGAGTAACAATATCGCATTGCAGCGCCTCTTCTAAGGATACCTGCTCTGCATGGCATTCTTGAAGGATTGACGAATCCACCGGGTAGGACGAATAAATTTTTATCTTTACGCCAAACACCCGGAGCTTTTTAACCAAAAAGGTCGCGATGGTCCCAAACCCGATGATGCCGACCGTTCTGTCAAGAAGACCTTTGGAGTAGTCATCCTTCTCATGCCAGCCGCCGCTCTTTAAACGGTATACGTAATCCGGCAGTTTTCTCAGCCCCATCAGCATATAGGAGATAGCCCCCTCCGCAACTGATTCCGCATACATCAGATTGCCGCTGAGTACCCGGATTCCGTTATCATAAATATCTTTTGTCACCAAACTTCCGACACTGCCGCCGGTATGTACAATCAGCTTGACATTGCTTCCCTTTACCATGTCATAGGAAATCTGCGGATGTCCCCAGCCGGTCATTACCGCGTCACAATCCTTAATCTGCTCCGCAAACTGCTTGGGCGTCATCATTCCTTGATACGGAGAGTATTTTACCCGGACTCTCTCCTCCATATATTTTTGCACATTTTGATCGATAAACGTATCAAAAACATCGCTTTCTTTTGGTATAGACACAAATACTTTCATAGCCTTTATCTCCTCTCTTTGTGATGGGCTTCATAAAACAAATGGGGGTTGTTTTCACAACCCCCGTTTATCAGCATTGCTCCAAAAACGCGGCCAGCATTGCCGCAATCTTTTCATGTCCCCGATCATTGGGGTGCAAGCCATCCGGACAGAAAAGCTCTTTTTGAATCGGAATATTCGGCTGAATCCCAACGCCTGCATATAAATCCACAACCGGGATCGAAAAATATTCCGCCATCTCTCGTATCGCATCGACATATCGCCGAAACACCGCGCCGGAAAACATACTTTTATCAAGCTCATTGCGCCGATGCAGAGGCGTCATAAAGATAATCGGCTTATCCGGGTATTTTTCAATCAGTCCTTTCATCAAGAGATACAGCGCACCATAAAAGGTATGCGGCGTATCATCACCAAATGTTCCGATCGGCGCATTGCCATGTCCAAAGTCGTTGGTTCCGCCAAACACAACCACCGCGTCCGCGTCATTCGTCATGTCTTTGAATCTTTCGACAAACGCATTCCCGTACGGTTTGGGATCGGTACCGACGTATTCGGCAATCCTTGTTCCCTCAATGCCATAGTTATTGGCCGCCTTCAGTCCGTACCGTACCTTGATCAAATTGAGATAAATGTTGTCAGCAGCGCTGACACCCACGCCTTCCGTAATGCTATCCCCTAAAAAATTGATGACTTTATTCTTCAGCTCCATCCCGGCTTCCCCCTATCAGTCCTCATACATCATTGCCTCTTTGACTTCTGCGTATCTTGCGCGGATAAACACAGTTTTTCCCGGCATCAAATCTGTTTTTTCCAATTTTTCGATCGTTCCGCGCTTGTGATAAAGATAAACCGTGCTGACAGAAGCCGTACTGAGCAGCGCCCGATTTTCCCCGTAACGCAGCACAACACGGTTGTTTTCATAATCAACATACTCCAGGGTTCCTGCAATCAGAGTGTCCCGATTATATGCGCCGCCGCTGCACAATCCGTCATAATCGGCATCGTTGGGCCGATACAACAGGTTGATTACGGCCATCTCTCCGTCATCATTCGCGGCATAACGTATCATATCGCCTTTTTTGACGCCCTTATCCGGCATTGCGCCGTCCTTTACGGCAAAGCAAAGCTCAAAGCCGTCAACCATCACCGCAACCGTATCACATGGCATACCGTCGGCGTTCAGACCCTTTCCGACGTCACTGACCGGATATGCCGGCGAATTTGTCGATAATCTGTTGATATTATCATAAAGCACCATCACCGGTACACTGCCGGTTCTTGATACATCATAAAAATACAGGTTTTTATAGCTATTGTCACTCTGGAGGCTATTGACCGATTTCAGCTTTACCTCGTCCATATCGATATCACTGTCTCCATATTTTCCGGGAACAACAAAGATATAGGTACTTGCATTCAAGGAAACCTCCATATCAAACGCGCTGAGCGGTGTGCGGAACGTCCCGGATGCCTTTTGCAGCGACAGCCGAAAATCGCCGTTTTCAATCGCCGTCTCTTCTTCCTTCGACCAGCGCGTCACCTTTTTTGCAGTGTCTAAAACCCTTATTTTTCCCTCCGGGTTAACGCGGTAGCTGACAAGCTGCGGCAAAAAGCCGTTTTCGCCGTTCAGTTCAGCTGCATCCACAACATCCTTTGCCGCCGTTCGCTCCCCGTTATAGACTACCTTGCTGCAAAGCGTAAGCTCGACCCAGCGACCCTTATCGGTAAAGATTTTTGCGGTAAATCCGTCAATCCCGGTCGGTCTGATTTTGTAAAGATACCCGTATACCACATAGTTTTCAAGATCGGCAAAGACAATTTTGCCGCTGAATGCAAACCGAAATGTCCCATAGCCGGTGATATTCGGTTCAATGTAACCTTTTTCAAACCTTGCCGTGGTATCCTCCACCGTGATTTCCTCTTCATCGGAAAATACCACACTGCCCGTCACACTCTTTCGGCAAACATACGCCTTTACCACCGAAACACCCTTTTCTGTATCAGAGGCCGCAATCGATACTACATCATCGATTTTTAAATCGGAAACCGCAACCGGCTGCCCGTCCAAGAGTAGCTGCACGATGCGCTCATTCTCCCTGTTTTCCAGTTCGTACACTTCGCCATCGGAGCGGCCAAAGATTTTATTGGAAACCGCGTCCACACCGCGAATCACAATATGCTGATAAGACACAATGCTCACCACATCGGCAACCGAATCGTTATCATTGTCAATCAGGCTGATACTGCCCACCAGCGTATCGGTCTTGATATCCGAAAACTTTTTCAGCTTTCCGTTATACAAAAATGAAGCAGACCGGTCAATCGGTTTTTTCACCTGACGCCCGCGCACATCAGTATAGGTCAATCTCGTCTCTTTCAGACTTTCAAGATCATCGGCATCGATCGTAAACACATCATTCTCACCGCAGTCCGTCATATAAACGATGCTGTATACGCCGTCATTTTCTCTGTAATAATAGTCCACGTTGTGTCCAATCTGATCAAAGAATACGGCGTCGGACCGGTAGTTGACATTGTCAATCCGCACATTGCCCCACTTGCACCCCATCGATGCATAGATTGAGGTAATCGGATTGGCCTCGACAATGCCGCTGCCGTGCTTGATCGAAAACGCAGCCGTCAAGAGCGGCTCGCGCTGCCGATACTTTACGGTATCGCCAAAGCCCTCCGGCTCCATCACATTGGTAAACAGGGCGTGATACATCATCGTGACAAGATCGCCATTTGTCAGTGCATCCTGCGGCGCCCCCTCTACGCCGGTACGGATACCGATGCGGTTTGCCATCACCTCCGGCGTGATGTTCCCCTCTTTGGCAATTCTGCCATAGCCCAAAAGGTTAACCAGCATCTGCATGGCATCGGCCACCGTTGCCTGATCTTTGAGCCGCAGAGCCCCGGCATCCTCTGTCAGATACCCAAGTGCATAGGCCACGGCAACATCACCATAGAATGCAGAATCCTCCGTCACATCGGTATAGGGAAGATGGTTGCTATCTGCCGCAATCATATCCGCAGCATAGCCGCTGAGTCTGACAACTCTTTGAATCAATTCGCCGCGGCTAAGCGTTGCGGCATAGTTTTTTATGGTTCCGTCCGCAGCCCCCACGGCCGTCATGACTGTATGATACTTTTCTGCCTCGGCATATGCCTTGCTATCAGCATCCACAGAGTCGGCCGCCGCCGGCACGGACACAAGAAGGCTCAGCATGACAATCCATACCGCTATGGCAGCGATCCGTTTTTTCATATTCATCATCCTTTCCGGTTGTCTAAGACTGCTTCACGTTTTTTGCCATAACGGCAGTCATTTTTGCCGCCTCTGCTCTCACGGCATGATCCTGCGGCCGAAATGCGCCGTTTTCATCTCCGTTGATGATGCCTGCTGCTTGCAGAGCCGCCACGGCATCCTTTGCATAATCATCAATATCCGCACCGTCTAAAAATCCATTTCCGTCCCCGGCTGCCTTCATTTCAATACCGCATGCCTGCGCCGCACGGTACAAAATTGCGGCAATCTCCTGACGGGTGATCTTTCTTCCTGTTCCAAAACTGTTATCCTCGTATCCGCGAATTATCCCTGCCGCACACGCTGATGCGACATAGGGATAATACCAATCCGATTCGCCCACATCCGAAAAACTGCACATTGCACCGGAATTTTGGATATTCAATGCACCAACCACCAATTTAACAAACTCTTCCCTGGTAATCGAATCGCCCGGCCGGAACCGTTGATCCGCCGCCGGAGAAATCACCGCCGCTTTGTATAAATCATGAATATATTCCTCTGCCCACGCATAGTCGGCCAAATCAATAAACGGCCTGCTCTCTGTTTCAGGCTCTGATGGTTTCACCTCAACTGCGGCCGGAAAGCTATTGCTGCTGTCGCTGCCGAGGCTACCGCCGCCGCCGCCACCGGTCGGTCCTGTCGGAGTCTGAGAACTGCCGTCCTTCGGCACTGCCGCAGCAAATGCCGTCCGAAAGCTTTGGATTGTCAAAAACGGTACGCTTTGCATAACTATCTTACAGATACTGTTACGCTGAGTCTCGTCCTTCGCCGCATAAACGCTGTACGCGGACACCCCATACAGCAAAACGTCCTTGTTTGCCGTGATATATTCGTCCGCATCCGTCCAGTCTTTAAGATTCAACTTGGCGATCAAATCCTGTGCTCTCGTGATAATCTCCGAAACATCGGCATACTTCCAGCCGGCTGCCGGCTTTTGTTCATATAACCACAGCGCGGCATTGTCAAGCTCGTTCTCTAAAAGAGTCGTCAGTTCCATCTCCTTAGCGTATTTTTTCAGCGCTGCCTTTTCGGCTGCGGCCGATGCCGCTTGGTTGATTTCACGTTCGATATCATCGCGCATCTGATTGCTCAAATAAAACACAGTGCAGGCTGTCTTTTCGTCCGCGCCGCGGCCAAAAACCTCTGCCGTGTAGATTCCTGTTTCGGCCGTTTGCGCCATAACCACGGCATATGCAAACCCGCCGCCCGCGTTTTCTTTGATCTGGTTAAGGTTTACGATCTTTCCTGTCGGGTCACAGAGCTTTACCGTCACCGCACCGCTTGCCGAAAGGCCGCTCTTTCCGCTGATCACAATACTGTCGCCGCTCTTTTGAACCTCAGCATCGATCCGACGCTTTTCCATCAGGCCGATTCTGTCCAATACCGCCTGTTCAAATTTTTCTTTAAAATCCGTCACAGACCCAAACGGTTTTTTGGCAACAACCGCCTCGTTCACCGCGTTGCGATCTTTGGATTTCATTCTTTGATACGGTACATAGGCATCGCATTTTCCAAGCAGCACATTGTGCTCCCCGGTTAAAAGACTGCCAAGACCATTCGCAGACACCGTCTGCAGCTGCGCAAACACGGCCTCGCTCTTTCGGGCAATTGCCTGTATTTCGCTGAATGTGAGCGTCTTTACGCTTGCGGCGTGATAGAGCATCTCCGCCGCAACGCTTACCTGAAGATCCGTAAAATTGTTGATTCCTAAGATTTCTGCCTCGGCACGTATCAAGGCCTCTGCCTCTTTTGCAGACGCCGCCGCATTGATGCCGTTTTCAATCTTTTCGGCCTCCTTGCCGCTCAGATAGTATGCATCAGTGACAAACGGCTGCTTTGCACCGCGCGCCATAACGGTGATACTGTAACTGCCGGAACTGTCGTTTTCACCCAGCGCCGTCATGTACACAAAGGTTCCGTCATCGTTTACATCGATCTGATTTAAGTGTACCGTATCGCCGGCCGGGTTACAGATTTTGACTGCCACGTTTCTGATCGTCGAGAGACATCCGCCGCCGGTAATCATCATATTTTTGTCAACAATCTCGGCCTTGGCATACAAACTGTCCGACTCCGCACGGACAGCCTGAGCGCATACCATATTTATCATCAGCAAAACCATCATGATATAGGTCACAAATTTTTTCATTGCTTACACTCCTTGATTGCCTCTGCGTTTATCTGACCTCTCCGTAATTTCCAAAGGTATACATTCCGTTCTCGCTATCCCATAAAAAGGCACGCACATAGCAGTTTTCATAAGAATCTGTGCTGACCTCTGCGGTAAAATCCTTGGTCTCGCCTGCGCCCGCCGTCACGGCGCCGCCCAAGCCGAGCGCTTTCATGGCATTGGTCGTTTTATCATATACACCGACAAACAACACGCCCGTCTGCGCGCTATCGGTGGTATTCTCCGCCGATGCCGTCACGGTGATTTTTCCGCTCCGCGGCAAAGAATCACCGCAACTAAACACATAGCTGCCAATCAAAAGCTCCGGGCCGCCGGCCGTAAAACTGACGCGGCAGTCCTCACCCGGTGTCGTTCCATCCTCAAACGCCGCACTGCCGCTTAGGGTGACGGTGTACTCTGCATCACGCGTAAAATCTTTAGAAAATACGATATATATCTTATTGAGTTCGTGATAAACGCGGTAGTCCGCCGGGGATTCTAACACGCCGCCGTCACATAAAACCGCAATCTTATCTGCGTAATAATCCTTTTCGAGCTTTAACAGCCGATTTGCCGTAAACGCAAACTCCCGGTCGGTCACAGGGATATCGACCATGCCGTCCTTGATTGACGCCTGGATCGCCTCACTCTGTTCCCCAATCGCTGCCGGATTGTCCTTAGAAAACCAAATCTTATCAAAGTAAAGCTCTGTTCCATCGACAGGACCGGTTCCCCAGCCGCCGATGTTAAAGAATAGCTGCACCTCGTCTGTCTCACTGCTCCCGGAAAATTTGGATAAGCTGTACGCACCCACATCAAACTGAACCAGCTTCCAGCCGCTCCAGTTTACCGTGCCCTTGAGCTGATCATATTTATTGACCGTCTTGTCCTGATAAATGAGATTGAACTGCTGGCCGTTTGCCGCCTCGGAATACATCCAGATATTGATGTACTGATATTCAAGCAGCCTTCCGAGACTGTTTTCGCCCGAAAGGGTCGGCGAATACAGATAATTGCTCTTGCCGAGGTTACTCCACCTAAGGCTTGCGGAGGAACCGTATCTTGTCACATCATCTGCGATTTCAATAGTGCCGTTGGACTGCTGCTTCCAGCCGCCGACTTCGCCGGCGGAAAAATCACCGATTACCAGGTCGTCCGCAGCGGCTGCGGCGCTGCCGCCGCAGCACAAAACCGCAGCAGCAACCGCCATCGCCGTAAAGAGAGACCACACTCTTCTCCATCTTGTCATTTTTCATTCCTCCCTGTATTTCGCACTATTGAATCTGTCCCATTTCCGCACTGTAAGGCACAAGACTGTCCCACTGCCATACATAACTCTTTACAGTGTATCCTGCATATGAATCTGCTGTGATACTCTTTTTGAGTGTTACACTTTTTCCCTTCTTTACGGTTACCAGGTCGCCCATTTCTGCCCGGACAAGGTTGCGGCTGCCGTCATATACTGCAACAATGATTCTGGCCTCGGTATCCTCTGCGGTGGCATTGGTTAGTTTTGCATTTGCCTGTACGCTGCCGTTTTCCGGGAGCGTTGCCATACTTCCGTCCGCGCCAAAGCTATACGACACATCATAGTGCGCTGCCGTTGTGGTAAAGCTGACCGTCTTTGCGGCATAGCTCTTATTTGCCATATTGATTGGCAATACCGTCACCTGATAGCTTGCACCGGGCATTAATCCGTTTGTAAACACCACATACAGGTTATTGCCCTCTTGCTGAACCCTATATTCCGATTTTGCAACTTCAGCGCCGCCTAATGTGACACTGACCTTGTCGGAATAATCATTACCTACTATAAAATCTGCTGCAAAATCCGTAAACCCAATTGCTTTTATGACAGAAGATATTTCGGCGCCGGAATCGATGGTACTCGTCATCTCGGAAGAAACCACGCTGTTTTCATCCGACACCCATATACTGTCAAGATAAAGGGTGTTGCCCTCAATAACCGCCGTGCCCTGACCGCCGATGTTAATCTGCGGCCGTATCGCATCGGTGAAAGCGGCGGCCTTCGTTACGGCTCCATTGCTTATTTTATCAAACGTGCTGAGCGTCCAGCCGGATATGTCGATCGATATCAGCTGCCAATCATTGACGCCGCCTTGGATACGCTGCTGCCTTGCAACTGCTACGCCACCCGTCGTACTGTCATAAAAATAGATATTAAACAGCTGATCCTGCGTTCCATCTAAGTACACCCAAAAGCTGATATAGCTCTTCTCCAGCACATCGCCCAGGGTCAAACCGGCAGCGTTTGACGAAACCAACTCGCTTGTCTTTTTAACGTCTGAATAACCGGTATAGGGAATCCATTTCATACTTGTAACGCTTCCCTCTCTCGTCTTCTCCCCTGTCAGCGCACACTCGCCGATTCCGTTTGTGTTCCGATTCCAGCCATCCGTGCTGTTTTTTCCGAAATCGCCCAAAAAGGCCGTTTTATCCGCATAATATTCTCTGTTGTATAAAAAGATGCTGTCCACATATAAAAGCGTGTTGTCAAGCGCCTCAGCGCCGTATCCGCTCGTCTGATACCAAAAATACCAGCTATCGGTATCTTTTGCGTCATCACCGTAATCAGACAGTTTAATATCCTTTTTCAGGTCAAGACTTACCAGCTTCCACCCCGTCCAATCTATGGTGATTTGCTTGTTTTTTGATTTATTCAGCGTCGCATTGCCAATCAGGATGTTCATCCTTTGACCATTTGCCTTGCCCGAATATATCCATGCGCCCAATTGGTCATAGGTAAAAAATCCAATGCCGCTTAAGCCATCGCGGCGCACTCTGTTGTTGTAAGGGTTACCATCTTTTTTGTGGTTTCCCCATTTCAGTGCAAAATCCTTGCCTGACATGGTTACTTCATCACTCTCATAAGGAGCATCGCCTGCAGCGACGTCTTCCGCGTATCCCCATCCCGCAAATCCGTTTTCCTTAGAAAAATCGCCAATCACATAAAGATCCGATTTTGCCGTAAACGAGGATGTGAACGCAGATTCCAGCGCAGTGCCGTCCGCAAAAGGCGCTCCCTCTTTCAGCGTAAAGCTGACAGAGGCATGATCCGGCAAGTTGTTTTTTAATGTAAGATACAATACATTGTGTTCCTGACTGACGGTATAGTCCGTGCCAACCGTCAAAGAAGCGCCATTTACTTTTACTTCGGCGAATGCGTTTAAGCTGTCGCTCCCGTAGGCAAATGGCTTGTTTGCGGTAAAAGCGTACTGCTTTTGCATCTTGCTGACGCCCGTTTCGCCATCGGCAATGCTAAAGGTCACTTCTTCCGTCTGCGATATATTCGCAGGGTTTTCGTCAGAGCACCAAATGCTGTCAAAGTAAAGTACCGTGCTGGGCATTACAGTAGCCTTGTCCTGTCCGACATTTAGGGCAAATCTTATCGAATCCTCCGCTGCCGCCTCCACGTTCGATTTGTTAAAGCTCTTTAGCGTTATCTTACTGATATCCCATGAAATAAGCTTCCAGCCGCTCCAGTCCGCAGTAAAAGTTGTCCCCTGATAGCCGGCGCCGCTTTTCTGGTCATAGATAAGAATTTTGAATTTCTGACCATTTGCCGTTTCCGAATAAACCCAAAGATTGACATAATTTTTTGCCACGATATCGCCGAGCTGCTTTCCTTCTGTGTTAAATTCCGGCGACCAGATATAATTGGATGTAACATCAGCAGAAAATCCGCTCCATTGCAGGCTTGAAATCTTGCCGGCTCTTTTTACATCGGCGCTGACTGCCACCGGGGCGCTGCCGCCCTGCAGTTTCCAGCCGTCCAATCCGCCCTTTGAAAAATCGCCCACTACGATATCCGTTTCTTCTGCGTATGCAAGGAGGCAAAGGCCTCCGACCGTGGTGAAAACCAGCGCTGCCGCAAGCAATAATGAAACCAATTTTTTCATGAAAAACACTCCTTTTAATATATGATTGTTTTATCAACCGAATTTTGTCCTCTAGAACGTGATCGGCAAAGCCGAAGCCTCACACACCGGCGCCAAACCGCGCCATAAAAATCCACGCAGAACAGCGGCATCATGGCGTACCGTAACCTGCATGGTACGCGGATTTGTACTTTCTTTTCCGTAATCGCCGATATCAATGCTCACCAGTCTGTGATTGGCCGCATACTGTCCGACCTGCATGATGGTGTCCTCCTCCGACACATCCGCATCGGCAGTCACGGTAACGCTTTGCCCTGCACCGGCACGACCGATCACGTTTCCCTTTTGATCAGAAAAATACATCTTTTTCGCCGCCGTCTCGCCTTTGCGCAGCTTTAACGCAATGCTCTCGCCGTCAGAACCCGTAAAGTTAATCTTGATTGCCGTGCCGTCATCGGTCAGCGTCGTACGGTAATCCAGCGATGCCGCGCCGAGCACACGGTTTGTCTGAATGGTCTCCTCCGTCAGCTTATGCGTCGGATCCGATACCACAAGCGATAATCCTTCCGCGGTTTCTTTATACATAAGAATCATCGGTTTTGCCACGGTAAATCCATCGAAGGTGCCCGGCTCCCAGAATACAACGCCCGTTGTGCCGGTGCTCTCGTCATGTACGGCCGAGATTTTATCGGTATTACAAAGAATCTCAATGCCGGGATTTTCAGCATACTGTTTGGTCTGTTCCGCCGTCATATTCGGCAGAATGACGTAGGCATAACCCTGTCCCTTCGGGCTGACACCGTGATTGAGCCACATTTCAAAAAAGCTCGTCATGCCGGAGGTCTTTCGCATAGTCAGACTTCCTTTTTCCGGGAAGTAATAACCTGCAACGTTCTCCATACTCACATAAACAGCGTCAGCCGTGGTATACTCTTCCTCGCCCAGTGTGATATCATCACCGTTGACATTGATCTTTTCCGCTGCAACATAGACCGGGTTCACCACCTTTGCCTCCGTACCGCTATATTCGCCGTAAAACGCCGCCTCCGTCAGACTGATCCAGCCGCCGCCGTCAGAGTTTCCATAGCTATCCAGTCTGACGTAGCGCGCACTGCAATTTTTAAGATCAAAGATTTCAAGCCCTTCTGTCTGGCCGCCGCTGTTACCGCTGAATACCTTTGTCCAGGTCTCGCCATCCGTCGAAATATCGATGTCAATCTTCTGGGTTCTCTTGTTACCGTTCTGGAATGCGAACCCTGCCATACCGACCGTCTTTACTTCACCCAAATCGTAGGTAATGCTACATTCGCCCTCGCCGGCCCATTTAGAACCATAATCTCTGTCAATGGTATTTTCGGCCGTATTCTCCGCCTGTGGCATCTGGGATGCCTCCACAGCTTTGACTTCCAGTTCCTGTGTTACCAGATCCTCCGGGATCAGGCTTTCCATCTTATTGGCCTTTCTGTTTTCGACAATGGTGCGGACGTCAAAACCGTCATTCGCATTGATACCGGCGCCGAGGCATACCACCTCATCATCAAAACAGAACCATGATTTTTGCGCAACCAGAGTCGAGTTATGCGCCTTAATCACCGCACCGTCGCTTTGCGTAATGTCATGATCCAAATGGAACGCGTTCAGCCTTTGTGCCGCGGTTGTGTATTCGCCGTCGATCGTGGCGCCGCCGACAAAGTCAAAGTCCTTGACAAATGCGTTGCCGGTGTTAATCGTATGTTCATCGCGCTTTTGCGTATCCACTGTGATGCCCGGATATTTATACGGATCCACATTGTTCCAGTAATTAGATGTAAATTGCTTTTGATCATTTTGAAGCATCAGCTGGGTCATACCATCCGAGGTATACCAGCCTGTCAGATTTGCACCGTGAATACACTCATAGTCATAGATACGGCTTGACGACATAGAGATGCCAAGCGCCCAGGTCTTGCGCTGATGCGCAATTTTATCCATGTTATAATAGGTTTTGCTAATATAATAATCCTCTCTCGGCTTTATGTTATCATCCCTCATAATATCCATTATCTGCTGACGCTGGTGTACTGACAGCGTGCTATCGCTGTAATTGGTCGCCTTTTCGGTGATAACATTGTACTTAATGAGCGATTTCATCTTGGCCGCATTTTCACTGTCGGCAAACTCTAAAAGATTCAGTACACCCTTGATAAACTGCTTGCCGTAACCATGGTCGCTGGAAGTCACCGAACGCCCTTTTACGTAGCGAAAGATTGCGCCATCATAGATGATCGGTTCGTACGCGTCATAAATCCAGTCAAAGATATTTTCACGCCTCGGATTTTTAAAGTCAAAACTCGTTCCGCTTATAATAGAGAGAATCGGCCCGGATAATTCAAATTGCTGCATACCGTACTGCGCCGACATCGGGTGCTTGTAATGAAACACATAGGATCCGTCACTGTAAAAGCCTTCTCTGGTCGAAAACGTATCTGCCCAGCTGAAACAGTTATGCAGGCAGCTTACCGCGTCAAGCAAATCTTCTGCGTCCCCGCGCAAGAGGGAAGATCCGATCCAGTTTTTATCGGTATACAAAACATTCATACCGGCGTCAACATGCATCGAGTTATAGCATCTGTCATGAACCCAATACTGGAAGAATGCGAGATAATCCGTTATTTGCTCCGGCGTAAGATAATCCTCTACCAGCATCATGGTATTGGTCAGTATTTGCGGCGTAGCAATCTGCCAATCGTACCAATTAGTCAGCGTATGATCGCGCCACACGGTGCCCGGTTCGTTTTTGATTTCATCATAGCCGTAACGGTTTTCAAACATCCAGTCCAGCGCGTACAGAATATCATCCAGCAATTTTTCGTTATGGTAATATTCCGATCCGTACTGCGCCCACGCAAGCGCCATATAATATATCTGTGTGTATTCGCTCGTCATATCCGTTGATTTTTCCGCGGCCCTTCCCAAAAACAGGGAATCTGATCTTGATTTATCCATCAGCGACCATGCACCCCTGCCCTTTAGGCCGATCTGACGCACAATCTCTTTGATTGACGCGTCATTTAAATCAACGCTTTCATCACCGACTAAAGAATATCTCCAGCGGTCTTTGGCAAGTTTCATTTCATCCTTTGAAATGGATTTTGGATCCACATCCTCATGATATGCAAGATAACCGGCAATCTCACGCATGTCGCTGACCTTACTGTAGGAATCAAAGTCTCTTACCTTGGAATCGCCGAGGATAAGCAGCTTTTTGTCAACCTTTGTCTGATATCCGAGCAACTCGGCCGTTTCCTGTCCGGGTACATACAACGTACCGTTCTCCATATAAGGCGCGTTTTGAAATGTACTGTCGATTCCATTTAAAGTATAGCTTTTACTGTCTGCGCGCACCGTGAGTTTTGCGTGATTAACGCTGATTTCTCCCTCGGAATTTTTCACGCTTACCACCGCGCCAAAATAATCCTTAAACAAATCGGCCGGAACATAGGTAACATCGTTCTTCCACATGATATCCTTATACGGCGTTACCTCCCTGCCGGAAACCACCTGTCTGCCGCCGGCATATACCGCGGCGTTTCCGTCAAGCGCGCGATAGGCGGCCTCAACTTCGGCGGACGGATACAGGCGCTCGATTCCCTCGCCAATCCTCTTGATATGAAAACTGTTGATCCAATACTCCGCGTCAAGCGATGGTGTCATCGACCAGCCGTTTGCAGAGAATCGTACATACTTTATTTGATCCCAGCTTGCACCCGGCTGCGCCTTTATGTTGCCGAAGCTTACCGAGTAATCGTGCTGCCCCTCCTCGGCGGTGATGGTCGTCATAAAATATCCCGTATCACAAACCGCTACAATGACAAACTTTGTTCCCCCTCCGTTTTTGGTAAACATCGAAAGATTCAGTTCATAATACTCCGACCAGTCAGACGGAATATCATATAAATCCACGGCCGCCTTGTTATTATGATTCCAGTAAGCCGAAAACTTTCCATCCTTTGTGTGATCTCCGCTCGGTACAAAGCCTGTTTTTGAAATGGATGCCATCGAACTAAAATCAATGATGCTCAGGGTTTTTGATTCTGCGTCCTCATCTCCGCCGTCCGGCAGTCCGAACGCAGCATATCCTGTCATGGTTCCGGCAATCGCGACAGAAAGTGTCATTACAAGCAAAACAAATAATTTAATCAGTTTTTTCAAGTCAGTTGCTCCTTTCTCACCGATTTAGCCTTTCACTGCGCCAACTGTTGCGCCCTTGACAAAGTACTTCTGCATAAATGGATATACCAGCAGAATCGGCACGGTAGAAACCGTCATAACCGCATACTGGATAGCCTCTTCGGTCACCTCAGAATCCGTGTCAGCCTTTACCTGACTTTCTACCAATATTTCGCGCAGGACAAGCTGCAGCGGGAATAGTTCGCGCTTTCTTAGATAAATCATTGCATCAAACCAGGAGTTCCAGGTTGCTACCATGTAATAAAGCAGTACAACCATGATAGACGGCAGCACCAGCGGCACCAAGATTTGAAATAAAATCTGCAAATCCCCCGCTCCGTCCAGTCTTGCCGATTCTTCCAGACTCTCCGGTACTCCCTGAAAACCCGTTCTCAGTATAATCAGATTAAAGGTGGTAATTGCCGACGGAAGAATCAATGCCCAATAAGTGTTGTCAAGGTGCAGCTGCCGCACATTTAAATAGGTCGGCACCAAGCCGCCGGAGAAAAACATGGTAATAACCACCATGAGTGAAATCACCGGCGTCAGCATCATGTTCTTTCTTGACAGAAAGTACGCGCCGAACAAAGTGAGCAAAATCGACAGTGCGTTCTTTGTAATAATGATAAACACCGTATTCAAAAAGCTGCGCACAATGGTCTCATCCCGCAGCACCTGCTGATACGCCTTTGTGCTGAATCCGATTGGCTTTAAAATAAGACCGGTATGTGCCATCAGCTTTGACGAATCACTAAACGATGCCATCACAATATGCCAAAACGGATACAGTGTCACAATCACCAACATGGTGATGATCATGTAATTAAATACGGAAAAAATCCTTTGTCCCGGTGTTGTTTTCATTGTCTCGCCTCCTCATCGAACTCTTCGACTCTATGTGAAAAAAATGATAAGATTTTTGTTTTCGATTCCCGTGCGCCTACCACAGTGAGCCTTCGCCGCAGCGTTTACTGATCGTATTGGCCGCAATCAGCAAAATAAAGCTGATGACCGAGTTAAACAACCCCACCGCCGTCGAAAAGCTGTAATTTTGCTCCAGCAGACCTTTCCGATATACATAGGTCGATATGATGTCGGCCGTCTCGTAGGTAAGCGGATTATACAAAAGAATCACCTTTTCGTGTCCGACCGAGAGCAGACCGCCGATTTGCATCAAAAGCATAATCACAACGGTCGGCAAAATGCCGGGCAATGTGACATGAATCGTTTGTTTCCAGCGGCCGGCACCATCGATGGTTGCCGCCTCGTAAAGCGAGGTATCAATCCCGGTCAGCGCCGCCATATAGATGATCGAATTCCAGCCCATTCCCTGCCATATTGCTGAGATAATATAGATGGGAACAAAATACTGCGGATAGTTAAGGTACGCCTTACGCTCAACCCCAAACACACTGAGCAGGTCATTGATGATACCGTCAAGATCCGTAAAGTTGATGATCATGCCGCAGATAACCACCAAAGAGATGAAATGCGGTATGTACATAATCATTTGTGCTCCGCGCAGAAAAAGCTTGTTCTTTACCTCATTCAGCAGCAGCGCCAGGATGATCGGCGCCGGAAACGTAAAGAGCAGGTTGCTGATACTGATATTCAGCGTGTTACGCATCAAACGCCAGAAATACGGGTTTTTTAAAAATTCCTCAAAGTATTGAAGTCCTGCCCAGCTGCTCCCCATAATGCCCTTTGACGGAGAGTAATGTTTGAATGCAATCAGCAGTCCGTACATCGGCTTGTAGCAAAACAGGATGTAAAACGCAACCACGGGAAGCACCAAAAGATAGGCGCTCTTATGCATCCGTATATCACGGATCAGTCTTATCGTATAGCTGCGTATATGGTTGATGAGCCGGGCAAAAAAGTTTTGTTTCGTTTTGGATAGTGTGCCGTTCACGCCCATACTCCTTTCCGGTTTACAATTTAGCGTTTATTGTAACGTTCTAACGCCGTTGTATAAATCTCGATGGCCTCGTCAATGCCAAAGCCCTTCAGTTCGCTGATGAATGCATCGTAATCGGTGTCCACCGACTTGATTCCCATAATAAATTTATACAGGTTTTCATCCGCACAGGTCTTGACATTGTTCATGATCGTGCTGATGCGGTTGCTCTCTTCACTGGTAAACGAAACCGGCGGCATCGCTCTCGATGTTTCCAGCTTACTGCCCCAAAGCTCTAACGCATCCTTTTGCTGCTGATACTGATTGTACTGCTCGATATAGCCGTCATCCTGCGCAAACGGACCGGACCAGTTGGCAAAAATCCACTCAGTCATTGCGTCGCCGACCGACAGGCCGTCCGGATTATTCATGATCAAGTCGGTATAAATCGGCTTCCCATCTTTCATCTCATAGCTTACGCCCTCTTTTCCAAAGTTCATCTGCATATGACCTTCTTCGGAATATCCAAAGTCCAAAAATCTTGTTGCAAGTTCAACATTCGTGCATTTTGCGGTCACGAAGCCGTTGTTATTGTAGGATACCGGCGTTACCGAAGAACTGAACTTTTGCTTCTCCCCCTTGTTCAGCACCGGCAGAGCCGCTGCGACCAAATCATAATCCGCTGTCTGTTCTTTGCCGGCACGCAGGTATTTGCCCATACCGCCGCCGGAGGTGCTGAATACAACGGCAGACTTCCCGTTGACAATGTTGTTGTCCATATTGGAGGATGCGTTGACAATATTCTGATCCAGCAGCCCTTCCTTATACCACTTGGCAAGCATCTTGAGCGCCTCGCGCATGCCATCCTCCAGATACCCATATTTTACGGTATCACCCTCATGATAAAAATCGGCAATCACACCGTAGGCGCCGGCTAATCCGCCGGCCTGTTCATAGTAATCCACCTGATAGCAAAGCGGCGCCTGAATGCCGTCATTTTTAAACGTAGTCAGCATGTTATACCAGTCATCGATCGTCTCCGGCACGTCCAGATGATGCTTTTCAAGCAAATCCTTGCGAATAATCGGGCCGCGGTACGAACGCAGCTTGTTACTGTTTCTGATGGTTGGGAAGAAATAGTTCTTTCCGTCATCGCTGGTACTCATCTTTCGGATTTCGTCGTTTTCGCTCATGAGCTTTGTAAAGTTTGGCGCGTAATTTTTCATAGCGTCCGTCAAATCAATAATCACATTGTCGGCCGCATATTTTTGCACACCGCCCGGCTGGGTGCTCAGATCGGTAAGCAGAATATCCGGCAGATCATCCGATGCGATCATCAAAGAGAGCGCTTCACTTCCGGCCGAGGAAATCGAGGATGAAAAATCCAATTTAACACCGGTCGTCTCCTGCCAGTATTGCATTTTTTCCGTCTTGGTATCAAAACTTGTGTAGACCGACAATGTATCCGCGCACTGCATCGGATAGATGCTGCCATCGGACGGATAGGTAATCTCACCGCCGGTGCCGGTCGCTTTCTTTTCGCCGCAGCCGCTAAATACCAGCCCGGCCGTAAGGCACAATGCCGTTGCCGCAATCCATTTTTTGTTCATAAAAAGGCCTCCTTTAATTTTGGTTACACGACTCTGTACGGACCCGTTATTTTTTACCTTCTTTTTTTATTATAAAAAGATGTATCCGCGCCGTAAATAGTAAAAAACTAATATCGGTTGAAAATTTCTAATTATTCCGCGCTTTTACGGAAAAACAGGGGGCGGCCATTAGCCGCCACCGGACAAGGAAACATTGGTTTTGAAGCCGTACTTTAAGTTTATACTTCGTCAAAAAACCGCCGTAT
>CAKSFQ010000022.1 GCA_934454115.1 uncultured Clostridia bacterium
AGCATTAATATAAGCGCCCCAAAGAGAATTACGCCGGCAAAGCTCAGTATAATAATTTGAAAGGACGAAAGATGCCGTCTGAAATGTATTTTCTCTATCATAGGATAAGCCTCCTCCAACTTGCTTTTATTTATTATAACATATGGCATATAAAAATGGGATAATAAGTTGCAACGAGGCATTAAGATTGTATAAAGATAATGTTAATACACATATAAATAAAAAAGCGGCTCGTTGCTGTCAAATTCGACAGTCTGAGGGTATGCCTAAATTGAGCACACCCTTTCCTGGTGATAAGTTTCGGAATAAATGTTATAGATTAAACTGTTTCCGCATTTCTACATCCATGGTTGCTTTTTTTGCATACTCCCAAGTATCGCAAAGGCGAATATTATTTTTCTCAATGAGTATCTCATTACTGAACCCAAGAATATAGCGTAAGCAAATTCGGTATATAATTTCTATTGGGGACAACCATAACGCTGAAAGGCCGAATCATTTCATTTTTTGATTGAAACGGATATTTTTAGGCAATTTTGGATCAAAAAATGTGCTGCCGATAAGGAGAAAACATTATCGCTTGGCAGCACTTTTACACGATGTATTCCGAAAACCGCACAGGCAAAAGGTTTATTTGAAACCGAAATAATAGAATGGTCTGTGAAGATTTACCGCGTTGTTTCTCTGCGTATTAAAATCGGAGTAAGAACCTTATGAATCGGTTTTGAAAGCAGTTCGGGTTTCCGTTTCTTAAATGCATTTATCTGAACAGTAAGAATCTGCATTGCTTCATCCGCAATTTTATCGACCTGCTGTCCTACGGTTGTTATCGGAACGATTGCTTCTTTTGAAATCGGCGAATTATCAAATCCGACTATTTTATAGTTATCGGGAAGCTTGCCATATTTTTTTATAATAATATTCAACAGAATATTTGCATGAGTGTCATTTGACATGAAAATACCAACAGTTTTATTGATATATTTAGCTTCTGTTTCTTCAAACATATTTTTAATTCCGGCATAGTTTTCATCGTATGTTTTTCCGAAATCCCTTATCAAGATATTATAATCGCATTTGTTCGTTTCACAAAAATCCTTAAAGCCTTTTATTCTCCCATATGCCGGTACATCCTCAGGGACATCGGAATTTGCATGAATCAATATATCACAGCCGCTTTTTGAAAGAATGGTAGCAGCCTGAATTCCGCCCATATAATTATCTGTATTTACGCTGCAGACATATTTATCTTCGCGTTCGATTGTAACAAGCGGTATATTATATGCAGATAATTCCTTTGAAGGGAGTGTGTGACTTAAAACTATCAATCCCTCTGTTTTGTACGCAAGTAGCTCGCTGATATACCTTCTTTCGACATCGGCATCATCTTTTCCCGCAAATACAATAAATTTATAACCGTATTTTTCATATGTGGAAATGATATGGTCAAGAACATCCGAATAATAATGCATATAAAGGTTAGGTATGATAACGCCTATGATTTCCGTTTTCCCGTTCGCCATAACCCTGGCAAGCTTGTTTTCTTTATAATTAAGCGTTTCAAGAGCATGCGCAATCTTATCCTGGTTTTCAAGTGTAATCGAATCGGGATTACTGAAATATCTTGATATGGTCGTTTTTGAAAATCCGGTATACTCGGCGATATCCGCAAAAGTAACATTTTTTTTTGACATATTCTCTGCCTCCGTTTCGGTTTTATTATAGCATATAACAGTTATAAAATCAATAAAGTAATCGGTAAAGTAACCAGTTCTGTCAAAACGCACAAAACACGAAAGCTGTTATTGGGGATTTATCACAAAAAACAAAAGAACACTTGACAAGTAACCTGTTATGTGATACGATGTAGATAGTAAAGTAACCGGTTACTTAAATAAGTCGGAGGGATAACTATGAAAAAGCTATCATTGTTTATGGCAGCTCTTTCGCTGGTTGCCGGCACATTAATGTTAACGGGATGTGCAAAAACAGTAAAACCCGGGGATGTGCGTGGATACGACAACGGAGAGCAGTATATCAGTATGTGGGTGCATACAATCGAAGACACACCTGAAGGCTCGGCATATAAAAAATCGGTGGAAAGCTTCAATGAAAAATACAACGGAAAGTATTTTGCCGATATTGAGTTTATTCCGCGAAATGACAGCGGCGGCGGATATTCTGACAAAATTAACGCATCTGTTATGTCGGGAGATTTGCCGGATGTTATAACGGTGGACGGACCGAATGTATCGGCTTATGCGGCAAACGGAATAATCCAACCACTTGCTGCGCTGACCGATGAGGAAAAATCTTCTTATTTGGAATCAATTATTGAACAAGGTACAGTTGACGGTAAGCTTTATGCGCTCGGCGCAATGGAATCGAGTGTCGGTCTGTATTACAATAAGGCAATCCTTAAAGAGGCGAGAATTGATATACCTGATAAAGACCGTCCTTGGACATTTTCGGAATTTGCGGATATATTAAAAAAGCTTAAGCCGATAATGGACGCCAAAAACGGATATCCGCTCGATATGACATTCCCGGTCGGAGAGTCAAGCATCTATTATTATGCACCGTTTATATGGTCAAACGGCGGCGATTTGATAAGCAGCGACGGACTCCGGGTTGACGGGTATTTCAATTCCGAAGAAAATGCAGAGGTGTTTAAGTATTTCAGACAACTTGTGGAAAACAAATATATGTCGGCAACACCGGTTGAAAAGCTTTTTGAAAGCGGACGCGCGGCATTTAAATTTGACGGTGCTTGGGAGGTTAATACCATTTATCAGAGTTACGGTGACATTGATCTCGGTGTTGCACCGTATATAGTCAGTGACAAGTGGGACGGAGGGAAATATACTCCTACAGGCTCATGGGCATATGCGGCAACATCAAAAACAGAGCATATTGAAGCGGCAACCGAGTTGGTAAAATGGATGAGCGGCGTAGAAAGCGGAATATTGCTTTATGAAAACACAAAGAGCTTGCCGTCAACATATGACGCATATGACAGCATAACGATTTTTGAAGAAGATGCGAATTATAAAGCGCTTTACGAACAATTAAGAGATTACGGTCATCCAAGACCGAAAACACCTGTTTATCCGCAGGTAAGCATCTCTTTCCAGCAGGTTCTCGAGGATGTGGGACTAAGCGGCAGAGATGTTAAAGATGAAATGGATAAATCTGTTGAAAGGATAAACGCTAAACTTAAGCGTTATACAAGATGATATGAAAAATAAATCAAATTCAATTCTCGGAATGGCTTTTTTCGGACCTGCACTTGTTCTGATGACGATTTTTCTCTTCATTCCGATGATATTAACACTTATCTACAGCTTTACGGATTATTTCGCGTTAAACCCTAAGCTGACGCACTTTGTATGGTTTGAAAATTTTTCCGCCATTTTCAAAGATGACCTTTTTACAACAGCTTTCGGCAATACGGTTAAATTTGTGCTTATCATTGTTCCGCTGCAAACATTGGGAGCATTGGGATTGGCGCTTCTTATCAACAGAGTAACTGTATGCAAGCGGTATTTCAAGGTGGCGTTTTTTATCCCTGTAGTTATGTCGCTTGCGGTAGTTTCGAATCTTTGGATGCAGATTTACAGCCCCGAAGGAATACTCAATACAATGCTTTCAAATTTTGGAGTCGAACCGCAGCCGTTCATATATGGTGCAAGTCAAGCGCTTCCATCTATTGCATTTATGAGTGTGTGGCAGGGAGTGGGTTATCAAATGATTATTTTCCTTGGCGGATTGCAGGCTATCAACCCTGCGCTTTATGAGGCTGCCGAAATGGATCATGCAAGTTCATGGAGCAGATTTAAAGATATAACACTTCCCGAGCTTAAGCCTCTTTGCGTATTTGTTTTTATAACTGTTACAATAGGCGCATTCAGAATGATAGTTCAGCCAATGGTAATGACCGGCGGCGGCCCGTCACATTCGACATATACAATCGTTTACGACATTTACGAAACGGGCACCGTAAACTGGGAAATAGGACTTGCGTCCGCTATGGCTATTGTGTTTACCGTATTCGTTGTAATACTTACAATTATTCAGACAGTTCTGACCAAGGATAAGGAGGATAGACATGAAAAGAAAAAAGCAAAAGATATTTAATATAGCCCTTGCGGTAATCATGCTTATTATGTCACTGTTTTTCCTGTTTCCTGTGATTTGGATGCTTGCAAACTCTTTTAAGCCGGATGCGGCAATCACGGCGGATATGAATTCGGCAATGGCATTTGTACCACCCGCACCGGGGAAAGGTTTTTTTGATAACTACAAAGCAATTCTTTTTGATACAAGCTTTATACGTTATATGCTAAACACATTATTCTATGCGGCAATAATGATTGTCTCCGGTATAATAGTAAACGGGCTTGCGGGGTATGCGCTTGCAAAAATCAAGTTTCCTTTCCGTGACAGATGGCTTGCGGTAATCATGATGCTTATGGTTATACCGACAGAAACAATTATCACAATAAACTTTATGTTTGTTTCAAAGATGGGTCTTCTTAATACCGTTTTCGGATATATTCTTCCGATGATTGTAAATCCGTTTAACATTTTCTTGTTCAGGCAAGTTTTTGTGAGTTTGCCGGATGACGTATGGGAAGCGGCACAGCTTGACCATTGCAACCCCGTAAAGTATTTTTTCACAATGGTTCTGCCTATGTCCAAAACCGTTGTGGCAACAGTAAGTGTTTTTACTTTTCTTAATGTATGGAATGACTATCTTTGGCCGTCGCTTGTTTTTACATCAAGCAATCTTTTAACGGCACAAATCGGTCTTAATTCCATCACATCCAATGACAATACGACAATGGGGCAAACACTTGCGGTTATCACGCTTATTACAATTCCGGTTATCATAATCTATTCGCTTTTCTCAAAACAAATTGTGGAAGGTGTTATTTCAACAGGTTCTAAGGAGGGTTAAACTATGAGTTTTATAGAAATGAAAAATGTGTGCAAAAGATATGCGGGTGCAGAAAAGAATTCGGTTACCGATTTTAATCTTTCAATAGAAAAAGGCGAATTTGTTGCATTTGTAGGACCTTCGGGATGCGGAAAATCGACGACGCTCAGAATGATAGCCGGATTTGAAGAAATAACAAGCGGCGATTTGTATATTGATGGGAATCGCATGAACACGGTGTTGCCGCGTGACAGAGGCATTTCAATGGTATTTCAAAACTATGCTCTTTATCCGCATATGACGGTTGAGAAGAATATTTCATACGGTCTTAAAAACATGAAGGTTCCCAAGGATGAAATTAACAGAAAAGTGGACTGGGCAATCGATGTTTTGGGTCTTTCGGAATACAGGTACAGAAAGCCGAAAAATCTTTCGGGCGGACAACGCCAAAGAGTTGCTCTCGGACGTGCGATTGTGAAAAATCAAGAATTGTTTCTTATGGACGAACCTCTTTCAAATCTTGATGCAAAGCTCAGAGTCAGCATGAGAACGGAAATAAGCAGGCTTCATCGTGAACTCGGAAGCACTACTATTTATGTGACGCATGACCAAGTTGAGGCTATGACGATGGCGGATCGAATTGTAATTATGAAAGACGGTATTATTCAGCAAGTCGGAAAACCGATGGATCTTTATGAACACCCGGCAAATAAATTTGTGGCAGGATTTATAGGTTCGCCTCAAATGAATTTTTATGACGTTAATGTTAAGGAGAATACGGTTGTGTTCTCTGACGGAAGCAGTATTGATCTTCCGGATTCCGTTATGTCGCATCTCGCCGGAAAAGAAGGCGAATTTATTATCGGAATCCGAGGTGAGGATATTAAGGTTGATGCACAAAATATGGATCTTTACAAAGGGAATAAAATGTTTGCAACTGTTGAGAATGTCGAAATTATGGGGAATGAGAATAACCTTTATTTCAACTTTGCAAACACCCAAACAATTGCAAGAGTTTCAAAATATGAAATAAGCAAGCCGGGCGATACCATCGAGTTTGTGTTTATTCCGTCAAGAATACATTTTTTTGATAAACAGACAGAGAAAAGTCTTTTTTAAAAGGAGGACATTATGCAAAAAATTCATTTTAAGGCGCCAAACTGCTGGATAAATGACCCTAACGGGTTTATATGGTATAAAGGTTGGTATCATTTGTTTTATCAATGCTTTCCGTATTCCGCGCATTGGGGAAGAATGCATTGGGGACACGCCGTGAGCAAAGACCTTGTCAATTGGGAGGAAAAAGGTATTGCTCTTTTTCCGTCCAAGACAGATGACAGAAGCGGATGCTTTTCGGGCAGTGCGATTGAATATAAAGACAAAATGTATATTTACTATACGGGAGTGAATTATACGGAAGAAGACCCCGAAAATATAAACTGCTGTATTAATGATACATTCACGGCGGCACAGCTTATGATAACTTCAGAAGATGGTATGAAATTCGACAATATAACGGACAAAAAAACCATTATTCCACCCATAGAAGATAAAAAAATAGGCGACAAAAATCATACTCGCGACCCTAAGGTGTGGCGCGGCAAAGATGCATGGTATATGGTTCTCGGAAGTACCGTCGATAAAAACGGCAGACTGCTTTTCTATAAGAGCTCGGACTTGAACACATGGCAATATCTCAACTATTGCGAAAAAGACGGCTTCGGCTGGATGTGGGAATGTCCCGATTTCTTTGAGATTGAGGGAAAGGGAGTGACAATCTTCTCACCGATGGGATTTTTCAATGACGGAAACGGATATGATTCCGTTGCGGTTTGCATGCTTTCTTCATTCGATGAAAATACAGGCAAAATGGAGCTTTCCGAGAATTATCAGCTTTTTGATTACGGAATTGATCTTTATGCACCTCAAAGCACGACCGATGAGGACGGAAACCGTGTTGTTATTGCCTGGGCGAGAATGCCCGAGGCGGTTATCACCGAAAAAGGCGAATGGTGCGGTATGATGTGTATTCCGAGAATTGTCGATGTAAAGAATAATCATGTATATATAAGACCGCATACGAATGTTAAAAATTCATTTGTAACAAAGCTGTCTGCCCCGAAAAAATCAGGGTATATGCTGAAAACAATACTAAAAAACGGAGAAAGCATCAATGTCGGCGGATATGTAATAAAGCGTGAAAACGATAAGATTACGACGGATCGTTCGAAAGTATTTAACATAAAGGGTAACTACAGACTTATTGCCGAAACCCCTGTTATTAACGACGGATATGAACTTGAGATTTATGTCGATGAGCATCTCGTTGAAGTATTTATCAATAACGGCGAATATGTTATAAGCAATGTTGTATATGGTCTTACCGAAGAAATTACAGGTAAAAATTATGACTTATATTCTGCGTAGTGAGGTGGAATGAAATGAAAAAATATGATGTGACAGCTCTCGGAGAATTGCTTATAGACTTTACCGAAAACGGAACGAGTCAACAGGGAAATCCGTTATTCGAGGCAAATCCCGGCGGTGCACCGTGCAATGTGCTTGCGATGCTTTCAAAGCTCGGCAAAAAAACTGCCTTTATCGGCAAGGTGGGTAATGATATGTTTGGAAGGCAGCTTTCCGATGCGGTGAAAAGTGAGGGGATAAATACGGATGGCATTATTTTTGATCAATCAGTGCCGACAACTCTTGCGTTTGTTCATACCGGCGCAAACGGTGAAAGAGAATTCAGCTTTATAAGAAACCCCGGAGCGGACATGATGCTGACGAAAGATGAGGTTAATGTGGATTTAATAAGAGAGTCAAGAATATTCCATTTCGGAACACTTTCATCTACTCACAGCGGTGTTCGCAAGGCTACAAGGTTTGCTGTTGAGACGGCAATAAGAAACGGGGCTTTAATTTCTTTTGACCCAAATCTCCGTGAACCGCTGTGGAAAAGCCTTGATGACGCACGAGCCGAAATAGAATACGGATTTTCAAAATGCAATATACTGAAAATATCAGATAATGAAATTGAATTTATGTTCGGGCATAATGATTATGATAAAGCTTCAATGCAGCTTTTTGAAAAATATCCGAATATTCAGCTTGTATTTATAACTCTCGGGGCTGACGGAAGTTGTGCATATACAAGAAGTGCAAAAGCAAAATCACCTGTTTATAATGTTACATCAATCGAAAAAACAGGCGCCGGAGATACTTTTTTCGGCTGTGCATTAAGCTTTGTGACAGACGATGATATTTCTGCTTTTGACAACAGAAAGCTAAAAAAAATCCTGGACTTTGCAAATGCGGGAGCTTCGCTTATTACCACAAAAAAAGGTGCACTTAAAGTAATGCCGAGCAAAGAGGATATTTTAGCTCTTATTGGCGATACGAAGATAAGTGAAATTAAAATAAAACTGGATACTGTTGATGATGTGAAAGAATTCGTAGAATATGTTACCGACTTCGGCTGTGATTTTGAGATAGTTGCAGACAGGTTTGTTGTTGATGCAAAATCCATTATGGGAATTTTCAGTGTGGATTTAAGCAAAGCCTTGACGCTTGTTATTGGGACAGACGACAAAACCGAAATCGACAGAATAAAAAAAACAATACAAAAATTTGTTGTGTAAAAATATTTATCCGTTATTTTCACTTTTTGCAGAGGTTTAATTGCGATATTGACAAACACTTGTCAGAAAGGCAATCATGTTTACGGTGAATAATAATATTTTATCTATGACCTGTGAGGATTTATTCCCTTGCAGGTCTTTTTCGTTTAATGTGTATAATCATACCTTTGACACGAAAAGTCGAACTGTTGACACGAAAGGGTAAACAATTGACACGAAAGGTCGAGGTCAAAATTTACGGTTTCATTTTTTGATTGAAACGGATATTTTCGGGCAATTCCGGCATAAAAAACGTGCTGCCGATGATGAGAAATCACTATCGCACAGCAGCACTTTTACACGATGCATTCCGAAAACCGCACGGGCGAAAGGTTTCTTTGAAACCGAAATAAAAGAAAAGAACCTCAAGGTTGATAGAAACCTTGAGGTTCTTATTTGGCTCCTCCAGTTGGACTCGAACCAACGACCCTGCGGTTAACAGCCGCATGCTCTACCAACTGAGCTATAGAGGAATATATAATCTTGATTGATAGAATCTGCAGAATACGCCGATTTGTGCATCAAATCTGCAATAATGTTATTATAGCAGATTTTTCATAAATGTCAAGGGCTTTTTTTCGGTTTTTCAAAACTTATTTATTTCGCTATGTTATGCAGCGCCCGTGAACGGGTAACTGCAGAAACAGCAGCCGTATGTGGCGTCGTACAGAGATATTGTATTTAAGAAATTCAAGAAGCCGCGTTACGGATAGCGTGGAAGGGGCTTCCTTCCACGCTACCTGTATAAAAATCGTATTAAATACAGCACGTTACAGAATGATGCAGATCATGCCGCCGCTACCCTCGTTGATGATTTTTTGCAGGGTTTCCTGTAGCTTCATCTGTGCATCATCGGGCATCCGATACAGCTTGTTATGCAGTCCTTCGTTTACCAACTCGTGCAGAGATTTTCCAAAAATGTTGGATTCCCATATTTTTTTTGTATCGCTCTCAAATTCGTTGAGCAGGTAATGCACCAATTCCTCCGATTGTCGTTCGGTGCCGACAATCGGGCTGACCTCTGTCTCAATATCCGCTCGTATCATATGGATAGACGGTGCGCTTGCCTTCAGGCGAACACCAAAGCGGCTGCCCTGTTTGACAATTTCCGGCTCCTCCAGGGTCAGTTCATCCATAGACGGGGTTACGATGCCGTAGCCCTTTTGCTTTACCTCCTGCAATGCAGAGGAGACCTTATCGTATTCTTTTTTCATTGCAGAAAGCGTACGCATGAGATGCAGCATTTCCTGCTTATCCTCCATGGAAAATCCGGTCTGCTCCTGTACGGTTTTATAAAACAGCGGTTCCGGTACTGTGATTTCGATTTCAGCATGGCCGGCGCCGGCATCCATTTTTGAGACCCGGGCGCTCTCAATATATTCGCAGTCACACAGGGAATCTGGAAATGCCATAACATCCGCGATCTTTCTGACATGCTTTGCATGGTCAAAGACAGTGTCCCCGATGCCGGCCTTTAGGGGGTTGCTGTCCTCCAGAGAAAGAACCCATTGCGGAATTTGGATGCCTACCTCAACCAACGGGAATTCGTAAAGGATTTGCTGCATCAGACGGTTGATATCCTGCTCCGTCATTTCCATACAATTAAGGGCGGTGACGCAGACACCGAACTTTTTGTGCAGCGTCATGCAATATTCCTGCGTTTGCGGCGCATTGGGATCAACGCAGTTTATCACTACGACAAATGGCTTGTTCAGCTCGGTAAGCTCCCGAATGACCCGTTCTTCGGCATCAATATAATCACTGCGTGGAATATCGGTGATGCTGCCATCCGTGGTAATCACGATGCCGACCGTGGAATGCTCGGCAATGACCTTGCGCGTACCGGTCTCGGCTGCCTCGGCAAAGGGAATCGGCTCGTCATACCACGGGCTCATGACCATCCTCGGCATCTCGTCCTCAATATAACCTCTGGCACCGTCAACGATATAGCCGACGCAGTCAATCATTCTTACTTTAAACTGTGAGGAGTCCCCGATCGAAATTTCGACCGCTTCGTTCGGAATAAACTTTGGTTCCGTGGTCATGATGGTTCTTCCGGCGGCGCTTTGCGGAAGCTCATCCATGGCGCGGCTCCGTTTGAAGTCGTTATCCATTCTCGGAATGACCACCATATCCATAAACTTTTTGATAAAGGTGGATTTCCCGGTGCGAACCGGCCCCACGACCCCAATGTAAATATCGCCCTGGGTCCGGTTGGCGATATCCCGGTAGATATTATTGTAGCTATCCATATTCATCCTCCTTAGAATGGTGCTTCGTTTATACAAATATATTGTGTGCTTGTTTCCTTTATTCCGATTTGACGGCAATTTTTTAAAAAGCCGCACGGATACAGACAGAGGAAAGCAACGATTCTTGACACTTTTTTGATCTTTTTGTATAATAGAAAAAGGAATCGCCCGGGGAATGGAGAGATTTGGATGGAACAGCTTTATTTTTATCTTTGGTATCTGCTGATTTATGCGTGTCTTGGCTGGTGCGCTGAGGTGGCCTATGCGGCGGTGAAACTTAAAAAGTTTGTAAACCGCGGTTTTTTAAACGGGCCGGTATGTCCGATCTACGGCTTTGGTGTTTGTATTGTGGTGTTTTGCCTGACACCGATCCAGGATCGGCTGCCGATTCTGTTTATCGGCGCGGTGATTCTGACCTCCGTGTTAGAGTTTTTGACCGGTTATGTCTTAGATAAGCTGTATCACGAGCATTGGTGGGATTATTCCAGCCAGCCGCTTAACCTCAGAGGCTACATTTGTCTTTCGTTTTCGCTGCTATGGGGGGCGGCCTGCGTTGTGGTTGTACGGCTGGTGCATCCGGCGGTTGCGGCAGTTGTTGCGTGGATGCCGCGATGGCTTGGATTACCCCTGTTGTTTGTCTTTTTTGATATTTTGCTGATTGACTTTGCATCGACAGTTGAGAATCTGAGACGGTTCCGCAAGGCAATGAAGATGGTAGAGATGGTCAGCGGAAAGCTGAGGGAGTTTTCCGACGATGTGGGAAGCGGAATTTCCGGCAAGGTGCTGCAGACCATGGAAAAGGGAGAAGAGCTCAAGGTTGGTGTGGAGGATTTTCGTGCAGAAAAGCGAGATCAGTATTTACAGAACAAGTCGGAATTGTTGCTGGATTTATATGCACTGCTCTCAAGGACAGAGCCGGGTAGAAAGCGTATTTTTAAAGCGTATCCGAATTTAAAACGGGCGGCTGCCGTACGGCAGGCAGAGGAATACAAAAAACTGCTGCGTGACTGGCTGCAGCGGCGCGGTGAAAGAAATAAGTAATCTGTGCCAATAAAGTTTTGAGTGAAGACCGTTATAAGTAATATCACCGTTTGCAGCGGCACATAAATTGCAATACCCGACAGAAACTGCCCTTCCGGATGACGCAGCTTTTCTTTTGAGAATCGGCGTTTTCGCGGCGCAGGGCATTGAGCCGTGCGGAAATGCAGCGTGCAGCACTGCGGACCTTTCCGGAAAATGCTGCGATACGGTCTTATAAAAGGCTTTCGTCAGATAACTTGGGCTCATTTTTTCAAATCCTCCTGGCACAGCGCAGCTGTGCATCCTATTTGCAGGACTTTGTATATAACACGTAACAAGTGCGAGCAAACTCCAAACTGCCGGCTTTTTATGCAAAAAAAACGGAATGGAGCGAAGTCCATTCCGTTTTGGCTGCCTGATCAGGATTCGAACCCGAACAAAATGAGTCAGAGTCATTTGTGCTACCCTTACACAATCAGGCAATATCAATGGTGCGAGCAGTGGGACTTGAACCCACACGCCATAAGCACACGCCCCTCAAACGTGCCTGTCTGCCGATTCCAGCATGCTCGCATGTTAGGCCACGAGAGTGGCTGTCAGCATCATCGCCGACCTATACAGTATACTCGCTGTTCCTTGGTTTGTCAAGTGTTTTTTCGTATTTTTTTGATTTTTTATTTACGCTTTGCAAAATAAGACAAGAATATCATGAAAAATGATTGCCAAGTTTGGATCCATATGGTATGATTGGTGGTAGTGCCGTAAATGATATCACAGGATAAAGGAAGGTAATAAAGATGAATTATTATTTGGCAATTGACATTGGTGCGTCCAGCGGTCGTCACATGCTGGGCTGGATTGAGAATGAAACGATATGTTATGAAGAAATTTACCGTTTTGAAAATTATATCGAAAAAAAGGACGGGGTTTTGGTTTGGGATATTGACCATCTGGTAGCGGAAGTAAAAAACGGAATCCGAAAGTGTCACGAAATTAAAAAATATCCCAAAACGATAGCCATCGATACCTGGGGTGTGGATTATGTTCTTTTGGATAAAAACAAGGAGGTGCTGATGCCGTGTATTGCTTATCGGGATGGCCGTACCGCATCTGCGGTAGCGGCAGTGGAAGAAATCGTTTCGGCAGAGGAACTATATCAGCGTACCGGCATTCAAAAACAGAATTTTAACACCATTTACCAGTTGTACTGTGATCAAAAAAGCGGAAAACTTGAGAAGGCACACTACTTTATGATGATGCCGGCTTACCTGTCCTACTGTCTGACGGGCGTGGCTTCCAATGAATACACGGATGCAACGACGGGGGCTCTGGTGAATGTGCAGACCAAGGATTGGGATATGGAATTGATCAGGCGTCTCGGCTACCCGGAGCGGTTGTTTCTACCGTTGAAAACGCCGGGCGATTCGATTGGACATTTTACCGATGCCATGAAGGAATTTGCAGGCTTTGACGCAGAGGTTGTCTTTTGCCCCAGCCACGATACGGCCAGCGCCGTTGCGGCTTGTAACATGGGTGAAAACGACCTTTACATCTCCTCCGGAACCTGGAGCCTGATCGGTATGGAAACGGAAACGCCAATTTTAACGCGGTTGGCTGCAGATGCCAATTTTGCCAACGAGGGCGGTATAGAGTATCGGTTCCGTTTTTTGAAAAACTATATGGGGATGTGGCTTTTTCAAAACATCCGTAAAAATATTGACAAATCAAAAACCTATGACGAGATGATGAAGCTTGCCATGGCTTGCCCGGAGCATGAGAAAATTGACGTCAACGCTCCGGCGTTTGTGGCGCCGGAAAATATGATTCGGGCGATTCAGGAGTATGTGAAGAAACCGGACATGCCGCTGGATGCGGCGCTCAATACGGTTTATCATTCGCTTGCCATGTCTTACCGCGACGCGGTGCAGGAGATCGAAAAGATTACCGGCAAGGAGATTCGGGCGATTCATATTATCGGCGGCGGCTGCCGGGATACCTATTTAAATACACTGACGGCGCAGTATTGCAACAAAGAAGTGACGGCAGGACCGGTGGAGGCAACGGCGACCGGAAATTTGATTTCGCAGATGATTGCGGCCGGGGAGTGCGCCAATCTGCAGGCTGCCCGTGCTCTTGTAAAAAGATAGATCCGGTCTGGTAAAAAATGCAGGATTTTTCGGCTACAGCCGGGAAATCGTAAAATTTTTTTAAAAAATCCCTGTACAAACGTATTGGCTTGTGTTATAATTTTAACAGGGATTTTTGGGGATTGGAGCGAACAGGTAACATGGAAAAAAAAGTTTCTGCGTCGGTGGTGAACCGACTGCCGCGGTACTACCGCTATTTAACGGACTTGCTGGCCGCCGGCGTGGAGAGGATTTCATCAAAGGAATTAAGTGAAAAGATGCACGTGACAGCATCGCAGATCCGGCAGGATTTAAATTGTTTCGGCGGTTTCGGTCAGCAGGGCTACGGTTACAATGTAAAGCTTTTGCAAAGCGAGATAGCAAAGATTTTAGGGCTGGATCGCGGCTATACCGCGGTTTTGGTCGGTGCGGGGAACATGGGGCGCACCTTTGCAATCAATACAAAGTTTGAGTCAAGAGGGTTTCGGCTGGTTGGTATCTTTGATATCGATCCGAAAAAAATCGGCACCACGCTGACGAAGCACACCATTATGGATTATGCCAATATCCGCGCATTTATTGAGGAGCATCATCCGGCGATGGCAATTTTGGCGGTTCCCAAACAGGCGATGCACAATGTTGCGCAGGAGTTGATTGATTGCGGAATCCGTGCGTTTTTAAACTTTTCCTATACCGAGCTTTCGGCGGCCGGAGAAAATATTGCGGTGGAAAATGTCCATTTGAGCGATAGTTTGATGCGGCTTTCCTATAAATTGCTGGAAAATGACCAGAAAAACAGTGAGGGATAAATCATGAGGGTATATGCGCTGGTGGGAAAATCCGGGACCGGAAAGAGCCACCACAGTATGTGGGTTGCAAAGGAAAATCAGATTGATTATATCATTGATGACGGATTGCTGATTTCCGACAATCGCATCATTGCAGGGCGTTCTGCCAAGCGGGAGCCGACTAAGGTGGCGTCTGTACGCCGTGCCGTGTTTCAGGATCCGGAGCATGTGCGTGAGGTGCGCGATGCAATCCGCAGCCACCATGTGGAATCCCTTTTGATCATCGGCACCAGTGAAAAGATGGTGCGTAAAATCGCAAGTGCGCTGGAGGTTGGCGAAATCAGCAGGATGATTCCCATTGAGGAGGTCACCACCCAGGAGGAGCGCCACCTCGCAGAAGAGATGCGAAGCAAGCAGGGAAAGCATGTGATTCCGGTGCCGACTTTTGAGCTAAAGCGTCAGTTTTCCGGCTACTTTATCGACCCGATGAACCAACTGTTTAAAAAGAAGGATCAGACAATTGTGGAAGAAAAAACCGTGATGCGCCCGGCATACAGCTATCTTGGGGAATATAAAATTTCGCCCAAGGCCATTGCTGATATCTGCACCTATGAAATGATGCGGTTTCCCAAGGTGCATAAAATTCTGAAGATTAAAAACGCCATGACACCCGGCGGCAGACTGATGCTGGATATTGAGGTTTCAATGTATTTTCCGTGCCGCGTGTCTCAGCAAGGCGAGCAGATCGCGGAACGCGTCAAGCAAAAGATTGAAGAATATACGGCAATTACGGTACGCTGGGTACACATTCATGTTAAAAATCTTCAGATGCAGCCATGATGTTTCATGGATGGATAAATGCAAAAAATGAAATTTATATATACTATGGAGGTAATGCAAAATGTTAGTAACAGGAAAAGAAATTTTGGATCATGCACACAAAAACGGTTATGCAGTCGGCGCATTTAATGTCGTAAACATGGAAATGCTCCAGGCCGTTGTTGCAGCCGCAGAGGAAGAAAAAGCGCCGGTGTTTGTACAGACCACCGAGGGTGCTCTGTCCTATGCGGGGATTGAATATCTTTCAAAATTAGTTCGTTACGCAGCAGAGAGCGTTAGCGTGCCGGTGGCTTTCCACTTAGATCACGGCGGCAGCTTTGAAACGGCTGTAAAGTGTGTACGCAACGGCTGGTCCTCGGTCATGATCGACGGATCGCACCTGCCGCTGGAGGGCAATATTGAAGTAACCCGCCGCGTGATCGATGTTGCACACGCTTGCGGCGTTTCGGTCGAGGCAGAGCTTGGCCGTCTGGGCGGTGTGGAAGATAACATCAGCGTAGACGAAAAGGACGCAATGTACACCGATCCGGCAGAGGCAAGAAGATTTGTGGACGAGACCGGCGTGGATTCTTTGGCAATTGCAATCGGTACGGCACACGGTAAGTATAAGGGCATTCCGAAGCTGGATTTTGACCGTTTGGATACCATCAAAAAGGATTTGAATATGCCGATCGTATTGCACGGGGCATCCGGCGTAGATGATGAGAGCATTAAAAAGGCAGTATCCTTAGGTATCAACAAGATCAACATCGATACCGAACTGCGCTGCGCATACACCGATAAGATTCGTGAAATCTTTGCAGAGCAGCCGGAACTGTTTGACCTGAGAAAGTACATTGGCCCGGCACGGGAGAATGTAAAGGCAAAGGTAATCGAAAAGATCCGTCTGTTTGGTGCAAACGGCAAAGCGTAAATGAGACAGGACAGGACGCTTTTGCGCGTCCTTACATTAAAATGAATCAGAAAAAACGGCGCCGCCCCGATGTTTCGGAGCGGCGCCGTTTTTTTAATCGATTAGTGTACTACCACGGCTGCGCCGGAAATGACAAAGTATAAAATGACTAAAATACCCACAATGATACGATAATAGCCAAAGGCCTTAAAGTCATGGTTGCGGATATAGCCCATTAAGAATTTGATTGCCGCGATGGAAACCAGGTAGGCAACCACCATGCCGCAAAACAGCAGCGCGATCTGTTCTCCGGTAAAGCCCGCGTTGTTTTCCATAAAAAATTTTACGATTTTTAAAAGGCTTGCGCCAAACATGACCGGAATGGCGAGAAAGAAGGAGAACTCTGCGGCAACAAACCGTGAGGTGCCCAGAATCACCGCACCTAAAATGGTGGAGCCGGAGCGCGAGGTTCCGGGGATCAGTGAGAGCACCTGAAAGGCGCCGACCAGCAGCGCGGTTTTATAACTCATCGCGTCAATCGATTCGATGGACGGCTTTTTATGCCGGTTTTCAATCACGATAAACAAAACGCCATATAGAATCAAGGCGGCGGACACAACATAAGCGTTGTAAGTGTATTGATTGATGAGATCGTCAAAAAGCAGACCAATCACCGCGGCCGGAATACAGGCCACCAGAACCTTCAGCCACATGATCCAGGTTTCCTTGCGTTGCATATCGGTTTTTTTGGGCGAAAACGGATTCAGTTTGTGAAAATACAGGGTGACAACTGCTAAAATAGAGCCAAACTGAATAACCACCAAAAAGAGGTTGATAAAATCACTGCTCTGATGCAGCGGCATGAACTGATCCACTAAAATCATGTGCCCTGTGCTAGAAATCGGCAGCCACTCGGTAATCCCCTGTACGATGCCCAATACAATCGTTTTTAAAATTTCAATCAAAAACAAATTTCTCACTCCTTATGTTGTCTTAGTTGTTATCTTATGCACGGTTTTATGCGTCAATGTCATCAATGTTATATGGCGTTGTCTGATAGACAAAATAGTTCAGCCAGTTGGAATATAAAAGATTCGCATGGGCGCGCCAGAGGTTTTGGGGCGGATTTTTCGGATCGTCCGATGGAAAATAGTTTTTGGGTACCGGGACGGACAAGCCGCGGTCTTTGTCTCTGAAATATTCCTTGGCCAGGGTCTCGGTGTCATATTCAAAGTGGCCGCTGATAAAGAACTGCCGCTCACTTTTGGCGGTGACAATCGAAACGCCGGCGTCCTCCGATTTGGCGAGGATTTCAAGCTCCGGCGCCTTTAAAATATCCGCCTCACGGAACTCGGTGTGTCTGGAATGCGGCGCATAAAAAACATCGTCAAAGCCGCGCAGCAGGATTTTATGCTTCTTTTCCTCCGGGATGAAGTGGGCAAAGACGCCGAACTTTTTTTCGGGGAGAGCGTATTTGGGAATCCCATAATGATAGTACAGTGCGGCCTGTGCACCCCAGCAGATGTGCAGCGTGGAGGTGACATGGCCCTTCGACCACTCCATAATCCGGCAAAGCTCATCCCAATAGTCAACCTCCTCAAACGCCATGGACTCCACCGGGGCGCCGGTAATGATCATGCCGTCAAATTTTTGGTCTTTATAATCGTCAAACGAGCCATAAAAGGTCTCCAGATGACTTTTTGAGGTATTTTTTGCGACATGGGACAGAGTGTGCATAAAGTGAACGTCGATCTGCAGCGGCGTATTACCCAGCATCCGAAGCAGCTGGGTCTCGGTTTCGATTTTGGTCGGCATCAGATTGAGGATCAAAATCCGAAGCGGCCTGATATCCTGTGTGATTGCGCGCGTTTCGGTGATGACAAAGATATTTTCGCGGTTTAATGTCTCGATGGCAGGCAGTGCGTTCTGCACCTTAATTGGCATGAAAATCACGTCCTCTTTCTGAAAAAATGATACGTTTATCATACCATAATTTTTTGGATTAGTAAAGCGATTTTTGCATATAGTAACGATATAGTAAAACATTAGGCTCCTATGTGCCTAGCCGAAAAGGAGAAAAGCAATGCATCAGGAAGAAAACGGAAGGGAAACAAAAGAAAAGAAGAATCAGGAAACGGAGCAAAAAGAAGAGATCAGGGACATGTCGGCGGTCGAGGTCAAAAGCGGGCGATCCGGGCTGTTTTGCATGAGTATCATCGGCGAAATCGAGGGTCATACCATTTTGCCGCCGCAGAGCAAGACTACGAAGTATGAGCATATGATCCCGGAACTGGTGCGGATCGAGGAGGACGACCGGATCGATGGGCTTTTGCTGTTGCTGAACACCATGGGCGGCGATGTGGAGGCAGGACTTGCCATTGCCGAGATGATTTCCGGCATGAGCAAGCCGACCGTCTCGGTGGTTTTGGGCGGCGGCCACAGTATCGGCGTTCCGCTTGCCGTCTCGGCAAAGCATTCCTTTATTGTTCCGTCCGCAACCATGACCATACACCCGATTCGCATGAACGGCATGGTGATCGGCGTGCCGCAGATGTTCCATTATTTTCATAAAATACAGGAGCGCCTGACCGATTTTGTGGTGCGCAATTCCAAAATTGAGCGGGAACGTTTTTCCGCACTCATGATGGAAACCAAAAAGATTGCCAACGACGTCGGTACCATTTTGTTCGGCGAGGAGGCGGTCGAATGTGGTCTGATCGATCAGGTGGGCGGAATTGCGGACGCCATCGCCAAACTGCGGGATATGATTTCATCCAAAAAATAACTTTTGAAAAATGCAAAAAAAATAAAAATATTGCTTGACAGAAACAGAATTTGTCTGTATAATTGGGAGAGTAGAAATTTTTACCTTGACATCTTAGTGTTGACCATACTTGGAGGGAGGGTAGTAACCATGGCAGAAATCAGAGTCAAAGATAATGAGTCGCTGGACAGTGCGCTCCGTCGCTTTAAGCGTTCTTGTGCGAAAGCAGGTGTTCTATCGGAAGTCAGAAAGAGAGAGCATTATGAAAAGCCCAGTGTAAAGCGGAAAAAGAAATCCGAAGCGGCAAGAAAGCGAAAATACAGATAATATATGGGCGGGGCAAACCCCGCCTTTTTCTTTTGACAGAAACGGGGGAGATACCATGTGCAATCAGGAAAACAGAGCGCTTTTCGGACCGGCCGGCAATGCGGAAAGCTTTTTTGCGGCCGGACACAAATCCGGGCTGGAGGCGCCAAAGTGGGTGCGCGATCACGGGCTTGACTGTTATGAATATCAGTGCGGCCACGGCGTGCGCATCTCGGACGATGCTGCCGAAATCCTTGGGGAGCGTGCGGCAAAAGAGAAGGTCTTGCTTTCGATTCATGCGCCGTACTATATCAGCCTTTCCTCCACCGAAAAGGAAAAGAGGGATCGCAGCATTTTATACATTTTAAGCACGCTGCACGCGGCGCAGAAGATGGGCGCGGAGCGCATCGTGGTACACGCCGGCTCCTGCGGCAGCATTACGCGCCGTGAGGCGCTGGAACTCGCGAAGGACACGCTTTACCGTGCGCTTGACGCGGCAGAGAATGCCGGATACGGCGATATTTTGATCTGCCCGGAAACCATGGGAAAGGTGAAACAACTTGGCAATATCGACGAGATTATCAAGCTGTGCAGTATGAGCGACCGATTGCTGCCGACCATTGACTTTGGGCATGTCAATGCGCAGACTCTGGGCGGACTGAAGCATAAAGAGGATTTTGCGCGGCTGCTCGATCAGCTGGAACAAAAACTTTCGCCCTATCAGGCGCACTGCTTTCATGCGCATTACAGCCGCATCGAGTATACCAACGCCGGAGAGAAGAAACACCACACCTATGCGGAGACAGAATACGAGCCGGAGTTTGCGCCGCTGGCCGCCTTGCTTGCCGAACGCGGCCTGACACCGCGCATCATTTGCGAATCCGCCGGCACCCAGACGGAGGATGCCGTAACCATACAGAATCTGTATCAAGAAAGGATGGAGGAGCGACATGTTTGAACGATTGGAACCGATATTTCAGTCCGTTGACGCGGTTTTGCTGACCGGCGCGGAAAACCTGCACTATTTTACGGGGTTTCGGGGCGGCGAAGGAATCGCGCTTTTGGGAAAGACAGGCGGATATCTTTTTGTAGATTCCAGATATACCGTGGAGGCAAAACGGGACGCAAGAGACGTTTGGGTGATCGAATATCAGATGAAAACCCGAAATGCACAGATAGAGGAAAAGCTGCGCGCGCTTAGTGTGCACACCTTGGGTTTTGAGGGAAACGTGATGACGGTGGACGTCTATACCGCGCTTTGTTCTGCCTGGCAGTCGGTCGAGTGGGTTGACTGCCAGGCGGCGCTTACGGAGATCCGCATGGTAAAAAATGAGGAAGAACTTGCGATCCTGCGCCGTGCGGAGCAGATCGGCGTTGACGCGTATCTTCGCGTTTTGCCCATGATAAAGCCGGACGTGAGAGAGTGTGAGATTGCCGCGGAGCTGGAGTATCAGATGCGAAAGCTCGGCGCGGACGGCACGTCCTTTGAGACAATTGTGGTATCCGGCGTCAAGTCGAGTATGCCGCACGGAAAACCGGATACAAAAAAGATTGCAAACGGCGACTTTGTCACGATGGATTTTGGCTGCCGGGTAGGCGGCTATTGCTCCGATATGACGCGCACGGTCGTTGTCGGCAAAGCGTCCGAAGAACAAAAAAAGATTTATGATACGGTAAAACGGGCACAGCAGACCGGGCTCGATGCGATCCGCGCCGGCATATTGGGTGCGGAGGCGGACAAGGCGGCACGGGACGTGATTGCGGCTGCCGGGTACGGCGCGTACTTTGGGCATAGTTTAGGTCACGGCGTGGGACTTTTGATTCACGAGATGCCCAATCTTTCGCCGGGCAGCGAGGTGCGCCTTGCAGAGGGAATGATTGTAACCTGCGAACCGGGCATTTATATTCCGGATTTTGGCGGCGTTCGGATTGAAGATATGGTGTGTGTCAGGGAGGACGGAATCGAAAATCTGACGCATCTTTCCAAGGATCTGCTGGAACTGTAGGATGCTGGCATTCAGCATTTTTTGAAAAAATACTTGCTTTTTTTCAAAGTTTAGTATACAATAAAAACAAGTACTATTGAAGGAGGTTGCACCAATGATAAGTGCAGGTGATTTTAGAAACGGTCTTACGTTTGAATACGACGGCAATGTGTACCAGGTCGTAGAGTTTCAGCACGTAAAACCGGGCAAGGGCGCTGCCTTTGTAAGAACCAAGATGAAAAATGTAATGACGGGCGCAGTCGTAGAGCGAACCTTTAACCCAACGGAAAAGGTAGAGCCGGCCCGTATTGAAAGAAAGGATATGGAATATCTGTACGAGGACAGCGGTCTGTATTATTTTATGGATCAGGAAACCTACGATCAGATTCCGCTTAGCCAGGATCAGCTGGGTGACGCATTAAAGTTTGTCATGGAAAACATGACCGTAAAAATCCTTTCCTATAAAGGCAATGTGTTTGCGGTAGAACCGCCGACTTTTGTTGAGATGAAAGTTACCGAGACCGAACCCGGTGTGAAAGGTAACACGGCAACCAACGTAACAAAACCCGCTACGGTAGAATCCGGCGCAGTGATCACGGTTCCGATGTTTGTCAATGAGGGAGATACCATCCGCATTGACACCCGTACCGGTGAATACATGGAGAGAGTATAAAATTTATTAGAAAACGAGGTGTAAATCATGTCAGAGATTTCAAACCGCGCAGCCTATTTAAAGGGGCTTGCAGATGGATTAAAACTGGACAAGACCACGACAGAGGGTCAGTTGCTTGACGGCATTTTAAATCTTTTGGGCGATATGTCCGAGGAGCTGGAAATGTTAGACAGCGAGCAGGGCTTTATCGCAGACAAGATCGACGAGATGGAGGATGTTATCGAGATGATCGGTGACGAGACCTTTGGTAGCTGCGATGATGACGAAGATGATGATATGTATACTTTGGTTTGCGATCATTGCGGTGCTGAAATCGATCTCACCGGCGACGATCTGGACGATATCGCGGATGGCGTGTTTAAATGCCCCGACTGCGGCGAAGTCATTGAGCTTGATCTGAGCGACTGCGACTGCGATTGCGGCTGCGACCATCACGAACACTAGAAATATAAAATGCGGGGGTATATTTTTTACACCCCCGCAAAATCGCCAATGATTAGAAAATGTTGCAAAAAGGCTTGACAAACGGCTTATAATATGTTATCATGTCATTGTTGCGCGGGAGTGGCTCAGTGGTAGAGCGTCACCTTGCCAAGGTGAACGTCGCGAGTTCGAATCTCGTCTTCCGCTCCAAAAGCAGTCCGCAAAGGCGGGCTGCTTTCTTTACTTGGCCGAAAAGGAGCAATCTAAGCCCGCCTGAAAAGGCAAAATTTCGGTTTTTTTCGGCTTGTCATTAAATATTCTGCCTGGTCCAAAAGGCAGGAAAGGGGAATTGATATGAAGCTTTCCAAGGCGTTCATAAAGTTATTTTTATATCACCTTTTATTTATATTTCTTTCGGTCTTTTTGATTGTTCCGTGCTGGACGCTGGTGGAAAAGGCGCCGTACGTGTACAGCGCTCTGACGGCGCTGATTTACGGATGTGCGGTCTATTCCATCGGCTGGAACTACGGAAAGCTGGACGCGAGAAAAATCCCCGGTTTTTATCCGGATAAAAAATTCCCGGTTCAGGTCGGTCTGCTCGGTTGTATTATCCCGGTTCTGCTCTTGCTGCTCCGCGTTGTCTTTCCCGATATCTGGCCCATCAATTTGCCTTTTGTAAACGGTCAGACGGAGTTTTTCTTAACCGGAACCCGTTTTCAGGGTACCACCGATATGATTTATAAGCTGTGGTTCTTCCCGTTTGAGGCCTTTTTGGGAAACGGAAGAATGGCGACCTATATCCTAGCGATTTTTGTGCAGCCGGTTCTGCTTATAGCAGGCTATCTGGTGGGACTGACAAAATTCCGGATTTTAGATACGCTGGTTGGCAAACTCGTGTACGCCAAAAAGAAGGAAAAGCAGTACCAAAAAAGCCCGTGGAATCGTTAGCATGGATGGTGGGCTGCACATTACTTGGCGGGATCCCTTTGTCCTTTCAAAGAGGACGGAGAGACGCCAAGCTCCCGCTTGAATGCCTTTGAAAAATAGCCCTGATCGGAAAAACCGAGTCTTTCTGCGGTTTCGGTCACGGCCATTCCCTCTTTGAGCAGGGCTGCTGCCGCTTTGAATTTGAGATGCATAAAATATTTGTGGATGCCGATGCCGGCATATTTGGCAAAAATACGTTTAAGCCCGGTTTCGCTGATGTTACAATGTGCCGCAATGGCAGAAACGGACGGGTTGCGGCAGACTTGCTGATTCATGTAGACAACGGCTTTGCTGAAGATGGCCGTCTCCGGCGTTTGTGTCGCGGCGGCAATCACGCCGTCATCACCGAGGGTCAGAATCAGCTGCGCAAGGTAACAGGACAGCATCTGCCCGTAAGAACCGTGCGTACGGATGGCCTCCAACCCATCGGTAATGCCGCGGCGCTCTGTAAAGCGCTCGGCCTTTTCCGAAACATAGCGGAGCCAGTGATGGATGATGCCCTTTTGGGCATCGCCAAGCCGGAATACTTTTTGTTTTAAAAATTCCAGCGGCATTCCGTCAGCAGAGAAGGAAAAAATAAAGAGCTTTGCACCGTTTGGGTCATCAATGTAAAATTGGTGAAATTCGAGAGGCGCATGAAAAAGGATGTCACCCTGGGTCAGAGTATAGACGTGCTGATCGCCCGATGCACAGATTTTTCCCTTTAAAAGATAGATGCCCTCCCAAAAATTATGCGATTCGCCGGGAAAGACATAGTCTTTTTCGTAATCCTGGACAAATAAACTGTACATTTCCCGAATGACCAGGGGCTGATGAAGCGGATATGCAGAATAAATCATAAAAACACCTCGCTTGTGCCGAAAATTACATATTTATGGTCGAAAATTCCATTGATATGTATTTTTAATATGGTACAATGGTAACATAAATTGACAAATATGTAAAGGGGTGTTACAATGGATAAGATAAGGGTTGGATGGATCGGACTTGGTAACCGCGGCATGAGTCTTTTAAAGGATGTTGTGCTTGCCCAAAAAGAGCAGGTAACTGCGGTTTGCGATATCTATGATGACCGGGCAGAGGCCGGGGCTGACGCCGTCGAGGCGGCCGGACAGGAGCGGCCGGCGGTGTTTCAGGATTATAAGGAGCTGATTGCGTCGGCTGACGTCAATGCGATCGTAATTGCGACCGCTTGGGAAAGTCATATTCCGATTGCGGTTGCGGCAATGAAGAAAAATATCGCAGTGGCGATGGAGGTCGGCGGCGTATACGCGTTGATGCAGTGCTATGAACTGGTAAAAACCTACGAAGAAACGAAAACGCCCTTTATGTTTTTGGAAAACTGCTGCTTTGGACGGCGGGAGTTGATGGTTAAAAACATGGTAGAGCAGGGCGTATTCGGAGAGATTGTGCATTGCTCCGGCGGCTATCACCATGACCTTCGGGAGGAGATTTCCGATGGCATCAAAAATCGTCACTACCGTTTCAGAAATTATCTGCAAAGAAACTGTGAGAATTACCCGACGCATGAATTGGGGCCGATTGCCAAGGTTCTAAATATCAACCATGGCAACCGGATGCTGACGCTGTCCTCGACGGCGTCAAAAGCGGCAGGGCTGCATACCTATATAAAGAAGAACGAAAGCGGCGATGCCGATTTAAGTCATGCAAAATTTGCACAGGGCGATATTGTTACGACCGTCATCAAGTGCGCAAACGGCGAGACCATTACCCTGACGCTGGACACTACGCTGCCGCGGTTTTACAGCCGTGGTTTTACGGTACGCGGTACGGCGGCAATGTATGAGGAGGCAACCGACTCTGTTTTTATGGATACTAAGGACGATCGTGCCCATGACTACGACTGGCGTGAAAAATGCTTTGGCAACGCCGAAAAGTATACCGAAAGGTATGATCATCCGATCTGGAAACAGTATATCAAAGAGGGCGTAAAGGGAACCCATGACGGCATGGACTGGCTGGAGTTTAAACTCTTTTTTAAAGCCCTGCGTAAGGGTGAGCCGATGCCGGTCGATGTATATGATGCCGCATGCTGGATGGCGGTTTCGGCTTTGTCGGAACAGTCCGTGGCGCGCGGCGGCGCAGTCGTTGATATCCCCGATTTTACCGAGGGAAAATGGCTGATGCATGTTGTAGATGAAAAATCACCGAGAGAGGAAGAGGAGAAATGAGTGCAGATTTAGTCATTATGGCAGCCGGAATGGGAAGCCGTTTCGGCGGATTAAAACAGGCGGCTCCGGTTGGAACAAACGGAGAGATGATAATTGATTTTTCCGTATACGATGCAAAGAAGGCAGGCTTTGAAAAGGCAGTTATCATCATACGCAAGGATATCGAAAAGGATTTTCGCGCGGCATGCGGAAAACGCATCGAGAAGATGATCGATGTAGCGTATGTGTACCAGGAGAAGGATGCGCTGCCCAAGGGCTATCAGCTGCCCGATACCAGAGAAAAGCCGTGGGGCACCGGACATGCGATCCTGTGCGCAAAAGACGCGGTGGAACATCCGTTTTTGGTAATCAATGCGGACGATTATTACGGTCAGGGTATCTATCGGACGATGTATGATTATCTGACAAAGCATGACGGCATGTGCATGGCAGGATATCGCCTGGGAAATACGCTTTCGGATAACGGTACGGTCTCCCGCGGGGTGTGTACCGTAAAGGACGGATACTTAGCCGGCATTCAGGAGATGACCGATATCGGCAGAGACAGCGGCATGGACGATAATACCATTGTTTCGATGAACATGTGGGGCTTAGATACCGGGATTTTCCCCTATCTGGAAGAGAATTTTACCGCGTTTTTGGATCAGCATCTCAGCGAACCCAAGACCGAGTTCTTTCTTCCCAGCGTGGTAAATCAGCGAATCCATGAGAAAAATATGCCGGTGCGCGTGCTGGAGACCGATGCAAAATGGTATGGCGTGACCTATCAGCAGGATCTTCCCGCTGTACAGGAAGCCATGAGAAAGATGGAAGAGCAAGGATTATATCGGTTTTAAAACCGCGGAAAGGGAGATAGAGAAGATGGATTTAAAGGAAATCATGGGAAAGTTTAAGATTGACAGCAGTGTGGAGTTGTATGGCAACGGTCATATCAATGACACATATTTGTGCGGTATGGCGCCGCGGTACATTCTGCAGCGGATCAACCACAACGTGTTTAAAAGCCCGGAACAGGTCATGGAAAATATTTATCACGTGACCGAGCATGTCCGCAAAAAGATTATTGCCGTCGGCGGCAATCCGGAGCGTGAGACGCTGACGGTTGTTCCGACCAAGGACGGTAACATTTTTTATAAGTCGGAGGACGGCAATTATTTTAGAATGTACCGTTTTATCGAGGATTCGGTAAGCTACGATTTAGTAGAAAACCCGATTCAGCTTTACCATGCAGGAAAAGCCTTTGGCCATTTTCAAAAGATGCTGGATGATTTTCCGGCGGATCAACTCTATGAGACGATTGTGGATTTCCACAACACGCCCAAGCGGATCAGTCATTTAAAAGAGGCAGCGGAGCAAAACGCCGCCGGCCGCCTCAGCGAGGTGGGCGCGGAAATTGCGTTTGCACAAAAGTATGAGTCGTACGCAAGCCTGATTGTGGACGCATTGGCAGACGGAAGAATGCCGCTTCGGGTTACCCACAATGACACCAAGCTCAATAACGTCTTGTTTGATAAAATCACCGGCGAGGGGGTTTGCGTCATTGATTTAGATACGGTGATGCCGGGATCGGTGCTCTATGATTTTGGCGATGCGCTGCGGTTTGGTGCATCGAGCGGCGCCGAGGACGAAACGGATCTTGACAAGATTTATTTTGATTTAGAGAAGTTTGAGCAGTTTGCCAAGGGATTTTTAGAGGAGACGGCCGATTGCCTGACCGAGACGGAGCGTAAGCTTCTGCCGGAATCCGCTTTGATTTTAACCTATGAATGCGGAACACGGTTTTTGACCGATTATTTAAACGGCGATGTTTATTTTAAGATTCATCGCGAAAAGCATAATCTGGATCGTGCGCGAAATCAGTTTAAGCTGGTTGCCGATATCGAAAGCAAGTTGCCGGCGATGCATGAGATCGTAGAAAAATACCTGTAAGAAACCGTAAAAAGGGGCCGCGAGGCCCCTTTTTATTTTCGGATTTGGCCGCTGCCCAGAATCTGATATTTGGTACTGGTCAGCGCAGTCAGCCCCATCGGCCCTCTTGCATGAATCTTCTGGGTGCTGATGCCGATCTCGGCGCCGAACCCAAATTCAAAGCCGTCCGTAAAGCGTGTTGACGCGTTCACATAAACCGCGGCGGCATCAACGCGATCCAAAAACCGCTGTGCGGCATCGTAGCTTTTGGTGACAATGGCGTCGCTGTGACCGCTGTTATAACGGTTGATGTGTTCGATGGCTTCGTCTAAAGTATCAACGATTTTCACGCCGATTTTTAAATCAAGGTATTCCCGGCCCCAGTCCTCCTCGGTAGCCGGAATCGCGGAAGGATAAAGTGAGCAAACCCTCGCATCGCCGACAATGGTAACCTGATGTGCCGCGAGTGCGGAGAGCATGTCCGGCAGAAACGCCGCCGCTACGGACTGATGAACCAGCAGTTTTTCTTCGGCATTGCAGACGGACGGACGCTGCGTCTTGGCGTTGATGACAATCTCCTTTGCCATTGTAAGATCGGCACTCTCGTCCACGTAAACGTGGCAGTTGCCCGTCCCGGTTTCGATGGCCGGGACGGTTGCGTTTTCAACCACAGAGCGAATCAGACCGGCGCCGCCGCGCGGAATAATGACATCGAGGTAGTCATCAAGCTGCATTAGTGCAGTTGCGCTCTCGCGGGTGGTGTCCTCCACAAGATTGATGCTCCCCTCCGGCAGTCCTGCCGCATAGCCGGCGTTTTGCATGACCTTTACGATCGCCATGTTGGAATGCAGCGCCTCTTTGCCGCCGCGCAGAATAACAGCGTTACCGGCTTTGATACAAAGACCGGCAGCATCGGCAGTGACGTTGGGGCGCGCTTCGTAGATGATGCCAATGACGCCCAGCGGAACACGAACCTGACCGATTCTCAGGCCGTTGGGACGTTTGGTCCGATGGAGCATCTCGCCAATCGGATCGGGAAGCGCCGCAATCTGTTCGATACCCTCTGCCATGGCATCAATCCGCTGTGTGGTTAAAGTCAGCCGGTCAAGCAGCCCCTTTGCCATACCGTTTTGCCTGGCGAGGCGCAGGTCGCGCTCGTTTTCCTCCAGCAAAAAGGTGGCATGAAGGCGTAGCGCTGCGGCGATTTCCATCAGTGCTTGATTTTTGATATTGGTAGACAGGGTGGCAAGAACATAGGAGGCGGACTTTGCCAGCTGCCCTTTTTTTGTCAATTCTTCCATGATGGTCATAGGACTCACTCCTTTAAATCGGTACAACCGTTATTATAGTTTTTTTCTGACTATGTTGATTATATCACAAAACTGTGGTATAATCAACACGAAATCGAAAGAGACGGGAGCAAAATTCATGTTATTTGATACTCATGCGCATTTTGATGATGCAAAATTTGATGCTGACCGGGATGCGGTCATCCGAAGTTTAAAGGAATACGGGATCGATTACGTAACCAACATCGGCGCGGACACGGCGTCCTCACAGGCCTCTGTTGCCCTTGCGGAAAAGTATGATTTTATCTATGCGGCCGTTGGGGTGCATCCGAGCGAGACAGAGAAGCTTTCTGAAAAGGATATGGAGATCTTGCGGGATTTGGCGATTGCCCACGATAAAGTGCGTGCGATTGGCGAAATCGGTCTGGACTATCATTTTGCGCCGTATGACGCAGAAAAGCAACAATATTGGTTTCGGCGGCAGATTCGGCTTGCTAAGGAATTACAACTGCCGATTGTCGTTCATGACCGGGACTCTAAGGGGGACGGCATCAAAATATTAAAAGAAGAAAAGGTAAGCCATGGCGTCATGCACTGCTTTTCCGGCAGTGCGGAGATTGCAAAGGAATTTGTGAAAATGGGATTTATGATTTCATTTACCGGGGTATTGACCTTTAAAAACGCGCGGCGTGCGGCGGAGGCCTGCGCAGCAGTCCCAATGGATCGGCTGATGGTTGAGACGGACTGCCCGTATATGGCGCCGGAGCCGCACCGCGGCGCGCGGAATTTCAGCGGATATGTGGGGTGTGTCGCAAAAAAGATGGCAGAGATTAAAGGGGTCTCCGAAACGGAAATGGCAAGGATTACAACGGAAAACGCAAAACGCTTTTACGGCATTGTATAAAACCAAGGGGCTGCCAAACGGCAGCCCCTTGGTTTAGAAGTTTAACTGGCTTTCGTGCATCGGGAAAAAGTCAAAGCGCGGCTCCAAAAATTTGAGCGTATGCTCTTTTTCGCCACAAAAGTCATAGAGCGTATCAAAAATGCGGTTCCAATCCCAAAATTCATCGCTGAGGTTGAGATAGGAGAGCAGCAGCTCGGTGCCTTTCGGCGCAATCGGGTGCATCAGCACGGTTGCCACACGAACCATATGGAAAACATCGCAGAGCGTCTGCATACGCAGCGCCTGATCGTCTGTCTTATCGGCAGCGGCAATGTTTTTCGCCCAGTATTTATTGGCGTTTCGGATATAAGTGTCCATCAGGCTCATGACGGAGTGGAACTCAAAGCGGTACATATACCGCTCATATTTTAAAATGGTCTCTTTGGCCTGGGTCAAAACTTCTTCACTGATGGCGCCGTAGGGGAGTTTGCCATCGTTATATTTTTGTGCCGTGTAGAAACAGGAGCGCGCCACGCGGTTAAACACATTGGAAAGCAGCTTACCCTCCTTTAATACTGGGTCGGCATCCTTTTCGCCGGCGGCCGGGTTGAGCGGTTTTGGCTGAAAGCTGACGCTTTTTAAGCCGAGACCGAGACTTAAAAAGTGCGCTCTGAGCTGTTCCGGCATGTAGTATGCAAAAAGGTCGGCAGCCATCGGCGGCTTGACTGCGCCGCTGGAGCTTGCTTTTTTATTCAAAAACAGAATGTGGTTGTTTGCAACCAGGGTCGGCAGCGTCAGCTGGCCGTCCTTCGGATGGGTGGTGAGCGAGTCGCGCTCTCCTTGCGTTGCCATAAACATCACCATTTCGGCGATGCCGTAAAAATAGATGTTGTCCTGACCGATAAACTGGTAGACCTTAGCATCCTCCGAGCACCAGAATTTCTTCCATTCATTTTCATCCTTGCCGCACTGCTTTAAATAGGTGCGCGTAAAGGAAATCGGCGCCCACAGAGACTCCGGCCATACCCAGATTGTCAGTCCCTCTTCGCCGTCAATGACCGGCGCGGGAACGCCCCATTCGATATTCCCGGTCAGCCGGAAGGGAACCAGCGTTTTCCCGGCGCGGAAACGAATGTTATGTGCGCCGAGTACCTCACGCGCGGCGTCTCTTTGCGCAAGGGTCTGAAATTCCAGGGCAAACGAGGTTTTGTTTGCGGTTGTATTTAGGGTGTGCTTTGGCAACTGGGCGCAGATGGCGTCGTATTCCTCACGCAGTTCGTTTTTGATATAGACCATCGGCGGCATCATAAATTCACGAATGGTATTGGCAACCAGGGGACGCACCGTCTCGTCCGTAGCGATTTGATCGACATATTGGTTCATCAGATCCTGAAACTTGGTAAGATCGATATACCAGTTGGTGACATCGCGCATCTCCGGCGTTTCGCCGGTCAGGGTACTTTTCGGATCGATCAGATCCTCCGGCATGTACTGATGCCCCATGGAACATTCGTCCGCATAGCCTTTATCGGAGGTACAGTTTTCTACCGGGCAGCGGCCGACCACCTGTCTGCCGTTCAAAAACTGACCGGCTTTTGCGTCATAAAACTGACGGGTAACCAGCTTTTCCAGATATCCGTTTTGGTGCCACAGCTCCATCAGCTCCTTGGTAACCGCTTCGTGCTCACACTTGGCATCGTCCAGACCGGACGCCGCAAACAGATTTAAACTGATTTCATATTCCAAAAGCGTTTCCTTTTGGCTTTCGTGGTTTTGGCGCACAAAATCTTCGATTGTGCCGGAAAACGCGCCGCTCTCGTGCAGACTGCGGTAGCTTTCCACAATGGGCGAACCGTAGCAGTCGGTGCCGGATACAAAGACGACATTGTCCGCACCGATGCGATCGCGCAAAAATCGCGCCATTACGTCTGCCTGCACAAAAACGCCGCCGACATGGCCGAAGTGCAATTTTTTGTTTCCGTAGGGCATACCGCCCGTGATAACCGCCCGTTTCGGAAAGACGGGGCGCGGCATATCGAGTATATTTTCACGTTCCTTGCGAAATCCCTCGCGGTCATGATTCTTTTCTTTTCCCATAATCTTAATTCCTTTCTTTCGGCATCGGTTGCATTGCTGATTCGATTCTGCGTCTCATGCAAGGCTCGCCAAGCAGATGGCAGATTTCCCACAGATCGGGCGAATTGGTTCTGCCTACGATGGCGACCCGAATCACGTTGCTGACATCGGTAATGCTGCCCTTGTACATCTCCGGGTTCTTTTTATAGTCCTTCGGCTTTAAGGCATATTGCATGTCGCCGGCAATATCGCGAATCTTCTGGAACCACGCAGCGTTATCATCGGCATGGTCGTAGGTTTCAAGATAGCGTTTTAAAATTTCACCGCGGTCGGACTCTGTGACATTTTCCGGATAGGGACTCTCCTTGGTGAAGGTCTCGTCAAAGTAGAAGGATAAGAACTGACGCGCCTGCTTCCAGTTGGTTAAATCCTTACGCGGCCGTGCGCCCGTTCTGCCCACATCGATGATCTTTTCGGTAAACGCGCGGTCTTTGGTGAACAGTGCGTAAAAGTCCGGGTCGTATTCCTTAAGCCAGAGTGACATCTTTTCATAAATTTCGGACGCCGGAATCCGCAGCAGAGTCTCCTGACTGACGCTGTCAAACTTCATCATATCAAACAGGGCGCCGGAATGCCCCATTTTTTCCAGAGTAAACGTAAAATCGTCCATCGGCGCGTCCGGATGCTCGCTGCGCCATTCTTCATAATTGGAGTTTAAAAGGGTCATTAAATACTCCCGTACCGCTTCCGGGACATAACCCTCTCTGCGGTAGTAGTCAAGGCCGAGCTCCGGATCCTTGCGCTTGGACAGCTTGCGCTTGGTATCGCCGTCCATCTTCATCAGCACAGGCGTGTGACAGTAGATGGGACGTTTCCAGCCGAAGGTGTCAAACAGCTGCGCGTGGATCGGCGCGGTGGACAGCCATTCTTCACCGCGTACCACGTGGGTGGTACGCATGAGGTGATCGTCAATGACATGCGCAAAGTGATAGGTCGGAATCCCGTCCGATTTCAGCAGGACAAAGTCCTGGTAGTTTTCCTGTAGTTTCAGCGTGCCGCGGATGCCGTCAAACAATTCCAGCGTATGACTGATGTCGCCGTCGGAGCGAAAACGAAGCACGTATTCCTCGCCGGCCGCGATTCGTTTTTCAATCTCCTCGATCGAAAGGTCGCGGCAGAGCGCCCACTCGCCGTAGTAGCCGAAGTTTTCTTTTTGAGAAATCTGGATGTTTCGCATTTCGGTGAGCCGTTCCTCACTGCAAAAACAGGGATAGGCCAGACCGCGCCGTACCAGTTCTTTGGCAAAGCATTGGTAAACTTCCTTCCGCTGCCGCTGACGGTAAGGGCCATAGTCGCCGCGGTCGCTTTCTGCGGTTGCACCCTCGTCGAAAGAAATGCCGAAATAGTCCATGGCGGAGAGCAGCAGTTCAACGGCGCCGGGTACCTCGCGCTTTGCGTCGGTGTCCTCGATCCGAAGATAAAAAACGCCGCCGCTCTGGTGTGCCAGCCGTTCGCCAATCAGTGCGTTATACAAGTTGCCGAGATGAACAAAGCCTGTCGGACTGGGTCCGATTCTGGTGACCTTGGCATCCCCTAAGAGCCCCTCGCGGCGGGGATAGCGCGTCTCGTAATCCTCCGTTGTTTTGGTGATATCGGGAAACAGCAGCTCTGCCAGATAATTTGTATCCATAACGTTACCTCTTTTGCTCAAATTTCAATAATGATCTCTAAACCATTATTTTACCCTTTTTTTGTAAAAAAGTCAAGCAATACGGGGAGATGAGAGGGACGGATTCTTTTTTGGGATTGTAAAATTTTGAAAACGCGAAAAATCGCTTCCCAAAACCAGAATTTTAACGGCCATCTTTCGGTCAGATTGACTATTGACTTTTTACATAAAATAGTATATTGTGTAAAATATCGTGTTATTTTAATACGAAACATAAAAAACCTTGAAGGGGGTATTTGTATTGGAGAATATTGTCAGCCTTGAGGACATCGTTGTTACCTTTGACGGAGAGCAGATTTTAAACCACATTAACCTGGATATCCGGGATAAAGAGTTTGTCACGCTGCTTGGACCGTCCGGTTGTGGAAAAACCACAACGCTTAGGATCATCGGTGGTTTTCTGGAACCTGACAGCGGCACTGTTACGTTTGAAGGGAAAAAGATCAACCATATTCCGCCGTATAAGCGGAATGTTAATACCGTATTCCAGCGTTATGCACTGTTTCCGCATCTGAATGTGTATGAGAACATCGCCTTTGGCCTTAGGGTCAAGAAGATGCCGGATCGGGAGATTCGCAGCCGTGTGGGGGAAATGCTGGAGCTTGTGAATCTGCGCGGCTATGAAAAGCGAAATATCAGCCGTCTGTCCGGCGGTCAGCAGCAGCGTGTGGCGATTGCCAGGGCGCTGGTGAATCAGCCGAAGGTATTGCTGCTGGACGAGCCGCTGGGCGCGCTTGACCTAAAGCTGCGCCAGGAAATGCAGATGGAGCTGAAAAAGATTCAGCAGCGTTTGGAGATCACCTTTATTTACGTTACGCACGATCAGGAAGAGGCCTTGACGATGAGCGACACAGTCGTCGTCATGAACCATGGCAATATTCAGCAAATCGGTACGCCTGTCGATATTTATAACGAGCCGCAGAATGCGTTTGTTGCGGACTTTATCGGCGAGAGCAACATTCTGCCCGGCATTATGCGAAAAGACCGCCTGGTTGAGATCAGCGGCAGGGAATTTGTCTGTGTGGACGCAGGCTTTGGCGAAAATACGCCGGTGGATGTGGTGATCCGTCCGGAGGATATCACCCTCGCCGCGCCGGAGGACGCGCAGATTTCCGGAGTGGTAACCTCGGTGACCTTTAAGGGCGTTCATTATGAAATGGTGGTGGAGGCTTATGATTTTCAGTGGCTGATTCAGTCCACCAAGGCTGCCCGGGAGGGAGCGACGGTTGGAATCACGTTTGGTCCCGATGATATTCATATCATGCACAAGATGAAAGGATCGGTGGGAAGATGAGAAGAAAGATGCTTGCCGCCCCCTACCTTGTGTGGATGGCGGTGTTTGTGATTGTTCCGCTGATTATGGTGGCTTATTTTGCGTTTACGGACGGCGACGGGAACTTTACGCTGCAATATGTTGCGGAGGTTGCCCAGTACAGCAATATATTTGTGCGTTCGATCTGGCTTGCTGCGATTGCGACAGTGATCTGCTTGGTGATTGCCTATCCGCTGGCGTTTACGCTTGCCAACATGGACCTTAGGGTACAAGGAACCATGGTGATGATCGTGGTACTGCCGATGTGGATGAATTTTCTGCTTCGTACCTATGCGTGGATGACCCTGCTCGGCAATGAGGGCATCATCAATACCTTGCTTGGTTATGTCGGCATCGGTCCGTTTAAAATGCTGAATACCCAGGGCGCCGTTGTGCTCGGCATGGTCTATGACTATCTGCCGTTTATGATACTGCCGCTTTATTCCGTCATGGTAAAAATCGATAAAAGCGTTTTGGAGGCGGCACAGGATCTGGGCTGCAACAGTGTCAAGACAATGCTTCGCGTGATCTTTCCGCTGAGCCTTCCGGGCGTCATGTCCGGCATCACGATGGTATTTGTGCCGGCCATCAGCACCTTTATTATTTCGCGGATGCTGGGCGGCGGATCTAACCTTTTAATCGGCGATCTGATTGAGATGCAATTTTTAGGAAATTCCTATAACCCAAACCTGGGCGCCGGTATTTCCTTGGTTTTGATGGTGATTATCCTCTTAATCATGACATTAATGAATCAATTTGATTTGGACGACGACCGCGTGTTGATGTAAGGGGGGGACAAAAATGAAAAAATTATCAAAAGTTTATTTGAGCCTTGTGCTCGCCTTTTTGTACCTGCCGATTCTGGTGCTGATTATCTTTTCGTTTAACGTCTCTAAAAGCCGTTCTGTGTTCACCGGCTTTACCTTAGACTGGTATCAAAAACTGTTTCATAATGAGCTGATTATGGCATCGCTCGGAAACACATTGATTGTTGCGGTGATTGCCTCGGTCTGCGCGACCGTGCTTGGTACCGTGGCAGCAATTGGAATCTATAAAATGCGTAAGGTGCCTAAGATGATGGTGATGGAGGTTACCAATATTCCGATTACCAACCCGGAAATCGTGACAGGTGTTTCGCTGATGCTGCTGTTTGTGTTTTTTGCGGCGCGTATGAACCTGGAATTTGGTTTTGTGACCCTGATTATTGCACATATTACCTTTGACGTTCCCTACGTGGTGATGAACGTGATTCCAAAGCTTCGGCAGATGGATGCCAACCTATATGAGGCGGCACAGGATCTCGGCTGCGGCCCGGTACGCTCCTTTTTCAAGGTTGTGCTGCCGGAGATTCTGCCGGGTGTGGTTTCCGGCTTTTTGATGGCGTTTACGTTTTCGCTGGACGACTTTGTGGTCAGCTATTTTACCAGCGGTTCCGGCGCACAGACGCTGCCGATTACCATTTACGCCATGACAAGACGTAAGGTCAGCCCGGAAATCAACGCGCTTTCCACCATTATTTTTGTGGTGGTGCTTGTCGTTCTGATTTTAAAGAATCTGTTAGAGAGCCGCAGTATCCGAAAGGAGGCGTCAAAATGAAACGTTGGATTGCCTTTTTGATGATGCTCCTCCTGTCCTTGATGTGTTTGAACTCCTGCCAGACGGCGGAAAACGAGGACGAAGAGCCTGTAGAGGTACAAATGGTACAGGTGGAGGATCCGGCGTATTACAGCCGTTTGCAAAACGCAGGGATCTCTATCAATGTCTATAACTGGGGTGAATATATCCCGGACGGGAGCGAGGATGGGGTGCTGAACCTCAATGCGGAATTTACCAGGCTGACCGGGATTCGGGTGAATTACACGACCTACGCCACCAATGAAGAGCTTTACGCAAAGCTAAAAGGCGGCGGCGCCAGCTATGATATCATCATTCCGTCCGATTATATGATTTCGCGTATGATTCGCGAGGATATGTTAGAGCCGCTTGATTTTCAGAATATTCCGAATGAAAAGAATATTATGGAAAAGTTCAAAAACCCGGAATACGATCCGGAGAACGCCTATTCGGTACCATATACCTGGGGTACGGTGGGTATCATCTATGATAACACGGCGATTGACCTTCCGGAAGAGGAGATCGACTGGGATATCCTTTGGGATCAGACGTATCGGGATCAGATTCTGATGTTTGATAATCCGCGTGACGCCTTTGCCATTGCGGAAATCAGAAAAGGGTATTCTTTAAATACCGAGGATAAGGATGAGCTGACCGACGCGGCAAGGCTTCTGGTGGAGCAAAAACCGGTGGTACAGGCCTACGTTATGGATGAGATTTTTGATAAGATGGGCGCCGGTGAGGCAGTGCTCGCCCCATATTATGCAGGTGATGCCGCGACCTTGATGGACGAATACGACCATTTAAGTTTTGTCATTCCAAAGAGCGGAACCAACCTGTTCTTCGATGCGGTCTGCATTCCGAAAGGATGCAAACAAAAAGAAGCTGCCGAGATGTATATCAACTTTCTGTGTGAGCCGGACGTTGCCTACGCAGTGACGGATTTTATCGGCTATTCCACGCCGAACCAGGCGGCTTATGATATGCTGGATGACGAACTGAAAGAGGATCCGATTGCATACCCGGATGATGACTATCTGGCAGAGCATACCACCGTATTCTGCAATCTTTCCGATGATGCTAATGCAACGATGCAGACCCTTTGGACGGAGATGAAGAGTGCGGAGCAGGAGTCGAATAATCCGTATTTGGTGCCGATATTTATGCTTCTTTGCGTACTTTTGTCGGTGGGAATCCTGATTCGCCGCTATATCCGCAGCAAAAAAGATATCTTTTAACATGATTTTTCAGAGACTGCCGCAAAATGGTTTCATCTTGCGGCGTCTCTATTTTTTTCACCTGTTGACAAGAGAGAAGTTTCGTATTATAATAAAACTAACGACCGTTAGTTAGCGGAGGACTTATGAAACAGGAAGATACCAAACAGGTCATTCTTGAAAAGGCGCTGGAGCTGTTTTCGGCAAAGGGATATGATTCTGTCAGTATGGGTGAAATCGCAAAAGCGGTGGGGATGAAAGCCCCGTCGCTCTACAATCATTATTCCGGCAAACAGGCCATCTTTGACGCGATTGTGGAATCCACGGTGATGCAGTACGAAAAATATACGGATGCAATCCATGTGCATGTGCAGGAAGCCGAAAAGGATTTTGCCGTCTTTTCCGAAATGGAAGAGGACGTGCTGGTTCAAAAGGTGTGCAAGATCTTTTTGTACTCGCTGCATGATAAGGCGATCAGCCGTTTTCGCCGCATGATGACGCTGGAGCAATTTCGGTCGCCGGCGCTTTCTGCGCTGTATTCCGCGCGGTATGTTGACCGGCTGACCGATTATCACGTAAGGATTTTTGAAAGCCTGATTGCCCGCGGTGAGATCAGGCAAGAAAATCCACGGACGCTGGTGATGATGTACGTGGCGCCGATTATCATGCTGCTTGGCGTTTGCGACCGCCAGCCGGAGCGCGAGGAGGAGTGCGTCAAAAAGCTGGATGCGCATGTCAGACTGTTTTACCGCACGTTTCACAATGCAGACGTCTAGTCAAAGGAGAAAACGTGCCTGAAAATTTGGTAGGTGAAAAAATGAATGTCACAGTTGTCTAACCTGATATTAGCAATCCGAACTCGATTTTAAGAGGTGGATTTCCGCCCAAACGGTGTTAAAATACTCGGCAAT
>CAKSFQ010000023.1 GCA_934454115.1 uncultured Clostridia bacterium
CATGCCCACTGCCATGCAAACGCAGTAACCGATTCTGCCGCAACCGATGGGCTGAGCGTGCTGTTTGTGAGGTAATCGTCTGTATCGCAAAAGATTTCGGGCGCCCGAACCTTCATAGCCGGGCTGCTCACCGTAACGCCCGTTGCCGGATACGAGTTCATCGGGCTGCCATTGTCAGACGGAATGCTTCGCGGCGTAACCTCCACGCGCACATATTTGCCCTCCATTTCACCCGTAAGGTTCAGCGTTGAGCTTGTCGCTCCGTCAATTGCAGTCCAGCCACCGTTTTCATCGCCATAGGCATTGTCTGCCATATACCACTGGTACCTTGACTTGTCTATCGTTCTCGGAAATTCAGTTGTGCTATAAACAAAAACACTATAGTCATTATTCAAAGTGTAATTTGCCGTTACATTCTGACCGCACTGCATGATTCCGTTTATGTTAACATTTTCGGCATACGGTGCATTCAGCGCAAAAAACAGATCCTTTACAATGATGGTTCCTGCATCGGCAAAGTTGCTCCACCCGTTTTTTCCGTCACCGACAAAATCAAACCATCCGAGAGCACCCTGTCTGTCGCCATAACTGCCGTGCAGTGTTCTGTATTTGTTAGTGATTGTTTTAAACTCTTTGGTAATCTCCTCCGCATAGCCTAACCAGTTATCGTAATCATGATTTCCCTTGCCGATTCTCATGCCGTATTTCAGCGGTCCCTCCGCATCACTTGTGCGTTTTACGGCAATTGATGCCCAAACGGCCTTGTCTGCCTGGTTTGAGCTTCCGTCAATATCCTCCTTATCCGAAACGTCAAAAAAGGTTGAACCTATCCCGAAATACCCCGCTGATTTGTCGGAGCTTAAATTCAGATTACTCGTATCAAAGCTGTACGTTCCGTCTCCGTTATCCGTTATTGCCCCGCTGTATGAAGGGCTGGTCAAGCTTGTAATTGCCGATTTGTGAACAAGATTATGCTCATACTTGATTGCCGGTGTAACCTCACTGTAATAACTGCCGCTTGCGTTCGTATACATAAATCTCACATACTTACCGGCTAAATCCTGCGTAAGGTAGATTGATTTCGGAGACGGCGACGCTTCGCCGATTGTATGCCATGCACCGTCCGGCGCGTCTGCTGTCCATGCCCACTGCCATGCAAACGCAGTAACCGATTCTGCCGCAACCGATGGGCTGAGCGTGCTGTTTGTGAGGTAATCACCGTTATCCGTGGTAATTGTCGCAGGTGTTTCGGCCGCAGCAGGCAAAACAGCTCCCGGCAACACCACTGCCAAAACTAAAACCAATGATAAGCTTTTTCTTAACAACATTTTTTTCAACATTTTCTCATTCCTTCCTTCTTTTTTGTAGCCTTTATTAGCTTCATTCCACACCCCTCAGGTATAAAGCCTGTGTGAAAATTCCGCAAACTGCATGTTTTTAAAAAACCATTTTTACATCATGTCAGTCCATGGCTACCACCTCCCGTTTTCCGTATTTTTGCAATACTTTAACATATGCTCTGCTTTCTGACCTCCTCGTTATACTTTAAATATTCCGAAAGAGCGGACAGTATAATACCGGCGCCGTGATCATCATTGTCAATGGCAAGCAGATTTTTGTAATATTCCGCATCCATACTGCAGCCTGAGCCTCTGCAAACCCCGTAAATATTGCCCTTTTCGTCAATCTTTTTTTCGGTCAGTCCTTTGTATGCTCTGTCGGCAACCGACTCAAACTTTTCCCTGCTCAGCCATCCGTTGTTCAAACCGCGGCACAAGCCAAGCAGAAACATTCCCGTAGCGGAGGTTTCGGCATATGAATCCGGGCAATCAAGCACCTGATGCCACAACCCGTCACTGTCCTGAAGCTCTGCCAGACCGTCCGCAAGCTCTCTTATCATATCAATCAGCGACTGTTTTCCTTCATAAGAGCCGGGCATAATTTCACACACATCGGTCATTGAATTTAACACCCAGCCGTTGCCTCTCCCCCAGGGAATACCGTTAGGCTTGTTAACATCCAAAAAGAATATGTGTGAATAAATCTGCTTTTCCTTCATATACAATCTCTTTCTGTACCCCCGGTACTGCCTCATACACTCGTCAAAATACCGCGTATCGCCCTTCAGTCTGCCCATCCGTGCCAAAAACGGCATACCCATATATGTATCGTCGGCCCACATGGTGTTTGTGCGGCAATATGTGCCGTCCTCAAGTCTCCTTACATTGTTTCCGGCCGCTTCATCCAGAATATTGATAAGAGCAAATATATCTCCGTCGGGACAAAGCTTATAGGCTTCAATCATGTTAATTCCAAATACTCCTATGTTATCCAGAACATCAAAGTTCATTGCTCCCATAAGAAAGTTTGGTTTTTTAAACAAGGCTGCCTCATACCTGCAATACTGATAGTACTTTGCCATATTTTGCATACTGTCAAAAAAATACTTCCTGTATTCCTCCTCGGCAAGAGCATTGCCTGCTTTCAGCAATCCGTATTGTCCAACCATATTGGCATAAAACCACTGGGAAAAAAACACACTGTCCATATAGGCTCTGACATAAGTATCCTTGCCGGGTAATCTCCAAAACAGCTGCTTCATATCCTCATTATAATAAGGGTGACATATGTCTACTTTGATTTCCGGCCCGTATTTCAGTCCAAAAGCTTTTTTTGAGCCGAAGCCCCCAACAACAATCCACTTGTCCCCATGTCCGCGATGGCTGTGCAAAAACGGAATGCCTATATTATCTTCCGATGAGAATTTAAGCTCTCCTCCATTTTCATACAAAATCTTCACTAAAAGTTCATCGCCTTTTTTCAGAAAAAGCGTTTTGTCAATATTCACAGCTTTGCCGTTAACAAAAGCGCACGCAGCTTCATCTGTAGATAACGACAGCTCCGTGTCCTCAACCGCATACGTTAAAGCATAAATGATTCTGCCCTTTTCAGCATCTCCGTAAATCTCCCTGAAATCTATCCTGTTGCTTACTTCGGGCAGCTTCGGATATACAAACTTACCGTCAAAAACGTCGTTTTCGCCATAAATATCCGAAACTGCAACACCATCCTCGTGATAAAAACAGTCAAGCGGAGAAGTGGCTCTGGAATGATACAAATAATCCTTCAGCCACCACTTGTAATAGCCGTTGTCCGGCATAAACCTGAACTCAAACGGCTCATCTTTTAAACACCTGCATTTGAACAGCAAATAATTATCGTTTTTTTTCACTTTTAAAGGAATAGCTGCAAATCCGTTTTCATCCCGTTCATTTCCGGCTTGAAAATCATAAATTGTTTCATTGTTAAAATAAACAGCAATATTTCCTTTAACATGCAAAACTATATCCGCAGTTACGGCGGAATAGAGATTTGTTCCGACATATACTTCGTCTCCCGGCTCAGCGTTCGGATACAGCTCTCCCAGGTTTACAATTCCGCTGCCATTGCCGTCAAAATCATATCTGATATCATTTTTGACCGTATACGGACGATATTTAATATCCTCACGCTCCCGGATCTGCATCAGTCTTACTGATATTTTCCTTATATTGTCTTTAATTTCTCTGCATAAACTCTGCATAATTGATCTCCTGTAGTTATTCTTCAAACTCTGTTTGCCACTGCCATGCGAATCGACACACACGTTGCCCGTTACCGACGAAATTTTTTCTTGACTCACACAGGCTGTTCTTATCCGGCATTAACGGTTACCGTCACGCTTTGTCCGGCATATATTCTTTTTGGCAGTTCAACGGTAACGTCATATTTTTCGCCTTTGTAAGCGATTTCAAAAACAAATTCTCTGCTTTTTTGATACGGATCCGAAACGGTGAGTTCAATTTTATCGTCGTCCTGCTTTACCATTCCGGCACAGATATTCTTTGCAGTTATTGACAAGTCATCATTAATCCTGAATGTCATCGGCTTGTATACAAAGAACTGTGCAATCTTCAGTCCGTCGTGGCTGACGCATTGAAGGTTTTTTGAATTTTCAATAATTCTGATGGGAATATCCTTTGAATACTCGGCAAAGTCTTCCTTTGAAATTACAGGAACCGTAATAAAGGCATAGTCCTCATTGGCAATCTTTTTGCCGTGGTCAATCCACAGCAGGAACATGTCTGCATGATCCGGAAGATTTTTATCATACTGCATATAATAACCGCCCAAATTTGAATACGTACCCCATACGGTTTGATTTTTCAAATTAACGGTTTCTTTCTTTGGAAACACGTACCCTATCTCATCATGATAAACAGTATTAACATCCTTGTATGTGCGGATACCTCTTGCAGCCGGCTTTCCGTCAACAAGCACGTCACCGCTCAGATACCTCTGTTCTATCGTTGTGCCGATTGATTCAATCGCCGCGCCGCGAATATCCGAGCCGAGTGAAACAAACTCATCGTCGAAGTAAAACCATGCCTTGTTTGCCTTAACGCCGTCTATATTCTGCCGCATACACTCGGCGCCATACATTCCGTCTGAAACGCCGCCGACAAAGGTTGCTCTGTGACTGAAGTTTCGTCCCGACCACTCCTGAGGCTGTATTAATACCAGCTTCTGAGGCACAGTCTCTCCTGCCAGTCTTGAGAAATCATAGAACTGCCAGATATTTCTGTAATCATCACCGCGCTTATACAGCGTTGTCAGTCCAAGCTGCCACCAGTATCCGTAAATATTCTCATTCTCGTTCTGTTCGGTTCTGACAGTGCGATATGACGACACCTTTACAGAAGATGAATATTTTTCACGGTGATGGGCCATATAGTCGGCAATCCAAAAGCACCTGTTGCCGATAACCGTCGGCTTTGTTCCCGATTCATCCATTATGTCCGCAGACAGCTGCAAAAGCTCATCCGCCCTTGCAGAGCCGCATTTTGCCAGAACACGCGCAACATATTCAAGACCGGTGTACTCAATTCCATATCTGCAAAAATCTCTTCCGTCTGTTGTAACATCATAGTATCTGCCTCTCCTCATCCATCTGTTTCCTTCCAGAACCATTCTTTCGAGAACTTCCAGCTTGTCCGGAGGCGGCTGAAATTTTGTTCCGCCAAGTCTGTCTATCCACTGTGCCGCATCTGACAAAAAACTCTTCCCGTATCCGTTGTTATACAACTGCTCATAATGAAGCAGGTATGAACCGTCAACCTGCGGGCCCTCTTTTCTTATTCCCGGTTCATCACCGGAGAAGCTTATTGCTTTCCAGATATGTGCGGCGGCAGAAGCAATATCCTCCTCATTGCCGGTCAGAGCGCCGCGGTAAATCACGTTGGAACAAACCCAGGTCAGATTGGTGCCGGTATCAAATATATTTTTGATGCCCTCCGTTTCCAAATCCGGAATTCTAACGGCATACTGAACAATCCACTCGGTTTCAACATGACCATATAGCTGCATAAAAATCTGAACAAGCTGCTGCCACTGCGAAATCAAACTGTTATAACGGTTTTCAACCTTCAATTCGGCATCCAGAAGCGAAAACCAATAGTCAACGCCACTAACAATTTTATTTTTCAGTTCCTCATCCATATACCACCTGCCGTTGGCATTTGCATACTCTCCCGCCATACGGCGAAGACGCACCAGATGATAAAGAGAGTTGTCAAGTGATGTATACGGAAAAACACTGGACGGCCACGAACCGTCCGGTCGTATAGTGTTTATATACTCCTCCGTGTTTTCATCCGGCAAAATGGTAACCAGCTTGAGTTGAGCGCGCACCTTGTCGAGATCATCCATCTGTCCGGTATCAACTTCATTTACGGTGTTTTTTCTGTCTGTTTCCTGCTCTTTCCGGAACTCCTCCTGCGACTTTTGAATTTCCTCCTCTTTCTTCTTTTTTTCGATTTCCTCATTGGTAATACCGTCGGTGTCATCCTTGATTTCTTCCGTTGACTCCGTTTCTGAACCATCGGCAAAGACCAATCCGCAGCCCATCGAAAGAGGCTCCACGATTGCAAAGAAAAATGCCGCAAGCAAAAGCACCGTAGCAATCCTTAATTTGTTTTTTAATCTGCTCATAAATCTTCCATCCTCCTTGTACAGCTGCAGTTTGCTTCAAACGGCAGCTGCGGATAAAATCAAATTCATGTATCAAAGCTATTTCACCGGCACCAGATCATCTGACCATAAAAAGGTCTTTACGGTCAGGTTTCCCGCCACCCCAGCCGGAATTGTCACACTGAAATTCCTTTCCGCATCGGCATCTGTATTCAGAATGTTAAATCTCACTCCTTCACACGCACACAAAGCTCCGTCATTGTATACGGCTATAAGTGCCATATAACCGCCTTCCATACCGCTTTCATTATTGATATACACAGTACCCGACAGAGTGTTTCCCGCAGCCACTGCTCCCGTGAAGGTGACACCTGTATGCTTAATCCTCATTGGCGCACTGCTTACCGGAACACCATATGCTCTGCTCGTTAAAATTTCCTCACCGTTTGTCAGATTTCCCGCAGAACTGCCGGGAGTAACCTCCACACGAATATACTTATCTGCCATATCATCAGTCAAAGTCAGCGTTCTTTCAGCAGCCCCCAGAATTTCGGTCCAATTTCCGTTTTCATCTCCATACGCATTCTCTGCGATATACCACTTATAACTGCTTATATCCTTAGTTCTTTTATATTCTTTTCCGCCGCCTCTCCAAAAAACTGCATATTCGTTGCCTTTTGTCCATACCGCCGTTATCGTTTTTTGAGGAGATGCACTCCCGGTCAGCCCAATCTTCCTGATATACGGCGCAGACTTGCCCAGAAATATGTTTTTTACACCGATTTTTTCCGCATCTTCAAAAGCCGTTGCCGATATACCGGCAATTTCACAAAAATCAAACCATGCGTCACCGGCTACCGGCTCCTGTTGGCTGTTCTGAATCAGATACGGATTGCTGAACGTCTGCCATTCTTTAGAAACAAGTCTTCCGTAAGATACCCACGAATCATATACAGAGTGAGAACTTCCCTTACCTATTCTGATGCCCAGCGGAACATCATTCTTTCCTGTGCCGAAACGTTTAACATCCAAAGAGGCATACATTCCCACATAGGCATTACTGTTATCAGCTTCTTGTGTATTCGCGTCAGGAATGGTATCTCCCACCCCTATATACCCGCGATGCTCCGCATTGGCAGAATCCAAATATACCAAATAGTATCCGTCCTGTTTCTTCACCAACCCGTCATAGCGGCCAGACAATGAGGTAATTGCGTCAGTGTGAACCAGATTGTGCTCATATTCTATAGCCGGAGTTACCGTGCTGAAGCGTTCCCCCGCCGCATCAGTATACCTAAACCTGATATATTTTCCTGCAAAAGCCTGTGTGAGATACAGCTTTAATTTGTTTGTGCTGTTTTCAATGGTATGCCACGCAGTATCGGGAGCGTCCTTTGTCCACGCCCATTGCCACACAAGCTCCGAATCCGTATCCACTCCTCCGATATCCGCTGTAAGAACACTGTTCGTTTTATATTCATCATTATCACACTTTATGTTTAATCCGATATTTTCAACAAGAGGCGTTGCCTCGCTGTAATAATCACTGCCGTTGCATATCAAATGATAACGGATATACTTGTCTCCTTCATGCGGAGACAGTTTAAGACTTGCCTTTTCGGCGGTCACGGAGGTTATATCATGGTATATCTGCCGATATTTCCTTCCTGCATTGTCTGCCGCAGTGATAGCTGTCCAGCTTCCGCTCTCTCCTGTTGCAGAGCTTTCCCATACCAAATCTGTCTTTTCCGCTGTTTCGCCAAAATAATCATACTGCGGTATCAGCACAGCACCGCTGTCCAATATACCGTTTTTCGCGATAATACGCGCATTTCCGACCGTCTGTGCACCGCTGTCACCGGATATAACCCGCGTCACCGTTTCACCGTTTGTCAGCTGCAGCTTTGCGGAAAGCACGCTGCCATTCTTTCTAATCGCAACCTCAACAACGCCGTAATCCATTCCGATAGGAGCTGCGCTGACAACATATCCGCTTTCTGATTCTCTGAACATAACCAAGCATCTTTTGCTAACGGAAATTTCCACTCCGTTCCCAACATTTACCGTGTTATCCGACAAATCATAAAACGCTATCTGACTCAGCCCGTCCTCCTCATTGCATACCGCCTGCAGTCCTGCAGTATTTGACAAAACCCGTATTGGGTTGTGATAGCTTGCAAATTCCTCCTCCGATACCGCCGGAACCGTTATATATGCATAAGCTCCGTCAACAGGCGCTTTGCCGTGATCAATATAAGCAGTGAATATATCCTTGCTCATCATTGTAGAATCGCCGTTTATCGATGAAAGTCCCTTCCATGAATTGCTCCTTTTTTCTGTTGTTATATTGATATCCTCGGTGTTGGGAAATATATACCCTATATTCCCGTGATGCATCCTTCCGACATTTCGGAAAATGCCCGCCGAAGCCACCTCATTGTCAACGCTGAAAGCACCGTCATAAGCCTTCTGCTCAATAGTTGTCAAAACATTCTCTTCGGCTGTCGATTTAATACCGCTGCCGAGAGAAACCGTCTCGTCGTCAAACATAAACCACGCCTTTTGAGCTGTTGTGGTATCCGTTTTATTACTCTCAGGCATTATGTTAACCTCCATCGTCATAAAGCCATTATTGCCGTCCGAGCATCCCGCCACATTTGGCGAGGCATTTTTTACGGCGCGGCCTGACAGCGAATACTCATCCACACGATTCGGCGCCGTAACTCCGGGTATCTTGCTCCAGTCCCAGAACGGGTATATGTTATAATAGTCATCACTGTTCAAAAACACACTGCTGAATCCAAACGCTGTCCACTTTCCTCCGATATTCTCACCGCTGCCCTGCTCCGTACCGATAACAAAGGAAGATGACCCTCCAACGCTCATAAAATATTTCTCCCTGTGGTGAGCTATATAATTTGATTTATGAAAATATCTGTTGCCGTTACCGGTAACGGTATTCTCATTGCCGCAAGCGGCAATAATATCAGCTCTCCGGTCCGGGCAGGCAGCAAGCAGCCGCCTCGCAATATATTTATAGTTGGGCATTCTGTTCTGCTTGCGCGTGATTTCTCTGCCCGCAGCATTCAAATCAAGATAATCATCTCTCTGCATCCATAGATTACCGTGCAGAAACAAATCACATATAACATCCTTCTTTGCCGCGTCAAACTCATATGAAGTATTCTCAAAAACTCCAATCCAATTGACAACACCCAAAAAGAAGTCCATACCATACCCATTGTTATACAACTGATTGTCATGCTGATGAAAGCTGTAGTCGGACTTTATTCCCTCATTCTCGCTAATTTCTATAACTCTGCCAATTCCCTCCAGTCCGTGCAATACTTCCTCATTGCTTCTGTTAATCAAGCCCTTTTGCACGCTCTGCTCGGCAACCCAATAAAGGTTTGTTCCCGTAGACGCCTGCCCGTTGTTTTCCACAATCTCTTCCCAGTCAACAAAAATTTTCAGGGTATCCGACAAAAGCTTTGCGTCTATATCATCGCACACATATCTGAGCACACTCCACAAATCCATCTGCTGCGCAATATCTCTCTCCCAAAAGTTTGTATCCGTCATTCCGGCGTGAAGCTTTGCAATCCAACAGCTCAAACCGTTTTCAACTGCATTCAAAGCTTCCTGTTTCCCGCACAGCGCGTGTCTGCTTTGCTTGTATGCAATTGCAATTTGATTCAGCCTTGCCAAATGCGCTCTTCCGTTCATGATTCTGTCATAAGAAACATCAGCCCAGCTTCCGTCTGTCTTTTGTTCAGCGATATATGTGCTAACATTGTCTGACACACTTCGCTTGTCGGCGTCCTGCATCGTTTGATATATGGCTTCAAGTTCGTCCGGCAACGCAGCATCAACGCTGATAACACTGCCGTTTAAAACTAAAAGCGCTATCATTAAGACACAAATTTTTCTTAACACAATATCACTCTTTTCAAATATTTTTATATACAGCTTTCAAATGCTTCCGGCTCCGATCCTCTTTTGTCATATTAACTTTTTTCAAAGCATAACATTTTTTGAATTCCGGCTGTCAGTAACGTTTAGTTCTCATGTTCCTTACTTAAATATTATTAATTCTACCGTAGCGCCGTCATTTATTATTGCAAGAATATTATTATCTTTGTAGTTCATAAGCTCGCTAATCGGTTTGGTTGTCAGCTCACCGCTTGACGTGTTGAATATTCTGAACTTGCCGTCGCCTATGCTGCAAAAATCCACATCGCCCTGGTCTGCATTGGTCGGTTCGGCCTCATCAAACCTCATGGACAGAATTGAGCCCTTGATTCTCACAGGCTTGCCGTATATAGTTTTTATGTATGTGTCAAGCCATGAGCCCGCTACACCCTGCGTCATCTCATCCACCTTCATAAACATGGCGGGAGAAACTGCAATTTCTCCGTTTAAATCCTCTACAAAGCGTATAAGATCTCCTCGACGGTAATTGTCAACGTCAATATCATCCTCATTTTTGAGAAAATATTCGTACTCCACCCCTTTGCGGTAAACAACAAACTTGGTGCGAATTTCGCCGTCATTATCAAGCTCTCTGACTATATCCTTCACGATTGAAGGATAGGTGTAATTCCCTACGCTTGCAGGAGTGCTTGTAAGAAGCACAAGACCTGCAATCCCATCATCATCAACATCAACAGGCATCGAGGTGATCATTGCCGACTGAGACGGATCCCAATAGTCACAGGTGTAAAAATACTTTTCGTTGAAGGTTTTGCTTGCCGGGTCGTAAGGTCCCACCACAAAGAACACTGTGTTTTGATCAAAGCGGAAGTCATACTTCAGATTGCCCATGCCGTGAATCGTGCGTCTGGTAAATCTGCGTTCTTTCAATGTACCGACCTTTGGTGCATTTTCGTTTTCAGAGCTTGCCGTATACATTTCGGTTATTTTGTTTTCTTCGTTCAGTCTGTAACGCACTATCTGCGATATACATCCTTCATACATAACAGACTGCCCCAGCACATTAAGCATCGCAGTATACGATGCACACCTTTCTCCGTTTAGTCTGAACTTTTCATCACATTCGTAGAGAACAACTTTTCCGCCCTCCCCAAACAGTTCCACGCCCAAAACGTCACCTTTTCTGAAAGGGTCGAGCTTGCCTGTCCGCACTTCTGTTACAAAACCGTAAAACATATCGTCTTTGCCGAGTTTTTCATACATTACAAGGCGTCTTTCAAAGTCAAAGTAAAATACACCGTAGGTACCGAGCTCCGGAAAATCTCCCGCTATATCGGGACTTATTTCGTATTTTTGATCGTTTACAACCATTTCGGAGATCTCCCTGCCGGTTTTTAAAGATTTAAGTTCGCCCGTAGTTGTCAAATCGCTCACATGTATCGTAATCGCCTGTTTGCCTTTCACAATCTTGCTGCGCGAATATGAAACTATCGATTTATACGTTATTGCCGTTTTGTCAACAGCTCTGCCGTCTTTAAATATATTGCAGTAAACCTCCGCTTCGTTATTCTCAAATTCAATTGTCTTTGACGGATCATAAAAATCAGCAACAATACTTGTGTCCGCATAAACATCCGCAGCTGCATAGATAAAATCATATCTGAATATTTTGATTACGTCGTATATGTTATCTCCGTTATTATCAACAAATACAACTGTACCTGTATTAAAACCAAGATGTTCAAATCCAAAGCTTTCATTTGTGTTTATGCCGTTTATAAATACGTCGGGAGTTCCTGAAAATTTTACTTTCTTATTTTTGCCTTTGTCATCGGTATACAGAAAACTGCAATTATTAAAATCGTCCTGCGAGGTATAGTCGTTTCTGATGTTAACCGTCAGACTGCCCCCTTTATCTTGATATATATACAGACAGTGTTTTTTTTCATCATCATCCAAACGCCAATAGCAGCGGACATGCTCGCCCATATATTCATATATGCTTGAGTAATCAGCTTTAATTCTCACATCCGAAACAGCAAACTCCCCCTCTGAAGCAACGGGATATCCCGTCATTGAGGTAACCTCGTTTGACGTAACCAGCCCTTCCGTATAACCTACTCTCAGAGTTTCCTCCAGTATGGTTTTTCCGCTTTTGTAATAGCTTGCGCCATTGCTGCTGAAACGAACATCCACAGTGTCGGCCGTAAATGCATTATATATCATTCGAAATGCGTCAGCCAAACACATATTATCATCGGTTGCCCCGCCGCTTGGAAGCAAGCCCTCATTTGCCGCATAGCGCATATATGCTCCCTGCTCATTGCCGTCAGCGTCAATTATGCCTTGATAGCCGAGAACCACAACAAGGGTTTTTGCAGCCTGTTTAACGGTAATCTTGTCATCCGCGCCGAATATAGAAGCTCCATACCCCTGCATATAGCCAAGGGTGCAGATTCGGTTGATATGAAAATAATACTTATGCTCCGCCGGAACATCATAAAAGTACGCCTCTGTTGCCTTCCTTTCATCCGGCGTATTATCATCGCCCCAGAGTAGTTTGCTCAGCAAATAAGCAAACTCGCCTCTGGTAATTTCGTGTGCTCCGTCCTCTCCTGTATAGCCAAACTCTCCGATTGCATTCATCAAATTGAATATATGGTTATCCTCGTATGTTGCATCGGAAGCAGAGAACACAACGTTTACATGAGCATTCAGCCCCCCAAGCAACAAGCATAAAATTAAAATTAAAGCTACTTTTTTCATTGTTTTTTCTCCACTTTCTCTAATAAAATAATTACAGTCTTTGCCGCCATTGCTCTGGTGGCCGATTCCTTTGGCGAAAATCTGTTGTTTCCCACACCGTTTATTATTTCATTTTCAAAGAGACAAGCCACTGCCTCCCTTGCATAATCAGCAACTGCGTTGCTGTCATCAAAAGCAGGTTCTTCCGCATAGTCTGTTTTGACACCGAGTGCCTTCATTGTCCGAAAAATCATTACTGCCATATCCTCACGTGAAATCAGACCTTCTTTTTCGAACAGATTGTCACCCACACCCGAAACAATACCGCGTCTCCATGCACTTGCAACATATTTATAGCTCCAGTCACCGGCATAAACATCAGCAAATTCACACACAGCATCCGCATCATACAGGTCGAATGCACTTACCAAAATCTTAACAAACTGCTCTCTGGTAACCGCATCGTCCGGACGTATGGTTCCGTCGTCAAAACCGTTGAATATCTTTTTTTCAATCGCTCTTTTCATGTAATCATAAGCCCAGTGACTCTTTGCCATATCATAAAATGAGTCGATTGACTGAACAGGACTTTCCCCTGTTTCAACGGGAGTGAGCGGCGCAGCGTGTGCCCCGGCACCGACTGACGCGCCGCCTCTTCCGCCGGTACCGCCCCCGCTTTCCGTGCTTTTGTTGCCGTTTTCGGGGTTATTGTCCGGCTTCCAGCCGTTAAACGCCGCAACTATCCCCTGCTTGTCATTAAAGACCGTCTTTGCCATATCCTGGCTCATTTGGCGATAATTCTCCGTACTGAGCCCTTTACATTTTTCTTCAATATCTATACCCAAAGCATTTTCATGGCTTTTCAAAACATCCATGATAATATCCCAGTTTGCAAGATTTACGGCATTTACTATAACGCTGTTTTTGAAATTTTCCTCCACAAAGGAAGCTGTTTCTCCGCCCTTTATTGCGCTGATAACATTGTTTTCAAACACCCTGCGATCTTGTTCATTTAAGGAAATCTTCCAGCCGTATTTTGATTTCATGTCAACATCCAGCTTATAATCCAACCAATTAACATTGGCTGGCGTGTACCCCTGACTGTTCAAAAATGCTTCAATTTCGGCACCGGTTTTTTCAGGATCGTTTATAAAGTCTGTTATATATTTGTTCCAGCGGCGCCGCTCCTCCTCAATAATCTGAGCCTCGGAATATTCTGCCAGCCTTGACTTAAAATCATACAGGTTTGCCGGATGTGCAGAGAACAGCTTGCCGGCAACCGTTGCTTTGCCGTCATCATAAACAAGCTTGTTGTAATAATCCAGCTTCAGCGCAAGAATATCAGCAACCTTGTTGCCGTCAATTTCCACAGCGCCGTTCAGAATATTTTCAAGCTCAGCAACGTTTTCAGCATTCAGTAACAAGCTTATGGCGGAATCCTCCGCAGAGTCGCTGTAGCAAACTATCGTATCGGTTATTGCAGCGGCACCGCCCAAAAAACGATACAGGCTAAGCTCCACTGTTCCGCTTGGAATTGTTAACGGCGCAATCCCGAAGCAATGCTCATAGCTTCCGTCGGCGCTGCTTGATACAACGGTCAGATATTCAATAACCGATGCATTGGAGCCCTCCTTTAAATCGGTAATCGTCATTCCCGGCTTCAGCAAAAGAACCGTTACGGGCATGGTATAAACAGTGTTACCCCGTACTTCCGCACTTTCGGTGTCAGCATAATAATCTACTTCTGTGTTTCTTAGAGCTGTTGCTGTGCTTTGAGATGCATTGCCTCCCAAAAATCTCATCATACCGCCTGTTGTGTCAAACACAAACAATTTACACTCGCTTGAGTCAAGACGGCTGTCTATATTTTTTGCAAGGCTGAAGGTTTTTTCTTCATCCGGATTTACATCCACGGTTTGAAGCACAGCCTCTAATTGCCGTTCGGTGCCGTTAACAACCTTGTTAAAAGTCATTGCGACAGTGATTCTTCTGGTAACTGCTGTGCAATTCCGGTAGTTTACGGCTCTTTCATACAATGAACCGTTTGTAACCGGTGACGCTTCGGGTAAAATCTCGACAACATCAGATGCTGGAACCGAAATTACGTTTTCACTCATAAATTCCATTCCGGCATTACCGTTTTTATCATACGGAGTTACTGAAAACCTGATATATTTCCCAGCATAGGAATCTTCAATGTTAAGCTTTCTTTCTGTCTTTTTATTCAGCTTCGTCCACGGCCCATACGGCGTATCCGATACATACCATGCCAGCTTTGAACTGAACTCGTCCGTCGCATTATCAATTGAATGAAAGTCATAGCTTGCAGTCAGGGTATTTCCTGTGTTTCCCATGCCGCTGATTCTGATATTTTCGCTCCAAGGTCTGTCCATCGCATAGAACAGGTTATCAAGATAGAATATACCCGAACCCTCCGTGTTTGCATTTTTCTCAAAATAGAAGGTTTCTCCGCTGCTGCCCACAACCGGGTGTCCGTCATTTATCATACCTGTGCCTGTAACCGTTGTCCATTCATAGTCGTTTACCGACGTGATTTTTGAATATATGCTCGCAGATGACGATATTGAGCCGTTATATATTTTGCTGCGGACATTGGTTGCTCCAAGGCCGTTTTCAAGCTTCATATCAAACTTCAGCCTGTATCCTTGCTTATATTCGCATATGTGCCTTATACCATCAAGCATAATGGTCATATTCGCACCCGTGTACACATTTTCTCCCGCCTTGCTTTTGCGGGCATCAACCTTAATAATATTACCTCTTTCGGGATCGGAAACCTGTGAAAAGCTACCGTTTGAAGACGGCATATACCATCCCGTATCGATCCGGTCTGTCACCGTATCTGCAATGAGATTAGGCTCATATTTAATAATCGGGGTAGGTTCGGAATACACAGGCTTGCCCTCTGCGCCCGCACTGTTCTTGGGCGTCAGCTTAAATCTGATATACATATTGGCATTATCATAATTCAGGGGAATCCGTCCTGCTGTCTGAACATTTGCGGCATTTACCGTAAATATATATGCCGTTGTACGCACGCCGGTCTTGGGTGCGTCGGAATTTTCCTTGTTATATGTTGTATAGCTACAGGTCTTCCAATATTCGTCGGGAGCGTCTCGGAGGTCGCACATCTGCCATTCCAAAATACTCAACCCCTCTGACGCATTCCCAAAGTATTCATATGAAGGATACAGATAACTGTTTGATTTAAACAATCCCGTGTCGGTTGTGACAGTTAAATTTCTTGCGCCGACCGGTTGTACCGTGCACTGCGTTACGTCCGTGTAACGAACATCTCCCTCGATGCCTCCCATATCTTTTGGAGTTATTTTAAATCTGAAATACTTTCCTTCATGTTTTTCTGTAAAGTTCATTGTCTTGCTCAGCGAACACTGAGTCCAGCCGTCCGTGCCGTTGTCGGAAATCTGCCATTCGAACACCGACCAGTCTTCCGCAGCGCCGATACCTTCCAGGGTATACACAGCCGTTACACTGTCTCCAACCATATATCTCCCGTCTGTGCTCAGTTCACTCACAAAAGGTTTTTTATTCCTGATTGAAATACGATCAACGCAAACCGTGCTTCCGTTTGTGTCAATGCTAATCGTTATATCGTTTACAGCCTGCGTGAACTCAAATGAATACTTATCATATGTCTGACCAACGGTAAATACTTGCTCGGCAATATCATTTATTTTCACTTTAATATCCGAAGCTGTATCCGCTTTTGCATAAAACGATACCTCCGTTTTATAATTGCCGCCAACCCTCTGCTCAGTAGCAAAAACAGCAGTATCGCGTATTTTAAGCGCACCGCTCTCCACCGAACCGTCAACATCTTCATCCTCCGCGTAACTGAAGCTGCCGCTCCAGCCATAGGGGTAAATATCAAAATCGCCGTTATTCATAAAGCTTGCGGAAAGCGTAATTTTACTGCTCATCACGGCTTCTATGAGTTTCCCGGCAGTACCGTCTGCTGAAACCGGCTGCAAGGTAACCTTAAACAGCTTTCCTTCCATGGCGGGATTCATCATAAGATATCCCAGGCTTTCGGCCTCCGCAGAGCTTACCGTTACCGTCTTTTCTTCAAACCAATGCTTACCGTTATCTGTTGACGAATACCACTTGAGCACCGAGCTGCCCTCATCATCGGTTCCTCCCCACAGGTATGACGGAACAAGTATGTCGTCTGTACGGCCTGTTTTGCTGCTTATCTTCAAATCTGACGCAGCTGCCGCTTCTCTCCTGCATTGCACCGGAGGGCTGCTGACCGTAACGCCCCATGCTTTGCTTATATCGATTTCCGCTCCGTCTGAAAGACCGGGAGCCGCGCTTATGGGTGTTACCTCAACCCGAATGTACTTTTCGCTCATACCTTCGTTTATATTCAGTTCTTTTGCGGTTGCGCCGTCAATTTCGGTCCAGTCACCGTTTTCATCGCCATAAGCATTGTCTGCCATATACCATTTATAAATATCCTTATCGATGGTTCTGGGATATTCGGTTGACCCGCTCTTCCATATATTATACTCATTGCCCTTGATGAAATCAGCCGTCACGGTTTCACCCGGCCACACGTTACCGCCAACGGAAATATTTTTAACATAAGGGGCGGACTTTGCCAGAAATATGTTTTTTACAGCAAGCGTGTCCGCGTCAGCAAAGCCCGTTTCTGAAACCGACTGTTTAAAATCAAACCATGCGTTTTTATATTCCGTATTTTCCTTTCGCATGTTCACATAAGGGCTTTTATATGTAGCCCATTCTTTTGTAACCGAAGCCGCATAAACCATCCAGTTGTCGTATATCTGGTGGTCACTGCCGGCACCGATTCTTATGCCCAGCTGAGCGTCATTATCACCTTCGCCAAGACGCCTGACATCAAGTGACGCATAATAACTTACTTTCGATATGCCGTCTGTCTCAAAGGTTTCAGCCGGAGTGATGTCTGCCCCAACACCCAAATACCCGCGATATGCAGGTCGTGCAGGAGTTAATTTCAAATCTACGTTATATGTTCCGTCACCGTTATCCGTGACCGCATCCGGCTGAAGGGCGGTAATTGCCGATTTATGAACCAAATTGTGTTCATACTTTACAGCGTTTGTCGCATCGCTGTAGTGGTCGCCTGTATCGTCTGTATATTTAAACCTTATATACTTACCTGCAAGCTCCTGTGTAAGAGAAATTTTCGCAGCTACGGCAGCCGCCTCTCCGATCGTGTGCCATGCGCCGTTCGGTGCATCGGCAGTCCATGCCCACTGCCACTCGCAAGATATCATATCGCTCACATCAGGCGGTGTCAGCGTGCTGTTTGTCCAGCACTCCTCCGTGTCACATATAATCCGATCCGTCGTTTCTGCATTTATAATAATGCCATTGAAAATCAGACTGAATATTATGCAAAAAACTATCCCGTTTAATCTTTTTTTCATCACTCCGCATATAATAAAAATCAAACAAAAGAAGACTGATTTTTATTACTCCTCCTTTTTTCAAATTTGTTATATTGCAGGATTTACTGCCTGCGGTATAATAATGACAAGCACAGTGAATTTGTATCTGTTTCTCTCTGCAGCCCGAACCGGCCGAAGGTGACTCGCCTCCGATACATTTAACATTTAACCTTTAACCGCACCAATCATTACACCCTCTGCAAAATACTTCTGTACAAAAGGATATATGCACAGGATTGGAACAGTTGATACAACAATAACCGCAAATTGAATGGTTTCTGCAATCCTTTCACTGCCTGCATTAAGATCATCTGTCATGCTTGCCCCTGAATTTGTCAGCAGTATATTCCTCAAGAAAAGCTGAAGAGGAAATTTTTCAGGACTTCTCAAATAAATTGATGCAGAAAACCATGAATTCCAATGATCCACTGCATAGTACAAAACAACAACAGCAATTGTTGCCTTGGCGGTGGGATAAATAATGGTAAACAATATCCTCCAGGGACCCGCACCGTCAATTTCAGCCGCCTCGGTCAGCGCTCCCGGTATGGCATCAAAGCCTGTTCTTAAAACAATCAGATTAAAAGCAGAAACAGCTGAAGGCAAAATTAACGACCATATTGAATCATACAATCCAATCCCCTTTACAAGCAAGAACGTGGGAACCATTCCTCCCGAAAAATACATCGTTATAATGATATATACCATAACGCCGCGTCTGAACATAACATTCTTCCTCGACAAGAAATATGCAGCCATCGAAGTCAACAGCATATTTACGCATGTACCCACCACAACAACAAATAACGTGTTTATATATCCGGTGAAAATTCTTGAATCGGCTAATATCGCTTTGTACGCAGCAAAAGAAACTCCCAGCGGTTTCCATACAAATGCTGCATTGCCCATTACCTTGTTTGACTCACTAAATGAAATCACAACCGAATAATACATCGGATAGATTGAAATCAGCGCTATTAGCAACAATACGGCAGTATTGATAATAACAAACAAAAGTCTCCCCAAATTGTTTTTCTTCATTTTTTCATATCCTCCCTAAAACAAGCCAGACTGTCCGATTTTTTTTGAGAAGAGATCTGCCGCGACAAGCAATATAATATTTAACACCGAATTAAACAGCCCTACCGCAGTGCTGTAGCTCCAGTTAAATTCCAGCAAGCCTTTTCTGTATACATAACTGGATATTATATCCGCAGTGTCATATATTGCCGGATTATACAGCAATATGTTTTTTTCATATCCTATAGCAAGCAGCTGACCCACTCTCATTATAAGCAAAATCGAAATAGTTGGGGCTATACCGGGTAATGTAACGTGCCAGGTTCTCTTGAGCCTGCCCGCGCCGTCCAGTTCAGCTGCTTCATAAAGCTGTCCGTCTATGCTTGATAGCGCAGACAGATATATTATCGATCCCCATCCCAACCCCTGCCACGTGTTGGAAAGCACGTGTATGGGAACATAATACCTGGCTTCTGATAAGAGATTCATCTGCTTTACTCCGAATATGGATAAAAACTGCGTAATAAAGCCGCTATCCGAAACAAATTGCTTTACCATTCCACACACTACAACAACGGATATAAAATGCGGTACATAAGAAACCGACTGCACGAACTTCTTAAATTTCATATTTCCGACCTCATTGAGAAGCAATGCAAATATAATCGGCAATGGGAAGTTTATAAGCAAGTCCGTTATACTTATCCTTAGTGTATTGCGAATTAACCTCGCAAAGTAAATATCGTTAAAAAAGTCAGTAAATTGAGTAAATCCAACCCAGCTGCTGCCCAATATACCTTTGCCCGGAGAGTAATCCTTAAAAGCAATTATCGCCCCGTACATAGGCGCATAACAGAATATCGTAAAATACAGCAGTACCGGGACAATCATAAAATATAAGGCCGGCTTTTTGGTTATTTCTTTTTTGGCATTATGTAAATAATTCTTCATTCTTTGTTCACCCTTTTATCATCCTTTAACTCAGCAGACATTTCATCGGCGCAGCAGTATTACCTCTTTTGATAGCGCTCGTATGCACTTTGATAGGCGTCAATCAATTCATCAGCTCCTATTGATTTCATTGTTTCTATATACTTATCAAAATTTTCAACAGGTTCCTTTCCTATTATAAACTTGCTAAGCATCTCTTTCTGATATGTATGAACGGAATTCTGCTTTGAGCTTACAACACGGGTCTCGTTTCCGTCAAAAAACAGAGGAGGTAAATCATAGCTTTCTCCGTCACCCAGATTAGACCATATGTCCAAAGCCTCTCTTTGAGCCTGGGTTTGTGCATACTGCTGAAGATATCTAAAGTCCTGAATGAACGGTCCGCCGCAGCTTGCCGAATTTGTATATGTGTCAAGCATAGTTCTCATTGACTTGCCTTCGGCGGATTTCGTAATCAGATCTGTATATGTAGGATAACCGTCAACCATATTATAAGTTACACCTTCTATGCCAAATCCATATGTCAAAGCGCCTTTTTCGGAATATCCGTAATTCAAATACTTTGCAGCCAGCTCAACATCTCCGCATGCCGTTGTGATGGCAACGCCATTCGTGGTCTGAGATGATGCAAGCGGAGAACCTTTGGCAACAGCAGCTTTTGTCCCTTTTTTCAAAACGGGGAACGGAGTCGCTGTTAATTCATACGTGCCGTCATGATCCGCGGACAAAAGCGCTCCCATCGTTCCTCCCTGTCCGCCAAACGTTGCCCCGGATGTACCGTTGAGCATCTCAGTCATAATAGTTGATATGTCTGTGGTTGCATAATTTGCATCAAGCAGCCCTTCTTCATACCACCTGTTCATCAATGTAATAAATTCTTTGTAGCCTTTTTCCATATAGCCGTTCTTGACTTTTCCATCCTCAAGAAAATAACCCAGCCTGATCCCGAACGCACCGGTAAACCAACCCTCTTCAAACGCCTGGTCAATAACAGCCAAAGGAGCCTTTACGCCCTTTTTCTTAAAAGCGCGCAAAACCGCTTCCCATTCATCTATTGTTTCCGGAACCTCAAGCTTCAGCTCATCAAGCCAGTCCTTTCTCAGCATCATCCCCGCACTTTTTGAAGAACCGCCGTTATATATCATAGGAAACTCATAAAGCTCTCCGTCATCCGTCGAGAAAAATTTATGACCGTCATACTTATCCAGAGCCGCATTAAAATCAGGGCAGTATTTATCAACATATTTTTTTATGGGAATAATGTGTCCGTCCTCTATTGCCTTTCCGGGTCCGCCGGGATATCTCATCCAGTTAAAACTAACTAAATCAGGCAAATCCCCCGATGCCAGCAACAAATTAAAGCTTTCATCATACGATCCGGTAGGATAAATATATTTAATCTTCACACCAGTCTCTTTTTCAAGCTGTTTCGCCAAAGGCATTTCAGAAAACTCCCGCGTTTCACCGGACGGCAACGGAAATGACCCCCAGTAAGATAATGTTTCGTTTGTTTCAATAGGATATGTTCTTCCATACTTTTCAGTGTCCGAAGCGTCTGAACTGCCCGTCTTTTTGTCTTTGCAGGCGCAAAACGAACAACCCACGCTCAACGCCAGCACCCCTGCCAAAACCGTTTTAAACAATCCTTTTTCCATTTTTGTAATCCACCTTTCCGCAAAAGTTTCCGGCGCGGTTGTCAAACCAAGCCTCAATCCTTTCACATAAAATTATTTTATTTAATGCATTAATAATAACATCATTTTAAACAATTGTCAATACTGTTAAGGTTTTTTTTTGTGAATAAACACGGGCTTTCATATATATTATGTTTCAAACTGCTTTTAAATAGATGATTAATATATTTACTGAATTAATTGTTCTAAAATTCCAATTGAAAAAAACAGGACTTCAGCAATATTCACGCTACTGTTCAATCACTTTTGCTGCGGACTCAGCTTCGGTTTTGGAGTTTTTCACAGCTTCAGACCATAAAAATATCTTATTGTTGTTGACATATGCAAAACGGAGTGGTATAATCATAAACTGGGTGGGAATGAACATATCAAAATAAATTTTAACCTCACCTAAGACAAATGCCGCTGACACGAATAACATTGGGGTAGTATGTAAAATTGTAACGATTCGGGGTGAAAACGTGAAGGTTATAAATTCACAATTAATGCAAAAAACAAACAGAGCAAAGGTTTTGAATTATATAAGAAAGAATCCCGATACCTCGAGACCTGAAATTTCTCAAAACACAGGTCTGTCAATGGCATCAATAACGAATATCACATCTCATTTGCTTGAGAAAGGACTTATCAAAGAATGCGGAATTGAAAACGCGGACAGGGTCGGACGGAAAAGCACGCTTTTACGGTTCAATCATGAATCCTACGGCTTGATATGCGTCTGTATTACTTCAGGCGGAATTAGCTTTTCATATACGGATTTAAAAGGAAATATTATAAGCCGGATATGCTTGGATCGCACCGACGACAAAGACAATCTTCTGCAAATAACCACAGAAAATATTATTAATTTGATTAGCCAATATAAAGATGAAACAATTCTGGCGATATCCATTTCCGTATCGGGTATAATACTGAATTATAATCATTTTGTGCTGTCATCTTCGCTTCGTCTTAAGGACATTGATTTTGTGACTGTTCTGGAGAGCAAAACAGATATTCCTGTTTTGCTTAACAACATCACTTACCTGAAAGCTACATGGTGTTTCAACCGTATGAATCAGTCCGGAAGCGACAATATGATTTTTATTGATCTTGATGAAGGAATCGGCGCCTGTCAGTTTTATAACGGTGAAATTAATATGGCAATGCTAGGCGAAATCGGACACACAACAGTTGAAAAAGACGGCGAGCCATGCTTTTGCGGAAATCATGGCTGTTTAGAAGCTATGTGCTCAAGAGAGCGAATCTTAAGGCTTTATAAGGAAAACTCAAAAAATTATGACGCTGATTTGACCTTTGAAAAGGTTGTTCAAAAATACTACAGCGGCGATGTCTATGCATATGCCGCGGTTGACAATTGCGCGCAATACCTTGGAATTGCTTTTGCAAATCTTATTAATTTATTCAAACCGACTTCTCTTGTAATAAACGTCGGTGATTTTATCTCCCTGCGTGACATTATCGAAAAAGCCAAGCACATAATGCACGAAAGAGCATATCCCGCGCTCCTTCACAATATCATCATACAGGAGGTTAACATCGGTGTTGAACAATCGACAGAGGGCGCTGCATGGATGGCATGCGACAGACTTTTTAGTGCGGATAATCAAATCCGCACTGTTGATCTGCTTTAAAATAAGGACACAGCAAGCGCTTCATCTTCTCTCTTCCAGCGCAACCGTGCTCAAGGCAGCCGGCCGGTATCCGTTTCTGTGACACCAGTCGACTGTTTTAAAAACACGCTCCTTATAGTCCGGCTCGTAATCCTTGTAGTCCTCATAAAAATACTGTTCATGTATCAGCAAATAATGGAAGCAATGATTTTCTTTTGAGCTTATGCTTTCCATATAATTTTCAATTTCATCCAATTCAACTTCATTAATTATGATATCATCTTTAACAAAAATTATATCTTCCTTATTGTCGACCCAGAAATCCCTGCTGGATACGTGCCTTGTCTGTTCTTTGTTTAAATAGGAAGATACGTACGGTTCTCCGTCTTTGTCAAAGGAAAAATATCCGTCAATACATTTAAACCCAAGGTTTCTGATGGCTCTTGTTGCCGCAAGATTTGAGTTCCCCCAGTGGGTAGCCGTTATGTTTGACATCACTTCTCGGCCCGCAAAACGAATAATCTCACGTTCAACTTCTTTTCCTTCTCTCATAACCTGCTCATATGTTGCATATTTATACGGGCTGTCAGGCTTGTCTGCATAAGCATGAAATGTAAATTTCAACCATTCTCCGTTTGCTTTGAATTCTTCCTTGTACTTATCGGGAAACATTGACAGATTAAAACTTCCGTCATCATTTTTATAATATATGTGCATGTGAACATAGGTTCCGTATTTCTCATGGAGTTCGCGGAATAAGCCCAGGAACGGGTCATCAAATATTGATTTGTATTCATCCTGATGAGCATAAATATTTTCAAAGCATCTTATAACGTCGTCAACCCCCAAACGGTATGTTTTATATCCGTTTTTAAACCAATAAACATATATGGTCAGCAGCTCACCGCTTTCTTCATCAAAAGCTTCTATTGCATTTCGGTATCCGTCAATAAACACATCGGCATAATAAACTCCGTTTTTTTCTGCAGCAAGCTTTCCGTTGATAAATATGCTCCGCCCCGCCGGCGCAGAAACCGTTATTTGTGTACTAATTCCATCCTCACATGCAGTTCCGTCGGCAACTGAAAACAAAACATCTCCGTCAATCGGTCTAATAAAGTTCATCGTATCACTTCCTAAAAATCTAACATTAATAAACTAAGTATATCGAAAAAATGCTGCTGATTGTTTTCATGCATACAGCTTGTTCTTCCTGACTTGTTGATTATAACATTTTTTTAGAAAACCGTCAATACAGATTAATGATTTCCCGCAAATCTGCGGCAAATTCGCTCCAAAAAACACGAACACCTTTCATGCCGCGCAAAGCAGGGAAAAAGAAAGCCCCGCAGCATCGCCGCATCCCGTTTCGCCGGGTGTCCAGTTGATTTGCCGTTTCATTCTTCATATACAACCGCAGCGGCCGGATTTTTTATTCATCCTTTAATATCAGTCAGATAATCCGGCAGCATTCGGCGCCCGGACCTAAATCGGGGTACAAATCAATATAACCGCTATTATTCCGATAATGATTCCGCCCCACTTTTTCAGGCTCAGTTTTTCCTTGAACAATAATAATGAAACCATCATTGTACCCATCAGGCTTCCTCCGTTAACAACCGGGAAAAAGACAACGCTTTCCATAACCCCGGATAAATACAGATTAATCTTGTGAATGCCCGCCGTGAATATGCCGCATATTACCATTAAAGCAATCAAAGCTTTTGAAACCTCTTTTTTTAGCGTATCTGCAGCGTCACTGATATTTTTACGGTGCGACAAAATTATGCCGGCAGACGAACATACTGCCGATACCACAAACGCAATAAACAAAAAGGAATCCAGTTCGTTTTTATAAACTGTACTCTGATGCAGCTTTTGCATAACCCCAAGAGACCCCGCACTTAAAAAAACTATCATCGTGTAGCAGAACCATTTTGCGGATGCCCGTCTTTCTTCCTTTGAAAAATCAACCGAACAAACCGCACATACAAACATCATAATCATCCCGATTATCTGAAATATTGTTATCTTTTCATTCCATATAAAATACCCCGACAATGCCGGGATCACTGTTGCGAGAGAGGTTATTACGGAAGTATATGCAAACGAGCCCGTTTCATATGCTTTTAAATTAAAAATAAACTGAAGAGCAGTTGCAATCCCGTAAGCTATTCCCAAGTATACCGTGAACGCCGAAACGCGTGTAATCTTGCCGATAAACAGCATAGATACAGCGCTTATCGCTGATACAAAAACATTAAACACGTTATACATCAGCGCCTTGTTTTTAAACCTTTCGCCCGCATATTTACTTATTGCTCCCGTCATAACGCTTATTATAATTGATAAAACTATAAGTATGTAATTCATCATCGCATCATTCCTTTCACTGCGTTCAAAGCACCAAACACTTGTGCATTAACGCAGTTTTTATATAATTACTTTTTCCCCCAGACAAAGACAGAAATCAGCAAGCTCTTTGCTCTGTTTTCTTCTCGTCAGCAATGGCTTTACGGTTTTAACCCTTCCGCCAACCTCTGTTATCATTTTTACAAGCACATCATGCCCCTTCCGAAACAGAAATAAAAAGCGGCTGCGCAAATTCAGCCGCAAAAAGACATTATTTAAATCCCGCCGCAAAAAATATCATATTTTCATCCGGCAGCATTTCTGTACTTTTACAATCTGCCTCTTTTACAAGCATCTGTTAAATCGGATATTTTTGTATATGCCATGCACTGAACAAAATCTGCTCCTCCATAATATAGTTTTGCAGAACCGTCGTCCTCGGGAACAAGCGAACCCGGAAATATAACATTCGGAACCTGTCCAATCATCTCATAAGGCTCCTTAACATAAAGAATTGGATCCTTACATCTTGCAACAACCTTCCACGGTTTCTCCAAATCGAGCAGCATAACGCCTCCGCCGTAGTTAACGCCGTTGCACGTACCAAACACTCCGTGATATACAATCAGCCATCCCTCATCGGTTTTAATCGGCGGCGCTGCAGGACCAATTTTTATGTTTTCCCAATATTGTTCCGACTTTGCAACAATCCTGCAATTGCCCCAATATTTCAAATCGTGCGACGATGCAATCCATATGCTGCCGGAACGGTCACTCCCGCTCTGCGGTCTGTTAAGCATCCAATATTCACCGTTTATCTTCTCGGGAAAAAGAACTGCATTCCTGTTTTGAATGTGAAGCGGAAAGCTCACATGCTCAATTGTTTTAAAATCCCTGGTTTTTCCAATTGCAATCCGGCAGTTATAGTCGCCGCCCACGCAGTATGTAATATAATATTCCCCGTCAACAGGATTAATCCTCGGGTCATACCATGAACCGATTTCCTTTCCCGGATAGTTATATACAATTTCTTCATATTCCTCTCTGTCCCCGTCCGCACACACAAATTCCACAGCTTTTGGGTCGGGTGTAAAGTTGATACCGTCACGGCTTCTGGAAATCCAAACCTTCTGTTTTTTGCTCGGTTCTTCAAAACGGCTCGCCATAATATATTCACCTTCGGGGGTTTTCACAACGCCTGAATTATATATTGCGCAGCACGGCTCAGGCATATCATCCGGGGTAAGTATAGGATTTTTTTCATATCTCTTTATAATATCAAATTTATTCATTTCGTTTATCCTTCCTTTTACAATTAAATTTCATTGGCGTCAACACTCAGCTAACTGCCCAACAAATAAGCAATTTCCGCTGTCTTTTTACATTTTCACGGCATAATCAGTCTGCGGAACGTCTCCGAACCTAACATTAATTCTCATATTTGCAAGAAATTTCAAAGCATGGAGCGCTGTTAAAAAGCGACTCGTCTCCATTCGTTTTTTGTTTCACCCCCGCTTTTCTCCTGAAATTTGTAATTATTTTATTGAGTAAATTAATAATATCAAAAAAAATATATTTTGTCAATATGTTTATTCTGTTTTTTTTGCGATTATTGCGCATTTGTTCCGTTAATTCTCGAAAATTCCGTCCGAGCTTCCTGCCGCGTAAAATTATTTCACACATCAAATTAAAAGTAAATCTTATATCGTTTAAATGCACCTCCTCCCGTTTCGGTAAAAAAACAATTAAAATTTTTGCCGTTTCCGACTCTTTTTATTGGTCTGCATTTGTGAAAAACGTTCTGCTGCTCCATAAACGAAAAAATAAGCTTACCGGTGCAAAATCATATTTCAGGGAGGCTATATGGAAAAACAACACCGCGCCAAGAATATTTACAACGCATCCCAAACACAACGGCGACAGTTTCAGCGGAACAGGCTGGCACTGGTACGATGTTGAACAAACCTGGACATTTGATGATGAATATATCGGTGTCCCCATAAAAACAGACGTCTCCTCGATGGCAGACGAAATAGTGTTCCTGCTAAACGGAAATCTTATTACGGATGCCGATAACGAGATAGAATGCCATGTATATAACGGCAAATTGATGGGAATATTCAGCAACAATCCCTGCAATGAAGATTCTTAATGGTTTTTTGCGTGCGCCAATCCGAATTTTGTGTAATGCTTACGAGATCTCCAAAATGACACATTAAAATATATTATTAATGTACCGGAAAAAAATTCCGGCATAATACAAAGCATTTGCATTATACCGGAATGTGAAAGAAGCGGGCATCATCTTGGAGCGGCAATATAGAACCGGTCCGAGAATATGTTCGCCCCCTCCCCTTTTCGATCAGTATTTCTGAAGTAAATCAAGCAGCTTTTTGTCAAGTTTGTGACCCGCATAATTGACATAGTCAACATCGGCTCGTTCGCTGTCCAAGACTCCGAATTTTCCGCGGAAATTCCAAATAGCATAACCTATGTTTCGTTCTGTCATAGAACTGAGCACATCGTCAAACCAAGCAAGCGTTGCATCATGAGGCGTATTACAATAACAACCCATTTCACCGCAGTGTACACCGACATGGAGGCTCTGAGACAGGGCGGCAAACATATCAAAATATCTGTCAACCTTTTCCCTGTTCCAAACTGTCTTTGTTCCGTCATTTTCAATCTGAACAGCACCGGGCCATATAGGGGGAAAGTTGTCATATTCCGACTTAGCGCTGTGCTTATAATGCGAAATGCCGCGCGGGGCGTAGCAACGGCAGCTATAACCGCAGTTTTCGAGGTGGAACATTTGATCAATTGGCGGCATGTCACCGTCGTTCAATCCGTCGATTATGAATAATCTGTCGGGCGTGATTTCCCGTACAGCGCTGATGATTCCTTTTGATACTTTCATATATTGTTCAAGCCGCACCTTATAGTTAACCTCGTTCATAACATTGAAGCTTAGTTTTGAAGAGTCAATGCCAATATACCTTTTTGCGATCGCTTTCCAATGTCCCCGGGCAGCCCCTAAAGCTTCCTCACTTGTCCATAGATCCAGTTTTTCGTGTTCGTCATCGTTAATGCAATAACCGGGCAAGCGGTGCATACAAACATTGATATGTATCCCGTATTTATTTCCCCATTCCACAGCCTTATCGAGCGGAGCCAGCTTTTCTTCGTTGATAAAATAGACATCATCGCCGTTCCCCCACACCCGGTAAGAAAGTGGAAGCCTGACAAAATCAAATCCCAAATCGGAAATCATCTTGAAATCATCTTCAATATAATAACCGGGTGCGCGGCCCTGATTGATGGGTGAATTTTCTGAACAAAACATTCCCAGCAGATTAAAACCGCGCCAACGCGGAAAAACAGATTGTTTGAACATTTTAAATATCCTCCTGTTACAATATATTTATGGGCAGAACGTATCAGCCGTATATGCACTGCCCCGTCTTTTAAGCGGAGCATCCTTTTAAATTTGAATATTTCCCAATTATATGTATGAAACACATACAGGATTTTTTATATCAAGTTTTCCGATCTGTTTTTTTGTTACAAGATCAAATATTGCAACACTGTCGCTCCTTTCATTCGCACTGAGCAGTACATTGTCTATTATTTCAAAATCCCTTGGCGACTTTCCATACACACCAAACACATTTTCTAAGCGCAGCCCTGTTTCAGCATAAGAAAACACTGCAATAGAATCATCACCTCTGTTTGAGGCATAAACTTTCCCATTGCTAACTTTTATCGCTGCCGCAGTGTTTTCGCTTTTTGTGTTATCAAAAAGCGTGCTCTTTTCATCAACAAAAGACAGCCGTCCATCGGTATATTGATACATCGTCACAGACGAGGCAATTTCATTAACACAAAAGACATAGCTGCCGTCCTTTGAAAACGCAAGATGACGCGGTCCGCTGCCCAATCTTGCGGACATCTCGCACACATAATTCAAATCCGTATCATACGTTATGATCTTATCCACACCCAAATCTGCTGCCAATATATATTTTTCATCCGGTGTGACCGTAACACAATGCGCGTGCGCCGATTCCTGCCTTTCTGTATTTATACTTTTACCGCAGTGTTTTACAAGCAAATCAGGAAGCCGGATTATACTCCCGGACATATAATTTGCGGCATAAATCTCCTCATTATGTACACACAAATGGCAGCCAATATCGCCTTTTGTCGATATGATCCCGCTTGGATGGCACAAAAGTCCGTTGATTATGTCAAAGCTCATTATGCCGCTATGCGAAGAATCGTCAAACGGCCGACGCAAAACAGTATACAGCTTGTTTCCGTTGATAACGGTATACATGGGCTTTTTTATTTCTGCTTTTTCTGCAATTTTTATTTCACCGTTTCTATCTAATGTACAGTGATAAATTCCACCGTCATCACAACACGATGAAATGTATAAATCATAACGCCGATTGAGTATCATTGGGATCACCATTTATAGCAAGGTCATATTCCGGCGACCAATCCATACCTCTGTATTGCGCCGCACGTTCATCTGTTTCGATAAATTCCATAAGCATGTCAAGCATTTCTTTTGTCCACGTATTTTTATCAATTTGCGCTGTTGTGAACTTATTGAGCGTTATCATCTCAAAGCCGAACAAGTCCTTAACCTGGGTTTTTGCCGCACCGCCGACAACCTCCTCGACAAGGTGACTCGGAATAAACAAAACCCCTCCGCCGGCGCCAAACACAACATCACCCGGCAGACAAATTGCATTGCCGATTCTTGTCGCCGTATTATAACCTGTCATAATAAAATTGCGTATCGGTGTTGGATCAATGCCGCGGTAATAAACCTGCGTGTTTTCAACTTTTTTCATTTGCTCCGTATCACGAATGCCACCCCATATTACCGCGCCGCCGTTTTCATTTTTTGTTTTATTTTTAAGCGCCGTTGTAAGATTGCCGCCAAGGAATGTTCCCTTATAAATCTTATCGTACATATCGATTACGGGAACGTCACCCTCTTTAAGATTGTCGATGACCCATTGGTTATAGGTTCCCGTTCTGCCCTCCCGGCGTCCAATATCTTTCACCACCTCGTCAAGATCCGGACGATACGGGCAATATGTTGCAGTAACCGCGCGGCCGATCAGCTTTCTGCCGTCATTATGAAGTGTATGCAAACGCCCCTCAAACTGGCTTTCATAACCTTTTACAAAAATCGGTTTCCAGACCTCTTCAAGCGTGAGCGTTCTAAGCGCCTTCAAATATTTATCGTCAACTTTTGGTCTTCCGTCTTCAAATCTTTCGCCTTTCCATTGCGGCGTCAATGCTATTATTTCTTCTCTGTCATTAAAATTCATTTCGAAACTTCCTTTATATTAATATTTTTTTGGTGATACATTGTTTCACGTTATAAAGACATTCCGCCGTCAACGACAATATCTGCTCCTGTAATATATCTGCCCGCCCGGCTTGACAACAACAAAGCCGCTCCTGCTATATCTTCGGGAATACCGATATACCCTGCCGGTATTCCGCTCAGAACCTGCTTATTATAACTGTTGTCGCTCAAGGCCTTCTCATTTCTCGGCGTATCAATCACTCCCGGCGTTAAATTATTAACGGTCACACCGTACGGCGCAAGCTGTTTTCCTATATTTTTCACAAAGCTCATCTGTGCGCACTTCGAAGCTGCGTAAACCGCCATATCTTTATGCGGTCTGTACTGCTGAACGCTTCCTAACGTAATGATTCTTCCCCATTGCCGCTCCTTCATTTTCTCGGCATAAACCTGCATAAATTCTAAATTTGTCTTTAAGTTCAGTTTTATTTGAGCGTCAAATTCTTCATCACGAATTTTATTCCATTCGGTTCTGTACTGTACAGAAGCGTTCAGGACTAAAATATCGACATCTCCTGTCAGATCATATACACTTTTTACCGCATCATTCTTCAGCAAATCAACACATATCGGTATTGAATCAGCTATTTTTTCAGCCGCTCTACGGCTCTTTTTCATACTTGTTGCTCCATGCACAAAAACCTTTGCCCCATAATCGGATAATATCTTGGCAATGACAAAGCCTATACCCTGCGTCGAGCCTGTAATAAGTGCCGTTCTTCCTTTTAACTCAAACATTCCCGATTACCCCCATTATACACTTTCCAAAATCCCCTTTAAATAACCTATCGCAAACAGCCGTCCAAGAGCGGTGTAACCCGCAACCTCCTGTTTTTCGCCGGCCATAAGCGGTACGTGATCAGCTCTAATCGGAACATCTATTCCACATTCTTTATACAACTTGATAATGCCCGCCATATCAATCTCTCCATTATCGTGGAAAGTTTCATTAAATTTATATTTATTGCCGGTCACATTCCGAAAATGTATAAAAAATATCTTTTCTTTCATTTCTCTGATTACTTTTTCCAGATTTTCGCCCATTATTTTATACGTTGCCTGACACATTGTTAAACCCAATTTGGGGCTTTCCACGATATGAACTGCCCGATTTATATTTTCATAACTAACCATTATCCGTTCAACTTTTCCCAACTTTTCTATCGGAGGATCATCCGGATGCAGCGCTAAATTTATATCATATTTTTCCGCATAAGGAATAACTGCCCGTATAAAATATTCATAGTTTTCCCACAATTGTTTCCTGTTAATTTCCGCCTCAGTCGGTTTGAAATCGTCAATATCAAATCCTGTCACCAACGCGTTTCCTCTCTCTTTAATATCAGAACTCGTTCTCAGCCACCCTATACTCGCCATCCAATTAAAACACAGAGTACGGATATTTAGTTGATCCATATATGCAAGCATTTTTATTACTTTTTCAATAGATTCATCTCTTTTTTCAGTGCCCATTTTTATATTATCGTGTAATTCGTTCGGCAGCGGTTCAACCACAACCGGCGTTATTCCAAAATTAGTAAATTTTCCGTATAAATCCTGCCAATGAGAAAAGTCGGTGATATCAAAGGCGTTATTTTCGGGCAATCTTATAACGCCATGCTTCACACCGCACTGCAATGCATAATTCCACGTCAAGTCCCGTTCACTTTTAAAATAATCCGTTAGAATCATAACATCTACCCCCTTTGAGCAAATCATACTATACGCATCTTGCTATGTCAAACATTTTCATATTATGAAACAAATTCGTTGACTTTTTCGTATTGATTCGGTATAATACATGCAGGGTTTGCGGAAAACATTACGGTGATCAGGGGGATAGATTTATGATTATCGGTTCGGTACAAAAGGCAATGCACATTTTAAAAACCATATCAAATGAACAAAACAAACCCATTTCACATTCTTCTATATGTCAAAAAACGGGCTACAACAAATCAACCTGCTCTCACATACTGTCAACGCTTTTAGCCGAGGGTTTCATAAAGAAAACTGCTAATAACCGGTATGTTATCGGCCCCGAAACATACTGTCTGTCCCGTTACGGCAGATATGATAACGATTTTGTAACGCTCTGCCACCCTGTCATGAAGTGGCTTCACAAAAAAACAGGACATACGATTATTCTTTCCGTCATTCAGGGCGGCAAAAAATTTATTATAGATTATATCAATGAAAATTCTGAAATTTTTTCGCAGGATTACGAGATTCGCCCCGATGATTTATACAGAACCGCATCGGGCCGGATTATCATGGCAAATATGGATACTTTTGAAATACAAAATATATTTCATGCTCAAGGTTGTCCCAATGAGAGAGAATGGGACAACATCAACTCTTTTGATGACCTTCTTGTTAAAATTCGTCAAATTGACAAAAAAGGAACCACCTCCGCTTATTGCGATATAGGCGGCGGCACAATCCATTTAGGTTACGCAGCGGCAATATACCGATACGATCAATGCGTTGCCGCATTGGGAGTTGCAATTTCCTGTGCTGCTGCTGAACTTGATGATTTTCTAAACAAAGAACCGCAAACATCAAAATTGCTCCTTAGAGCAAGAAACGAGATAGGTCGAAGATTGAAAATAACCGACGAACGCAATATTGACATTTTTTGATACGCCGATAAAAAGCTGCGTGCCGGGAGTTCGAGGCTCTTGGAGAGTGTGAAATAAACGCCCTCTTGCGAGGGCGCCCTTGGCATGTCGGCAATTTCGTGCTAAATTACAGCTAGGGGCTGAAAGCCGAAATCCGGCTCTCAGCCCACAAAAAACACTTAGATTATATGATCATTTTGGAGCCCAATTTGAGGTTTACACAAAATGAGGGATTGCCCCGACGTGCCGGCAAAACTTTGTTGACTATCTCAACGAAACCCAAATGAACGAAGTAAAAAACTTCTGAAAAACACCTTTTACAAAGTTAGCGAGAGATTGCAACAAGCCTTACGCCTTTCCTGTGCACTGTATTATTTTCTGCGCATCTGCCGCATTTTTATAACCTCCGCATGAAACAAGTGCATAGCCCTGCCCCCACAGAGCGCAGCGCCACACAAAAGATTCTTACCTTCAAAACAAGGTCTTGTTTCTACATTTTTTCATGTAAAATTTCGTTTGATAGCAGCGATATTCGACTCCCTGTTCCTACACCTAATAAAATATCATTCTCATCGGCAATCATGGAGCAAACACTCGCCTGATTATCTCCTATCGCGGCGCCTACAGGCACTCTACGATATAATCTCTCTTAATCTTTCAACGAGCTTTTCTGCAATGGCTCTATGTCCATCACGGCTTGGATGCAATGGTTCCGGCGAAACCCAATTTTTTGTGCCTATGTATAAAACAGCCGCCTCGTTTTTTTCGCTATAATCCTGGATAAAATCACCCAGGCTCTCTCTACACCAACCGCAAAACGGTTCTAAAGCAATAACCATTGCTTTTGGATGCTTATGCCGTATCATGTCAAGAAGTTTACCATACTCAACCAAATAGCTCTCTACGCTTGCGCACGTATCGTTTGCTCCGTGGTTGATCACAATGTATTTAGGCTCCGGCATACTGGTCGGTTTACCGTCATAGCAATAAGGGTATGCGCATGCTGCTTTCGGCACGCTCCCTTTCCCGCTCCGCGTGAGGCCGACCGCACCGTATCCCATAATAAGCGGTTCCAGCCCAAGCCATTTTGCTGTTAAATACGCATAGGTTGCCGTAGA
>CAKSFQ010000024.1 GCA_934454115.1 uncultured Clostridia bacterium
GGCGATCCGGATGGGGTTCGAACCCACGACCTCCAGCGTGACAGGCTGGCATTCTAACCAACTGAACTACCGGACCGTAAACCTGGTGGGCGCTATAGGGCTCGAACCTATGACCCTCTGCTTGTAAGGCAGATGCTCTCCCAGCTGAGCTAAGCGCCCGGGTTAAAAAGTGTGGTGGGCGCTATAGGGCTCGAACCTATGACCCTCTGCTTGTAAGGCAGATGCTCTCCCAGCTGAGCTAAGCGCCCACACAATCGTTATCTCAAAAGCGACAACATTAGCATTATACTCCGATTCTCTAAAAAAGTCAATATATGCAGTTTGAATTATTCCCTGTTATATGAAAATAACAGGGAATATTCTTCCGTATTCTTTAAAATACGTTTTTTATCTCGCGATTTTAAAAATCAATCTCGCTTGCTTTTCTCAAGCAGAGCCGCAAGCTGGCTGCTGTCAAACGAATAAGCCTTGTTGCAAAAATGACAAACAATTTCAGCGCTGCCCTGTTCCCGGATCATGTCGCTGATCTCTTTCTTTCCGAGGGAGATGATGGCTTGCTCCATCCGCGCCCTGCTGCAGTTGCAGTGATAGCCGATCGCCCTGGCGCCTAAAAACTCAATATCAAAGCCAAGCATGATATAGCGAATCATATCCTCCGGCGTCATGCCCTGCTTCAGCATATCGGTGACGCCCATCAGGTCTTTGATGCTGTTTTCCAGCTTGGCAAGACTTTTTTCGTCGCAGCCGGGCATCACCTGAACCAGAAATCCGCCGGCGCATTGGATGCTGTAATCACGGTCAACCAAAACGCCGAGGCCGACCACGCTGGGGATTTGCTCCGACTGCATAAAATAATAGGCCAGATCATCGCCGATTTCACCCGTTTGAAGCGGAACCTGTCCGATATACGGTTCCTTTAATTTTAGATCGCGGATTATGCTGAGTGTGCCGCGGCCGATGGCGCCGCCAACGTCAATTTTTCCGTTTTCTTTCAGCGGCAGATCGGCAGTCGGATTTGCGACATAGCCTTTTGCGCCGCCGTGGGAATCCGCGACCACGACCAGCATACCAAGCGGGCCGTCGCCCCGGATTTGCAGGGTCAGACCGGCATCCTCTTCTTTTAAGGAGTCGGCCATCAAAAACCCGGCGGTTAGCAGACGGCCGAGCGCCGCCGAGGCAGGCGGCGCGGTCCGATGATATTGATGTGCGGTATTTACCGTCTCGGTTGTGACGGCTGCCGTTATTTTAAAAAATCCGTCTTTGGTGATTGCTTTTGTTAATTGATCTTGCATAGTAGGTCTCCATTCTTCTATCTGAAATAACATATTCAGTATAGCATACAGCGGCGGAATGTGTCAACGTTTTCGCGCGGAGGGATTTGACTTTTAAGGTCGTTTGTGCTATACTGAAAACAGCAAAATATTGAGGAGGTTTTTTCGATATGGGTATGATGGACAAGTTCAGTTTAAACGGCAAGATTGCCCTGGTTACCGGTGCGTCCTACGGGATTGGATATGCCATTGCCAAGGGAATGCACGCGGCCGGTGCAAAGATCGTGTTTTGCGACATTAAGCAGGAGTTTGTGGACAGGGGGCTTGCCTCTTACGAAAAGGACGGGATTGATGCGAAGGGGTATGTTTGCGACGTTACCGATGAGGCGGCTGTCGGCGAGATGGTTGCAAAGATTGAAAAAGAAGTCGGCATCGTTGATATTCTGGTCAACAATGCCGGTATTATCAAGCGGATTCCGATGTGCGACATGACCGCGGAGGAATTCAGGCAGGTCATCGATGTTGACTTAAACGCACCGTTTATTGTTGCAAAGGCGGTCATCCCCAGTATGATCAAAAAGGGTCACGGTAAGATTATCAACATCTGCTCGATGATGAGTGAGCTCGGCCGTGAGACGGTTTCTGCTTATGCGGCAGCCAAGGGCGGACTAAAGATGCTGACGCGGAATATCTGTTCCGAGTACGGTGAGTATAACATCCAGTGTAACGGTATCGGGCCGGGATATATCGCAACGCCGCAGACGGCGCCCCTGCGTGAGACGCAGCCGGACGGCAGCCGTCACCCGTTCGATCAGTTTATTATTGCTAAGACGCCGGCGGCTCGCTGGGGCGATCCGGAGGATTTGGCAGGCCCTGCCGTATTCCTGGCTTCGGATGCCTCCGACTTTGTCAACGGTCATATTCTTTACGTTGACGGCGGTATTCTGGCATACATCGGCAAGCAGCCGTAATGTTCTGAAAAAGAGAATCAAGGAGCGCCGACGGATTTCCGCCGGCGCTTTTGTCTGTCGAAAAAGTCGATTTCAGCAAGATATTGCTTTGAATTGATAGCCCTACGCCCGCGTCACATCTGCCTGCGCAGTGGCTCGATTTGACGAAAACCGTCAAACCATTGCCTAGGCTTCGGCGCTGCTCCTTTTCCCAAAAATCAAGTAAGATTTTTGGAAGGCCCTATGTTGCCCGCCGCGCCCGCTTGGGCAATGTCGCAATATCTTGCCGAAAACGGCGTAAAATCGGCAAAAAATTTCATTTCTGCGCCGTCCGGGGCGATGATTGCCGGTGGCAATCGTCCATCGCTGACCGAGGCGAGAGCCGAGACAGGCATGACGGAACCGGGGTTGGCGATCAAATCAAAATGAAATTTTTTGCAAAATAAGGTTTATCAGCGCTCTTGCCTGTCTGTGTTCAGATACAGCTTCGCTTAATTTTTTTTGTGGTGGTCTTTTCAAATTCCGTCTTGCGGAATTTCACCTTTTTGACCTGTTTATAGCCGGCAAGACCTTGATTGACCTCTTTGACGGCAGTCTCGATCTGTGCCCGAATGGCGGCCATATCACCCTCCGCATCGGAATAAATCTCGGCAACAATGGTTTCCTTTTCTTGGTAGACCACAACCTCGGTCACATTTTCGATAAAAGAAAGCAGGGTTTCGATTTCCTCCGGGTAGACGTTTTTGCCGTTGTCCAGGATAATAAGGTTCTTTTTGCGGCCGGTAATGCAAAGCAGGCCATCCTTTATTTTGCCGATATCGCCCGTGCGGAACCAACCGTCCTTCAGCACATTTTGGGTCTCTTCTTCCTTATGATAGTAGCCAAGCATCACAATGTCGCCCTTGACGCAGATTTCGCCCTCGCCGTCACTGTCCGGGTTGTCGATTTTGACCGAGACGCCGGGAATCGGCGCGCCGACTGTGCCGTAACGGATATTGTTGTTGCGGTTCAGCGCCACAATCGGTGAACATTCGGTGATGCCGTAGCCGTTGATAATGGTGATACCGAGATCTTCAAAGCCTTTCATATACCGGTCCGAGATCGGCGCGCCGCCGGTAATCAGCATAGAGAGGTTTCCGCCGAACTGGTTGATGACCGAGCGGAAGAAGGGTCGCCGAAGATCAATACCGACCCTGCGCAGCGCGTTACTGACCGTGATCAGGCGGCGCAAAAGCTTTGCCTTTCCGCTTTTTTCGGCTGCCTTCCAAATATTTTTATAAAAGTTTTCAATAAACAGGGGAACCACCGAAATATGACCCGGCTTTGCAGTCTGAATATCCTTTAAAACGGTTTTTAAACTGTTGTTGATAAAGATAGAGTTCCCCATCCAAAGCTGGCAGATAACACTCGCCATAAAGCCGAAGGTGTGATTCAGCGGCAGGATTGCCATGGTTCCGTCCGGAATATACATACAGGACATGCTGCAGTAGGCGTCCTGTGCCAGATTCTTTTGCGAGAGCATGACGCCCTTGGGGTCGCCGGTCGTGCCGGAGGTATAGATGATGGCACACATGGCATCGTGGTCAAGGCGCACGCTCTCGTACAGACGACTGCCGCTTTTCAGCAGATCGGCGCCTTCCTTTAAGATAGCGTCAAAATCGTCCATACCAATCATTTTATCGATGGAAAGACCGTCCTCCTGCATCGTGCGGACGCATTTTTCTTTTGTGTGGGAGTAGACAAAGATGGCAGGCCGGCTGTCGGCCAGCAAAACGGCGATCTCGGCCGGTTTTAATTCCTTGTCGATCGGCACAATCACATTTCCGGTGTTGACAACAGCCAGATAGGTTACGACCCAGGCGTAGCTGTTTTCCCCAAGCACAGCGATTCTGGCGCCGTGTTCGACTCCGGCGTTTAAAATATATTCCCCAAGCGCGGTGACGTCACGGAATAGCCTTTGGTAGCTGATACAAACCAGGTCGTCACCCTTTCGGTACCAAAATGCCTTTTTCTCTCCGTAGGTATCCATACCATAGGACACCAGCTCCCTTAAATCCTTTAATTTGGCACGTTCTACGTGCTGCTCCGGTGGTTGTTTCATCACAATTCCTCTCCCTTCTATTTAAAAAAAGCCGTATCGCCGGCTGCGACACAGCTTTTTAGGATCCCTTTTCCGCATCGGCCAGCTTGCGCTTTAGCCGCTGCAGCGCGTTATCGATTGATTTAGGGCTGCGCCCCAAACCGGCGGCAATTTCCTGATAATTCATGCCGCTGAGATATAAAGAGAGCACCGACTGCTCCAGCGGACTGAGCTTTTGCGCAATTTCTTCCTCCAGCGCCTCCGCCTTTTCGCGGCGGAGAAACATCTCCTCCGGATCAACGGATTTACGCTCTGCCAGCATGTCAACCAGCGTTCGTTCGGTGTCGTCCTCATAGACCGGCTTGCTGAGCGAGACGTAGGAGTTGAGCGGCATATGCTTTAGCCGTGCCGCTGTCTTGACCGCGGTAATAATCTGTCTTTTTACGCACATTTCCGCAAAGCCGCGAAAGGAGGCCTGCTTGGTTGCGTCAAAGTCGCGGATCGCTTTAAACAGGCCAATCATCCCTTCCTGTACCAGATCTTCTTTATCGGCGCCCGGCAGAAAGTACAGCTTTGCACGGGTGCGAACCAGGTTTTTATAGCGGGTAAGAACGTATTCGGTGGCGGTTTTATCCCCTTCTGCGGACAGTTCCACCAGCTGCTCATCCGCCATGGTCTCGTAGGAAAATTCTTCCCTTGCCATTTTGGCCCTCCTCTATGCAAAATCGGCGCCGTGCCGTCGCTATTTTATCAGGGCAGCAGTGTCGCGGGCGATCATCAATTCCTCATTGGTGGGAATGACATAAACATCGACGCGGCTGTCCGGCGTGCTGAGCACGACTTCCTCGCCCCTGGATTTCTGATTTAAGTCGTCGTTCAGCGTTACGCCGAGATAACCCAGGTATCCGGCGATTTCTGCCCGGACCCGTCCGTCGTTTTCGCCGACGCCGGCCGTGAAGGCGATGGCGTCAACGCCGTTCATCGCCGCAGTGTATGCGCCGATATATTTTGCAACACGGTAACAAAAAGCTTCAAGAGCGACCTTGGCTAAGTGGTTGCCCTCATCGGAGGCCTTCTGCACATCGCGGAAGTCAGAAGAAATACCGCCGCTCATACCTAAAATGCCGGATTTTTTATTAAACAAATTCAGCACCTCGTTAATATCCTTGCCCTCTTTGTTGCAAATATACTGTGCAACCGTGGGGTCAATGTCGCCGCAGCGGGTACCCATAATTAAACCCTCCAGCGGGGTCAGTCCCATACTGGTGTCCACGCACTTTCCGCCAATGGAGGCAGAAACGCTGGCGCCGTTTCCTAAGTGACAGACAATCACCTTCGCGGTTTGCGCGTCAAGCTTGCCAAAGCGGATTGCCTCCTTTGAGACAAAGTTATGGCTGGTGCCGTGGAATCCGTATTTACGGAGACTGTATTTTTCGAGATATTCATGCGGGATTGCATAAGTATATGCCTTTTCTGCCATCGCCATACCAAAGGCGGTATCAAAAACGGCTACATTGGGTTTTCCGGGCATTGCTGCCTCACAGGCCTCGATTCCGGTGAGGTTTGCCGGGTTATGCAAGGGCCCTAAATCAAAGCATTCGCGGATCACGCGCTTTACGTCATCGTTGACGACGATCGAGTCGCTGTAAACCATGCCGCCGTGCAGCACACGGTGACCGACTGCGTCAATCTCGTCCACGCTCTTTACGACGCCGTGGTCGGCGCTGAGCAGCGCCTCTAAAACCAGGCCGACGGCAATCTTGTGCTCCGGCATTGGAGTTTCCCTGACATAGTTGTCCCTGCCCGGCACCTTGTGGGTCAGTCTTGAACCGTCAATGCCGATTCTTTCGCACAGTCCTTTTGCCAGAACAGATTCGGTCTCCATGTCGATTAACTGATACTTGAGGGAAGAACTCCCTGCGTTGATGACTAAGATTTTCATGCTCAATCCTCCTGTTTCTATTTGTCCTGCTGCTGCGCCTGTACACAGGTTAAGGCAACAACGCCGACGATATCTTCAAAGCTGCACCCGCGGGAGAGGTCGTTGACCGGCTTTGCAATTCCCTGGGTCAAAGGGCCGTAGGCTTCTGCCTTTGCCAGTCTCTGTACCAGCTTATAGCCGATGTTGCCGGCATCTAGGTTCGGGAAAATCAAAACGTTTGCCTTGCCTGCAATCGGACTGTCGGGCGCCTTGGATGCGCCGATTGCCGGTACAATGGCGGCGTCCAGCTGCAGCTCACCGTCCAGCTTCAACTCCGGCGCCAGCTCTTTGGCAATGGCTGCTGCGTGGCGTACCTTATCGACATGCTCCGAATTTGCACTGCCGCGGGAGGAATAAGAGAGCATAGCAACTCTTGGCTCTTCACCAACTAAGGCGCGGAACGAATTTGCGGAGGATACGGCAATTTGTGCCAACTTTTCTTCGTCCGGGTACTCGTTCAGGCCACAGTCGGAGAATACAAAGGTTCCGTTTTCGCCGTACGCACAGTCGGGAACAATCATCAAAAAGAATGCGGAAACCACCTTGGTGTCCGGTGCGGTTTTGATGACCTGCAATGCGCTTCGCAACACGTTAGCCGAGGAATTCACCGCGCCGGCTACCATGCCGTCTGCCATGCCGGTCTTTACCAGCATACAGCCAAAATACAGCGTGTTTAAAATGGTTTCGGCTGCCTTTTCCTCTGTCATGCCCTTGGCCTTTCTCAGTTCATAGAGCTTAGCTGCAAAATCCGCCGTCAGGTCGCTGGCGGCAGGATCAATAATCCTTGCGCCGGAAAGGTCCAAATCCGCGGAAAGCTCCTTGATTTTCGCCTCGTTGCCAAGCAGGATAACGTTTGCAAATCCTTCCCGCAGTACTGCGTCCGCCGCCTGGACGGTGCGGCGCTCCTCTCCCTCGGCTAAGACGATGGTTTTTTTATCGCCTTTGGCGAGCGCTTTCATTTTGTCCATAAATGTCGACATTGTCATTACCTCTCTTATAGAAATCTATCATTTTCCGGGACAGACGCACCGTACACGCGATTACGTGCGCATGCCCACCCGACCATTATACACCTTTGTGATTTATAAAACAAGAAAAAAATAGAATTTTTTCTTGTGAATTCTATTTTTTGTGCTATACTAATAGAAGAAAATCGAAAATTCTGTTGATTTCGTATGATTTCCAAAGGTAGGTGGCAGAATATTGAAGATCGGTGCGGTCGTATGTGAATATAATCCGTTTCATTACGGACATCAATATCAGATTTTGGAAGCAAAAAAAACATTGGGACTGGATGCGGTGGTCGGCGTCATGAGCGGCAATTTTGTACAGCGCGGCGAGCCGGCGGTCTATCCCAAGGCGCTGCGCGCCAAGGCTGCCATTTCGGGCGGCGTTCATTTGGTGCTGGAGCTGCCTGCTGTGCTGACGCTGCAATCGGCGGAGCGGTATGCGGCATCCGCGGTCAAAACACTGGATGCAATGGGGTGCGTGGACACGCTGTTCTTTGGGGCAGAGGACGCGGATATTACCATGCTGACGCAGATTGCTGCGGCGCTCTGTGCGGAGGATGCGGATTTTTCCGCACATTTAAAGGCCGGTCTGGCACAGGGGATGTCCTATGCCGCCGCGCGGAGCGATGCGGTTCAAAAGGTGCTGGGTCCTGCTTCGGCGGCCATCCTCTGCCGTCCCAATAACATTTTGGCGGTGGAATATATCAAGGCGCTGCTGCGGTTAAAAAGCCGGATAAAGCCGGCGGCAATTGCACGCCGCGGCGCGGCGCATGACGCGGCGGAGCCGGATGGGATTTATGCCTCGGCCTCCATCCTGCGCGGACGGATCAGAAAAGGAGAGAGCATCGCCGGGTATCTGCCGGAGGATATCGAGGCAATCTATCGGACGGCGCAGCCGTTTTTGCCTTGCGCCATGGAAAAGGCACAGCTGGCAAACCTCGCACTGATGCCGACCGATCGCCTCAGAGAGATTGCCGATGTGTCGGAGGGACTGGAAAACGCGTTAAAGCGCGCCGTCTTTGCCGAGGACACCTTAGACCTTGTTATTGCCGCCGCCAAGTCAAAGCGGTATGCGTACAGTCGGATCCGGCGGATTATCTTAAATGCCTATCTTGGGATCACCAAGGCGGACGCAAGGCGCGAGCCGTGCTATATCCGAATTTTGGACTTTGACGAAACGGGACGCAGTGTGCTGCATCTTGCAAAAAAAACGGCATCGCTGCCGCTGGCTAAAAACGGAGCGCAGATTCAGTCCGATCCGGCGGCGCTTGCGCTTTGGCAGCGAGAGATGACGATGGATCGGCTATATCAGATATTTTCCCCTCCAATCGCGAAAAAAGATTGCATAATGCCGGAAAAAATGGTATGATGGCAAGGAAATCATCTTTGCAGATGAAAGAGGCGTGTCAAGGAAGAAAAAAGTCAGGAGGATTACCATGCATATTTCAGATACGATACAATATATTGGGGTCAATGACCGCGATTTGGATTTGTTTGAGGGGCAGTACCCGGTGGAAAACGGAATGTCCTACAACTCCTATGTCATTATGGATGAAAAAATTGCCGTAACCGATACGGTGGACGGGCGGTTTTACACGCAGTGGATGACGCAGCTAAAGAGCGTACTCGGCGACCGACAACCGGATTACCTGATTGTGCATCATATGGAGCCGGATCATTCGGCCAATATTGCCCGATTTGCCGCAGAGTTTCCCGATGCGAAAATCGCGGCGAGTGCCAAGGCGTTTTCGATGATGAAGCAGTTCTTTGGCGATGATTTTGCCGACCGTCAGGTTGTGTTAAAAGAGGGTGACCGGCTGACGCTGGGGCAGCATACCCTGACCTTTTTGACCGCGCCGATGGTGCATTGGCCGGAGGTTATGGTCAGCTACGATGATAAGGATCGGATTTTGTTTTCGGCGGATGGATTCGGAAAATTCGGCGCATTGGATACGGACGAGCCGTGGGCAGATGAGGCAAGACGCTATTATATCGGCATTGTCGGAAAGTACGGTATGCAGGTGCAGGCTTTGCTGAAAAAGGCGGCCGGGCTGGAGATTCAAAAGATTTGCCCGCTGCACGGGCCGGCGCTTTCGCAAAACCTAGCGGAGTATCTGCGCCTTTATGATACCTGGTCCTCCTACCGTCCGGAGACGGAGGGCGTTGTGATTGCCTATACCTCGGTTTACGGCGGCACCAAACAGGCGGCGCTGCAGCTTGAAAAAATGCTGAAGGAGAAGGGCGTTCGGACGGAAGTTTTCGACCTGGCGCGCTGCGATATGTTTGAGGCGGTCGCGGCCGCATTCCGTTACAGCCGCCTAGCGCTCGCCACAACCACCTACAATAACGATGTTTTTCCGTATATGCACACGTTTTTGCATCATCTTGTCAGCCGCGGCTACCAAAACCGCACCGTCGGATTGATCGAAAACGGAACCTGGGCGCCGACTGCGGCCAAGGTGATGCGAAATTCGCTGGAGCCGTGCAAAAATTTGACGGTGCTCGATCCGGTTGTCACCGTAAGGTCGGCGATGAATGCGCAGTCGGCGGCACAGCTTGCCGAGCTTGCGGCGCAGCTTGCAAAATAGAAGTATGAAAAAAGACCGCAGCCGGCGGTATCCGCCGCCGCGGTCAGACAACTGACAAACCCGCCGTTATCAGCGGGTTTTAACTGTTTTTGTCTCTATTCGTATTTTTGAAATTCATCTTTGAAAGGGCGATTTTCAAAAACTACGCCAATTTTACGCCACAAGAAAAGAAACCCGCATAAAAACGCGGGTTTCTTTGATTTTGGTGGAGGTGGGGGGAATTGAACCCCCGTCCGAAGAAGTATCCTCACAAGGCGGCTACGGGCGTAGTCTGTGGTGAAAAATTCCCGCCCGGCAAAGTCCACAGACAAACTCTGCCGTTTGGTAGCTTTTGATGCATGGCCGGGTCAAAGCAAGCCCGGCGCACGTTCACCGCGAAGGTTGATGCCCCGGCTTTGGCTGCGGTAACCAAAGCGGGACAGCTGCCATTAGGCAGCGAGTGCTACGTTATTTCTAGCGTTTATTTTAAAATTTGGGTTTTTTACGCAATACCCATTGCGGCCCGCTCCTCATGTCTCTACAACCCCGTCGAAACCTTTACACCCCCATGTGCCGCCGGCAAAAAAGTGATTTCTGCCGGCTATGTAAGCATTTTTACAGGTTCTGGAGCCACGTAACGGAAAGATCAATCCAGGGCTGCACGGCCGGAACAACGCCGCCGGTGTTGCGCGTCGCAAGCGACAAGCCGTGGGGTCCTTCCGGGAAGATATGCATCTCATACTGTACGCCGTGCGCCAGCAGCGCAGAGGCAAATCGCATCGAGCTTTCTACCGGAACGCTGTTATCTTCAAAGGTGTGCCATAAAAAGGTTTTCGGCGTATCGGCAGTGACGTGGTGCTCTAAGCCAAAGTATGGACGTGCCTCTTCTCTCCCGGCGATAAAGTTGGTCAGCGTTCCCATATGGGTTTTGGCCTCTTCATCGGTGATAACCGGATAACATAAGATCATGCCGTCCGGCTTATTCTCTGTCCCGGTGACGCCGGAAAACTTTTTCACAATCTCCTTATCATAGTGCACACCGAGGCTGGCTGCAAGATGGCCGCCGGCCGAAAAGCCGCATACAACAATCTTATCTTTTTGGATATGATGCTCCTCCGCAATGCTGCGCACATAGGCAACCGCCTTGGAAAGCTCGCAGCAGGCGGCCGGCCAGCCGGTCGGCTCAACCGAATAGGTCAAAATAAAGGCGTGGTAGCCGGCTGCGCAGTATTGCATCGCAATCGGCTCTGCCTCAGACGGAGAGACAAAACCATAGCCGCCGCCGGGGCAAATCACAACGGCAGGACGGGTGTCCCAGCCGGAACGCTCCAAATACGCTTCGTCTAAGATATAAGTGGTCAGTTTCGGCAATGTATTCGGCTGCGCACAGCCCATTGCCCGGTAGTCTACGGTCATATCGACATCAAAATGTAACATACTTTCATCTCCTGCGCCCGAATGGAGAAAACCGTTCGGACAAGTTAAATTATTGATTATACTCTTTGATCGTACGGCGCATGTTCCGCTTTGCGTCCCGCTCTGCGGCTGCCGCACGCTTATCATAGTCCTTCTTACCGCGGCACAGACCCAGCTTTAGCTTGACGTACTGCCCCTTTAAATAAAGGGACAACGGAATCAGGGTGTACCCCTTTTGCTGGGACAGGCCAATCAGGCGGTTGATTTCCCGGCGGTGCAAAAGCAGCCGGCGTGCGCGCAGCGGTTCGTGGTTAAAAATGTTGCCAAAGTCATACGGACTGATGTGCATGCCGATCAAGACGGCTTCTCCGGTTTTTAAAGAGACGTAGCTGTCTTTTAAATTCACCCGGCCGGCGCGGACGGATTTTACCTCCGTCCCGGTCAGTGAAAGACCGGCCTCCAGCTCCTCTTCCACAAAATAGTCGTGATAGGCTTTTTTGTTTTGCGCAATGGTCGGATTTTTCTTTTCCTTTGCCACGGAAATCACCTCCCCAAACGGATTGCCCGACATCGGATATATTGTATTCTGACATTGTATCCCAATACCGCTCTGTATTATACTATCCTTTTTGCAAAAAGTCAAGGTTGATCTGCGCAAAATCGGCAGATTTGCCTGTAAATTCTGTCCCTTTTGCCTTGACGATTGCTTTGATTCGTGATATAATGTTATATCTTGTGAAATAAAAGACAGATGCGGTAGATTTTGCCGGGTAAGAAGGAGGGGAGGCCGATGTTTCTTGCAGACGGCTGGAAGGATTATGAGCTGATCGACTGTGACAGCGGGGAAAAGCTGGAACGCTGGGGCGAGCAGTTGCTGATCCGTCCCGATCCGCAAATCGTGTGGTCGCTGGATCGAAAAGAGCGTTCTCCGCTCTGGAGGGCGGCCTCGGCGCGGTATCTGCGCAGCAAGACCGGCGGCGGCCGGTGGGAGGTTTACCGTCCTCTGCCGGATTCCTGGCAGATCGGCTACCGCAATTTATCCTTTGGCATTAAACCGATGGGCTTTAAGCATACCGGGCTATTCCCGGAGCAGGCCGCAAACTGGGACTGGTTTTCGGCGCTGATTCAAAAACGGAAGGGCAAGCCGGTGTCGGTTTTGAATCTGTTTGCCTATACCGGCGGCGCCACCGTTGCGGCGGCCAAAGCCGGTGCCGCGGTCTGTCATGTGGACGCGGCAAAGGGAATGGTAAATTGGGCAAAGGAGAACGCAGCGCTTTCCGGACTCTCAGAGCATCCGATCCGCTATATCGTTGACGACGTGCGAAAATTTGTGGAGCGTGAGGTGCGCCGCGGCCGCAAGTATGACGGCATCATTATGGATCCGCCGTCGTATGGGCGCGGACCGGGCGGAGAGACCTGGAAGCTGGAGCAGGAGCTGTTCAGCCTGATTCAGCTTTGTATGAAGGCGCTCTCGGACACGCCGCTGTTCTTTTTGGCAAACACCTACACGACCGGCCTGTCCGGCAGAGTGATGGAAAATATTTATACGCTGACTTTAAAAAAGCGGTTCGGCGGTCATAGCGATATCGACGAGGTCGGGATACCGATCACCAATCAGGGACTGGTACTGCCCTGCGGCTGCAGTTCGCGCTGGCAGGCGGAATAGACGTTTTTTGGAAACGGCGCCGGGATGAGGTGTGCCGTTATGGAGGCACGGAAGAAAGAGAAGGTGTAGCATTGGATGCGGTAATACAGATTGAAAATTTACACTTTTCCTATACGGCAGAGGAGGACGGCAAGGAAACGCCGGTGCTTCTCGGCATTGATATGGAGGTGGGCCGCGGTGAGTTCCTGGCGGTTCTAGGGCATAACGGATCCGGAAAATCCACCCTGGCCAAGCACCTTAACGCGATTTTAACGCCGACTGCCGGCAGGGTTTTCGTGGAGGGAATCGATACGGCAAAAGAGGAGCTGCTCTATGAGATTCGCCGCCGTGTCGGCATGGTTTTTCAAAATCCCGACAATCAGATGGTTGCCAATATCGTAGAGGAGGATGTGGCGTTTGCGCCGGAGAACCTTGGCGTCATGCCGCTGGAGATCCGCAAACGGGTGGACGATGCTTTGGAGGCAGTCAATATGTCGGCTTTTGCCGGGCACGCGCCGCATATGCTCTCCGGCGGACAAAAGCAGCGCGTTGCCATTGCCGGCGTGCTTGCGATGCAGCCGGATATTCTGGTTTTGGACGAGCCGACCGCCATGCTTGATCCCGTTGGCCGCCGTGAGGTTTTGGCCACGGTAAAAAGGCTGAACCGTGAAAAAAAGATGACGGTGGTGCTGATTACACATTATATGGACGAAGCAGTACAGGCCGACCGCGTGATTGTGGTCGACAGCGGCAGAATCAAGATGCAGGGGCCGCCGCGAGAGGTGTTTTCTAAGATAGAGGCGCTCAAGGCGCTGGGGCTGGATACGCCGCAGGCAACGGAGCTGATTTGGCGGCTAAACCGCAGCGGTGCAGCATTGCCGGAGGGGATTTTGGGCCCTAAGGAGTGTATTGCCGCCATTTTAGAAAGAATCAAGCAGTAGAGGAGGCGCAGCATGATAAAGCTGGAAAACGTGAGCTATGTTTATATGCAGGACGGTCCGTTTGAAAAAACGGCGCTGCATGACGTCTCCTTAGAATTTGCAGACGGAGAGTTTATCGGCGTGATCGGGCATACCGGCTCCGGGAAATCGACGCTGATTCAGATGCTGAACGGGCTGCTGCTCCCGACATCGGGGAAAATTACGGTCAACGGCCATGTTCTCGGCGCCAAGGAGACCGATATGCGAAAGCTGCGCTTTGAGGTTGGTCTTGTGATGCAGTATCCGGAGTATCAGCTGTTTGAGGAAACCGTTTTTAAGGACATCGCCTTCGGCCCGAAAAACATGGGACTTGCCGAAGAGGAGATTAAGGAAAGAGTGCTGTTTGCGGCCAATATGGCCGGGCTTTCCAAAGAGCTTTTGGAAAAGTCGCCCTTTGATTTGTCGGGCGGCCAAAAACGCCGAGCTGCCATCGCCGGCATACTTGCGATGCAGCCTAAAATTTTGATTTTGGACGAACCGACGGCCGGACTGGATCCTGCCGGACGGGACGAGATTTTATATAAGATTAAAGATATGCATGAGCGCATGGATATGACGGTGATTCTGGTCTCGCACAGCATGGAGGATATCGCAAAGCTTGCGGATCGCATTTTGGTGATGAATCATGGACATGTCGAAATGTTTGCTAAGACGGATGAGGTATTCCGCCATGGTGCAAGGCTTTGCGAGATCGGGCTTGATGTGCCGCAGATTACAAGGATTACGGATGGGCTCCGTGCGGCCGGTGTGCCGCTTCGCGAGGGGATTTATACGGTGGAGGAAGCATATCGGGCGCTTTTGCCGCTGGTAACCTGATATTAGCAATCTAAGTCCGATTTTAAGAGGTGGATTTCCGCCCAAACGGTGTTAAAATACTCGGCAATCCGTGACGCCCGGCACAGTCGGCAAGCTAAAATATTCCGAAATTACGCCGATCTAATATCAGGTTAAGAAAGGAGCAGGCATCATGCTAAAGGATATTACGCTGGGTCAGTATTTTCCCGGCGATACCGCCGTGCATCGGCTGGACCCCAGGACAAAAATACTTTTGGTTTTGTTTTACATCATTTTGATTTTCTCGGTCAACAGTTTTGCAGGCAGCGCCGTGCTGGCAGCGTTTACGCTTCTTTGCATCCGAATTTCCAGGATTCCCCCAAGATTTGTATTAAAGGGACTGAAACCGATTCTGGTTTTTATCATCATCACGGGTCTTTTTAACCTCTTTTTGACCCAGGGCGATGTCGTATTTCGCTGGTGGATTTTTACGATTACCAGACAGGGCATCTACTTTGCCGCGTTTATGGTGCTGCGGCTGGTCTTTTTGATTTTGGGAACCTCGCTGCTCACGTTAACCACTTCGCCGATCGCGCTGACAGACGGGATGGAGCAGCTGCTCAGTCCGCTAAAAAAGATCGGCGTTCCGGCGCATGAGCTTTCGATGATGATGTCGATTGCGCTGCGTTTTATTCCGATTTTGATGGAAGAAACCGATAAAATTATCAAGGCGCAGACGGCACGCGGCGCGGACTTTGAAACGGGAAACCTAATCCGCCGCGCCAAGGCAATGGTGCCGATTCTGATTCCGTTATTTATCAGCGCATTTCGCCGTGCGGATGAGCTGGCAACGGCGATGGAGTGCCGGTGCTACCGCGGCGGTGAGAACCGTACCCGTTTAAAGGAGCTGCATTATACCAGACTGGATTTTGCTGCATGGACGGTCTTTTTGGGGCTTTCTGTACTGGTGATTGCGCTGCGCTTTGTGCCGGTTTTTTAAGTCGGCTTATCGGAAAAAGGATTGATGTTCTCTCGGCGGTGGGATTCCAAGGATTTTTTGTGGAGGTACGCAATGAAAACGATTGCTATGGCGGTTGTCTATGACGGAACTGCCTATCATGGGTGGCAGCGGCAAAAGAATGCCGTCACGGTGCAGCAGACCATTGAAGAGGCGCTTTGTGCACTGACGCGCGAGACGGTGCAGATTGTCGGCTGTAGCCGCACGGACGCCGGCGTGCATGCGCTTGACTATGTATTTCACTTTCAGTCTCATACCGAAATCCCGGTAGAAAAGCTCCCTTATGCACTCAATTATCATTTAGGTACCGATATCTGCGCGCTGGCCGCGTGGGAGATGCCGGAGGACTTTCACGCCAGGTTTTCGGCGCGCGGCAAGGAATATCACTACCGCATCTGGAACCGGCCGATGCCCAATCCGTTTCTGACCCGTTACAGCTGGCATGTCCCGTATCACCTGGACGTTGCCGCGATGAAGAAGGCGGCGCCGGCCATGGAGGGGACGCATGATTTTGCGGGATTTATGGCATCCGGCGGCGATCAGAAAACCACGATACGTACCGTGCGCACCTGCCGGGTCTGCGAGGATTCCCAAACGCCGGGGTTGATTACGGTCAAGATTGCGGCAGACGCATTTTTATATAATATGGTTCGGATTATGACCGGCACGCTGGCGGAGATCGGTCTTGGCAAGATCCCGGCGGAGGAGCTGCCTGCCATTATTGCAAGCCGCGACCGCCGCCGCGGCGGACGGACGGCGCCGCCGCAGGGACTGTTTTTAAAACAGGTATACTATGATTTTCGGCCGGGCCCGATACGGGAGGATCGTTAAAATGCAAAGAAAAAAGAAGAAATGGAATCTGAAAAAGGGAAAGCTCGCCCTGCCGGCGCTGCCCAAGGGCGGCAGCGTGACCGTGTCGGTTTTTCACCGCCGCTTTTCCTTTTATCCGGGTAAGCTGGCGATTTTGGTGATTGCCGCACTGCTTATTCTGGTGTTGCTGGTACAGCTGCTCTCAATCCCGGCGCACCGTACGCGCGCGCTGGATTTAAACCTTGCGGCCGGCGGCAATTATACGTTGCTGAGCGGTAAACGCAATATTGTGATGTATAATAAGCAAAATATCAAGGCGGTCAGCCAAAAGGGGACGGTGCTCTGGTCGGTGGAAAACGCGATGTCAAGACCGCAGGTCGAGGTTGCTGATTCCTATGTGCTGGCGGCGGATCTCGGCGGCAACCATGCGGCCGTGCTGTATCGCAAGGGACAGAAGGTGCGCGATATACCAAACAATAAGGATATTATCTCGGCCAAGGTGAATAAAAAGGGGATGACGGCGCTGGCAACGGCGGCAGACGGCTATAAGGGGCAGGCGGTAGTCTATGACAAAAAGGGACGCGAGCAGTTTCGGCTCTCCAGCGGCGAGGGATACATTACCGACATTGCGCTCAGCGAAAACGGACACTACCTGGCCGTCGCGCAGATGCTCTCCGGCGGCGAGATCGCGGATTCTAAAATTCAGTTTGTGGATCTGTACCAAAAAAAGGTGGTGCGGACCGTGGAGCGGCCGGACTGCGTGATCGGGGAGCTTCGGTATAGCGGCGGTAAGCTGATTGCGGTATCAGACGCGGATTTTTGCGGATTTACCGGCAGCGGCCGCCTGCTTTACAGCGTTTCCTTTGCCGGCAAAAAACCCGGTAAATACGATATTTCGGGCGGGCGTTATCTGGTTTTTGTCACCGGGGATAACCGCGGCAATACTGTGCTGGAGATTTATACGATGAGCGGAAAGAGCAAGGGGCGCTACCTTTCCGACAGTCATATCAGCGAAGTCGCCGTGCATAAGGATATGATAGTGGCTGCTTCGCAGCGGCAGGCGTTTCGGATCAGTCCCGGCGGAAAGAAGAAGAAATCCGTGCTCTGCGACCACGATATGAAGGGGATTGGCGTCTTTGGGGACAGCGGCGCGATGCTGGCGGTCGGCGCCTCCGAGGCAGAGATGATGTGGCTGCGGTAAATACCGCGGCAGAATAAAGGGAGAGATGGTATGTGAATGGAGTAGTTTTATGGAATGCGGCGGATCTTTTGATTGTGGCGTTGATTGTTCTGTTCGGCGCCTGGGGCTGGCACAGCGGGCTGATTCGCACAGGATTTCGGTTTGTATCCTTTGTGATATCGATTATTTTGGCGTATTTGTTATATCCGGTTTTGTCTGATTTTTTAAAGACCACCGTTGCCTACGACCGATTGTTTTCGGTGGCAGAAAAGCAGCTTGAGACGGCGCCGGCGCCGGGCGAGACAACGCCGTCTTTTCTGCGGGATATCATCGAGCAGGGGCGGACGGCGATGATCGGCAGCGCGGCCGACTACTTAGCAAGCCTTGCGCTGAACCTTTTGGCGTTTATCCTGGTTCTGGTTGTGGTAAAGCTGCTGTTACATATGGTGAAAAGGCTGCTGCATCTGTTTGCGTCATTGCCGGTGGTGAGTTTTTTTAACCATTTGGCAGGTATGGGCATTGGAATTGCAGAGGGGATTTTGGCGGCGCTTTTGATTCTGGCTGCAGTGACCGCGCTGCCGCAGCTGCGCGAAAATGCCGTGCTGCAGGAAGCCGTCAGTCAGTCGGTGCTGTGCCGAACCGTGGCAGAGTATAACCCGGCGCTGCGTTTGCTGCTGCCGGATTCGTCGGAGAAACCGTTGCCGAATGTGCCGAATGAATAGAAGTTGGAGGAACCTTTATGCAAAGAGAAGAGCTGGCAAAGCAAAAACTGGAGACCCTGCGCATTCTTGCGAAGGATTTGCAAATTAAAAATATGATGAAGCTCCGCAAGGCCGCACTGATTGAGGCGATTTTAAATGCGGCTGCGGCAGAGGCGGACGAAAAAAACGCGGACGGCGGCGCAGAGAAAAAGTGGCTGGCGGTCCCTGTGTCAAAGCCGCAGGACAACGCCGCAGCGGAAGAGCCGGACGGCGGCAGCGAGACAGAAGACGCCGCGGCCGAGACTGCATTGCGCCCCGCGGGCGGAAAGGAGATCACCTATACCGACCCGGTGCACCGTACGAATTTGATGAGCGGCGTTTTAGAGATTATGGCGGACGGTTACGGTTTTTTGCGCTGCAAAAATTACCAGTCCGGTGAGGATGATGTCTATGTTCCGCAAAATCAGATCCGCCGTTTTAATTTAAAGACCGGCGACTTTATTGTCGGCAACACAAGAATGCAGCATGAGGGGGAGCGGTACCAAGCGCTTTTGTACGTACAGACGGTTAACGGCGATCGTGTTGGCGCGGCCATTAACCGAAAGCCGTTTGACGATCTGGTGCCGATCTATCCAAACAGCCGCCTTAAGATGGCAACGGGCAAGACCGATTATGCCATGCGGATGATCGATCTGATCGCGCCGATCGGCAAGGGTCAGCGCGGTATCATTGTGGCGCCGCCCAAAGCCGGAAAAACAACGCTGCTGAAGAATATTGCCAACAGTATTACCGCCAACCATCCGGAGGTGCAGCTGATTGTTTTGCTGATTGACGAGCGGCCGGAGGAGGTCACCGATATGCAGCGGAGCATCCGCGGCGACGTGATTTATTCTACCTTTGACGAGGAACCGCAGAACCATGTGAAGGTTGCCGAGATTGTGTTAGAGCGCGCCAAGCGATTGGTGGAGCATAAGCGCGACGTGGTGATTTTAATGGATAGCCTAACCCGGCTGACCCGTGCCTATAATCTGACCATTGCGCCGACCGGCAGAACGCTGTCCGGCGGTCTGGACCCCGGTGCACTGTACAAGCCGAAACGGTTTTTCGGCGCGGCGCGGAATATTGAGGGCGGCGGAAGTCTGACGATTTTGGCAACGGCGCTGGTAGAGACCGGCAGCCGGATGGACGATATGATTTATGAGGAATTTAAGGGAACCGGCAACATGGAGGTGCACCTTGACCGTAAGCTGCAGGAACGCAGAGTGTTCCCGGCGATTGACATCGCAAAGTCCGGCACCCGGAAGGAGGAGCTACTGCTCAACCCGACAGAGCTGGAGATGATGCGCAGAATCCGGCGTGCCTTTGCCGACCGCAACCCGGCAGAGGTGACAGAAAATATTTTATCGTGGCTGCTGCGGACAGAGAACAATGATGAACTGATTGCAGCTGCCGGAAAGGTTTTGGGTGATTATGAAAAGAAAAATGTTTAACCGCGTCATTGGCGTTGCGCTGGCCGCCTTGCTTCTTTTCGGAAACACGGCTGCCCTTGCGGCAGAAAAGTCCGCAAGCAAGCCGCCTAACTGGCTGATTGATTTAAACGGCGGTGACTGGACGCAAAACACAGAGCAACAGGAGGACGCAAAGCCGCCGCGCAAAAATATGAAGGTGCCGATTTTGCTTTACCATCATATTACGGACGAGGCGTTTTCCGGCGGCAACGAGATTTCGCTGATCTCACCGTATGATTTTCGGATGCACATGACCGCGATTAAGGTGAATTTTACGCCGATCAGTCTGCGCCGGTATTATCAGTATGTGACCTGTACGGACGGCAGTGTAACCCTGCCGGACAATCCGATCATTGTAACGTTTGACGATGGGTATCTCAGCAACTATGAGATCGCCTATCCGATTTTAAAGGAACTTGAAATCCCGGCGACCATTTTTGTGGTGACCGATACGGTCGGCGCCATGGCCGGCGATGGTAAGGTAAATTATTCGCACTTTACCTGGGAACAGGCAAAGGAGATGGAACGAAGCGGCCTGGTCGAGATTCAGTCCCACACGGCAAGCCATGCGAGACTGGCTTCCCTGCCGCAGGAACAGCTGGTTTTGCAGCTGCGAAAATCCAAATATATGATTGAAAAAAATTTAGGGCATCCCTGCGATATGATCGCGTTTCCCTACGGATCGTATACCGAATCGGTGGTCAATGCCTCCAAGGCGGCGGGATATCTGCTGCAGGCAAGGGTGGACGACAAAACCTCGGAGGAGGACTTTGAGGTCAACCTTCCGTCCGAGGGCGTGGACGGATTGACGCGTATGACCATATCCGGCACCATGGGTAATGTTAACGTCATTGAAATTGTGCGCCGTGCCATGGCAAAAAAGGTGATTCCGACCCTTGACGGCTGGGAATCGTAAAATAAAAACGAAAGAGGAGTTATCGTATGAGTATCGTGACAACCCCGGAGGGCTACCGTCCCCGGCTTGATCTTTATGACACACAGGCGGCGATTGAGACCGTCAAACAAAATTTTGTAAAAAACCTGACCCGCGCGCTCAACCTTCGCCGTGTGACGGCGCCGTTGTTTGTGCAGTCCGGCACCGGGCTGAATGACGATTTAAACGGAACCGAACGTGCGGTCTCGTTTGATATTCCGGACGCGGACTGTGAGGCACAGGTGGTGCATTCGCTGGCAAAGTGGAAGCGGATGGCGCTCGGCAAATACGGGTTCTCGGTCGGCGAGGGGCTCTACACCGACATGAATGCGATTCGCCGCGATGAGGAGCTGTCAAACCTCCATTCGGTCTATGTGGATCAGTGGGACTGGTGCAAGGTGATTGCACGCAGCGATCGGAACGAAGAATATTTAAAACAAACGGTGAGTAAGATTGTCGATGCGGTTTGTGATACGCAGGACGCGGTGGTTGCACAGTTTCCGTGTCTTACGGCAAATCTCAGCCGCACCGTGCACTTTATTACCACGCAGGAGCTGGAGGAGCTCTATCCCGATCTGACGCCGAAGGAACGGGAAATCGCATATGCCAAGGCGCACAAAACCGTATTTATCATGCAGATCGGGGATACCTTGGCCTCCGGCGAAAAGCATGACGGCCGCGCGCCGGACTATGACGATTGGAAGCTCAACGGTGACATTTTATTTTGGGACGAGATACTGGGGACTGCCCTGGAGGTTTCCTCTATGGGAATCCGGGTGGACGAGACTTCGCTGGCTGCGCAGCTTGACAAGGCAGGCTGTCCGGAGCGCCGGGAGCTGCCGTTTCATAAGGCGCTGCTTGACGGCAAGCTGCCGCTGACCATGGGCGGCGGCATCGGCCAGTCCAGACTTTGCATGCTGCTGCTTGGCAAGGCGCATATCGGCGAGGTGCAGGTCTCCGTCTGGGACGAAAAGACCATCAGGGAATGTGAACGCGCAGGGATTGCCCTGTTATAGAGCGGAGGTCAAAATATGAAGTCGGATATTCAAATTGCGCAGGAGGCAAAAATGAAACCGATCCGGGAGATTGCGGCGGCGCTGCATATCCCGGAGGAAAATTTGGAATACTATGGAAAGTATAAGGCAAAGCTTGGGAGCGAGGTCTTAGAGAGCATCAAGGACAGAAAAGACGGTAAGCTGATTCTTGTGACGGCCATCAACCCCACGCCGGCCGGAGAAGGCAAAACCACCACCACGGTCGGCCTTGGACAGGCTATGGCAAAAATCGGTGAATCTGCCGTCATCGCCCTGCGGGAGCCGTCACTGGGACCGGTGATGGGGGTCAAAGGCGGCGCAGCCGGCGGCGGCTATGCGCAGGTTGTGCCGATGGAGGATATCAACCTGCATTTTACCGGGGATATGCACGCCATTACGGCGGCCAACAACCTGCTGTCTGCGGCCATCGACAATCATATTCACCAGGGGAACGCGTTAAAGATCGACGCGTGCCGCATCGTGTGGAAACGCTGCATGGATATGAATGACCGCGCGCTGCGTGAGGTCGTGGTCGGCCTTGGCGGCAAGACGAACGGCTTTGTCCGCGAGGACGGCTTTATGATTACGGTGGCCAGCGAGATTATGGCGATCCTTTGCCTTGCAGAGTCCATGGAGGATTTAAAGGCGCGCCTTGCACGGATTATTATCGGCTATCATACGGACGGCGAGCCGGTTACGGCGGCGGATTTGGAGGTTGCCGGCGCGATGGCGCTTTTGTTGAAGGACGCAATCAAGCCCAACCTGGTACAGACCCTGGAAAACACGCCGTGTCTGATGCATGGCGGGCCGTTTGCCAATATTGCGCACGGCTGCAATTCCATTCAGGCGACCAAGCTGGGACTGCGGCTTGCGGATTATTGTATTACCGAGGCAGGGTTTGGCTCTGACTTGGGTGCGGAAAAGTTTTTGGATATCAAGTGCCGCGTTGGCGGTCTTACGCCGAGTCTGGTGGTGCTAGTCGCGACCGTGCGCGCGCTTAAATATAACGGCGGCGTTGAAAAGACAAAGCTTGGCGAGGAGAATTTAGACGCTTTAAAGAGCGGTCTTTGCAATCTTGGCGCGCATATCGAAAATATGCAAAAGTACGGCCTGCCCGTTGTGGTTGCGATCAACCGCTTCGGTACCGATACCGACAGAGAACTGGATATGGTACGGGCTTACTGTGGGGAGCGCGGCGTTTCGGCATCGCTCTGTGAGGTCTTTGCCAAAGGCGGCGAAGGCGGCATCGACCTTGCAAAAACCGTAATCCGAACGATGAAAGAAAAGGACGGCGCCGCGCACTTTGCGCCGATCTATGACGAGAAATTGCCGATCGCGGAGAAAATCCGCGTGATCGCAAAGGAAATCTACGGAGCAGCCGATGTGACATACACCTCAAAGGCACAGAGAGAAATTGATCGCTTAACGGCGCTGGGCTTTGATAAAATCCCGGTATGCATGGCAAAGACCCAGTATTCGCTCTCGGACGATCCCAAGCTTTTGGGTCGGCCGACCGGGTTTACCGTTACGGTACGCGAGGTACGCGTTTCGGCCGGCGCCGGGTTTGTGGTTGCCCTGACCGGGGACGTTATGACCATGCCGGGGCTGCCGCGTGTTCCGGCGGCCAATCGGATGGACATTGATAAGGACGGAACCATTCACGGATTATTTTAACGAAATTTACGGCAAAGCAGAGCGGCAAAGAATCGGCTGATTTTATATCTGCGCCGAGGTTGGTTTGTCTGTGAGGCGGCGAGGCTGCCGCCTTTTGGTTTGCGGGATGGAATTTCCGGGCAACGAGGAGTGATAAAAGAATGTTTTTAGCAGATACGTATGATGTCGCGGTCATCGGCGGCGGTCACGCCGGCATCGAGGCGGCGTTTGCGGCGGCGCGGCTGGGGCTTTCCACCTGTTTGTTTTCCATCAGCTTGGACGCCGTGGCAAATCTTCCCTGTAACCCCAGTATCGGCGGTACCGCAAAGGGGCATTTGGTACGGGAGATTGACGCGCTGGGGGGTGAAATGGGGAAGGCGGCGGACGCGACCTTTATCCAGTCGCGGATTTTAAACCGCGGCAAGGGACCTGCCGTGCATTCGCTGCGCGCGCAGATTGACCGCCGAAGATACCAAATGGAGATGAAGCATCGGATCGAGATGCAGAAAAATCTGGATCTTCGCCAGGCGGAGATTGTCTCGGTGACGCAGAACGAGGACGGCTCGGTACGTTCGGTGATTACGCGCGGCGGCGCCGAATACCGCTGCCGTGCGGCCATTGTCTGCACGGGAACCTATTTAAAATCCCGAATTTTTGTCGGCGAATTTAGCCAGGAGAGCGGCCCGGACGGGGTATTTCCGGCGACTGAACTATCGAAGAGCCTTGCAAAAATGGGAGTGCGGCTGCTTCGGTTTAAGACCGGAACGCCGCCGCGGATTCACCGCGGAAGCATCGACTTTTCTCAGCTGGAGGAGCAGCTGGGCGATGATGTGATTACGCCGTTTTCTTTTGCCACAACCGGAGCGCTGAGCAATAAGGTTTCCTGTTACATGACCTATACGACCGAAAAGACCAAGCAGATCATATTAGACAACCTGCACCGTTCTCCGCTTTACGGAGGCGATATTAAGGGGATCGGCCCCAGGTACTGCCCCTCCATTGAGGATAAAATCGTTCGGTTTCGGGATAAGGAGCGGCACCATCTGTTTATCGAGCCGATGGGGCTTGACACCGAGGAAATGTATTTGCAGGGCTTTTCCAGCAGTATGCCGGAGGATGTCCAGATCGAGATGATTCATTCCCTTCCCGGATTTGCGAATGCCAAGGTGATGCGCTGTGCCTATGCCATCGAGTACGACTGTGCCGATCCGCTGCAGCTAAAGCCGTCTCTGGAATTTAAAAAAATCCCCGGCCTGTTTGGCGCCGGACAGTTTAACGGCACCTCCGGCTATGAGGAGGCGGCGGCACAAGGCTTGATGGCCGGGATCAATGCTGCGCGGCTTTTGAAAAATCTCCCGGCGGTGGTGCTGGATCGGTCAGAGGGCTACATCGGCACTCTGATTGACGACCTGGTAACCAAGGGCACGAACGAACCGTACCGCATGATGACGTCCCGGTCGGAATATCGGCTTTTGCTGCGCCAGGACAATGCGGATTTGCGGCTGACGCCGCTGGGGCACGAGATCGGGCTGATTTCCGATGCGCGCTACCAAAGGTTTTTGGAAAAGAAGGCGGCCATTGAGGAAGAGATCCGGCGTCTTTCCGGGACAACGCTCGCTCCGTCCGCGGCGCTCAATGCCTATCTGACGGAATGCGGCAGTGCGCCGCTGACAACCGGAATCCGGGTGTCGGAGCTGCTGAAACGGCCGGGGGTCAGCTATGCGTCTCTCGCGCCGTACGATAAGACACGGCCGGCGCTTGCCATTGATGTGTGGGAGCAGGCGGAGATTGCCATTAAATATGAGGGCTATATCAAACGGCAGCAGAGTCAGGCAGAGCAGTTTAAGAAATTGGAACATAAAAAGCTTCCGCCGGATATTGATTATCTGCATTTAGACGGACTAAGACTGGAGGCGCGGCAAAAGCTGGATCAGATCCGGCCGCTGTCGTTGGGGCAGGCATCGCGGATTTCCGGCGTGTCCCCGGCCGATATCGGTGTACTTATGATATATTTAAAGTAGAAAAAACAAGGCTGATTGCGTTCAGACAGGAGGAAGTATCATGAAAAGAAACACGGTTTTGGTGATTATGCTTGCGGTCATTGTGGCTGCGGCTGCGTTTTTTATCTATGGCATGGCACGCCGCGACGCCAACCAGACGGCAGGCAGCAATGTGGTGCGCCGGGACACGGCGCAGCAGAGCGGCGACGGCGAAAGCGGTGATGCACAGATTCCGCAGCGGCCGTACGATGTCGTACTGGAGGAGCGTTCCGCGGAGGAGCAGTATGCGTATGATTTGCGCGATTTGTCGCTGATCGATACCGAGAGCGGCAAGGCGATTACGGTCGGCATGACAAAGGATAAAATGGAGGAAATCACCGGCGCTGCGACAGAGACGCATCCGACTTTTACCGTCTATGACGGCGTGGTGGTACAGTATACCAAAGAGAATACGGCGGCGTCCCTGGTGGTGGCCAGCGGTCAGTTTCGCGACGACGCACAGGCAAGCCGGTATCGGACAGCACGCGGAGTCGGTATTTTGACCTCGTTTGAAGATTTTGAAAAGGCGTACGGAGAAAAACACCGGGAAAAAACAGAAAACGGAGAAACAAAAATGCCGGCAACGGCCATTCGGTATTTTAAAGTGGAAGGGAAAAAGGTAACCTATTTGGGGGACAGCCAAAACGATGTCACAGACGTGCAGACGGATGAGAACGTGTATATGCAGGACTTTATCTTTGACAGCGAGACCAACTGCATCACTGCGATGCGCATCGTGCGTGCCGACTATGTCGGCCGGTAGCCGAAAGAGAGTAATCCGAACCCCGATTTTGGGAGGCGGATATCCGCTTTCGCTGCGCCCAATACTCGGCAATCCGTTAGGATTACCTCCGTTTTTGCTTATGCAGCAACCAAAAATCCGCTCTCTCAAAATTCTACGACCTGAAAAGGATTCAATTTTGAGCAGATTTTGGTGCGGAAGATGCAGCAAGGCTCGGCGCCTTGCAAAGATGACAAGCCAAAAGATGCCGAAATTTCACCTTTTTAGGCGGGTTCGGATTACTCTCTTTCGGCTAACCATTAGTCAGACGGGACAAGCAGGATATTAAACAACTGAAGTTCTTGCCGGATGGCGTAGGCAACCGTCTGATAGGTGCCGCCGCGCTGCGCGGTGAGATAGAATACGCAGTTTTCACTATGATCGACCATATAGCGGTTTCGCTGGCGCATGCAGGTTTGCGTGTAGCGTTCCGACAGGTAATGCACATCGTCGGCGCACTTTAAAATATTTTCATAAAGCGCCTGTTCTCTGCGCGTCCAGCCCTTGGTTTGTTCTTTGCAGGGAAGCGCCAAAAGCAGTCGGATGGACGGATTTTCGCTGCGGATTTTCAGCACGGCAAGGGCGGCAAGTGTGTCAAAGCCCCTTGCACCGCCGGTGATAAAGTCGTAAACGCCGCGGTCGATCAGGGCCCTGATCTGTTTTTCCAGCATGCCCGGCAAAAGCGCGCGATGCGCGGCGGACAGGCAGCGGTGCCCGGTAAAGCAGCAGGCGTTGCTTCTGATTTCCATACAACAATCTCCTTGTGTTTTTCCATATAATACCATAAAACGGCGATTTTGTCAACGGAAAACCGTGAAACACGGGCGGCGTTTTCCGATAAATATTTTATGACAGCCATGGAAGCGTCATTTTCAGATGAAATACAATCGGATGCTGCGATTACAGAAGAAAATCTGCACAAATTTTGATTAAGATTCTGTAACAAAAAGGCGGCGAATTTTGATTTGGGAAATCGGATATACGGCCGCACCCACAAAATCTTGTGGGTGCGGTTTTTTTGTCTACGCTATGCGCCAATGATGCAGCAGAGAACCGGGAAACAGAAGTTTGACGGATTCTGGTAAAACTTCACAAAAAACCGGCGATTTGGCCGGCATAGTTGGAAAAAAGGGCATTGCGCCTTGATTTTTTTTCACAAATGTGTTAAAATGGTATTGGTTGTTGTGTAAAAAAGACAGCACATGAACGACAAAAATATGAGGTGATTCTTCATGCAGAAACGCAAAAAATCAGTGGCGATACTGATCGTTTATGCCTTCCTGATGTTTGCACTTCCGGTACACGTGTTCGGATTGGAATTTTCCGATGTGCCGATTACTGCGTCGTATTATAAGGCAGTGGATAAACTCAGTAATGTGGGCGTGATTCAGGGACGCGGTGACGGCGCGTTTGCGCCGGGTGACAGCACTACCCGTGCGGAGTTTTGTGCCTTTTTGGCACGCGCCAACGGATATAATGCAAACTATTATCAGCCAAAGGCGCTTCCCTTTGCCGATATTGACAGCAGCAGCTGGGCGGTTCCTTATATTTCCTTCTGCTATGAAAACGGCTATATCAACGGCTATGAGGACGGCACGTTTCGCCCCAATGACTATGTGACAGACGAGCAGGCTGTAAAAATGGTGGTTTGCTCCTCCGGTGTCGGGGATGAAAAGTTATCCTCCGTCGGCCCGAAGTGGTATTCCGGCTACCTAAACGTAGCGCAAAAATATGATCTGCTGGCCGGGACACGTGTACGCATTAGTAATTCTGCCAACCGTGCGTTTGTGGCACAGGTGGTTTATAATGCGATGCTGACCGGCAGCGGTACGGAGGACGGATCTCGGAATACGGCGCAGGACGCGGTGATTATCGGCAATAAAAATACGATATCGGCAGCAACACCGACCCAAACACCGACCCAAACACCGGCGCCCACACCGGAACCGACACCGGCGCCCACACCGGCGCCCACACCGGAACCCACACCGGCGCCCACGCCGGCGCCCACACCGGCGCCTACACCGGCGCCCACACCGGCGCCTACACCGGCGCCCACGCCGGCGCCCACACCGGCGGTGAAAAACGGGCAGCCGCTTATCGTGCTGGATGCGGGACATAATTATAGTGTGACCGATACCGGTGCAACCGGCTGCGGCCTGCGTGAACAGGATGTTACCTATGCAATTGCCAGCAGAGCGAAACCGCTTTTGGAGCAAAACGGATTTACCGTGGTGATGACCAGAAATAACCTGACCGATAATGTCTCGACCGAGTCGGTCAGCGCAAGTCTCCATAAAAGGGCGGATATCGCCAACGATGCCAATGCGGATTTGTTTCTTTCCATTCACTGTAACGCCGGCGGCGGCAGCGGAACGGAAACCTATTATTTTGAGGATTCTTCCATTGGCAAGACCCTGGCGACCGTGATTCAGCGCAACGTTGTCCGTGAAGTCGGACTTCAGAATCGCGGCGTGAAATCGGCAGGGTTTGCGGTTTTGCGTTATACCGGTATGGTGGCGGCGCTGCTTGAGACGGCGTTTATCGACACCGAGGCGGACGCGGCACAGCTTGGCAGCATCAGCGGCCAGGAGGCGTATGCGCGCGGTATCGCAAAGGGGATCTGCGAGTATTTCGGGAAAAGCTTTCGATAATTAAAGAATCAGATAATGTCCGCCGCCCTTGTGGGCGGGGACATTTTATGTTAGTCGGATCGATACCGACAGGCATAGGGCATTTACAGCCGGGGAGGTAAGCATGAAAAAACCTGAACTGCTGGCGCCGGCCGGCAATCTGGAAAAATTGAAAAAAGCGTTTATCTACGGGGCAGACGCGGTCTACATTGGCGGCGAGGAATTCTCTTTGCGTGTGGCGGCCGATAATTTTAGCGTCAATGATATTTATGAGGGGGTCGAATTTGCGCATCGCCGCGGCGGCAAGGTCTACCTGACGGCGAATGTGGTTCCCCATAACCGGGATATTGACGACTATGCAAGGTATCTGACAGAGGTTAAGGACACCGGGATCGATGCGGTGATTTTATCGGATCTTGGGATGTTTGCCGTCACCAGAGAGCTTGCGCCGGATTTGGATATTCACGTCAGTACACAGGCCAATAATGTCAACTACCGCAGTGCGGCGCAGTGGTATACCATGGGTGCAAAACGGGTGATTTTGGCGCGTGAGATGTCGCTGGCCGAAATCCGCGAAATCCGGGAAAGGACGCAGCCCAGTTTGGAGCTTGAGGCATTTGTGCACGGGGCGATGTGCATCTCGTATTCCGGCCGCTGTCTGCTCAGCAATTACATGGCGGGGCGTGACAGCAACCAGGGTAACTGTGCGCATCCGTGCCGCTGGAAGTATTATTTAATGGAAGAAAACCGTCCCGGCGAATATATGCCGGTCTATGAAAACGAACGGGGGACCTTTATCTATAATTCCAAGGATCTTTGTATGATCGAGCATGTCCCGGAGCTGATCGGGGCAGGGCTTACCAGCTTTAAGATTGAAGGACGGGTCAAGTCAGAATTTTATGTGGCAACGGTTGTGGGGGCATATCGCCGTGCAATTGACGCATGCTTTGCGGATCCTGCGCATTACCAAACCGACCCGGCCTGGATGGAGGAGCTGAAAAAGGTCAGTCACCGCGGCTATACAACGGGATTTTATTTCGGCCGCCCCGGCGCAGCGGAGCAGAATTATGCCAGCAGCGCTTACATCCGGGAATACGATATGATTGGCGTTGTAATCGATTATAACGAAAAGACCGGCATGGCAAAAATTGTGCAGAAAAATCGGTTTTTTGTCGGCGATACCGTGGAATTTTTGCGCCCGGTCGGAAAATTTTATGCGCAAAAAATTCGGGAGATGACCGACGAGAACGGCGTTTCGCTGACCGTTGCCAACCGTCCGCAGAGCATTGTCTATGTAAAGACCGAGCAGCCGGTGGAAAAGGATACCTTTCTGCGGAAATTCCGCGGCGAGAATGCGTAATGGAATTGTAACCAAAAACTGTCTTTTATTTTAACTTGACATTGTTTATAAGTGATGATAAAATAGGATTCGTGGGAGTGTATATGTACACTGCACAAAAATACGTGGTCAATGATTCAAACACATTATATTTATACAGGAGGAATGGAAGATGAAAAAAACAAAACGGATTTTTGCTTCCGCGCTGGCGGCAATCATGGTCGCAACCTCAATGGTTGTTCCCGTGTTTGCGGATGAGGCAACGGCGGATACCAAAACAACAGCCGCAACATCGGAGGTATTTCCTGATGTTGCAAAGGACGCGGTTTATCTTACTTCGGTTGAAACACTGAACCTGATGGGCATCATTAAGGGGTATGAGGACGGCACCTTTGGCCCTTTGAAAAATGTGACCCGTGCGGAATTTACCGCAATGCTGATGAGAACCTTAAATTACGGATCGCTTGGTTCATCCAGTGCGGCGGCATTGCCTTTTACGGATGTCGATGATAATAATTCCGATATTAACTGGGCAATCCCGAACATCAATACGGCTTATGACATGGGAATCATCAACGGTTATGAGGACGGCACCTTCCGCCCGAATGACAACGTTGCTTATGAAGAAGCCATCAAGATGATTGTCTGCACCCTGGGTTATACCGATATCAGTGTGGAGGGCACGCCGTGGTACAGCTTATACCTTTCTCAGGCAAAGAAGATCGGCATTACGGATGTCGCAGACAGACTGGGAAGCGCCGGAACGCCGGCCAGCCGTGCATGCATTGCGCAGATGCTGTACGATTCCCTGGAGGCAGAGATTGTTGAGCAGGGTAATGTTACAAAAAAGACCATTTTGACGGACTACCTGGGTTACATTAAGAGCACCGGTGTGGTTTCTTCAGACGGCGTAACCAGCCTGAGTGAGCCGGATGCGGATTTAAGAGACGATGAGGTGCAGATTAACGGGCAGGAGCCGGATGGCAGCTACGCAACGTATACCTACAAGACCACCGATTCCAAGCTGAAAAATTACCTGGGCTATGAGATTGAGTATTATTATAAGAACAACGGTGCGGCGCTCAGAACGCTTGCCGTTTACGTACTGCGTCAGAACAGCACGCTGACCTTGAATGCCGACATGATTGAAGAGGGCACAAGCACGAATAATCAGATTCGTTACTATAAGAGCGATGCGGACAAGAATACCGTCTCCGTCTCGCTGGCGCCCGATAACGTTGTAATCTATAACGGAAAGCTGTACGGCCTGAACGGGACAAACAGTGCATTCAGCCTTGATATGATCCCGAAGGTTGGCACAATTACCCTGCTTGATTCCGATTCGGACGGCAAGTATGAGATCGTAAAGATCGAAAGCTATGAAATTTACTACGTTTCCAGTAAGGTTTCTGCGGAGTACTCCATCATTGATGATGTAACCCGCAGCGGCAATGATAAAAAGCTGATTCTGGATGTGAATGACAACGCGATTGACACTAAGATTGTTAACACCAGCGGCAACGAGATCAATTATAGCGCGATTGCAACCGGCAACATTATCTGCCTGGCAAAGAGCAACCCGGCCAACGGCGGCAAGCAGGTGCAGACGGCGGTTGTTGTCAATGACAGCGTAACCGGAACGGTTACGGCGGTAGAGCCGGGCAAGTCCATGACGATTGCCGGCACCAAATACGAATATTCTAAGGCTGCACCGTGGATCAGCGGCGCCAATACCAATCTGACCGAGCCGCAGTTGCAGGATTCCGGCACGTATTGCAAGGATATTAACGGCGACATCGTTGCGTATAAAAAGAATGCGGTAACCGAGAATGTTTACTATGGTTATATCATGGGAATTGCAGATGCAAAAGGCGCGTTTGACGATGAAAAGTCGGTTCGGATTCTGACCCAAAGCGGCAGTGAAATTGAGGCCATTCTGCAAAAGAATGTACGTGTAGACAATGAATCTTGCACCGTTTCGGAAGCAATGACTGCGTTGCAGAAAGCAGCAGCAAATCAGAAAGAGGCTGACGCGGTTGGCGCTACGGTACATCAGACCATTAAGTACACTACCAAGACCTCCGGCGGCAAGACGGTTTTGGATAAGATCTATACCGCAACCGGGGCAGATAACGGCGCAGAGGTTGTTTCCAATGCGATTACCTATTACACGCCGTCTAATGGTCAGACGATGAAGTATGACAGCACCGCAAAGCAGTTGAAGGTGGGTAATGTCAGCGTTAACATCGGCAGCGCAACCATCTTTGTTGTGCCGAACAACCGCGGCGAGTATAAGAACTATAAAAAGGCAGGATTGTCTGCAACCTTTAAAAACGGTCAGTCTTATACGGTAGACCTCTTTGATGTCAGCAAGACCAATGCGGCAAAGGTGGTTGTATGCTACGGCGGAAATGCCAGCAGCGATGTTGACAGTCTGTCTGCGGTCAATGTATTGTCACAGGCTCCGGAGAGCAGAACCAATACAGATAACGGCGATACCATGAACTACCTGACGGGATATAAGGCTTCTTACAGCAGTGCAAAGGGAACCTTGGGTACATGGCTTTCTGATGAGACGGAATATATTCCGCAGCTTGGCGATATTTTCCGCGCCGGTACGGACCGGGATGGCTTTGCAGTTGCCAAGGACAGAGATTTGCTCTACCGTGTCGGCGGATCGAATCGGTTTGGTATCATCAAGGGCAACGGGAACTTCTATCAGGACGAATGTGCGATTATGCTGGGCAGCGTGATCGCAACCGATGATAATAGCATTTCCATTCTGCCGCAGCGTTTGGTGGAGGGCGATATCATTGGCAGCACGTCTGAGGCGATGAACTTTACCTTCTCGCAATTTAGCGGTGCGCGCGTGCTGCAATACGATGATGCCGGCAGAGAGCTGGTGATCAACGATGTATCGGATGATTATGAGGGCGTTTTAAAGGGTCTGGCAGGTTATAATGAGGGTCTGTCGAATCCGGATAAAGTGCTTCTGTATATGCACAAAGGCTCTGTACGACTCTTCTGTGTGTTGGATAGCAAAGCATAACTTAGAATGTGAAAGGGGCGCCGCGAAGGCCGCCACCGGACAAGGAAACGTTGCCCTGAGAAACATCTTTTTTGCGAATCTCTGCGTTAAAAAAGTCTCGCA
>CAKSFQ010000025.1 GCA_934454115.1 uncultured Clostridia bacterium
CATTTTCAATATTTTCTTTTGCTTTTTTGGATTCCTCCGCAAGCATTTCTTTAAATTCCTTGTCGCTCTCCGGGTCATCCATCATCAGCCTTGCATCCTCAATGGTGTCGCGGTTAGCTTTATATTCCCGATATTTTTCTACAATCGGTGTTAAATCGGAATGCTCCTTGCAAAGCTTGCGCCAGGTCTCCTGATCCGCAATCACATCGGGATCGCTGATTTTCTTTGCGAGCTCTTCAAATTGGTTTTCAATAAACGATAGCTTTTCAAACATGTGTCCTTTCCTTTCCGGGTCTTAACCGAACCCGATATGCTCTGTAACGGAAAATTCATCACCTTTTGCATTAGTTTTTCTGCAAGGCCTTGTATCTTACAGCTCTCCTCTGGATTTTGCAATCAGATAGGCGTTGACAAAACCGTCCAGGTCTCCGTCCATGACGGCGCCGATATTGCCCACTTCATAGCCGGTTCGGTGGTCTTTGACCATACTGTAAGGGTGGAAAACATAGGAGCGTATCTGACTGCCCCAACCAATTTCCATCTGAACGCCCTTTAAATCCTCAATTTTTTCCTTTTGTTCGCGTTCTGCAATCTCAATCAGCTTTGATTTCAGCATCTTCATGGCGGTCTCGCGGTTTTTGTGCTGCGAACGCTCGTTCTGACAGGTTACCACAACCCCGGTCGGAAGGTGGGTAATCCGAATTGCCGATTCCGTTTTATTGATATGCTGACCGCCGGCGCCGCTGGAACGGTAGGTGTCGACCCGCAAATCCTCAGGGTTAATCTGAACGTTGATATCATCGTTGATCTCCGGCATAACCTCCACCGAGGCAAATGAGGTATGCCGTCTCGCCGCTGAGTCAAAGGGCGAAATACGCACCAGACGATGTACCCCTTTTTCGCTCTTGGCATAGCCATAGGCGTTTAAGCCCTCCATCAAGAAGGTTACGCTCTTAATCCCGGCCTCCTCGCCGGCAAGATAGTCCAGCGTTTCGGTCTTATATCCCCTTCGTTCTGCCCAGTGCTGATACATCCGAAACAGCATTTCGCACCAGTCCTGCGCCTCAGTTCCGCCGGCGCCGGCATGCAGTGTCAAAATAGCGTTGTTTTTATCGTATTTCCCGGAGAGCAGGGTTTCCAGTTTCATGGATTCCAGATCGCTTTGCAACTTGCCATAGCCCTTTTTGACCTCGTCCAGCACGCTCTCGTCGTTTTCTTCGATCGCAAGCTCAACCAGTGTCGTCAAATCCTCCCAGGTTTCCTTCAGCTGTTCATAACGGGCAATCTTTGAGCGCATTCCCTTGATCGTTTGCAGTACATGACCGGCTGCATCCATATCCTGATAAAAATCCGCTGCCATGGTCTGCTTTTCCAGTTCATCCGCTTCTTTCTGCGTTTTTGCGATGTTAAAGTGAATCCCTCAGTTCTGTTATTTCTTTTTCCATTCCTTCGAGTCCTATCTTGTACTCGTCAAAAGCTATCACAGTCTCACATCCTTATTGTTTTTTGTCCTTATTTCAAATTTCATTTATTGATTGTGCCTGATCCTTATCCATGCAGCAATGCTTATATTTCTTGCCGCTGCCGCAGGGGCATGGATCATTTCTGCCGATTTGTACTTTTTTGCGTACCGGCTGTTTCTTTACGGTGCCGTCACCGCCGTGGTTTTCTGCGATCGGTTTTGCAACCTGGGTGCGTTCAATCTTATTCTGCGGTACTACATGGAAAAGGTAACGCACAGTTTCTTCCTTAATGGAAGCGATCATTTCTTCAAACATATCCATGGCCTCAAACTTATATTCGATGACCGGGTCACGCTGCGCATAAGCACGCAGATTGATACCCTGGCGCAGCTGCTCCATATTATCAATATGTGCCATCCATTTTTGGTCAACAACGCGCAGCAGCAGAATACGCTCTACCTCGCGGATCATATCGCCGAAATCATTTTCTTTTTCGGCATATTTTTCGTGAATCGGTTCAAGCAGATGATCTCTAAGACTCTCCTGCGTCATATGATCCAGTTCGTGCTCGCTGAAATCAAAGGCATTTGAGGGCAGCTCACCAAAGATTCCCGTGATATGCTCCTTCATGCCTTTCCAGTCCCATTCCTCCGCCGGAATCTGGTCGCCGGCATAAAGCACAATCACCTGAGATACGGTATCACTCATCATATTAAGGATATAATCCTTCATGTTTTCGCCGTTCAGTACCCGATCGCGCTGTTCATAAATCATTTCGCGCTGCTGGTTATTGACGTCATCGTATTGAAGAACGTGCTTCCGGATATCAAAGTTTCTTCCTTCAACGCGTTCCTGTGCGGTTTCGATGGCATTGCTGAGCATCTTGCTCTCGATTGCCTCATCATCCTCCATCCCCAAGGTTTCCATAATACGGTTGATGCGCTCCGGCGCAAAAAGACGCATCAGGTCGTCCTCTAACGAGAGGTAGAATTTCGATGCACCCTTGTCGCCCTGACGGCCGGAACGACCGCGCAGCTGGTTATCAATTCGTCGGCTCTCGTGACGCTCGGTGCCGATAATATAAAGACCGCCGGCCTCTAAAACGGCCTTTTGCTCCGGTTCAATCTCCTGTTTGAACTGCTGATACAGCTCCTGATAAACCTTACGCGCGTTAAGGATTTCCTCATTGTCAGTCTCGGCAAAGCCGGTAGCCTGAACGATCATTTCTTCTTCAAAGCCCTGTCTGCGCATCGCGTCCTTTGCCATAAACTCGGCATTACCGCCGAGAACAATGTCGGTACCGCGGCCGGCCATGTTGGTCGCGATGGTGACCGCACCCTTTTTACCGGCCTGTGCAACAATCTCAGCCTCTTTATCGTGGAACTTTGCATTCAGCACATTATGGGCAATACCGCGCTTTCGCAGCAGCTTGCTCAGAAGCTCCGACTTTTCGATTGAGACCGTGCCGATCAGCACAGGCTGACCCATTTCGTGCGCCTTTACGACCTCCTGGATCACTGCATTGAACTTTGCAAGCTCTGTCTTATAAATACTGTCCGGAAAGTCCAATCTCGCAAGCGGCTTGTTGGTAGGAATTACGATGACGTCCAGACGGTAAATTTCCTGGAACTCCTCCTCCTCCGTCTGCGCCGTACCGGTCATACCGGAAAGCTTTTTATAAAGCCGGAAGAAATTCTGAAAGGTGATTGTTGCAAGCGTCTTGCTTTCATTTTCGACTTTTACACCCTCTTTGGCCTCGATGGCCTGATGCAATCCGTCGCTGTAGCGGCGTCCGAACATCATACGACCGGTAAATTCGTCAACAATAATGACCTCGCCGTCTTTTACCACATAATCCTTATCCCGTTTCATCACGCCGATTGCCTTGATGGCCTGATTGATGTGATGTGAGAGCGTCATGTTGTCCGGGTCGGTTAAATTGTCGATGTGAAATGCTTCCTCTGCCTTCTTCACACCCTGCGGTGTCAGCATTGCAGTATGTGCCTTTTCATCGACAATGTAATCATAATCATCAAACTCTTCCTCGTCCTCGACCTCAACCTTTGCGTCGGTTTCGACAACCTTTTTAAAGCGCAGCGTCTTTGCAAAACGGTCTGCCTGGGTATAAAGATCGGTGGATTTATCGCCCATACCCGAAATAATCAGCGGTGTTCTCGCTTCATCAATTAAGATACTGTCGACCTCATCGACGATGGCATAGGCGTGACCGCGCTGCACCTTATTTTCCTTATATATCACCATGTTATCACGCAGATAATCAAATCCAAGTTCATTGTTGGTGCCGTAGGTGATGTCGGCGGCATAAGCCTGCTTCCGCTCGGCGTTATCTTTTTCATGGATTACAAGGCCGACGGAAAGCCCCAAAAAGTTATAAAGCTTTCCCATCCACTCACTGTCACGCTTTGCCAGATAATCGTTTACCGTGACAATATGGACGCCCTCGCCGGTCAGTGCGTTTAAGTAAGCCGGAAGCGTTGCAACCAAAGTCTTACCTTCACCGGTTTTCATCTCGGCAATGCGGCCCTGGTGCAGGACGATACCGCCCACAACCTGAACAGGGAAGTGTTTCATTCCCAGCACGCGCCAGGCGGCCTCGCGGCACACGGCAAAAGCCTCCGGCAAAATATCGTCCGTGGTCTCCCCGTTTTTTAAACGTTCTTTCAATGTATCCGTCATGGCACGCAGCTCTTTATCACTTTTTTCGGCCATGGTGTCCTCTAAGGCAAGCACCTGATCCCGAATCGGAACAATCTTTTTTAGTTCTCTGTCGCTGTACGTGCCGATAATTTTTTCAATCACACTCTTTACAGACATAATATTACCTCCATACTGTCATCAGCAAATCCAATCGATTTCTGCACGATTAGTATCCATTATATCATCTTTTTTTATGTTTGGCAAGGAAAATATTGCAAATGTTTTCGCCACGTGCTCCGGTTTGTCATTTGGAATACAAAGATTCCCTTTATTCCCATTTTCTTACTGTTTCCTACGCTTTTTTGACCGTTTGTAACACAAATGTCACAATATTTTTATCTAATTTCAATTTTCGCGTATATTCTAATGCTATAATATTGTATAAGGGTGTTTTGAAAATTTCTACCATGAAAATAAACGGAAATATCAGGAGGATTTTAATGATGAAACAACGTTATGCAGCAAAAATCAGCGCACTGCTTGCCGCTGCCATGCTCGGCGGAAGCGTGCTCCCGGTTTGTGCGGAGGAAGCGACACTGCCGTCCGCAGCGCTAGGTAACGTCTCCATTGCCGATGAGACGGCGCAGGCGACCAATACCGTTAAAATTTCAGCAAACTATTACGCTGAAGAAAATCATCAGTATACCATTCAGTTCACCGCGCTTTCCGCGATTCCGGCGTTTACCAAGCTGGAGGCAAGTGTTACCTACAAGGATGCGTCCGTGATTTCGGCGGCATTTGACAGTGCGGTTTTAAAAGATGCCGTAAAGGACGTTCTGCGCGGCGAAGATTACGCAAGTTATACGCTGCAGTATGAAAATGCCGCAGAGATCAAAGAAAAAACAAGAATCTTTTCTTTGACGGTACGCAGCGAAAAGGCGCCGGACGATCAAAATCTTGTTTTGTCCGCGATTTCTGTCACCCAGGCCGATGGCACGGTAACGCAGCTTGCACCGGATATGACCATTCAGTCCGGTCCGATTGTTCCGGAGCTAAATGAGGACGAAACCGCCGCTTATGATGCACTGATTGCGCTGCCGGTTGCAGACACCCTCTCCTTTTATCAAAAGGACGGCGCTCTGACTGATCTTGACGCGCTGCAAAGCACGGTGCAAAAGGTAACGGAAAAATATACCGCCCTGCCTGCAAAAAGCCGGGAGAACATTAACGCCGTGATGGAATATAACGGCTACCGGATCGATAATGCCGAGCGGCTGACTGCGATTTTAAAGGGAATGAATAACGCCCTCGGCGCCATAGAGATTTCCAGTGTATTAAAAGATCTAACCGAAAAGACGGTTATGAATTACCAGTTTTTGCTGGATGTATTCCAGAAAAAAAAGGATTATATCAACCTTGGGAGTCTGCCGAAAGATTCCGCACCACTCACTGAGGCGCAGGAAACCCTGCAAGCCTTAGAATCGGCGTCCGCATTGCTGAAAACCGCCTATGCCGCAGCCTCTTATGCCGATAAGGCCTATGCCTGTGAGGATCAGATCGGCGTGATTCAGGGATTAAGCGCGCACAAGTATTACGCAGACTATCTATCATCGCTGAACACGCAGATTGATACACTAACCAAAGAAGTGACCGATCAGTATACCGGACGAGACAAGGAAAATATCCTTTCTACCCTTGGTAAATCGAAAACAACCATCGAAATGATCGAAAAGGGCATGAACGATTTGCCGATCATGACCGTGGGTACCATCTCAATCCGAAATACTTACACCGTCAGCTTTACCAGAAAATCCGCCCTCTCCGATTCCTTGAACGTTAAAATTGTCGTTACGGTAAAGGATAAAAACGGCGCTGTACTTGACACGGCGGAAAAGGAATTTCCCGCGGATCAGAATGCGCTTAACATCAATATTTTGGCAAGAAGCACATATCCGAAAAACGAGTACGTTACGGTATCGGCCGTATACCTTGTAAACGGCGCGGAATTTCCCATTGATTCCAAGGAATGCAAGGCCATGTATTTTGCTTCTGCCGACACACCCGGCGGAATCGGACGTCCCTCAAACGGCGGCGGAAGCTCCTCCGGCACAACAGGTAATGATAACAAAGGCGGCGGAACGCTCTTCCCCGGTGCCTCGGACGAGCCGGAAAATCCCTCACAGGATGCCGAAGATCAGGAATTGTTCCGTGATCTGGGCAACCACGCCTGGGCAAAAGACGCGATCGAAAAGCTCTACTATGCCGGCATCGTAAACGGAATGGAAAAGGATATTTTTCAGCCGGCAGGCCAAGTCACCAGAGAGCAGTTTGCAAAAATGGTGACGCAGCTGTTTGGTCTGAGCACAAAAGCAACCAACACAAACTTTAAAGACGTTGACGAAAACGCCTGGTATGCACCGTACATCACCGCGGCGTTGCAGGCAGGCTATATTCAGGGTCAATCGGAAGAATATTTCGGCATCGGCGAGCCGATTATGCGTCAGGACATGGCAACCATTTTGTACCGCGCCTTAGGAAACCAAAACAGCAAGGCTGTCCTTTCCTTTACGGATCAGGATTCCATTGCGCCATATGCAATGGATGCGATCGCAGAACTGGTCGGTCTTGGCGTTGTCAACGGCTATGAGGACGGAAGCTTTCAGCCGCGCGGCACAGCAACACGTGCCGAGGCCGCAAAGATGATTTACGGGATTTATACCTATCTGAATAAAGAATAATGCAAGGTTAGCCGAAAGAGAGTAATCCGAACCCGCCTGAAAAGGTGAAATTTCGGCATCTTTTGGCTTGTCATCTTTGCAAGGCGCCGAGCCTTGCTGCATCTTCCGCACCAAAATCTGCTCAAAATTGAATCCTTTTCAGGTCGTAGAATTTTGAGAGAGCGGATTTTTGGTTGCGCAAGGCAAAAACGCAGGTAATCCTAACGGATTGCCGAGTATTTTAACGCAGCGAAAGCGGAAATCCGCCTCCCAAAATCGGGGTTCGGATTGCTCACTTTCGGCTAGGGGCTGCGGCAAAATGATTTCATTTTGCCGCAGCCCCATTGTGTTTTCAAACTTTATGTTATGATTTAGATAACGAATCCAAATATGCCAAAAGAGATGGCTTTCTTTAATAAATACCCATTTTTGTTGATGCTTACAACCAGCATATTTCAAATACGTTTTTCACTTTCCAATCAATAGACAACAGCGGTAGTGCCGACCGGGATATGATCGGCCAGATACCGGATTTTGTCTGCCGGCATTCTGACGCATCCGTGCGAAACCGGCGTTCCCTGGGTGCCGTCCTGGACGGTACCGTTCGTATTAAACAAGATGGAATGCAGCGCGATGCCGCGCTCTAAATTCAAATACATCACGGGCTTTACGTAATACGTGGGATGAAACCACCCGTTGCCGTACGCGCAGTAGGTCATGATGCCGGCCGGCGTGGGCGTGGTATTCTTACCGCTGGAGCAGGTGGAGGTGAAAATCAGATTCCAGTTTCCCTTATGCCCCTGAAAAGCGTTGACCCTCTGCCGCTCCAAATTCACCCAGATCAGATAATCCGTGCTGCTCTCAAACCCCTTAAGGTTGACAAAGGCCTCTTTGACCTCATCACTAAAATCCCCCTTGACGGTATAATCCTTATCCGAGACGCGCACGCTGGCGTAGGGAACCCAGCAGCCGCGGTTTTCCTCCGGAATCCAGATTTTTGCCGCCGAGGTGCCGTAGTGGTCGCAGTAGATCACTCGACTCCCCTCGCCAAGGCTGCCGTTTGCGCCGCCCAGATACTGGTTCGCGTAGGTCTGCGTCCAATACCGCACAGTCGCCTCGATTTCCACCGGCTTTACCTGGCCGTTCACCGTCTCCTCCAGCTTTTGGTTGTACCAGGCCTCATCATAGTTTACAATCTGCACCGTCTTTTCAATCCGGCGAACTTCACCGTTTAAATGTACCTCCAGCGCCACGGTAATCTCCCCGTTCTCGGTCTCGCGGTCAAACGGAATGTCCATCTCCATACCGGTGATTCTGCCGTTGTAGATCGGAAATTCCGAGCTGTAATAGTCGCCGTGCGCCTCGCCGTCCACAAACCACTGGGCAGAGCCCATCCGCCTTGACGCCGCACGCACCATCACCGCCTGAAAATGCGCCTTTGGGTGATCCGGCGTGATCTCTGTAATGCCGTCCATAAACGCAAGCGTTAATTTCTTCATATATTCCGCGTCAGAGAGGTTTGCCTCTTGCTCCGTTGCCGACGTATCGGCTTTGGGCGGTATCGTTACGGAAGGCGCCGCGGTCGGCGCCGGAGTTACGGTCGGCACAGCCGTCTGTACTGGCGTTTCGGTTGGCTGTGGCTTTCCCGGCATGGTAAAGCCGGAATCCGTCTCCGACCTTGCGGACGCTGCGGCGTCCCCTTCGTTTTGCGAAGGAGCATCGCTGCTCTTTGGCGGCGCGGTCTCGGTTGTCTCCTGTGAGGATGATTCCTGTCCGGGAATCGCAAATCCACCCTCCGCAAAGGCGTCGATACCACAAAAGACGCCAAGGCAAAGCGCCACTACAAGCACCGCCGCCGTCCTCTTTTTTCTTCGTACCCAATCTTTCATAACTCCATCTCCCCACGTCCGTTTTATATGTTTCATTATATCGGATTTTAGGGTTGTTGTAAACAATTTTCCGGATTTTTCTATGAAAAAAATTTATTTTAAGAAATTTCAGAAAAAACCGGGAATTTTTTGAAAAAAGACTTGCATTTTTCTCGGAAATAGTGTATACTGTTTTTTGTTGTATCGGGGTGTGGCTCAGTTTGGTAGAGTACCTGAATGGGGTTCAGGTGGCCGCTGGTTCGAATCCAGTCACTCCGACCAAAGCAGCTAAAACCGCCGTTTTTACGGCGGTTTTTATTTCATCCCCGAAAACTCCCCGAATTTTTCTTATATTTTCTTTTTTCTTCCCCCATAGTCTCCACATCATTGTAGTTGTAAATCATGGGATGTTTCAGGTCGTGCAGCTCCACGGTTAAAATTTTTACCGTCTCGGTTAAATCCCGGATTTCCTGTTTGAGTTCCTCATATTGTTCCATGGTAAGTCCCTCCTCAATGTTTGCATAGCTTGGCCGTACAATCTCACCACCGCGCAGCAGTGCATTTTTGATATGACAGGCATTCTCCAGCTTTTCCGTCAGATTTTCCATGGCATCGATTTGGATTCTGATTTCCATCTTCAGTCCTCACTTTCTGCATGAAAAAAGCGTCCTATCTTTCGATAAAACGCTTGTTATTTACTTTCCGCCGTGTGTTTTCAGCTCTGTCGCTTTATTACGCGTTCGATGTCTGTTATGGTAATATCAATCTGCATACTGTTCTTTTTGGTGACCGGCGGAAGTTTGATCGTCAGCTTGATTTCATCCATTGGGATCATCCTCCATCATCCGTGCAAAGATTCTCTCTTCCAATTCGTCATAATTGATCTCGTTAGTGTCAATGTAGTTGTTTCCCGGACTTTTTTTGACAGCCGGAACACCGCCGGTCATTTTCCTGTCATCCGTACCTTTCAGCGGATAGACACTCTTCCAGCTGTTCACGATCGAATTTTCCAGCAGCTGCTTTTGCCGCGCTATGTTCTCCGGCTCTAAGGCACAGACCTTATCGATCAGCATCCGCAGCGCACGGTCTGTCAGCGGCGCCTTGATCAGCTTTCGCATCTTGATGTACTCGTAATACAGATTCTTTAATTCTTCATCCTCGATATCGGACAGAATCCGGTCATAGCCGCCCTGCGGCCTTGCGTTCTTCTTTTTCTCTTCTTTCCTATTCTTTTCTTTCCTTTCCTTTTCTTTACTTTGTTGTAAATTGCATACATTTTTTGCATTTCTGCATACATTTTCACTCAAAATGTTTACATTTTCCGAAAATTGCGCGACCTCAACTAAGAGGTACTCGGATTTGACATTGATTTGCTTTCTGCGGCTGACTGCGGAAAAATACCGTTTTTGTACCCCGCGTGAGGTCAATATCTGATATTTTTCGTACAAATCCTTGTCAAAAATACCTCTTCTGATTGCGGCGCTCACTATTTCGGACACAGATGAGTAACCCTCGCAGACATCCTGCGAAAACAACAAACCCACGTCGTTTGTCCATTCACAATAATAACCAAACCCACCGTATATTTTTTGGTAGAGCTTAACGATTATTGCAAACCCTTTCAGCCCAAATTCCGCCTCAATCAATCGAATCTTATCATCAGCGTAAACATCAAGAGGAAAATATGGAATACCGTCTGCCATATTCGCGCCTCCTGTTTTGTTTCCTACATCATATCATGGATTGGAGTGACACTGCGTGCCATGTTGATACAAAAATCAAATCCTGCCATACGGCAAATGCAATTTTAAAGCAAAGCGGTATCAATTTTCGTTTTCGATAATTCATCATGTGAAAGTGAATCAGCTATTTGCTGCACTTCTCGGAAATAACCAAAATTATTTAAGTCTTTCGGATAGTTTTTAATGCACGATTTATCTTTTTAAGTACGAATGAATTTGTAGACAACTTTGTAGTCAAAAAGTTTTGACTACCTACAAAAAATTAGTCTACAATACAAAAAATCACAAAAAGAAAAATCGCCACAAACTTTGATTATACAAGGATTTGCGACGATTTATAAAAAGTTACAAAATGTAAAAATCTACTCCCACTCGATTGTGGCGGGAGGTTTGGAGGTAATATCATATACGATGCGATTCACATGTTTAACTTCGTTGACGATACGGTTTGAGCAGGTCTCCAGCACGTCGTACGGAATTTTCGCCCAGTCTGCCGTCATGAAATCGGTCGTGGTGACCGCGCGAAGCGCCAACGTATAATCATACGTTCTGCCGTCTCCCATAACGCCCACGCTCTTCATATCCGTAATCACGGCAAAATACTGGTTGATGTCGCGATCCAGGCCGGCCCTGGCAATCTCCTCGCGGAAAATCGCATCTGCCTCACGCAGAATATCCAATTTATACTCCGTAATCTCACCAATCACCCGCACTGCCAGGCCGGGGCCGGGGAACGGCTGCCGCCATACCAAATTTTCCGGGATGCCGAGTTCGATGCCCAACTGACGCACCTCGTCCTTAAACAAATTACGCAGCGGCTCAATAATCTCTTTAAAGTCCACGTGTTCCGGCAGACCGCCGACATTGTGGTGGCTTTTAATCACCGAGGCGTCGCCCGCGCCGCTCTCAATCACGTCCGGATAGATCGTGCCCTGTACCAGAAAATCAACAGTGCCGATCTTCTTTGCCTCCGCCTCAAAAACACGGATAAATTCTTCGCCGATGATCTTACGCTTTTTCTCCGGTGCGGTCACGCCGGCCAGTTTACCCAAAAACCGCTCCTGTGCGTTGGAACGCACCATGTTAATGTCAAACTTCTCGCGGAAAACCGCCTCTACCTCATCGCCTTCGTTCTTTCGCAGCAGGCCGTTATCCACAAAAATACAGGTGAGCTGCTTTCCCACTGCCTTATGGATCAGCACGGCCGCAACCGAGCTGTCCACACCGCCGGACAGGGCACACAGAACCTTTTTGTCCCCAATTTTCTCCTTTAATGCGGCAATGGTTGTCTTGGCGTAATCCGCCATTCTCCAGTCACCTTTGCAGCCGCAAACCTTGTAAAGGAAATTCTGCAGCATCTGCTTACCAAACGGCGTATGGTTGACCTCCGGGTGGAACTGCACGCTGTACAGTCTCTTTTCCGGATTTTCATAGGCCGCATAGGGTGTCGCCGCCGTTTTCGCCGAGCCGCAAAAGCCCTCCGGCAGGGCAGCAACAAAGTCGGTATGGCTCATCCAGCAAATGTTTTCCCTCCCGATTCCGTCAAATAACAAAGAATCGCCGAGCGTAATCTCCGTCTTGCCATACTCTCTCTTTTCCGCGCCGGATACCTTGCCGCCCAGGACATGCGCCATCAGCTGATTACCATAGCAAATTCCCAGCACGGGAATCCCAAGCTCAAAAATCTCCTTGGAGTACATGGGCGCGTTTTCTTCATAAACGCTGTTTGGCCCGCCGGTAAATATAATTCCCTTCGGTTGCAAAGCCTTAATTTTTTCAATATCAGCAGTATAAGGCAAAACCTCGCAATACACATTGCATTCGCGGACACGTCTTGCAATGAGTTGGTTATACTGTCCGCCGAAATCAAGAACCACTACTGTTTCGTTTTTCATAAATTTCCTCCGGTAACATCATCAGTTTTTTCATCCGTCCGTTTTATACCGTGCATAAGGAATCCGGGCGTCATATACCTTTTGTTTAAATCGGACTCGTTCCCGTATGCCCGGGCATACGGGCGCCTACCCCTCTTTCCCCTCGTTTTCCTCCGGGACATAGACCGGGTAATCGCCGGTAAAGCAAGCGTCACAGCGCCCGATTTTGCAGTTCGGAACCAGGTTCTGCATCGCGTGAATCGACAGATACGCCAAAGAATCCGCACCGATTAACGCTCTGGTTTCTTCCAAATCCATCTGACAGGCGATCAGCTTGTCCCGATTATCAATGTCGGTACCAAAGTAGCAGGGATTCAAAAACGGCGGCGATGAAATTCTGACATGAACCTCCTTTGCGCCTGCCTCGCGCAAGAGATTCACAATCCGCTTACAGGTCGTGCCGCGCACGATGGAATCATCGACCATCACCACGCGTTTTCCGTCCACAACCTCACGCATGGCGTTCAGCTTAATGCGCAGCGCCGCCTCCCTCGCCTCCTGGGTCGGCTGGATAAAGGTTCGGCCGATATAGCGATTTTTAATAAACCCGACACCGTACGGAACGCCGGACTCATAAGAATATCCGAGCGCCGCGTCCAGACCGGAGTCCGGAACACCGATGACAATGTCCGCGTCCGCCGGGCTTTCTTTAGCCAAAAACCGGCCGGCATTGATTCTTGCGCTATGAACACTCTGCCCCTCAATCATACTGTCCGGCCGCGCAAAATAGATATATTCAAAAATGCAGAGTGCGTGCTTTTTACCGCACATCTCCCGATGCGAATGCAGCCCGTCTTGGTCAACAACAATGACCTCACCCGGTTCTACATCCCGGACAAAGGTGGCGCCGACCGCCTGAAAAGCACATGTTTCCGACGCGAAAACCCATGAGTTTTTGATCTTGCCGATGCTGAGCGGATGGAATCCCTGCGGGTCCCTTGCGACCACCATCCGATGCGGCGTCATAATAATCAGGGAATACGCGCCGCTAATTATATTCATAATTCTTAAAACTGCCTCCGCTGTGGAGTTTGTATGGATTCTCTCCTTTGCCATGAGATGGGCAATAATCTCACTGTCGTTGCTCGTCTGAAAGATCGCGCCCTGCTCCTCAAGATCGCTGCGCAGCTTTGCGATATTCACCAGATTTCCGTTATGCGCCAGAGCAAACGAGCCCTTTTGATAGCGCGAAACCAAGGGCTGCGCATTCTCGCGGCGGCTGCCGCCGGCCGTTGCATAACGGACATGTCCGACTGCGGCACAGCCTGTCAATTCCTTGAGCACCAGTTCGTTAAATACCTCCTGCACCAGACCCATGTCTTTATATTGAAGAATCTGAATGCGGTCGTCCTTGTCCTTACTGTTGACCGCGATGCCGCAGCTCTCCTGTCCTCTGTGCTGCAGGGCATAAAGTCCGTAATACGTCAGCCTTGATACATCCAGCTGATCCCCGTTGTCATAAACGCCAAAGACGCCGCACTCTTCATGCACGCTGTCGGCGCCCAAAATCTCGTATGGTTTCACCAAAACACCTCCGATAAGTTTTCCGTCCGTCTGCCTGTTTTGCTATGTTTCGGCTTATTCACCCATCAGCCGTTTCATAATCTCTTGATATGCGTCCTCCACATGGCCGAGATCTCTTCTGAAACGGTCTTTATCCAGTTTTTCATTGGTTTTAGCATCCCAGAATCGGCAGGTATCCGGCGAAATCTCATCCGCCAGGACAATAGTGCCGTCCGAGGTCTTTCCGAATTCCAGTTTAAAATCGATCAGCTTGATTCCAAGCTGTAAAAGGTAGGCCTTTAAAATTTCATTGACACGAAATGCATATTTTGCGATGAGATCCAATTCCTCTTTGGTGGCAAGCCCGAGCGCCAGAACATGATAACTGTTAATGAGGGGATCGCCCAGCGCGTCATCCTTTAAGCTGAACTCAAGCGACGGGGCGCACAGCTCTTTTCCCTCTTCCACACCATAACGCTTGGAAAAAGAACCGGCTGCAACGTTGCGGACAATGACCTCAAGCGGAACAATGGTAACCTTTTTCACCAAGGTCTCACGGTCGGAAATCTCCCGAATCAGGTGCGTCGGCACGCCTTGCTCCTCCAGCATCTTCATCAGATGATTGGTAACTTTGTTATTGATAATGCCCTTGGACTTAATGGTACCCTTCTTTTCTCCGTTAAACGCAGTGGCGTCATCCTTATAATCCACCATCAAAACCTCGGGGTCGTCAGTCTTAAAGACCTTTTTTGCCTTTCCTTCATACAATTGTTCCAATTTTTGCATTTGTGCCAGCCTCCTAAAAAATACTCTGCATCTTAGAATCAATACGAACCTAAATACCGTTTTATTGTATCTTAAAACCCCGTAAAATGCAAGAAATTTTCAGAGATTTTGCGGTTATTTTATAAAAACTGGCATTATGCACAAATCCGCCGCGGCCGCAGTGCCGGATTCCGCCGCATCAAAGCCCCTTGCTAGCACGACATTTTTTCAGTCTTATGCGGCAAAACAGAAAATGCGCGCTGCCGGTTTGTAACCCGCAAAAGCACCTTACGGACGGTCAAGGTACAGGTATAGAGGTTACTTCCTGCGATAATCAGCAGCATGGCCGGCATGCCCCAGCGCGGCAGCAGAGCATAAATCCCCAAAAGCCGCAGCAGCGAATCCGAAACACTGTAACAGAGCATGGAAAACTGGTTGCCCATCCCATTTAGAATTGCGCAGGACAGCGAATCGGCAAACATGAATGGGCACAAAAACGAGAGCATCTTTACCATCGGTGCGATTTTGATTTCATGATAGACAAACTGCGCAATCGGCTCGGAAAAGTTCCAAAAACAGAGCATGACGGCAACGCCGCCGCAAAGGCCGAAACAATAGATTTTTTTGGTAATCCGCTGCAGCCGCCGCGTGCCGCTTGTGTGCGCACGGGCAATCTCCGGCACCAAGAGCGTCGTGACCGAGCCGATTAGAGTCAGCGGAAACACCAACATCGGCATCACCATGCCGTAGAGAAGTCCCAGATTTCCGACCGCGTCGGCATGGCTGAGCCCGTAGCGTTTTAAAGCGGCAATAATCCAGACCTCCTCCTGCATCCGAAGCGCCGACCCGGCCAGCGAGGTCAGCATGGACGGAAAGGAAATTTGAACAATCGACAGCAAAATGCCGTCCCTTTGGCACGGTTCGCGCATTGCGGCGGCGTCCTTTCGATAAAACAAACTAAGGTACAGGCAGGAAGAAAGCTCGCCGATACTGATGCCGGCAAACACCGCGGTGCATCCGTACGCGATCCCTCTTGGCAGCATATGGCGCAAAAGCGCCGTGATTGCCACAAATTTTACCGCCTGCTCCAAAAACTCGGACGAGGCCGGGATGAGCGCCTTACGTGCCGCATAGAAATACCCCTTCAGGCAATACGAAATCCCCATAAACAAAATACTCGGCGCCAGACAGCAAAGGCTGGTTGCAACACGGATATCGCCGAGCACCGTCTCCGCAATCCATTCTGCGCCCAAAAAAGTCAGAATGATAAGGCAAAGGCTCAGGCAAACCACTGTGTAAACAGCGATTTTCATGCTCTTTCGCACGGCGCCCGTATCGCCGATTTCCAGATATTCCGATACAATTTTAGAAACGGCGACCCCAAGCCCGGCCGTCGCGACGGTCAGCATCACGCCGTGAATCCCGAACCCCAGCGACAAAAGCCCCATACCCTCCGCGCCGAGACTTCTTGAATAAAAGGCACGAAAGGCAAAGTCAAAGCTCTTGGCACACACGCCTGAAAACCCCAGTATGGCCGCGTTTTTCAGTATTCTGTTTCTCAAAGCATCCCACCTCATCTCTATTTAATATATGAGATGGGAGGATTGACAATGCTAAATTCTATCGGTATAATAAGAAAAGAAGGAAAAGGAGACACCGACCATGATTCATATCAAAGAGGCGATTGTTGTCGAGGGAAAATATGACAAAGAGCTGCTCAAAAAGGTGACGGACGCGCCGATCATCTGCACCAACGGCTTTCGTCTGTACCGCAGCCGGGATACGCTAAACAGTATCCGCCGTTTTGCAAAGACGAGGGGCATTCTGATTCTGACGGACTCAGACCGCGCCGGGTTTCAGATCCGAAGCTATTTAAGAAGCTGCCTCGGCGCAGACTGCATCATCAAAAATGCGTATATCCCCGCGGTATCCGGCAAGGAAAAGCGCAAGGAAAAACCAGGCAAGGAAGGGCTGCTCGGCGTAGAGGGCATGGACGAATCCACGCTTTTATCCGTTTTACAAAGCGCCGCGACCGAGCAGACCGCTGACAACGTAAAACCCGTCACCAAGGCCGACTTTTTTAACGATGGCTTTACCGGCCACCCGGACAGCCGGGAAAAGCGAGAAAAATTGATCGCCTATTTCAGGCTTCCGCCGCGGATTACCGCAAACGCCTTGCTGGATTTCATCAACCGGATCGGCGGATATGACGCCTACCGAGACGCGCTGCGCACTCTGAATGCCAAAACCAAAAAAACGCCGTAGCGCAAAACACTACGGCGTTTTTTTCGTCTATGACCGCATCTTTTTGACCTGCGCAATGCAAAAAAAGATCAAAAACATCACAAGGTTTACAAACACGATGCTCGCTCCTGTCGGCGTGGAATATAGAAAGGACAGTCCGACGCCGCAAAAAACACAAAACACCGAAACCGCAGCTGCGCAGGCCATCACGCTGCGAAAGCTTTTACAGAGCCGCATGGCGGTAAGCGCCGGAAAGATAATCAGGCTGGAAATCAAGAGCGCGCCCATCAGACGCATCCCAAGCACGATCGTCACCGCCGTCAAAAACGCCAGCAGCATGTGATAAAGCTCTGCGTGCAGTCCCGTTGCCCTGGCGAAATTTTCGTCAAAGGTAATGGCAAAAATCCGATGGTAAAACACGATAAACAAAATCAGCACCACAAAGGACAGCGCCAGGCTGAGGTAAACATCGCTCATGCTCATCGCCAGAATGCTGCCAAACAGGTAGTTGTAGATATCCGTGTTCATCCCGGTTGATTTTGACGCGACTAAAATCCCGACCGCCAGCGCCCCGGTCGAAATCATCGCGATGGCGGAATCACCTTTCATTTTACTGTTGTTGCTGAGCCGAAGCAGCAAGAACGCCGCAGCGACTACCACCGGAATGGTAACCTCCAGCGGTGCCCAGTTCATCGCGGTCGCAATCGAGAGCGCGCCAAATCCGACATGGGACAGTCCGTCTCCGATCATCGCGTAGCGTTTAAGCACCAGACTAACGCCGAGCAGAGAGGCACACAGCGCCACAAGGCCGCCCACAAAGAGGGCGCGCAAAATAAAGGTATAGGAAAACATTTGACGGACAAATTCAATCATGGCGATGACCCCCTATATACTTTCTTCCGATAGCGGAATCCAGGTATTCCTCCTTCGTGCCGAAGAAATAATCCGCCGCCGTCAGCTGCAAAATATGCTTTGCGTACTTTACCGCGCAATGCGTATCGTGAGTCACCATCACAACCGCCGTTCCCTTTGTCTGATTAAGCCGCTGCATAAACGCGAAAAATTCGGTCGTCATGTTTGGATCAAGTCCGGTTGTCGGCTCGTCCAGTGCGAACAGACGATCCGCTGCGCAGAGCGCACGCGCCAGCAGCACACGCTGCTGCTGACCGCCGGAAAGCTCGCGATAGCACTTGTTTTTAAGATTCACAATAGAGAGCGTCTCCAAGGCCGAGGCCGCTCTTTTTTTGTCTCCCGGTGTGTATAGCGGCACAATTCCCTTGCGGTTTAAGCAGCCGGACAGAACAACCTCCCAGACCGATGCCGGGAAGTCCTTTTGCACCTCTGTCTGCTGCGCAAGATATCCGATTTGGTTTTGTCTAAGCCCCGCCTCATAGGTGATTTCGCCGCCGCTTGTCCGCTTTAATCCCAAAATCGCGCGTATCAGCGTGCTTTTTCCGGTGCCGTTGTCACCGATGATACAAAGATAATCGCCCTCCTCCACGGTAAAACTGAGATGAGAGACGGCCGTTACGCCCTCATAGCCCAAGGTTACATCACTACAGCGAATCAGCGTCATTGCCCAGCGCCTCCTTTAAATTTTCTGCGTTTTTCTGCATCAGACCGAGGTAGGTACAGCCGGCTGCCGCTTCATCCTTTGATATATTATGACAGGAATGAAATTGCAGCGCTAAGACTCCGGTTTCTTCTTGCAGGGTTTTTGCCAGCTTTTGATTGCTGAACTCAATATAAAAAATAAACCGTATTTGTTCTTTTCGAATTTTATCAATCAGATACGCCACCGTTTTTGCGCTCGGCTCCGATTCCGCGCTGCAGCTGGGAAAGGCCGCGCGATAGTCCAGGCCGTATTCCTTGGCAAAGTACAAAAACGGAAAACGGTCGCCAAAAACCATTAACTTATGCTTTGCGTGCGCCGTGATACCCAAAAACGTCTGATCCAGCGCGCGAAGCTCTTCGACATAGCGATCCCGGCGCTCAATATAACCGTCTTGATGCTCATGATCCAATTCGATCATGAGATCGGCGATTTTTTCGGTAATCCGTATCGCGTTTTTGGGCGACGTCCAGACATGCTCATCATATTCGGCGCCGTGTCCTTCTTCCTCATCCTCATGCGCCTCTGCCGTCTGGATGCCCTCCACCGCTTCTTCTTCCAGGACGGGAACGCACTCCATCATCCGAAGAATGCGGCAGTTTGAGGTATCAATCGTATCAAGCAGCGCATCGACCCAGGTATCCGACTCGCCGCCATTATAGATAAACAGGTCGCAGTTTTCAATCCGAATGATGTCCGCCGGGGACGGCTCATAAGAATGGCTCTCCATACCGGGGTGGAGCAGCATGGAAACATCGGCCGCATCACCGGCAATCGTCCGCGCAAAGTCGTAGGGCGGAAAGATGGTGGTCACAATTTGCAGCCGCTCCGCCTCTTTTTCTTCTGCCGGGGCACGGCAGGCAGAAAGGAATAAAAGACCGATGATTAAAATCCAAAGACCGCATTTTCTTGCGCAGCCGCTATGGCGCGCGGTTGTCATTTTCTTCATTTGCTCACCCCGTATTCTCATGCAAAATAGCTGCCGCATCCACAAAGGGCGTTGCGGCAGCTATCGTTTTAGCCGACATTTTGTTCCTTTTCATCATGATAGATCAGCCGCGGCTTGGTCATTTTCTGCACACAGCCCTCAGTGATAATTACCTTGCTGATTTCCGGATCGGACGGCACCTCGTACATAACGTCCAGCATAATGCTCTCTACAATGGTGCGCAGTCCTCTTGCACCGGTCTCCCGTTTCATGGCAAGCTTTGCAATCGCCGAAACTGCCTGTTCCTCAAACTCCAGCTCTACGCCGTCCATCTTAAGCAGCGCGACATACTGTTTTAAAAGCGCGTTTTTTGGCTCCTTTAAAATGGCCTTTAACGCCTCCTCGTTTAAAGAGTCCAGCGTTGTGATAACCGGCAGTCTGCCGATCAGCTCCGGGATAATTCCGAACTTTAAAAGATCCTCCGGCGATAGCTGCTTTAAAATATCGCCGCGGTTTTTGTCTTTTTTGCTTTCCACCTTGGCGCCAAAGCCAAGGGCTTTTTGGTTCACGCGGCTTTCGATAATCCGATCGATCCCCTCAAAGGCGCCGCCGCAGATGAACAGAATGTTGGTCGTGTCGATCTGGATAAATTCCTGATGCGGATGCTTTCTTCCGCCGTTGGGCGGCACCGAAGCCACTGTTCCCTCCAGGATTTTAAGCAGCGTCTGCTGCACGCCCTCGCCGCTGACGTCACGGGTAATGGATGGATTTTCCGACTTTCTGGAAATCTTATCGACTTCATCGATATAGATGATTCCCTTTTGTGCCAGTTCAATATCATAATCCGCGGCCTGAATCAGCTTTAAAAGGATATTCTCCACATCCTCGCCGACATAGCCGGCCTCTGTCAAGGAAGTTGCGTCCGCAATCACAAAGGGAACGTTCAGCTTCTTGGCCAGGGTCTGCGCCAAAAACGTCTTTCCGCAGCCGGTTGGGCCAATCATCAAAATATTGCTCTTTTGCAGTTCCACGCCGTCATCGGCATCTTGGTTCTGAATCCGCTTGTAATGGTTATAAATCGCCACAGAAAGCGACTTCTTCGCCTGTTCCTGTCCCACAATATATTCATCCAAAAAAGCGTGGATTTCTTTGGGCTTTGGGATATCGTCCATGGAAATTTCGACACCGGAGCCGCCTAAATCGTCATGGATCAGCTCCACACAAAGTTCAATACACTCGTTGCAGATATAGGCGCTCGGCCCCTCAATCAGGCGCTTGACCTGATCCTCGGTTTTTCCGCAAAACGAGCATCGGCAGACGTGTTTTTCGTCCGTCATATTTGGCATAGTCGTCTCCCCTATCTATTGGTCACAATTTTATCAATCAAGCCATAATCCACCGCTTCCTGCGCGCTCATAAAGTTGTCGCGCTCAGTGTCTGCCTTGATCACATCCAACGGCTTTCCCGTATTCTTGCTCAGAATACCGTTCAAATTTTCCTTAATTTTCAGCATCCGCTCAACATGAATCTGCATATCCGTCGTCTGTCCCTGCGTACCGCCCAAAGGTTGATGAATCATGATTTCACTGTTCGGCAGTGCAAAACGCTTGCCCTTTGCCCCGGAAGAGAGCAAAAACGCACCCATAGAGGCAGCCATGCCCACACAGATGGTGGAAACGTCCGCCTTGGTGTACTGCATGGTATCGTAGATCGCCATACCGGCCGTCACCGAACCGCCCGGGCTGTTGATATACAGGTTAATATCCTTATCCGGATCCTCACTGTCCAAAAACAAAAGCTGCGCTACAACAAGGCTGGCGGTTGCATCGTTCACCTCGTCCGACAGGAAGATAATCCGATCCTTAAGTAATCTTGAAAAAATATCGTACGAACGTTCTCCGCGCCCGGTCTGTTCAATGACATAGGGTACCAGACTGTTTTTGATTGGCTCTATCATTACTATCCAAACCTTTCTGCCTGCATAATCTGTCTTACCCGTACCGCAGGCCGGTACCGGCGTTTTTTATTACGTGTAATTACCAGAATAAGGCTGACTTGGATAATATACCCAAATCAACCTTACGCTATACTCTCATGGCGAGGTTTTTTCAGCACAGCAGTCTCTTATTTAAAATTTGCGTTGCTGACCAGGAATTCTATCGTTTTTTGCGCCTTGATCCGATCCTTGATCTCGTCCTCGTTGATGTACTTCTTGACATCTTCTACCTTCATGCCGCTATCCTTGGCTGTCTTTTCATATTCCTTTTCCACATCGGCATCAGTCGCGTCAATGTTTTCTATCTCGCAAACCTTTTCTAAAATCAACGAGGTCTTTACACGCTTGCCTGCTTCTTCACGGAACTGATCCTTCAGCATCTCGGCCGTGGTACCCGTATACTGCATGTACTGCTTTAAGTCCATACCCTGATAACGCATCTGCATATCAAAGTCACGGATCATATTTTGAATCTGCGTCTCAATCATGGCATCCGGGATATCGATCTCGGTCGCGTCGCACACGGCCTTAATGACATTTTCCTCGGTCTCGTGCGCAGCACGTTCTTTATTGGCTGCCGCCAGCTTTTCCTTGGTGTCCTTCTGCAGCTCTTCTAAGGTATCAAATTCGCTGACATCTTTTGCAAATTCATCGTCCAGCGCCGGCAGCTCTTTGACCTTGATGCCATTAATTTTTACCTTAAACATGGCATCTTTGCCCTTTAATTCTTCGGCGTGATATTCCTCCGGGAAGGTCACATTGACCGTAACCTCGTCGCCGGTGTTCGCGCCGATCAACTGATCCTCAAATCCGGGGATAAACTGACCCGAACCGATGGTCAGATCATAATTCTCGCCCTTGCCGCCGTCAAATGCCTTTCCGTCCGCAAAGCCCTCAAAATCAATGCTTACGATGTCGTCTTTGGCAACCGGGCGATCCTCAACCGGAACCATTCTTGCATTTCTCTCTCTGAGCTTTTCAATCTCGGCATCAACGTCCTTCTTTAAGGTTCTGTGCGTTACCTTGGTCGCTGCGATGCCTTTGTAAGTACCCATTTCAAATTCCGGCTTTACGGTAACCTTTGCCGTAAAGGTTACGCCGTTTTCCTTGCTGATCTCGCCCTTAATGTCAATTTCGGGCTGATCCACCGGTGAAATGCCGTTTTCCTCTACCGCTTTATCATATGCATCAGGGAGGGCAATGTTTATTGCATCCTCATAGAAAATCTCTTTTCCATAATATCTTTCGATAATCTGGCGCGGCGCTTTGCCTCTGCGAAATCCCTGCACGTTGATTTTCTTTACATTCTTGCGATAAGCCTTTTCAATTGCTTTTTCAAACTCCTCGGCAGAAACAGAAAATTCAAAGCTCACAACGTTCTTTTCCACTTTTTCTACTGTACTCATCCTAAACATTCCTCTCTACTTCATTAAAATACTTCTTCATTGTATACATACCTTTAGAATTATATCATATAATTTCAAAATTGCAAGTTTTTTTACATAATTTTTATTTTTTTACCAAAAGCGGGGTAAAGTTTAAATAGTCACAGGATACCAGGCGGAGGGTAATCCCATCATAATTTCCCTGTGGCGCATACTGATGCGCCGCGGCATGCAGATGTCCAAACACGCACCGGCTAACGTGGTAATCCCTTAAAATATCCAAAAATCCCTCGGACACGCCGCCGCGCTCCAGCGGCGGATAATGAAATGCCGCGATGATCTCCTTTGGTTTCCGGCGGCGCGCCTCCTCCAGCGACAGTACGGTTCGGATTCTTTCGCGTTCATAGATTTTTTGATTTTCTTCGGTTGAGCCGGGGTGCGCGATCGGCCAGCCGCGCGTGCCGCAGATGGCGGTATCGTCCCACATAAACGCGGTATTTTTTAAAAAATGAATGGTGTCAAACCCGTTTTCCCTGACATACTGCTCCATCTTACTCAGCGTTGTCCACCAATAGTCATGATTGCCGCGCAGCAAAAGCTTTTGTCCGTTTAGCTGATGAATATAGGAAAAATCTTCCCTGACCTCTTGTAAATACATCGCCCACGATATATCGCCGGGAATCAGCACCAGATCTTCGTCCCGTACCACGCGGTTCCAGTTTCTTTGCATTTTTTCTTCATAGTTTTCCCAACACGAGCCAAAGACATGCATCGGTTTATCACAGCTTAAGGAAAGATGTAAATCCGAAATTGCAAAAATAGACATCACATCACCATATCCTTTGTATAATTCTCCGGTTGTGAGACATACTAAGTTTGTGTTTACAAAGCACGCTCTGTAAAACAACGCTTCTTTGATCTGCCTTTGCGCACGGTCAAAGAAGTATGCGAAAACCGCTAAAGGAACAATCCGATCGGGGCGTTTGCTGTACTCACAATAAAATTGCCGCAAAAGCGGCGGAACGGAGTGTAATTATTATGGAAAACACCAATCATGCCATCCCCGGAATTATGTGCAGCGTCGAGCAATGCGCGTATCATGCACGGGACAACAAGTGTACCGCCGGCTGTATCGAAGTAGGTTCCGGCGCAAGCTGCTGCAGCTCCTGCGATACCGAATGTGTTACCTTTAAGCCCGGCAAGTAGGGGCTTTTGACAAAACCAAAAATTTATCCCTATCTATTACTTTCATTTTTTAAGATGGATCGCCGCCCAAAGGGCGGCGATTGTTGTCACGCGTTTTCCTTTGCATAAAGCCCAAACGGCGCCTACACGTTTAAAAACTTCTTGACGCAAGCGTACATCTCGTCCCGGTCGATTACGCCATCAAACCGTTTTTCTTTCTCAAAAAGCGCCTTTAACGATGCCGGAATCTCCAGGCCGCTCTTTTCCTGAAGCCGTGTAAGCAGCGTGAAATCATCCGCCTCGTTGTTCTCTCCCAGCGCCGACAGCACCGTCTCGTTAAACTTAAAGGGGCTTGCGGTCGATGCAATGATCGTCTTGGTCTGATCTCCGGTCTCGGTCACGTACTGCTCATAAACATCCACGGCAACCGCGGTATGCGTATCCAAGGTATAGCCGGTCTCTTTAAAGGTCTTATAGATACGCTCCTTGGTGAAGTAGTCGTCACAGTATCCGCCCCAGAACTGCTCAGTGATTTTATCGTGCATTTCTTCAGATAAGCGGTAGCTGCCCTGATTCTTTAACTCATCCATCAGTTCTCTGACGCAGGCCGCGTCGTTGCCGCTGATGTCAAACAGCAGCCGCTCTAAGTTGCTGGAAATTAAGATATCCATCGACGGTGATACGCTGGTATAAAATTCACGGTTCCGGTTATATTCGCCGGTGCGGATAAAATCGGTCAGCACGTTGTTGCGGTTGGAGGCACAAATCAGCTTGCCGATCGGAAGCCCCATCTTTTTCGCATAATACGCTGCCAGGATATTGCCAAAATTCCCAGTCGGTACACATACGTTCACCAATTCGCCGGCCTGAATCTCTCCGGTTTTGACCATGTCGCTGTACGCCGATACATAATATACAATCTGCGGAACCAATCTGCCCCAGTTAATGGAGTTTGCCGAGGATAATACATAGCCGTTTTCACCCAACTCTTCTGCCGCGTCATGATCGGTAAAAATCTTCTTTACGCCGTTTTGGGCATCGTCAAAGTTTCCTTCAATGCCGGATACAAAGACGTTGCCGCCCTCCTGGGTCATCATCTGCAGCTTTTGCATATCGCTGACACCGTCACATGGATAGAATACAACAATTTTCGTGCCGGCAACGTCCTTAAAGCCCTCCAGCGCCGCCTTTCCGGTATCTCCGGAGGTCGCAACCAGAATCACAATGGTTTTATCCTCGCCGGTCTTTTTCATGGCGGTTGTCATAAAGTACGGAAGAATCTGCAGCGCCATATCCTTAAATGCGCATGTCGGCCCGTGCCACAGCTCTAAGATATAGCGATTCTCGCCCAGCTTTACCACAGGCGCGACTGCCTCGCTGCTGAACTTGCCGTCACCGTACGCACCCTCGGTGCAATAGGACAGCTGGGTTGCCGTAAAATCCGTCAAAAACTTTCGAAGCACCAGCTTGGCGCGGTCGATGTAGGACATATCCACCAGCCGCTCCATATCGCGCGGACTCAGCGCCGGAATCTCACACGGTACAAACAGGCCGCCGTCCTCCGACAGGCCTTTTTTGATAACCTCTGCCGATTTCAGACGGAGCTCGGCATCTCTCGTACTCCTATAATACATCATATACTATCACCATCTTCTTTCCAATAGAATAAAAATAGGGGCAGGCCGCACAAAATCCGTGCAGCAATCCTCTTTACCCTAACATAAAAATCGGTCTAAGTCAATATCTTTCAGCATAAATCGTATTCCACCAACCAACAAATATCTGTACAAAACGCCAGCATTTGGCAATTTAGCGTCATGGGCACACGGGAATTTTCCATTCGGAAGATATTTGATAAAAAGGGGGTTGCCGTATGCGGCAACCCCCTTTGCAGCCGGTCAAGCCCGATGACGTTTTTGACGCGGCCTACATCACTCTTTCACGCAATCAGCAAATATACTTCTTTAAGTTTGCACCTGCGTTTTCTGCGTCCGCACTTACCATAACCGTAAAGGAAACGTGGAACTTTTCTTCCAGCTTCTCAAGGTCAGTAACCAGGCCTTCCAAATCCTCTATCGAAGCCGACGGCACACTCTTAAAGATACTGTCGATAAAGATGTGCGTCACATCATAATCCTGCGCAATGATGCCGCAGAGCAGTCCTTCAAACATCTCAATGCTGCGGATGTCAAAGCTCTCGGTGTTAATCATTCTGGCTTTGTGGCTGATATCGTGCATCAGGCGATTGCCCTCCGTAATACAAACAACATTACCCTTTTCGACATCGATTGCCGCATTCACAGCCTCAATCAGTTTCGGCGTCTTGCCGCTTCCCTTTAATCCTATATTCACTTTAATCATGACGTGATTCCACCTTTCTGATCTTAGAATTTAGTTCTCTAATCTTGTTGGTATCATTGTATCATAAAAGTGAGACGGACACAAGAGCTTTTTCTGCATTTTTTTAAATTTTTTGTAAACATCTTCTAGCCGTTTAATCTGGCCTCTAATTCTTCTTTCATATCCTCATAGCCGGGCTTTCCCAAGAGCGCAAACATATTCTTTTTATAGCTTTCTACGCCGGGCTGGTCAAAGGGGTTGACGCCGAGCAGATAGCCGCTGATGCCGCAGGCCTTTTCAAAGAAGTAAACCAGCTGACCGAAAGTGTATTCATCCAATGCGGAAAGCGCGATGACAAGATTCGGCACACCGCCGTCCGTATGAGCAAGAGTCGTGCCTTCAAAGGCCTTTTTATTCACATCATCCATCGTTTTGCCGGCCAAGAAATTCAGGCCGTCCACGTTGTCTGCGTCCGCCTCGATCACAATATCCTCTTTACTGTTTTTCACATACAGCACGGTTTCAAAAAGCATTCTCCGTCCGTCCTGAATGTACTGTCCCATCGAATGCAAATCCGTGGAGAAGCTGACGCCGGCCGGAAAAATCCCTTTCCGGTCCTTGCCCTCGCTCTCGCCGTAGAGCTGCTTCCACCACTCGGTAAAGTATTGCAGCTCCGGCTCGTAGTTTACCAGCATCTCAACATCCTTGCCCTTGCGATGCAAAATGTTGCGGATCGCCGCATACTGATAGCAAGGATTCTCTTCCAACGTTTCATTCGCATAGAGGGTACGCGCGTCTGCGGCGCCCTGCATCATACGGTCAATATCCGCGCCGGAAACCGCGATCGGCAAAAGGCCGACTGCCGTCAGCACGGAATAACGTCCGCCCACATCGTCCGGAACCACAAAAGTCTCATATCCCTCATCGTCCGCCAGTTTTTTCAATGCGCCCTTTGCACGGTCGGTGGTCGCATAAATGCGCCGCTTTGCCTCTTCCTTCCCGTAGCGCTCCTCAACATACTTCTTTAAAATGCGGAACGCAATTGCCGGCTCAGTCGTGGTTCCCGACTTGGAAATCACGTTTAAGGAAACGTCCTTTCCGTCCAGGCATTTGATTACCGCATTTAAATAGTTGGGGCTGATATTGTTTCCCGCAAAGATAATCTGCGGCTTTTGCGTCTGGTTATAAAAGGGGCCGTTTAAGAAATCGATTGCCGCCTTCGCACCGAGATAGGATCCGCCGATGCCGATGACAACCAAAACGTCCGAATCCTCTCTGATTTTTTTCGCCGCCTTCTTGATTCGTGCAAACTCATCCTTATCGTAGTTAACGGGAAGATCAACCCAGCCCAAAAAGTCACTGCCGGCGCCGGTCTTTTGATGCAGCATCTCGTGCGCTGCCCGAATCTGCGGCTCTATGTTTTTGATTTCGCTCTGACTAAAAAAGTCCAAAGCGCGTCCATATTGAAATTCTACATTTTCTGTCATTCTGATCTCTCCTCACCGGTGTATGCTAAATTTTACAGAACCCGTAACTAGTATGCACCAAATTCTCATTGAAAATTATCACTTACATCAAAGTTTACCATATTTGTTAATTTGGTGCAAGTGTTTCAAACAAAAATATTTTTTATTTTTTTGGGAATCATGATAAATGTGGGATGTAAACAAAGGCAACCCGAACACACAAAAACGGACATTGTTTTGCAAAAATCATGAAATTGGTTCAGATTTCCTGAATAAATTCTATGATTTTACCCCACAATAACATCGTAATTCAAAATCACAAAAAGGAGTGAAAACAAAATGGCTAATAACAATAGCAACAACAATTATGTAGTTCCGCAGGCAAAGGCTGCTATGGAACAATTCAAAATGGAAGCTGCCAACGAGGTTGGCGTAACCCTGAACAAGGGCTACAACGGTGATCTCACCTCCAGACAGGCCGGTTCGATCGGTGGTCAGATGGTGAATAACATCTGACCCGAACGAAAGTCTGAATCACTGTCCTTTTTGCAGCCGCTTTTTCTCATCCGCAATTTTTCAAGCTGCTTTTCGCAGCTCTCCCCGGTGAAGATTTTGATATTCAGCTGCATGGTATTCCCGTCCGCCGATACATAAATTTTATCAATGTATTGATTGATAAACGCGATATCGATCACGTGATCGGCAGCATCCTCTTTCGCCTTTTCGAGCTGACGGCGAATCTCTTCCAGCTGCTTTTTGAATTCCGTCTCCGAGCTCAGCTTGTTCTCCAGTTCCGCCTTCTCCGCCTCGGCGGCTTCGATTTTTTTGATTGCCTCATTGTTCATTTTAATATAATCTTTGTCCGAGATATCGCCGTTGATGTTATAGTCAAGCAGTTTTGCCTTCTTTTTCTGTTCAAAAGAAATCTTCTTTTCCAGTTCGGCGATCGCCTTCGCGGTATCGTTATCCTCGTCAACGGTCTTGTAAAGGTCAATATATTCATTGATATACCGATCAGCCATTCCGGCCGTCTCCTGGAATACATCAAGCAATATCGGCTTGATATCGCTTTCATAAATCGCAAATGTCGGACAGGAATCCGCTCCGTTCTTTATTTTTCCGCTGCATATCCATATACTGTTGCAGTTTCCGCTCTTGTCCTTGCTTTCCCGGCGGTAAAACGGTTTTCCGCAATGGGTGCAAAAGAGCTTTCCCGTCAGCAGATTTGCATGGTTACACTTGTTTTGTCTGTTTTTCACATCGTGGCTTCTGCGCGCCAAAACAGCGTTTGCCTTATCCCATAATTCCTCCGAAACAATCGCCGGTACGATTTCGCCGGTTTCGTCCTTAAACATGACCCACTCCTCCGGCTCCAGGAACTTTTGCTTTTTGGTAAACATATCGATGACCTTTACCTTGTTGCCGCAGTAATATCCTTTGTACTTCGGGTTGGAAATAATGTTTGACATGGTGGAATGTGCAATTTTATTGCCGTTTAAATTACGGTACCCTTTCGCCCAAAACAAATCCTCGATCTGCTTCATGCTATACTGATCCGTCGCATATAACGCAAAAAGCTCACGCACCATAGCGGCCTCTTCCGGGTCGATAACCAGTTTTTTATTGTCCTTTTTATAACCGAAAATTCTGGAATTTCCGATAACAACCTTATTCTTAATGGCCTGCTGATGCCCGAATTTAATACGCGACGAGAGCTTGCGCAGTTCATCCTGCGCAATGCCTGACATAATGGTGAGACGCAGTTCACTGTCCTCGTCCAGCGTATTGATGTTGTCGTTTTGAAAAAACACGCCGACGCCGTCGTTTAACAATTCTCTGGTAAACCTTATACTGTCAAGCGTATTTCTTGCAAATCTGGATATTTCCTTTGTGATAATGAAATCAAACATACCGAGTTTCGCATCGGAAATCATCCGGTGAAAATTTTCACGTTTCTGCGTTGAAATACCGGAAATCCCCTCGTCAATATAACCGTCAACATAGCTCCAGTTCTTATTGCTTTTGATAAGATCCGTATAGTAAGACACCTGATTGTCCAGCGAGTTTAACTGCTCGTCTTTTTCGGACGATACACGCGCATAAAAAGTAACCCTCATCGGAATATCGTAGATGGATGCAACCTTCATCTTTTGTCTGATTTCATGAATATCCACGGTCATAGCCCCTTTTATTTTTTATTGTATCATCATTATATAACAACGCCTATGAAAAGTCAAGTCAATATGCCCCCTGTTTCTATTCTTCCTGTGTAGGTTTACAATAGATGTGTTACATTCCGAAATATTATGTTACGAGATAAACTCATAACAAAATATTTCGGTCAAAAAAATAATACGGAAACAGCTCAAAATGTGTTATAGTTAAGTTACCACACCAAACTATAAAAGGAGAGGTTTCCGTAATCTTGGATTAGCAGCATAAAATAGTCCAAGAATGTGTCCGCACCCCCGCCCGCTCAAAGACTATGTTTACACCCCACCCTAAAATTCCCTATTCTGCAAGCGTTTTCGCTGCCGCATCTGCTGGCACTGTAATGCAAAGCCCAAAATTTGTATATCGCTCCAGCGAATGAAGTTCTTCGCGAATAAACTGCCATGACTGCGGATACCCATCCGCAACCGA
>CAKSFQ010000026.1 GCA_934454115.1 uncultured Clostridia bacterium
TCTATTAAAGCCCGACCTAACCCTTCTTTATCGTATACATTATCAAAATATCGGAAGTTGTCTATGTTATCTTCAAGCTTTATGATTGACGCACTGTCGTATCTGTCCGCAAAATCAATAACAGCTTCCAGCTTGTCAAGTTCATTATTTTTTTCTGCCCTTTCAACTGCACGCAGCACATTATTTGCCGCATACAGATTTTCGGTTGCTGTAATATCCTGTATTCTTTCAAACCACAGATTATCCGTTTCTTTATCCTCTAACTTGATACTGCATTCATCACTATTTGTTGCTCCGAGTCTTTTCAGCGCTTTATTTATCGTAAGTTCATGCGTCGGCAAATACAGATATTCTTTTCTGTCTTCTTTTTTCAGTTCAACAAATATCCTGCATGGGTCATAAAGATATTCCGGAAAATTATGCCCGTCATATTCATTTATGAACTTCGCTCCCTCGTGTTCAAACAGCATTCCCTTTTCAGTCATTTTACCTTTTCCTGAATTCATAAGCTCTCTTCCTATTTTAGCGAGATTAACATTTTCCATCTCGCCGGGATTCCACCCGATATGTACTGCCTTAAAATGTGTCCTTCCGATGCTTTCCATACTGCTCATATCCTGCACAAGCGTGTAATTATGTATGTTATATGTAACATTGATTATCTCCGTAAGACTTCGCGGCGCTCTTGCTTCGCACACGGCTTCAAATGTATTTAATTCATTCCTGTCAAAGCCGTCCAATCTTTTCGCAAGGAAGTTAAGTTCATCGGCATCAACAAAATCGGTTACGAGCCGTTTTAATGCGGCATAATTCGTTCCTATCACATACTGACTTGTTTTTAACTTATCCTCAACCCCCAATTCATCAAACTTTGCTGATAAATATTTCTCATTGCAAGGGAATTCTATGGTTGTTTGATTTTCCTCAAATCTAAAATCAACGATAAACATTTAACTCACCCTTTCGCTACATTTTTTGTTCCTGCTGCTGATCCTGTTCATCAAGCGTTGTCAGCCGTTTATCAAAATCCGGAATACTTTCTTTTAGTTTTTCCTTCACATCGGCAAGTATATTTTCAACATCGCTACTTAATTCAAATCCGGCAGACAATGTATCTTCAACACATCTGTATAATTCAAACCGTTCATCAGCAGAGAATATTTGGTTTTCAGGAAATAACTCTGATCGTTTTACGAAATCCTCTTTTGCTCTTTCGTAATCTTCATAGTAGTGTCCGTGATCTAAGCTGTTGTTTTTACAGTCCCAAGTCACAAATTCAAAGCTGCCGTTACTATGCTCCGTTCCGGCAAGAACAACATCGTTATACTCCAGCAGTTTTTTGTACGGTGCATTAAGGTCAACCGCCGTTAATTCCGGGCTGTTATCCATCACTTCAAGAAACTCTTTTGTGTTGGAAATAACATTCTCTATTTTGTAATGAAGATTGTTAATGATATTTGAAAATTGTTTGTCAGCTGAATAGAACATACCACCTTTACTGTCAATTTTGAAAATAACTTTATCGCCATCTGATAATTCAATGCTGTCATCTGTAATTTTTATGCTTTGCTCCATAGATGCTTTTAGCTGGTTATACATCTGCTGTAGAAATTTTTTCTCATTCATTTTTTTCATCCTTTCCTTATTTTTAATAACAAAAAAGAGGCAATTTCATGTTATAGAAATTGCCTCTAACTATGCTATTTTATTTTTTATGCGTAGGTTCAAATCTGATAAGCCGAACCTTTTATTTTTCCGTTTTTACCTTAGTCATAGTTCAAATCCCGCAAAACATAGGCATATATCTCCGAAATTTGACTACAAAAAAGGGTTTGCGAAAATCTCGCAAACCCTCTCTGTTGCTGACCAAATCGACATTATATCTTTTTGGTTCTGCTTTTTTGGCGGAGACGGTGGGATTTGAACCCACGTGCCGCTCATCACGACAACACGATTTCCAATCGTGCTCGTTATGACCACTTCGATACGTCTCCCTATTTTATTTTCCCTCCGCCGCAGATCGCCTCCGGCGAAAGTCACTAAATTATTATACCATGTTTTTTTAAAAAAGCAAGTCTTTCTTGCAAATTTTTTCGGTATTTTTTTAAATTCCTTCAAAAAACCACTCTGCCGCCGCAGCCGCGGCGGCAGAATATTATTTTTTATCCAAACAGGACAATCAAAAACTGCGAAACCAAGACCACCGCTAAAAGCGCAATCGGATAGGTCGCCGCATAAGCCGAAGCCACATCCTCGGTTTTTGCAACATGAATCAGCGTTCCGAGCGCCGGCGTGCTGGTCATTCCGCCGGTGATGGAGCCTAAGGCGTTGAGCAGGCTCAGCTTTAACACCTTGGTTGCAATCAGATAGCCCACAATCATCGGAATCAGGGTCATCAATGCACCGTAGAGGAAGTAGATAGGCTTAAAGTACTTGACAAAGTTGGCGCCGCCGGCCACGCCGGCGCCGATCAAGAAGATCATCAATCCCAGCTCTCTGAGGCATTCCAGCGTCTTTTTGGGCGGCATAATATTGATTTTTCCAATATGAGAAAAGTGTCCGAACACCAGGGCGGTAATCAGTGCGCCGCCGGTTGTGGTGAGCGAAAAACAGGTGCCGGAAAGCCCTGCCGAGGTCAGCGGAATCTTGATGTTTCCGACGACAAGACCGATCAGTGCGGCCATACCGAACGCGCCAAGCCCCATATCATCGATATCAATCAGGTTTTCCGCCTTCGCCTTTACCGTGCCGAGATCCACACTGGCAAGTTTTTTCCGTTCTAAATCCATATCGGCATGCGCCAGCTTTGGCATAATCTGCACAAAAAGCACTACGCCGATCACGCCGAACAAATAGGCGATTCCGTAGCCCACCGTAACGGCCGCCTCGTACTCACCGGCAAGCTCCGGCGTTGCGGCATAGACATTCTTTACCGTCTCCTTTGCGGCAGAAAATCCCGGCGTGGTCGTCAAAGAGCCGGAAAGCAAGCCGTCCATCAGCGCAATGAACTCCTGCGGATTATTCGCACTGCCGCGGCCGATAAAATAACAGATGGCACAGGTCACGCCGCCTGTTAAGATAATGGCTGCACCGAGAAGAATATAGGACTTAAAATTCTTTTTTAAATTTTTAAAGAACTTGGGTCCTGCAATAAATCCGACCGAGGTCACAAAAAACACCAGGCCTAAGTTTTCAACAATTTTCAGTCCGTTTGACGCAATCTCCGCATTCTTGAGCGCATCGGTCAGATTCCCATAAAAAAATGCGCCGTAAAGCAGCGAAATGACAAACACGCCGGCAGTCCCCAGCGAGACGCCCTTAATGGTGACTCTGCCCAGCAGATAACCGAGCGACACAATCGCCATAATGGAAAAAATCAAAAACGACACGCCGGCCAGAGAAATCACTCCATGAAATAAATGCATTGGTTAAACCTTCTTTCAACGTTCTAAAGAGGCGCCGCAGCCGCGGCACCTCTTATTTTACAATTACAAGCCGTTAGATTTCGCTTCTTTTGCCGGTATAGTTCGGCAAAAGCTTCGGCGATACCGCATCGGTTTCGATGCCGGCAGCGGAACGCTCCGCATCAAATTTTGCGATATGGGAAAGGGTCAGCGCGCCAACCTCGGTTGCCTTGGCCGCCTCTGCAGCATGAATCCCGGCGTTTCTGCCGAATACGATAATATCAAGCAGAGAGTTACCCATCAGACGGTTCCGTCCGTGGATACCGCCGACTGCCTCGCCGGCAACATACAGATTCTCCACATTGGTGGTCCTGCCGTCAACCCGGATATCCAAGCCGCCGTTTTGATAGTGCAGCGTGGGGTATACCAGGATCGGCTCTTTCCTAATATCAATGCCATAGCTCATGAACATCCGCATCATGGCCGGAATCCGCTTTTCAATCGTGCCCTCGCCGCCGATTTCTTCGATCATCGGCGTATCCAGCCATACTGCCCGGCCGCTGCCGGTGTCAACGCCCTCGGCGCGGTCGGAACATTCACGGATAATGGATGCTGCCGCAACGTCGCGGGTCTCCAGCGGGTGCATAAACACCTTACCGTCACGGTTAACCAGCTTTGCGCCTAAGGAACGCACCTTTTCGGTCACCAGTGCGCCGAAAATCTGTTGCGGAAACGCTGCGCCGGTCGGATGATACTGGAGCGTTTCGGCATACAAAAGCTTTGCGCCGACCCGATAACCCAACACCAAGCCGTCTGCCGTCGCGCCGTAATGGTTTGAGGTCGGGAACCCCTGATAGTGCATTCTTCCGGCACCGCCGGTCGCGATAATCACGGTCTTTGCCTTGGCAACCATCAGCTCTTTGGTCTCCATATTCATAAGAACCGCACCGGCCGCTTTTCCGTTTTCGTCTAGGATCAGTTCGATGGCTGCCGTAAAGTCCACCACCGGGATGCCGCGGTTTATGACTTCATCGCGCAGGGTACGCATGATTTCGGCGCCGGAATAGTCCTTTGCCGCATGCATTCTCTTGCGTGAGGTACCGCCGCCATGCGTGGTAATCATGGTGCCATCCTCTGCCTTATCAAATTCCACGCCAAGCTCGTTAAGCCACAGAATCGCCTCCGGTGCGTCACAAACCAGCTTTGCCAAAAGCTCACGCTTTGCGGCAAAGTGGCCGCCGCCAAAGGCGTCCAAAAAGTGGATCGCCGGCGAATCGTTTTCCTTATCGGCCGCCTGAATGCCGCCCTCTGCCATCATGGTATTGGCATCGCCGATCCGCAGCTTGGTAACAATCATGGTCTTTGCGCCGGCACGGTCAGCCTCAATCGCTGCGGACGCGCCTGCGCCGCCGCCGCCGATGATTAGCACATCGACATCGTACTTCACATCACTTAAATCCACGTCCTCTGCCTGAATCCGGCTCTTTGCCTGCAGCATTTCGCAAAGCTCGTGCGGCACGGAGTCGCCGCGGTTCGGTCCGATTTTGAGAGTGGAAAATTCGTCTTTTTTATAGTCGGGATGATACGCCGCAAGAAGGTCTTCCTTTTCTTTTGCAGTCATACGGGTCGGCTCATAGGCAATGTTTGCCTCACGCGCGGCCTCCACAGCCCTCAGCGATTCTTGAAATTGGGATGCATACATTGTGGTTAACCTCCTTACTTCTCGATTTCTCGGTTGTTATACAGCTCTTTGAGTTCCTCTACCGGCTTGCCCATCAGCGCCTCAATCAGCTCGGTAAAGGCGCCGTCCTTTATCTCCTTAACGCGGTTTTCAAGGTGCTGCGTCTTTGGTGCCAGGTATTTTCCGTTCAGGCGGCGCGCCAGCATTGCAACCTGCGGATGCGAAATCCCGGCCGGACAGCGCGAGGAGCATACGCCACACATCACGCAGTCAAAGGATTCCTCGGCGCATTTGTCAAATTCGCCGCGCTGCGCATACGCAATATACTGCATTACATTCAGGCTCTGGGTACAGTTTTTGGTACATGCGTTACAGCCCACACAGGCGTAAATCTCCGGGTAAAGCTGCATCATAATCTGCTCGGTCGGCTTGATCTTTTCGATATCATAGACCTCCTTTACCAGCGGGAAAAACGGCAGGGTTGCGACATACATATTATTCTCTACCTTGGTCTGACATGCCAGGCAGGTCTTTAATTCCTTTTCGCCCTTGATGCGGTAAATGGTGGCACAGGCACCGCAAAAACCGTTTCTGCAGCCGCAGCCGCGCACCAGCTGATAACCGGCGTATTCCATCGCACGCATGATTGTAAGATCATCGGGAACGCTGTACTGCTTGCCAAAGAGGTATACGTTTACCATATTCTCCATCGTCATTCACTCCTTATTTTTATCTTTGCCGCGCCGCCCAAGACGCATCCGCCCAAGTCCCTGTTTTAGGAGGCGGATTTTGCCGCGGGCGGACGCGATCTTAATATTCGTCCGGCAATTCTTCGATTTCGTCGCAGCGGAACACCGGGCCGTCCTTGCAGACATACTTTGCACCAATATTGCAGCGGCCGCATTTCCCGATGCCGCATTTCATCCGAAGCTCCATGGTCGTATAGACCTGGGTCTTGTCAAAGCCAAGCTCTAAAAGCCCGGCCAGGGTAAACTTAATCATGATCGGCGGTCCGCATAAAACCGCAATCTTATCGGTCGAGAACCCAAGCTCTTTGACATAGTTCGGCACAAAGCCGACATGGCCGTCCCACTCCGGCTGTTCGCGGTCAATGGTAAGGTATACATTGACGCCGGCATCCTTTGACCATTCGTTAATAATTTCCTGATAATCTACCAGATCCTGCATACTGCGCGAGCCGTACACGATATCAATCTTGCCGTAACGGTCACGGAAGTGACGGCAGTAATTGATGACGCTGCGCAGCGGCGCAAGTCCGATACCGCCGGCAATAAAGAGCATGTCATGGCCTTTAAATTCGGTGTCAACCGGGAAGGCGTTGCCGTAAGGCCCGCGGATGGTAATTTCCTGGCCGACCTCCATCGAGTGCAGCCACTCGGTCACACAGCCGCATTTTTTGATCGAAAATTCCATAAATTCCGTATTGGTCGGTGAAGAGGTGATCGAGAACATCGCCTCACCCACACCGGGAATCGAGAGCATGGCGCACTGACCCGGTTTGTGTTCAAACGCCTTTTTTCCTTCCGGCGTCACAACCCGAAAGGTCTTGACATCCGGCGTGTCGATACGGATATCCGTCACCACGCCGATAACCGGTATCAACGGCTCTTTTCTATCCATCATGGCGCGCACCTCCCAGTTTTTTCATTACCTTTACAATATTCATCTGGATCGGGCACTTTGCCATACAGCGGCCGCACCCCACACAGGAGAACAATCCGTCGTTGTTGGTCGGATAGTAAACCAGCTTATGCATGAATCTCTGCCGAAAACGCTCCAACTGGGTCAGACGCGGCTGACCGGCGGACATTTTGGTAAAGTCGGAGTACATGCAGGAATCCCAGCAGCGGAAACGCCGCACACCGTGGCCGGTATCAAAATCCTTAATATCATAGCACTGACAGGTCGGGCAGACAAAGGTACAGGTTCCGCAGCCGAGACAGGTCTCGGAAAGCGCCTTCCACTCCGGTGCGTCAAAAAATTCTTTGGTTTTATCCTTGCCGAAAGCGTCGGTGCGAAGCGACGCAAGGGGCAGCTTTTCCATTCTCTCACGGATGGTGTTCTTCTGCGCCTCTACGGCCGCGCCGTCCGACTCCTCGGTAAGGTCGGAGACAGCAGCGAGCATTGCCTCGCCCTTTTCGGTCTTTGCCAGAAGATACAACGCATCATCGGTACGGTAGCAGGCAACATCGCCCTCCGGCTCTGCCGGATCAATCGCAAAGGTTTGGCAGAAGCAGGTTTCCTGCGGACGGGTACAAGCCATTGATACAATGATGCCGTGCTCGCGGCGGTTTTGGTAATAGGTATCTGTCGGCTCCGCCAAAAATACGCGGTCTAATACCGTAAAGCTGCGCACGTCACAGGCGCGCGCACCGAAGATAATGAAATCCTCACACTCTTTCCGGGTATCGATCACGGAAATTTTCTTGCCCTCCACCTGAAAATCCATCAGGTTTTCGGTCTGCGGAAAGAAGAAGTCCTTTGCGCTGCGCACCGTATTGAGCGCATTCGAAAGCTGTTTTCCGCGCTCCCATTCCTCAAACTTTGCGCCGGCATTAGTATCGACCGGAAGATAAAGCTTTGCGTACTGCGCCAGCTTTTCAAACAGGGCATCAAGGGAATCAAGCGTTATTTTACGCATTTTCGTCACCTCTTTCTACCGCCTCGGCCGGTTCGGGATCATCCTCGGTATAGTTGACAATCGGCGCACGGCTGCCGACCTCGGCGCCGGCCTGATAGTCGCCGTAGAGCGTATCAATATCCTTGATAAACTTACGGTTGAGCAGGTGCAGCGGTATGTGCTGCGGACAAACGCGGGAGCATTCGCCGCAATCGGTGCAGCGACCCGCTACATGAAAGGCGCGGATAATATGAAACATCTTTTCTTCAAAAGAATTAGCCGCCGCCTTATTTTCTACCGGGGAATCGGGGTTATCAAACACGCATTTTTCGCAGGTGCATGCCGGGCAAACGTCACGACAGGCATTGCAGCGAATGCAGCGGGAAAGCTCGTTCTGCCAGAAGGCGTACCGCTCGTCCGGGGTCATCTTTTCCAGGCGCGTAACCTCGTCAAAACGACCCGTCTCACAAACCGCGCCGTCCTCGCCCAAAAGCTCGTCATAGGCAACGTGTTTTTTGGATTTACAATGGATGCAGCGCTCGGAAAGCAAACGCTCTGCCGGCACCGTAACATCGCCGTCATAAAGGGTGTGAATCACAACCTGATCTCCGGCAATCTCTGCGGAAAGCACGCTGTCCGCTGCCTCTTTCACCTTGCGGATATCCAGCATTCCGTCGCACGGAACGCCGATGGCGTAGACCTTTTCGCGGTCAAAGCGATGCTCGGTCAAGAGCTGGTTAAAGCTATACGTGTCGCACGGCTTTAAGAAAGCCAAAACCTTGCCCTCGCCCTTTCTTGTTTCGCCGACCAAATACTTTGAAAAATTTGCGCCGCAAAAGCCGTTCCAGACAAAGTCCTCCAAATCCTGCTGCGTGCGAAACACAGCGGGCGTCACATCATAATCAAATTCTCCGTTCTTCCAGCCCAGCACACGATCCACTGTGCCGTCTACCAAAAGGGACAGCGCCCGGTCAAGGAGAATCTCACGTTTTATTTCTTGCATCGTAAATCCTCCAATCTCTTATTTTCGCCAAGCGCTGCTACGCTCTCTGCAAATTCGTTCATGGTCTTTGCAAATTTTGCACCCTCGGCAGCGCTGACCCATTCCACACGGGTACGCGCGCGCTCAATGCCGAGGTAATCCAGCATGGAAAACAGCAGCGCCATACGCCGGCGGGTGTAGTAGTTGCCGGAGGTATAGTGGCAATCGCCGGGATGGCATCCGCAGAGGATTACGCCGTCTGCGCCGCGCTGAAACGCGCGGAGCACAAACATCGGATTGACCCGGCAGGAGCAGGGAACCCGGATAATTTTAACATCGGCCGGATAGTTCAGCCGATTATTGCCCGCCAAATCTGCGCCGGCATAGGAGCACCAGTTGCAGCAGAAGGCGACAATCAACGGTTTATATTCCTTTATTTGCATATTGCGTCCACCTCCGCGATAATTTGTCGGTTCATAAAGCCCTTTAAGTCCATTGCGCCCGACATGCACGCCACAGTACAAGCGCCGCAGCCCTGGCATACCGCCTCGTTAACCGAGGCCACGCGGCGAACTCTCGTGGTTCTGTCCGGCATTCTAAATTCCTTATCCAGGTAAGAAATCGCGCCGTACGGGCAAACCCTTTCGCAGGTGGAGCAGCCGTTACACATCATCTCGTCCGAATGCGCCACGCACGGGTTACCGGTCAGCTTATCCTTACACAAAAGGCCGATTACCTTAGACGCTGCCGCCCCTGCCTGCGATACCGTCTCCGGGATATCCTTGGGCCCCTGGCAGGTGCCGGACAAAAATACGCCGGCGGTCGGACTTTCGACTGGCTTTAACTTCGGGTGTGCCTCGGTAAAGAAGTCGTTGGTGTCCATGCTGGCCGTCAGCATGGTTGCAAGCGGACGCGCCGAGGGATCCGGCTCGATCGCCGCCGCCAAAACGACAAGATCCGCGTCAATATGGAGCTGCTTTCCGGCGATCAGATCGGATGCCTGTACCTTCAGCTTTTTGCCCTCCGGCGAAACCTTGCCGACCATACCCTTGATATAATGTACGCCGTATTCCTCTACTGCGCGGCGGTAAAATTCATCAAAGTTTTTACCCGGTGTACGGACGTCAATGTAGAACACATAAACATCGGTGTCCGGGTATTTATCCCGTGTCAGCATGGCATGCTTTGCCGTATACATGCAGCAAATCTTAGAGCAATACTCCTTGCCCTTTTGCGCGCACGCCTCGCAGCGCGAACCGACGCACTGCACAAACACGATGGTATGCGGATGCTCTCCGTCCGACGGGCGGAGCAGCTGTCCCTGGGTTGGGCCTGCCGCATTGGTCAGACGCTCAAACTCCAGAGAAGTGACAACATCCTTCGACTGTGCGTAAGCGTATTCGTCAAACTTTTCCATCGAGATCGGATTATAGCCGGTTGCAACCACAATTGCACCGTATTTTTCCTTCACATATTCATCCTTCGCCTGATAGTCGATGGCGCCGGCGCTGCAGACTCTTTCGCACAGTCCGCATTTTCCGGTTTTCATCTTAATACAATAGGTCGGGTCAATGGTGGCAACCTTCGGCACCGCCTGTGCAAACGGGATATAGATCGCGTGCCGCGTATCCATCCCAAGGTTAAACTCGTTCGGCACCTTTTTCTGCGGACATTTTTCGGTACAAGCGCCGCAGCCGGTACACAGCTCCTCTTTGACATATCGCGCACGGCGTTTGATGGTTACATCAAAGTTGCCGACAAAGCCGCCGACCTCTGTCACCTCGGAATACGAAAAAATCCGAATATTCTCATTTTGCGCCACATCCACCATCTTCGGCGTTAAAATACAAGCCGCACAGTCTAAGGTCGGGAAGGTCTTATCCAGCTGTGCCATCTTGCCGCCGATGGTCGGCTTTGTTTCTACGATATCGACCGGAAATCCGGCATCGGCAATATCCAGCGCGGTCTGGATTCCGGCGATACCGCCGCCGATGACCAGCGCACGCTTGGTTACCGGGCTCTCGCCCGGCGTCAGCGGTGTATTCAGGTTTACCTTCGCAACCGCTGCCTTTCCTAAAATAATTGCCTTTTCCGTTCCGATCGGCATTTCCTTATGCACCCAGGAGCACTGCTCGCGGATGTTGGCAATCTCCACCATGTACGGATTAATTCCGGCAGACGCCGCCGTCTTGCGGAAGGTTGCCTCATGCATACGGGGTGAGCAGGAGCACACGACAATCCCGGTCAGCTTTTCGTCCCGGATTGCGTTTTTTATCATGTCCTGTCCGGCCTGCGAACACATATATTGATAGTCGGTGGAGAAAACAACCCCCGGCTCGCTCTTTAAAGCCTCGGCCACCGCCGCTACATCGACGGTTCCGGCAATATTGGTTCCGCAATGACAGACAAAGACTCCTATTCTCTGCATGGCTAATTTTCTCCTTTCTATTTTGCGTATTTCCGAAATGCGCTGACCAATGCCTGCTGCGGCATCTCATTGTCTAAAAGCGCCGGAATTTCCTCCGCCTTTAAATGGCTGCCGCCCTTTTCGCGGATGACCATAAGCCGGAGCGCCTCAATCAGTTTTGCCGGCTCTACGCCGCGCGGACAACGCTCCACACACGCAAAGCAAGAAAGGCATTTGTATACAGAGTCCGACTTTTTCAGCGCCTCGATATCGCCCGACTCTACCATATAGACAAATTCATGCGGATGATATTCCATCTCATCATAGGAGGGGCAGGTACCGGAGCATTTCCCGCAGCGCATACATTTACGCGGGTTGACACCGCTGATTCGCAAAATCTGCTCTCTCTGCTGCATCTCTTTTCTCTGCATTCTTATTCACCCTCCTTTACGCCAAGCGCCTCGGCCAAAAGCTCGGTAAAGTAAACCACCGGCATGTCGCTTTGGCTCTTTAAAAGGTTATACCGGCACAGAGGACATGCCGTCACAATCAATTCGGCGCCGCTCTGCTTTGCGCTCTCTGACACTGCGCCGCTCTTTTTCTCTGCCGATGCGGCGTCTTCGATCACAACATAGCCGCCGCAGCACTCGTTCCGCTTGGGATATATTACCGGCTCTGCGCCGAGCGCACGGATAAAGTCCTCCATAATCCGCGGATTTTCGGGGTCATCAAACTGCATCACCTTTCCGGGGCGGAGCAGCATGCAGCCGTAATACGCGGCAACCTTCTTTCCGCTAAGCGGATTTTTTACCGCCGCTTTGATCTTGTCAAAGCCCACCTTATCGCGGAGCAGTTCCAGGTAATGATAAACCTCGGTCTCGCCGTCATAGGCTGCGGGCGGATTCTTCTCTTGTGCCATATAAGCGTTCACCTTTGCGGCAAAATCCGCATCGGTCTGCATCGCATGATTGGTCTGCTTGATCACATTATGACAGGCTGAACATACCGTAACCAAAGGCTGCCGTGCCTCTCTTGCGGCAATCAGTGCGCGGACGCCGGAAAGCTTGGACGAAATCTCGTCCTTTGCGCTGACAAATACGCCGCCGCAGCACTGCCAATCCTCAATCTCGCAAAGCGTCACGCCTAAAATCTCGCCACACTGTCTCGCATAAACGTCCAGTTGCTTTGCCTTGGTACGGAGGGTACAACCCGGAAAATAAGAAACATTCATCGTTTTACCTCCATCACTGTCAAATTTTAAACCATCTGTTCGGGATGGAATACCTCATCAAACTTTTCCTCGGTCAAAAAGCCCAGCGCAACGCAGGCTTCCTTTAAGGAGATATTGTCCTGAAACGCCTTTTTCGCCGTCTTTGCCGCGTTTTCGTAGCCAATATAGGGATTCAGCGCGGTTACCAGCATCAGCGAACGATGCAGATTCTCATGCATCTTTTCTTTATTTGCCGTGATGCCTACGGCACAGTTCTTGTTAAAGGATAAAATCGCCTCAGCCAAAAGCCTTGCCGACTGCAGGAAGTTATATGCCGTCACCGGCATAAATACGTTCAGCTCAAAATTGCCCTGCGATGCCGCAACGCCGACCGCCACATCGTTGCCCATGACCTGAACGGCCACCATGGTAACCGCCTCACATTGGGTCGGATTCACCTTGCCCGGCATAATGGAAGATCCCGGCTCGTTTTCCGGGATATGAATTTCACCGAGGCCGCAGCGCGGTCCCGATGCTAAATGACGGACATCGTTAGCAATCTTTAACATATCGCATGCCGTCGCCTTGATGGCGCCGTGCGCAAATACGATTTCGTCCTTTGAGGTCAGCGCGTGGAACTTATTGGGCGCCGTCACAAACGGCTTGCCGGTCAGTTCTGCCACCTTTTTTGCAACCAGCTCGGAAAAGCCCTTGGGGGCATTCAATCCGGTGCCGACCGCAGTACCGCCGAGCGCCAGCTCATAGAGAGGTTTTACTGCATTTTTTAAAAGTTCAGCGTCACGCTCTAAACTTGTGCGCCATCCGCTGATTTCCTGGCTGAACCGAATCGGCGTTGCGTCCTGCAGGTGCGTGCGTCCGGACTTTACGATTCCCTCATTTTCGGCCTCTAACCGCTTAAAGGTTGTAACCAGTGTCTCAATCGCCGGAAGCAGCCGATCTTCAATCGCAATGACGGCGGAAATGTGCATCGCCGTCGGGAAGGTATCGTTGGAGGACTGGCTCATATTGATATCGTCATTCGGGTGCGCCAGCTTTTTTTCCGCAATCTGGTTGGCACGGTTTGCAATGACCTCATTGGCGTTCATATTCGACTGCGTACCCGATCCGGTCTGCCATACCACCAGCGGAAAATGATCGTTCAGCTTTCCCTCGATCACCTCATCGCATGCCTTTGTGATGGCACAAAGTTTTTCTTCGGTCATCTTTTCCGGTCTCAATTCGTGATTGGCAAGCGCCGCCGCCTTCTTTAAAATACCAAAGGCGTGCGTAATCTCACGCGGCATGGTTTCGATTCCCACACCGATCTCAAAGTTTTCATGGCTTCTTTGGGTCTGGGCTGCCCACAGTCTGTCTGCAGGTACCCTAACCTCTCCCATTGAATCATGTTCTATACGATAATCCATTCTAGCTACCACCTTTCCGGCAGACTGCACCATGGCAGAGAGCCTCTATATATGAAGATTTTTGATAACGTCCTTTAAGGTATCGGCGCTGCGGCGCAGATTGCTGATTTCGTCATCGGTCAGCGGCATCATCACCTTTGCTCTCGCGCCGTCCTTGCCGACAATATTCAAAACGCTCAGCGCAACATCGTCAACCCCGTATTCGCCGTGCATCAGCGTGGATACTGTCATGGTGGTATCAATCCCCATCAGCAGGCACTTGCAGATATGACACACCGATGCGGAAACGGCATAAAAGGTAGCGCCCTTGCGCTCAATCACACGGCCGCCGGACTTGCGGACATACTGCTCTACGTCCTCACGTTTAAACTTCGGCATCGACATATCGCTGCCGGCTACCAATGCGTTGCATTCGTTAATCGGCACGTTGGAGATATTGGCAACCGACCACGGAATGAACGAAGAATCACCATGCTCACCAAATACATAAGCATGCACATTGCTTTGGCTGATGTTGAAATATTCCGACAGTCTGGCACGCAGACGCGCCGTATCCAAAATCGTACCGGAGCCGATAATCCGATTTTCCGGCAGGCCGGAAATCTTATAAAACGTATAGGTCAAAATATCAACCGGATTGCTTACGATAATATAAGTCGCGTCCGGCGCGTACCTGGTAATCTCCGGAATAATCGACTTGGTGATATCCACGTTGGTCTGTGCCAGCTCCAGCCGGGACTGACCGGGCTTTCTGGCAATGCCGGAGGTCAAAATCACGATGTTGGAATCCTGCGCATCGCGGTAGTCGCCGGCATAAATCGAACAGGCTCCGCAAAACGGTGTACCCTGCCGGATATCCAGCGCCTCGCCGAGCGCCTTTTCATTGTTAATGTCAATCATGACAATTTCCGAAGCGATTCCCATCACGGTTAATGTATAGGCAATGGTCGAACCTACGCTTCCGGTTCCGATAATCGATATTTTATTCATAATGCACCTTCCCTATCTTTGGATTTGTTTTTCATTTTCTTTTGTACGCGGGAATCGTCTCAAGTCAGGTTTTCCCATAAAAAACCATGATTATCATAACACAAAACCTCCCTCTTGGGAATTGTCGATTTCACACAGCTGTCATGTCATTTTCGATATCCTATTTTGACAAATTGCCTCTTTCCTCACATACATTCTACAAAATATTATTATATCACTTTGTTAAAAAAAAATCAATGTACGTTTTAAACAAAATTATCATGATACAAAAAGAAGGCGGCTTTCGCCACCTTCTTCAAAGCCGCCTTTTTTACGACAGTTCAAACATACCGGTGTAGAGCTGATAGTATCTGCCCTTTTTGGCAATCAGCTCTTCATGGCTGCCGCGTTCGATAATCTCGCCGTGCTCCAGTACCATGATTGCGTGCGAATTTCGTACCGTGGACAGGCGGTGCGCAATCACAAACACCGTTCTGCCCTCCATCAACTGATCCATTCCCTTTTCGATCAGCGCCTCGGTACGGGTATCGATCGAGCTGGTCGCCTCGTCTAAGATCAGGACCGGAGGATCCGCAACCGCCGCTCTTGCAATTGCCAGCAGCTGCCGCTGACCCTGACTTAAATTTGCGCCGTCTCCGGTCAGCATGGTGTCATACCCGTCCGGCAGATGCGAAATAAACCAATGGGCGTTGGCAAGCTTTGCCGCGGCAATGACTTCCTCGTCCGTCGCATCCAGTCTGCCGTAACGGATATTTTCCATCACGGTACCGGTAAACAGATGCGTATCCTGCAGCACCATGGAAAGCGATCGCCGCAAATCCGCCTTTTTTATCTTGTTGATGTTAATACCGTCATAGCGGATCTTACCGTCCGGCACGTCATAAAAACGGTTGATTAAATTGGTAATTGTCGTCTTTCCCGCTCCGGTCGACCCGACAAACGCAATTTTTTGTCCCGGCTCAGCATAAAGGCTGATCCCGTTTAATACAGTCTTTCCCGGCTCGTATCCAAATTCAACATTTTCAAAGGTCACGGCGCCGCGCAGCGGCACATAGGTCAGCGTGCCGTCATGATGCGGATGCTTCCACGCCCAATGCCCGGTACGCTGCGCGGTCTCCTCGATCGTGCCGTCCGGCTTTTCCTTCACGTTCACCAGCGTCACGTAACCATCATCAACCTCCGGCTTTTCGTCCAGCAGAGCAAAAATCCGCTCGGCACCGGCAAGCGCGTTTAAAATCACGTTAAACTGCTGCGATACCTGGGTAATCGGCTGCGCAAAAGAACGGGTATACTGCAAAAACGAAACCAGTGCGCCAAGCCCCAGGGCGAAAATTCCCATTTCGCGCTGTCCGGTCAAAATGGTAAGCGTTGCGCCGATGATTGCCGTCAGTGCATAGTGGATATAAGACAGATTGTTCATAATCGGCATCAAAATGCTTGCAAAGGTGTTCGCCTTGCTCGCCGCATCACATAATGCGCCGTTAATGACATCAAATCGCTGCTTGCTCTCCTCCTCGTGGCAAAACACCTTTACCACCTTTTGTCCCTCAATCATTTCTTCAATATAACCGTTAACCGCGCCGATCGCCTTTTGCTGGTTGCGGTAGTATAGAGCGCTTTTGCCACCGACCAGCTTGATGACGCCAAAGATGGTCAGCATCATCAGCACCACCAAAATCGTCAGCGGAATGCTCAGCACCAGCATCATGATAAAGACGCCCGCCACCGTAATGCCGGACGAAATCAACTGCGGCACGCTCTGGCTCATCATGTTGCGCAGCGTATCGATATCGTTGGTATAACGGCTCATGATCTCGCCGTGAGTACGGCTGTCAAAATAACGGATCGGCAGCGTCTGCATGTGTGTAAACATATCCATCCGCATCTTATAAAGCGAGTTTGCCGCAATGTTTACCATAATGCGGTTATACGCATAGGTACAAAGCGCACCGGCCGCATAAATTGCCGCAAGCAAAATGATACTATGCAGCAGTCCGCGAAGATCCGGATTCCCACTCCCGATCCACGGGGCGATATCGTTATCGATGATCGGCTTTAAAAAGTAGGTGCCGACGACACCCGCGCCGGAGCTGACAACCACCAGCAGGGCTACCAAAACCAGTTGAAAGCGGTATTCTTCCAAATAGCGCAGAATCCGCAAAAGCGTTTTCTTGCCATCTTTCGGCTTTTTCATTCCCGTATTCTTATGCGGAGGCATCTACGCCACCCCCTTTTGCTGAGATTCATAGACTTCGCGATAAATTTCACTGCTCTTTAAGAGTTCATCATGTGTGCCGACCGCAGAGATCTTACCCTCCTCCAGCACCACAATCCGATCGGCATCGCTCACGGACGAAATCCGCTGCGCAATGATAATGGTTGTCGTATCGGAAAGCTCTTTGCGAAACGCCGCGCGGATTTTACTGTCGGTCGCCGTGTCAACCGCACTGGTACTGTCATCCAGGATTACAATTTTCGGCTTTTTCAGGAGCGCACGGGCGATACAAAGCCGCTGCTTCTGACCGCCGGAAACGTTCAGGCCGCCCTGTCCCAGCTCAGTATCGTAGCCGTTTGGAAATTCCATAATAAAATCATGCGCCTGTGCCGCTTTGCACGCAGCGACAATTTCTTCATCGGTGGCGTCCGGGTTCCCCCAGCGGAGATTCTCACGGATGGTACCGCTAAAGAGCACATTTTTCTGCAGCACCATGGCAACCTGATCCCGCAGCGTCTTTTGCCGATAGTCCTTTACATCGACGCCGCCGACCTTGACTGCGCCCTCCGTCGCCTCATAAAGCCGCGGAATCAAATGCACCAGCGTTGACTTTGCGCTGCCGGTACCGCCGATGATTCCGATCGTCTCGCCGGATTTGATCTGAAGGTTAATATGCTCTAAGGTACAGCGGCTAAGGTCGCCCTGATAGCTGAAGGAAACATCCTCAAACGCGATCGAACCGTCTGATACCGCAATGTCAGAATCCTTATGATCCGGGATGTCCGGCGTATCATTTAGCACCTCGACAATACGGCTGACCGAAGCCTTTGAAATTACCAGCATGGTAAAGGAAAAGGCAATCATCATCAGTGACATCAGGATCTGGTTGACATAGCTGATAAAGCTAACCAGCTCACCGGTTCCCATCTGCCCGGCCACAATCATGTTACCGCCCAGCCAAAGCACCAGTATAATACACAGATACACCATCATCTGCATAATCGGCATATTTAAAATTACCATCCGCTCGGCGCGGATCTGCGTCTGCCGCACGGCGTCGGCACACTCGTCAAAGTTTTGATCCTCATAGTCGCCGCGGACAAAGGCCTTGACAACACGGATTCCGATCAGGTTTTCCTGAATCTTGGCGTTGAGCTTATCAAAGCAGCGCAGCATCTTTTTAAACCGGGGATGCGCCTTGCTGATGGTAAACGCCAGCACAGACCCTAAAATCGGAACGGCAACCAAAAAAATACACGATAGCTCTGCATTGATGGAAAACGCCATGATGGATGCCGAAATAAACATAATCGGCGCACGCACCAGGGTGCGGATCACCATCATAAAGGCGTTTTGCAGATTGGTGATATCGGTCGTCATCCGGGTAATGAGCGAGGATGTGCTGAACCTGTCAATATTGGAAAAGGAAAAATCCTGTACCCGATAAAACAGGCCCTGCCGCACCGACCGCCCGAATCCCATACTGGCGATCGAGGCCGTCCACGCCGCCATCGCGCCAAAAAAGAGGGAAGCGAGCGCCATCAGCGCCATGACGCCGCCGGCCTTTAACACATAGTCAATGTCACGGTTTGCAATCCCAATATCCACAATTTTTGACATGGCCTTGGGGATCGAAACCTCCATGATGACCTCTCCCACGATCAGAACCGGTGTCAAAATCGACATCCATAAATCTCTGCCGCGCAGAAGAGATAATAGTTTTCGCATCGTCATATCCTTCCTTTCCTGTTAAATAGTTTCTTTGGTATCCTCCCGGATTTCACGCAGGAGATCGGTAATCACCTGTCTGGATACCTCGTTTTTGTCCTCACCGGTAATATTGGTAGTAATGCGGTCTAAGGTCTTCTGAAAGGCGCAAAGCTCTGCCTCGCTCAGCCCCTGAAACATCTTTTGATCAAATTCTTCAAAAAATATTCCCATTTTGCGCAACCGCTCCTGGCCGACCGCAGTCACGCTGAGAATGTTGCGGCGCAGGTTCTTTTGATCCGTCTTTTTCACCAGCATCTTTTGTGCCGCAAGCCGCTGCGTTGCCAGCGTAATTGCCGCCGGCGTCAGCGCCAGATTTTCTGCCACCTCTGCCTGGGTACAGCCCGGATGTTCCTCTACATAATGCAAAAGCGGCAGCCAGCTTGGCTGCAGCTTCTGTTTCCGCATGGCCTGCTGCAGTGACCGTTTGCGCAGCAGCTGTACCTTGCGCAGGCTTTGGTTAATATGAAAATAGGATAGCCCCACGGCGCCATCACCTCCTAATAGTTTTGTGCTTAACTGTTTAACACTTACATTATAAAACGTTTTTTCCTGATTGTCAAGACAAATAAAAACTTTTTGAAAAAGTGGCAGATGGCACTCCATGTCACTCTAAAATCCCTATAATAAAAGAAAACCAAGAAATGGAGGAATGAAACATGCCAAACTTAACAACACCGATACCGCCCAAGCTGACCGGGGACACCGGCCGGGACATTCGGGCGGTCAAGGAATGGGGAACGGCGCTGGTGGATGAACTGTCGTACCTCTTTCAAAACTTAGACGCCGGGAATGTCAGTGAGGCCGCCGCCGTCAAGGCCGAAAACATTGACACAAACAACGCCAAAATCAGCAACGCGCAAATCGGCGCGCTGACGGCGGACAAGCTGACGGCCGGCACAGTCGACACCGCCAAGGTATCCGTCAAGGATAACAGCGGGAGGATGGAAATCAGCGGCTCTAAACTCATTATCCGCGACCGCGGAGAGCAGACGCGGTTTTTGGCCGCCTATGACAAGGACACACAAAATTTTCAGTTTATGCTCTGCGACGCGCAGGGAAAACCCACCGTCTCGATCAACAGCAGCGGCGAGGCTGTCTTTAGCGGGACGGTAGAGAGCTCCGCCATCTACGCCTCTACCATTGTTGGTACAAACAGTCAGAATTATACCAACCAAACCGGCGGCGTATTTGCCCTGATGGACCCAACCGGCATCAAGATGATGCAGGACGAAAACGGTGTCCGCAAGCAAAAGCTGGGCATGTCGGTCGGTGACAACGGCACCGCCTACCTGGTTCTGGGCGCCGGCAATGGCGAGGGCAGCCACAGCATCAACGGTGTGGTGTATACCAACGGCGCCTTTAAGATCGAAAAGGCGGAAAATTACGCCAACATGGGGCTGGTCGGCTATTCGCCCTTTATTACCTTTTGGGAAGAAAACGGTGAAATCTGGGTCACCGGGCAGAGGGTTATGCTCAACGGCATTGATATTGAAGCAAAAATTAACAAAATAGAAAACGATATTGCGGCGCTGACCGCAAAAGCCTGAGAAAAGGAGAAATGATTATGGAAAATCAAAATTATGAGGGAATCATCAAGCCGGAATTCTTTCGGTTGCTCACCGAGGAGTTTCGGCGCTACAAGGAACACAAGCAGGCCTTTGACCGGCGTGTCATCGAAAACAACCGCTGGTTTAAATCGCGCTACATGGGCGAACAGCAGGACGAAATGCCGGAACCGACCACGCCCTACCTTTTTAACGCCATTGCCAACAAGCATGCAGACGCCATGGACAATTACCCGTCCCCCAATATTTTAGAGCGCGATGAGGCGGACCGTAAAATCGCAGAGACCTTTACCCGGATTCTTCCGGTGCAGCTGGATTTATGCAACTTTAAGCGCACATACAGCCGCGCGTGGTGGTATAAATTAAAAAATGGCGCCGCCTGCTACGGCGTATTCTTCAATCCGCAGCTGCGCGGCGGCATGGGCGAAATCGATATCCGCAAGATCGACCTTTTAAACCTCTTTTGGGAGCCGGGCATCTGCGATATTCAGGACAGCCGTTTTGTCTTTTTGACCGCCCTTTGCGACCCGGACGATCTTAAGCGGCAGTATCCGCACCTTGCGGACAAGCTTACCGCCGGCAGTCCGATGGAGCTTTTAACCTATGATGACATGCAAAACACCAGCGGCAGCGATGTGACCCATAACAAAATTCTGGTTGTGGACTGCTATTATAAAAGACAGCGTGACGGCGCACAGACGGTAGAGCTTTTAAAATTCTGCGGCAACCAGATTTTAGACGCCTCCGAGGATCGGGGCGAGGACGGCATTTATCATCATGGGAAATACCCCTTTGTCTTTGACGTCATGTACCCCGATGAGGACAGCCCGGTCGGCTTTGGCCTGGTTGATATCATCAAAAGTCCGCAGCTTTACATCGACCGTCTGGACGCACTGATCAGCCGCAATGCACTGATCTCCGGCAAGACCCGGTTTATGGTAAAGGACAACGGCGGCCTGAACGAATACGAGCTGAGCGACCTCTCCAAAGACATTATCCATGTAGCCGGGTCGGTCAGCGAAGAAAATATCCGGGAGCTGCAGGCAAAACCGCTGCACAGCTTTATCATCGCCCACCGGCAGAATAAAATCGAAGAGCTCAAAGAGGTCTCCGGCAACCGCGACTTTCAGCAGGGGCAGACCAGCGGCGGCGTGACGGCATACTCTGCCATTGTTGCACTGCAGCAGGCCGGCGAAAAGCTCAGCCGCGATATGATTGCCGAGGGGTATAATGCTTACAAGGAAATCATTTTGCTCTGCATCGAACTGATGCGCCAATTCTATCACCAACCGCGCACCTACCGCGTAGACGGGCCGAACGGCGCACGGGAATATATCAAGTTTTCCAGCCGCAGCCTGCGGCAGAGCACCGCGATGCGCCCGATCGAATTTGACATTGCGGTCAGCGCCGAAAAAAATAACCCCTACAGCCGCATCAGTCAAAACCAAACGCTGACCGATTTATGGAAGCTGGGCGTCTTTCGTCCCGACATGGCGGAAAGCGCCGCCATTTTGCTGGACGCAATGTATTTAGACGGAAAAGAAAAAATCATGGAGAGCATCTTAAGGCGGCGCAATGCAGCGGCCGACGCACCAAATGAAAACAGCGCGGCCGGTACGGTGAACGCTCAAACGCCGCACCAAGACGCGCAAAAGACGAAATAAAAAAACACGTGTGCCTAACGCCCGCACGCCCGGCCGAAAGAACGTCATCCAACCTCCGTCTTTGGGAGACAGATTTCTAACTTCGGCCGGGACACGTACCAAGGTCTAAAGCAGCACCTTGCCGTTGACGTACAAATTATCCGATGCCTGTACAAAAATCGGCGCATACTTTTTGTTGAGTGAGATCAGCTTGGGTACACCGTTTCGGTTATCCCACATTTTGCAAAAACACTCTCCGTTATAAGTAAAGATGCCGATTTCGCCGGAGGCAAGCTCATTCTGGCGCTGCACAAACACCAAATCACCGTCATGAATCAGCGGCTCCATACTGTCGCCGGAGATGCGGATTGCATAAGCTGCCGTCTCCGGCGCCTCAATATGGCAGACCTCGGCGTCCTGGTCATCCAAGTAACTGCCTCGCCCGGCCGTTGCGACCTGCGTATATACCAAAATATTGCGCGGCTGCAGCGGAATCCGTTTTTGCATCGATGCCTTATATTCAAAATCCAGGCAGTTTTTCACTGCCGCCCTGCCATGCGGCGGTAGCACAAGCAGCCGGTTTAAAAACGAGGGATCCAGGTCCTTCCAAAGTCCCTGCAGCGGAGAGTCCGGCATAAAATAGGCATAGATGTCCTGAATTCCGTATTTTTGACAGAGCCTGAGAAAAACGCCGACGGACGGCTCACTGGCTCCGGTCTCCCAGGCGCTGAAGGTCGATTGGCCGACGCCAAGCCATTCATATACCTCTCTTTGTTTCAGGCCGGATGCGATGCGGGCAGCTTTTAATTTTTCACTGATATAGCTGTTTGCCATAATTTCACCTCACCGCTAGTATAACATAAATTTTTCTGCATTACAAGGGAAAATTCAACAATATTTTTGGTTTTTTTCTATTGACAAACGATATTTATGTTGTATAATAGGAATATGCCAGTCAAAATATTGGGAAATTATGGTAAATAAAACTTTGTGCCGCAAAGGAGGGAACAAAATGACACACCCGAATATTTTGACGATGGAAAAGTTCGGAGAATTGGAGACTGTGCGAGATGAGCGGCAAATTGGGGAGTGCCGCTGCTGCGGCGCTCCCCTGTATCGCAAATACAATCCGAATATTGTTTTTGAGGACAACGCCGTATTCTGCAATACGCACTGCCGCCGCGCCTATATGTGCTCCGATGGCTTCGCTGTCTTGTCCGGCCGGCGTATAGAAAAAAACGGACAGCATTTTACATAAGAAAGGACGAATGAGAAATGAGATTTTCAACAGAAGAGGAAGTAAAAAAATGGCTGCGCGGACTGCCGTTATTGCGGAAAGAGCTTACCATGAAATCGGATTTTTATCAGGATTTGATTCGAGACAGTGCGAAAATGGGGACAGTCGGAGAAAAACATATTCACTATTATCAAACACAGATTGATGAGATTCACCAAAAACTGAAGGCATTGGTTTCCTGTTTTGACAGCATGATGGAGTATTTGGCGCCGGAAGAGCGGAGTATTTTGACGGCACGATACGTCAACCAGCTTTATTGGGACGCGATTGAATTTCATGTTCACTACTGCCGGCGGCAAGCAATACGGATTCATAACAACGCCGTGACGCGTCTGGTCGGCATTGAGATTGGAGGTAAAAAATCAAATGAGGAAGCCAAACAACATACAATCCCACGCACAGGCAGCGGAAAAACTCAAGGAGCTCTTGCACTGCGGCAATGAGCGGGTCGAGCTGTCTGCCGCAAAGGAAATTTTATCGCTGGCAGAGGAACTGGAAAGGGAAAGCGAAAAGGAACAAACCGTTGCGCTGACCGTCAACATCCGCATTGTCGGCGAAAGTCAGGAGGATCCGGATGAAAAAAATAATGCAAAAGACGCTTGATCTTTCTCTGACCGCAACCCAAAAAAAATTTATTGACGCCAAGGCAGACGAGGTTTTGTTTGGCGGCGCTGCCGGCGGCGGTAAGTCCTACGGACAACTGGTTGACGCGCTGCTTTATGCCCTGCGCTATCCCAAAAGCCGACAGCTTATTCTGCGCCGCACCTTCCCGGAGTTGGAGCATTCGATCATCTATACCTCTTTGCAGTTTTTTCCTGCCGATGCCGCAACATACCGGAGCAGCAACCATCGCTGGGAATTTTTAAACGGCTCTCTGATCGAATTTGGCTACTGTGCGGCAGAAAAGGATGTGCTGCGCTACCAGGGCGCGGAATACGATGTGGTACGCTTTGACGAGCTGACCCACTTTACGGAAGAACAATACACCTACCTGCTCTCGAGGATTCGCGGGGTCAACCGCTATCCCAAGCAAATGAAATCCAGCACCAACCCCGGTGGCATCGGGCATAGCTGGGTCAAGCGCCGGTTTATTGACGGGCATACGCCGGGCGAGGGCTTTCTGGATTCCGATACCGGTGCAAGCCGGATTTTTATCCCCTCCTTTGTCAGTGACAACGTTTTTTTAATGCGCGCCGACGCCGATTATCAAAAAAGACTGGAGCAGCTGCCGGAGGCAGAGCGAAAGGCATTGCTTTACGGACAATGGGATATCTTTGACGGACAGGTCTTTACGGAATGGCAAAACAACCCCAAGGGCTACGAAACAAGACAGTTTTCCCATGTGATCCGACCTTTTCCGATTCCGAAGGAATGGCGGCGGTTTCGCACCTTTGACTTTGGTTATGCCAAGCCGTTTGCCGTGTGCTGGTTTGCGGTCGATCATGACGGCCGCGCCTATCTGTACCGCGAGCTGTACGGATGCACCGGCGCCCCGGACACCGGCGTACGCTGGACCGCGCAAAAGATTGCCAAGGAGATTCGCGCCATTGAGGATCGCGAAGAGCGCGGTATGTCGGTCTGCGGCTACGCCGACCCTGCTATCTGGAACGCCACCGGATCGACCGAGGGGAGCATTGCCGCCATGATGGAGCGCGAGGGCGTATATTTTGAAAAGGGAAAAAACGACCGCCTGGCCGGAAAAATGCAGGTGCATTACCGGCTGGCCTTTGACGAAAACGGAATTCCCATGTTTTACGTCTTTGACCACTGCAAGAATATGATCCGCACGCTGCCACAGCTGCATTATGACAGCGTCAATCCGGAGGATGTCGATACCAGACAAGAGGATCACCTCTATGATGCCCTGAAGTATTTTTTTATGAGTGATCCGATCGCCCCGCGCATGGACAGGAAACAAAAGCCCCTGCCCTATAACCCGCTGGCAACCGAAAAACTGTCGGATTATCACCGTTTTGTCTTATAGCCGCAGCCAAAAAGCAAAATCTGAGGATGGCTTTTCTTTGGCTGGGGCTTGCTATTTTTAACCGGCTATGATACAATAGGACGAAAGAATGATTTTGACCGCAAAAAGCGAGGTAACAGCATGCGGATACTTGGAATTGACTATGGAGACAGCCGAACCGGCTTCGCCATTTCGGACCCGCTGGGCTTCGGCGCCGGCACCTTGCCCCCGTGCAAGGAAAAGAACATGCGCAAGGTTGCGGACTATGCCGCTGCCCTCGCCAAGGAAAAGGACGTTGGCCTGATTATTTTGGGGTTTCCCAAAAATATGAACGGCAGCATCGGTCCCCGTGGTGAAAAAACGCAGATCTTTGCCGGAATGCTGGAGGAACGGCTCGACATCCCCGTGAAGCTTTGGGATGAGCGGCTCACCACGGTTTCTGCCCATATTTTAATGAACGAGACCAATGTTCGCGGTCAAAAGCGCAAGGACAGCGTGGACAGCATCTCGGCCGCGTTTCTTTTGCAGTCTTATCTTGACAGTACCCGCATATAAACGATCCATAAGGAGGAAAAACCATGGCACAATTACCCGAAAACCCACACTTAATTGATCTGATTGACGAGGACGGAACCACCGTCACCTTTGAGCATTTAGACACGGTTCGTTATCAGGATAACGACTACGCCGTTTGCATCCCCTATGACGATGATGAGGACGAGGTAACCGAGGTCGTTGTCTTTCACGTGGATGTGGACAAGGAGGATGACTGCTTAGAGCAGGTGGACGACCCGGCGCTTTTGGACGCGGTATATGACCTGTTTAAGCAGCAGCACCTTGATGAATTTGATTTTGAAGATTAGGATTTTAAGAGGCGGCTTTCTGCCAAAACGATGTTAACATACACGGCAATCTTCATCTTGTGATAAAATAAAAGAGGCGATTTTTATGTATTGCAGAAAATGCGGCGCACAGCTTACCGAAAATGCCCGGTTTTGCAGCCGCTGCGGAGAGGGCATTACCCCTCCGAAGACAAACCCGGCCGGCGAAACTGCCCGCGGCAATGAAACAGACACGATCCCTGCGCCGGATTATCAATTTTATGACCCGTCAGCCGTCAAAGAAAAACGGCAGCCCCGCAGGCTTTTTTGTGTATTTTCCGCACTATGCAGCATCCTGGCCGTCGCACTCCTGTTTGCAGACTGGTTTGCGATCCATTATTCCACCATCTTTCAAAGCGGCATACTGCGCCTGACTTTTTTCCGCGTCGGCTATCTCGGAAGCCTTTTGCAAAAGGTTTCCGGCATTTCTTCGGATCTGTCCCTGCTGCCGATTTACCTTACTTGTGTCGGTCTGACCGTTTCCGTTTTGCTGAGCCTTTTGGGATCGGTCGGCGCATGGTGCAACCGGCCGCGGCTTGGCGCACTGGGCGTCACAGGCAATGTGCTGGGCTTTGTCTTGACCTTGTTTCTTTTGATTTATACCGCGGTTTTGGGTGCGCTGCTGCGCAGCCATATAGCGCTGCTAACGGAAAACGTGCTGCTTTTGACCGCAGCCCCGTATTGTATGCTGCCGCTCTTTGCCGCCGGATTTGTTTTCTCCCTCCTGTTGCTGCGCGGCAGCGAAAAGAAAACGTATCTTCCGCCGCTGCTGATCAGTACGCTTGGCGCCCTTGCCATCATGGTACTTGCTTTCCTGATTATGATTGGCGTTCGGTTGGTTTTTCAGAATGTCGCCGCGCCTTCGTCTGATCCTCTGTTCCGGGAGAGCCCCGATACCGGCGAGTATTACTATGATTTCTTCGGCGGTGATGACGATACCGGCGTATTGCCGCGGTAGATGCCCGATATGCCTTGATTTGCCATTTACCTGCCGAGGTCATATTGTGATCGGGCACGCGATGGCCGAAAGAAGCCTTGCTTCCGGCCATTATAAAATCTGTCTCTGACAGCGATTTTCGCTCGATGAGGCTGATTTTTTTTCACATTACAATTCACACAATAGGAGGAGCTATGAAATCATTTTACAAACGATTCTTTTTACTGATGATCCCGATGGCGCTCAAAGAGCTTATCTCATCGCTGGTCAATCTGATTGATACGATTATGGTCGGGAGACTTGGCGAGACTGCCATCGCAGCCGTCGGCATCGGAAACCAGGTCTACTTTCTCTACACCGTATTTCTGTTTGGCATCAGCTGCGGCGCCGGTGTTTTTGCCTCCCAGTTTTGGGGAAAGCAAAACATCAAAGAGATGCGGAGCATCCTGGGACTTAATATCTTGCTGGCCTTTGCGCTTTCCCTGATTTTTGTTGCCGCTGCGCTTTTTATCCCTGTACCGATTTTTCATGCCTTTCATGCAAGTCCGGAGGTTTTGCGTGCCGGCGTTCCCTATCTTCAGATTGTCTGTATCGGGTATCTGGCAACCGCAATTACCACCGCTTTTGACATGAGCGTATGCTGCAGCGAACGCGCGGCGCTCCCGTTTTTAGTGCGTGCTGTCGGACTTGTTGTCAACATTGTACTGAACTGGATTTTGATTTTCGGCCACTTCGGCGTACGCGCCATGGGCGTAAACGGCGCCGCGATTGCCACCGTCATTGCAAGGTTTTCTGAGCTCGCCGTGATGCTCGCAGTCGTTTACGGAAAAAAGATGATTCAGGCTGCCGGATTTTCACAGCTTTTTTCGATCCGAAAAGACCTTGTCGTACAATTCTTAAAAACTGCAACGCCGGTCATTCTTAACGAAATGGCATGGGCGCTTGGCATTACCTCCTATACTTGGGTCTTTGCACGAATCAGCAGCGACGCCATGGTTATCATTACCATTGTGCAAAACATTGAACGCCTGATGCTGGTATTTTTCCATGGCGGCGGCAACGCAGCCGGCGTCTTTATCGGCAAGGCGGTGGGCGCGCAAAAGTACAAGCAAGCCTATCTTTATGCCAAAAAGCTGATGTTTTTATCCTCTTGTACCGCGCTTGTCCTGTCCGCCGCATTTATTCTGCTGCGGCCCGTCATTTTAATGCCGTACAATATTTCAGAGGGCGTGTACCGGCAGGCGATGCACCTTTTGCTTCTGGTTGCAGTTATGATGAATGTAAAATCCATGACCTTCCTGCTGATTGTCGGGGTGTTCCGCAACGGCGGCGATACCCGGACGGCCTGTCTGATCGATATCGGATCGGTTTGGTGTATCGGCGTACCCATGGTTTTGCTTGGCGGATTTGTCCTTCATCTTCCGCTCTTTTATGTCTATCTCATGATGTATGCCGAGGAAGTCGTGAAGCTGGTGATGGCTACCCTGCATTTTTGCAGCAAAAAGTGGATGAAAAACGTGGTATCCGATCTGTCCTGATAAACTTGTTTTCAAAACAAAAGGGGCGCCGCATTAGCCGCCACCGGATAAGAAAACATTAGTTTTGAAGCCGTATTTTAAGTTTATGCTGCGTCAAAAAACCGCCGTATACGTCAGTATTACGGCGGCTTTTCTTC
>CAKSFQ010000027.1 GCA_934454115.1 uncultured Clostridia bacterium
ATATCGGTGAGCGCGCTTTTGCCAACTGCGCAAATCTTAATGAGGTTACATTGAATTCAGAGGAAATAACGTTTGATGTTGATGTGTTTATCGGAACCGGATTTATACAGTTTTATATCCCGTGCACGGCAGATGAGTATGCGATGCACGAAAAAATATCCGATGCAAAGGGTGACGGGAATTTTAGTTTTTCACTTATGCACACTACGCTGGTTGAGAGTATGACGGAAAAGGATATTTTCGGTGAAAACATGATTTATTGTGAGGACTGTGGTTTTAAAGGGAGTAAATACCTGGATGATACCCCTTTGCTGTTTTCGGACGTAGCGGAGGATGCATGGTACTATTCTTATGTGCAGACGGCGTACAGCTTCGGCATCATAAACGGCAAAAGCAAAACGATATTTGACCCGAACGCAGGACTTACCTGTGCGGAGGCGGCAAAGATTGCGGCGGTGATTCATAACTATAACCGCCATGACGGCGAGAAGACGGAATTCCAAATGATCGGTGAAAACTGGTATGATGTTTATGTGGACTACTGCTACGCCAACGCAATCATTGAGGATTATGTCGTTTTCGACTGGAATGCCAATGCAACGCGCGCGCAGATGGCCTATCTGTTTTCGCGGTGTGATACGGAGCAATATTTGATCAATGACGTTCCGCTCACGGACATTCCCGATGTTCACGACACAACGCCTTTTGCTTATGAAATTTTAGACCTCTATAATAAAGGTGTTGCGGTCGGAAGCGATGAATATATGACATATTACCCCGATTCGCAGGTAAAACGGAGCGAGGCAGCGGCGTTGATTTCGCGAATCCTTTGCTATGACATGCGCATTGAATTGCCGAAAGGGTGATTTTAGTGAGCATCGCAAAAGTATTTGCAATCCTTGTGGCGGTTGTTGTAAGTCTGTTCGGGTGTAAGGCGATAGAAAAAAAGATTTTTATATTGGATGGCCCGGGTATGGTGTATGTGGACCGAGAGCACCGCACCGAGTACGCAAACGCACTTCCGTTTGATGAACATGATGGATTTCCCCATTGGGCGGTCGCATATCTCGGAAAGGGCAATGAGGGTGAAAATGCAGCCGGGGAATACATCGAAAGACTCTTTGCGGGGCTTTCCCGGGAAAAACGCGATGCAATCGAACATTATGATTACGGCGGTGAAAAATGGTATCTTGTTATTCCGAGACACCGGGATGAGAATGATATTGTGAGAGGCAATGATAAAGAAAATGCGGTACGGATTATGTCCGGCGAGGCATTTACAATCAATTGCGGTGACGATGTTAAAATATACACCTATACGCATGGCGGAAATGAGCTTATACTGCAAACGGATAAAAACGGCAGACTAACGCATGCCGACGAGGTGTGGGATATTACAGAATACAAGGAATAAAACTTGAGAGGAGAACAAATTATGGGACTTTTAAAAGCAGGCGCAGGGGCGCTTGGCGGCGTTCTGGCTGACCAATGGAGAGAATTTTTCTACTGTGAGAGCCTAGGTGCGGACACGCTTGTTGCAAAGGGCGAAAAGCGCACGGGAAAAAGAAGCTCTAACACGAAAGGCAGCGACAACATTATTTCAAACGGTTCGATCGTTTCGGTAAACGAGGGTCAGAGCATGATCATTGTGGAATCGGGCAAGATTGTTGAGTTTTGTGCTGAGGCAGGCGAATTTGTCTACGATAATTCCACCGAGCCGAGCATTTTCTGCGGCAATCTGGGTGAAAGCATTAAGCAGAGCTTTGCGCAGGTCGGCAAGCGTTTTACCTTTGGCGGCGAACCGGGTAAGGATCAGAGGGTTTATTATTTTAACACAAAGGAGATTACGGGCAATAAATTCGGCACGTCTTCTCCTGTTCCGTTCCGCGTAACAATCGATGAGTCGATGAATTACAAGTTGTCGGTGGATTTAAGGTGTAACGGCGTGTATTCTTATAAAATCGTTGATCCCGTTATGTTTTATACAAACGTGACGGGCAATGTGGAATATACTTATGAACGATCAGAAATTGATGAAATGCTAAAGGGTGAGCTTTTGGATGCGCTTCGTCCGGCATTTGCACAGATTTCAGCGATGAAAATTATGTATTCCGAAATCCCGGCGCACACCAAAGAGGTGACGAGGGCGCTATCGGAGGAGCTGAAAACCGAATGGAAGGAAAAACGCGGGATTGCGCTTTTCGCTGTCAGCATCAACGGTGTATCGATTCCCGAAGACCAGAGAAAGAAGATCACCGAGTGGGAGGAAAACGTGATGACAACAAATCCGAATATTGCGGCGGCGCGCATTGTCGGCGGTCAGACTGACGCGATGCGAACGGCGGCGGCAAATGAAGGCGGTATGGGCGCCATGGGCGGATTTTTTGGAATGAATATGGCACAGAATGTGGGCGGTATGAATGCAGGAAATCTGTTTGCTATGGGTCAGCAGCAGCAACAGCCGCAGCAGCAACAGCAGCAACAGCAGCAGCCGTCAGCGGCTTCGTGGAGCTGCGAATGCGGTCAGACGGGCAATGTCGGAAAGTTTTGTCAAAACTGCGGAAAGCCGCAGCCTGCAGCGGACGGATGGAGCTGTTCCTGCGGTACGGTAAATAAAGGTAGATTCTGTCAAAACTGCGGAAATCCAAAGCCTGCAGGAGCGCCGCTCTACAAGTGTGACAAATGCGGATGGGAGCCGGAGGATCCGGCAAATCCGCCGAAGTTCTGCCCGGAATGCGGCGATATATTTGATGATAACGATAAACAATAAAACGGAGGAATTTAGTGTGATGAAAAAGTTATTAGCATTAGTTTTAATGATCGGAATGATATTCTCACTTGCGGCATGCGGCGGCGACAAATCGTCAGGCGGCGGAAAGGCAAAAAAAATCGACTATGCAAATATGACCGAGGATGATCTGGTGAAAGCGTTTATCAAGGACGAACAGAATATAACCGTGGACGAATTTGTAAATCTTGTATCCACTTATTCCTATGCAACCATCAACGATAAGCTGGAGCTGGACGAAAATATTACCGATAAAGCGATCAAAAAACTGAAGGACAATAAGGCAACACTCCCTGCGCCAAAGGAATATGTCGAGACACTCCTTAAAAGCGATTCGCCGCAGGTGAGGGGTTATGCGTTTTCCAATATAGCTTCATTTTTGGGAGCAAGCGATTCGCATATTGCAGCGGCCAAAGAAATACTTAAGAACGAAAAAGAGCCATATGTCATCCTATGTGCAGTAGGGGCGCTTGGCAACGAGGGCGGCAAGGACGCAGAAATCGGCAAATTCCTGCTTGACGCGGCAAAGAACGAAAACGCAGTTGTAAGAAGAAAGGCTGCATTTGCGCTTGGCAGTTCGTGGAACAAGACTCTTGACGGAGCGGTTGATGCAGAGATCGAGCTGATGAAGGATTCGGACAACGAGGTTCGGGCAACGGCATACGAAGCCTCCGGCAGACTCGGCGATGACAGGGTGGTTGCGCCCATCGCGGAAATGCTGAAAAACGAAGCGGATGCAGACCTTCATTCAAGCGGTATAAGAGGACTTGTCTGGCTGTGGTATGATTATCCGTCGCACGAAAGTACAAGCGAGGCGGCATACAGGGCTACGATAGACTACTTTAAAACCACACCGGGCAGCGACAAGGTTCCCGCATGGGCAGCCGTAACAAGCTTTACAAACAAATCCGAGCAGAACTATGCGGCGTGGAAGGAAAAAGCAACCTATTTCAATACGGATGAGCTCTATGAGGTCATGCTCGGACTTGTGAAAAATGAAAACTTGGGCCGCATGACGCGCGGATATGCCTGCAAGCCCGTTGCGACACACTGCACAAAAGAGCAGTTTGAAGCGTTTGGCGAGGTTGTAAATGCTCTTACCGATAAAAATGCGAAATTCATACAGCAGGAATATCAAAACCAGGCGGCTAAGCTTGAATAACCACAGAACGGAGGAATGACAATGAAAAAAATAATCGGTGTTATACTGATTATAGGAGGCATACTCTTTGCTGCGCTTGCCCTGAAAGCAATTTTTTCCGTTCCGGAAACCTATGAGCGGATTAAAAGCGCCGTAACCATAAAGGACGGCAAGATTAATCCCGAAAATGAGGGAAAGCTGGTGGTTGTTTCAGGAACGCTGAAACCGGCCGAACAGCTTCAGGATCCCATAACGGGCGTTAAGCTCCCGGGGGTAACGGCAAAAAGAACGGTTTGGACTTATGAACGGGATACCAACAGCGATGATGAACAGGTGTGGGACTGGAAGCCGGAGAGTACCGACTACAGCGAAAAGGCGAATTTCGGAATCAACGCCGAGATCCTTACAACGACCATGCTTGCCGCACCTACCTTGCTCGGTGAGTTTAAGGTGGAGAGCAAACTGCTCAATCCGCTTATAAGAAACACGGAATTTACGCAATATGATGAGCAAAGCCTTAATGCAGGATGGAATCTGCTCTCAGGCGGAAAAGAAAGCCGCTACTGCATTTCAAAAGAACATTGGCTGCCGAAAAAATCGACAGGTACGTACTCAACAACGGGATACGGATCTCAAAAAGTATCCTACGGTATCGTTTCATCCGACGATCCGCTCGAATATACGATTGTCGGCGTACAAAAGGAGGGTAACCTGGTAGAAGCCGATGACATTGGCGCGGTTACAACCATTAAGGGAATTATGACGGCGGAAGAATTTGCCGAGGAGAACAAAAAAGGTGTGCGCGGCGGCTCGATTTTCGGTATAGTAACCGGGATACTGCTTGCAATCATCGGTGTGGGAATGATGGTATTTCGGAGGCAGTAAAAATGAGGACAAATAAAAAAATCTTTTCGGGCGGCGGAACCTATATTTCAAAAGTGGCAATTGCAAGGCTTACATTAAAAAAGCACATACAAATGATAATAGGCGGATTCTTCACGGCAATTTTTCTGTATGGAATTATTGCGGGGACTGTGGGGCATAATGAAAAGCTTCGCGAGGCCTTGATTACCGATATTGTCATGCTTGTTCCGTCCGGATTGCTTTTGTTAAACGGCATTAAAAACGGCAAAAACGCAGGGCGTGCATATCGCTATAATGCAATCTTTATGTGCGATGTTGATGGCACCGTGACAATTGAGGAGCTTGCAAAGCAATCCGGAAAACCGCCATACAAGGTGCTCTCGGAGCTCGAAAAGCTTTTTGAAAAAGGAGTATTCTGTGACTGCACCTTGCAAAAGCAAGGTGTACCCTGTGTGATTCTTTCGGGCAGAGAGGGCACTAAAACCAGCTTTGTCAATGTCGTGTGCGAAAAATGTAACGGAACAACAAAAATCCGTGCCGGAAGCTCCGGTAAATGCGAATATTGCGGAAACGCAATATTCGCAAGCCGGAAAACGGGCGGTTAAAGAACATGGAAAGGGAGACAGATTATGAGGATATGGAATGTATGGCATGGCATATATTCGGCATACGTACATTGGTATAGGTCTGTCCTTTTTTATCGTTTTTGAAGAACAGTTTTAAGGTGTGTTCGCTTTCAATGCTTTGAATGCGGATGCGCCTTTTTTATTATCTGACATGGTTATCGGTGTGTAGCGAGAGGAGGCGAAAAGAAAATGAAAAAATATGTGTGATAGCTTAAATCTTATCGGCAGTGACAGCAACGGTTGTATGCGCCGGGGGATATCGCTTTTATAACGGCGTTGATATTGACGAGCATTGGGCGCAGTATTTTCACAAAGGGGGAAAATATAACAATCATGCCGGAAAGACGCCCCCTGCCAAAAGCATACGGCGACGGATACGTCGGACGGGATATAATGTCCGAAGGGCCAGAGGACATCATTCTATTCTCCGGTCAGAAAAATGAGGAAAATCATATACAGACTATGAAAATGGGTGATAACAGATGGATATGAAATTAACGTTTATAGGAGCAGCGCATGAGGTCACAGGCTCCTGCACATTACTTGAGGCTTTCGGAAAGCATATTTTGATTGACTGCGGCATGGAGCAGGGCAGCGATACCTATGAAAACTGCGCATTACCCGTTGCTCCGGCAGAAATTGATGCGATTTGCCTTACCCATGCGCATATAGATCATTCGGGAATGATCCCCGCGATGGTTGCAAAGGGATATTCGGGGCCGGTGTACTGTACGGCGGCGACGCTGAGACTTTGTGATATTATGCTGCAAGATTCCGCGCATATTCAGGAGCAGGAGGCGCAGTGGCAAAACAGAAAGGCGGAGCGCTCGGGCGGAGAACGGTATGTTCCTGTGTATACCGTGGCCGATGCGGTAGAATCCCTCAAACGATTCAAGGGGTACGGGTATCATGAACCGATTGAAATATTTGATGGCATAACTGTAAAATTTTGCGACGCAGGACATTTGCTTGGCTCAGCAAGTATTTATATCACATTAAAGAAAAACGGAGAGGAACGATCGGTTTTGTTCTCGGGTGATTTGGGAAACATCGACAGACCGCTTATAAGAAATCCCCAGAAACCGTCCTATGCCGATTATGTGATTATAGAATCAACCTATGGCGACAGAATTCACGGAGAGCGCCCCGACTATATTGCACAGCTAACAAAGGTAATGACGGAAACCTTTTCAAAAGGCGGTAACCTTGTTATACCCTCCTTTGCAATTGGAAGAACGCAGGAGCTTTTATACCTGTTTCGAACAATTAAGGAACAAAAACTTATGAACAGATATGAAAATTTTGTTGTGTATGTCGATTCGCCGCTTGCCGTTGAGGCCACAAGGATCTATGAGGATCATTTGACGGAGTATTACGATGAGGAGACGCTTGCGCTTGTAAAGCAAGGTATCAATCCGTTATCGTTCCCCGGATTAAGACTGAGTGTGACGATAGAAGAATCCAGAGCAATTAACTATGATTTGATCCCAAAGGTGATCTTATCTGCATCGGGCATGTGTGAGGCAGGACGCATCAGACACCACCTGAAGCATAACCTGTGGAAGGAAAACAATACGATTCTTTTTGTCGGATATCAAGCGGAGGGGACGCTCGGGAGAAAACTGATGAATGGAGCAAAACATGTGTCGCTGTTCGGAGAGGATATACAGGTCAACGCGAGAATTGAGTCGATCGTTGGTATAAGCGGTCACGCGGACAGGGATATGCTTCTCGGCTGGCTCGGCAGTATGGAAAAGCCGCCGAAAAAGGTGTTTGTCAATCACGGCGCCGATATTGTTTGCGATGCTTTTTCGCAGACAATATACAACAAGCTTGGATTTGATGCGACGGCGCCGTACAGCGGTGATGAATATAATCTTGCAACGGGAGAATGGAGCGCAAGAGGAAGAATTGTAAAGCTCACAAAAGTATCAGAGGGCAGACGAAGAGCCAATCTTGCTTTTGACAGACTGATGGCGGCGTGTCAAAGACTTAAGACGGTCGCGGAGCTCAGCCGTGAGCTTCCCAATAAGGAACTGGCTAAATTTACGGATCGCATTCACGACTTGTGCGATAAATATGCACGAAAAATAAAACCGTAAACAGAAATCTATGAGAACTAAGATTTTTTCGGATCGCGAAATTATGAGCGTGCAGATTTCGCTTTTGATCGGGTATAACAGCATATTAAAAGTAAAGGTAAAAATTTCTGCCGCTTGTCTTGACAAAGGATAGAATTTACGATATAATTATTATTAGGAACTATTCCTAATAAAAAATAAAGCAGAAAGGGTGTCGTAGTTATGAGAAATAATCAGTATGCGGGGACAAAGACCGAAAAAAACTTAATGGAAGCTTTTGCAGGAGAGTCGCAGGCAAGAAACAAATACACATATTTTGCCTCTGTTGCAAGAAAGCAGGGCTTTGAACAAATTGCGGCATTGTTTCTGAAAACTGCCGAGAATGAAAAGGAGCATGCAAAGCTTTGGCTTAAGGAGCTTTCGGGAATCGGGGACACGGCTGAAAACCTGAAAGCTGCCGCAGAAGGCGAGAATTATGAGTGGACGGATATGTACGACGGTTTTGCAAGGGATGCCGAGGAGGAGGGTTTTTCCGAGCTTGCGGAAAAGTTCCGTCTTGTTGCCGCTATCGAAAAGAGTCATGAGGAGCGCTACCGTGCTTTACTGAAAAATGTTGAAACGGCAGAGGTTTTTAAAAAGAGCAGCATTAAGGTTTGGGAATGCCGCAACTGCGGTCATATCGTCGTCGGCGAAGAAGCGCCTGAGGTATGTCCGGCATGTAATCATCCGCAGAGTTACTTTGAAATCCATGCCGAAAATTATTGAGGATACAGATTATGAATCATCCGATCAATCAGGCTGCACTGTTTCGGTATCTGTTGAGCGGGAGGTCGATCTAGGCTCGCACATCATGTTTATCGGCAGCGTTAAAGAGGCGGATGTTCTATCCGACGGCGAAACGGTAACATACGGATATTATCAAAAAAACATAAAACCAAAGCCCGAGAAAAAAAGGATTTTTATGCAAAATATGCGGATATGTGTATGACGGTGATGTGTTGCCGGAAGATTACATATGCTCGATCTGCAAGCACGGAGCCGTTGATTTTGAACCGTTGAAAGGAGGAATATCGTTATGAAACAACAATTTTACGAGTGTGGTCACTGCGGAAATATGATTGCGTTTGTCAAAGACAGCGGATTTCCTGTTGTCTGCTGCGGCGAGGAAATGCACGAGTTGGTTCCCGGCGTGACGGACGCATCTCTTGAAAAGCATATTCCGGTTTATACATTAAAGGACGGAATCGTAGCGGTCGAGGTTGGTTCCATTCCTCATCCAATGACGGAGGAGCACCATATCGAGTGGATTTCGCTGCAGACCAAATACGGCAATCAGCGTAAGGAGTTATGTCCTTCGGGTGCGCCGCGCGTCAGCTTTGCCGTTTGTGAGGGCGACGAGATTGAAGCGGTGTTTGCTTACTGTAATCTGCATGGGCTGTGGGAGGCCGGCGGCGAAAAAAGAAGGTACAGCTATTTTCCGGGGTGTAATCCGAAGGATTTTTTCCGCCCGAACGCAGAAAACTGAAAAACAAAAAAATAAATGTAAAAGGAGATGAAAGTATGTCGGTAAAGAACTTTTCGGAAATTAGCCCGGAGATTTTTGCATTATCGGAAAAATGTATGCAAAACGGAATAATCGATAAGACGCTTTATGAAAAGCACCATGTAAACAGAGGGTTAAGAGATTTAAGCGGAAAGGGCGTTGTGACCGGCCTTACGGAAATTTCCACCATAAATTCCTCAAAAACCATAGATGGGAAAAGCGTTCCGTGCCGCGGTGAGCTTTATTACCGAGGGATCGACATCTGCGACATTGTAGAAGGTTTTTTAAAAGACGGACGGTTCGGATTTGAAGAAACGGTCTATCTTCTGCTGTTTGGCGAGCTTCCGGACAGGGAAGAACTTGAGGACTTTAACAAGCTGCTTGCCAAAAGCAGGGTGCTGCCGCGCAATTTTGTGCGCGATGTGGTTATGAAAGCGCCGAACAAGGATATTATGAACTCGCTCGCACGCAGCGTGCTGACGCTTTATTCGTATGATAAAAACGCAAACGATTTATCGATACCGAATGTTTTACGCCAGTCGGTACAGCTTATCGCAAACTTTCCGCAGCTTATGGTATATGCGTATCAGGCATATAACCATTATGTAGCGAAAAAAGGATTGTATATCCATCATCCTGACGATGACCTTTCGGCGGCGGAAAATATTTTGCTTCTGCTCCGCCCGGATCAGGTGTATTCAAAGGCTGAGGCGATGCTGCTTGATATGGCGCTTGTGCTTCACGCGGAGCACGGCGGCGGAAACAACTCGACCTTTACAACGCATGTTGTGACCTCGTCCGGTACAGATACCTATTCGTCAATGGCGGCGTCGCTCTGCTCCTTAAAAGGGCCGAAGCACGGCGGAGCCAACATAAAGGTGCATGATATGTTTGAGGATATAAAGGCGCATGTGTCAGACTGGAAGGATGACGATGAGATTTCGGCATATCTTATAAAAATTCTTGAAAAAGAAGCGTTTGACAGAACGGGACTTATTTACGGAATGGGACACGCAGTGTATTCGCTGTCCGATCCGCGCGCGGAGATATTCAAAAAACATGTCGGCTATCTTGCATGGGAAAAGGAGCGCACCGATGAGTACGATCTGTATAACAGTGTTGCAAGACTTGCAATCGATGTTATCGGCAAACGGCGGAAAATTTATAAGGGCGTGAGTCCAAACGTTGATTTTTACAGCGGCTTTGCTTATTCAATGATGAATTTGCCGGAGGAGCTTTACACGCCCCTCTTTGCAACGGCCAGAATTGCCGGGTGGAGCGCCCACCGCATTGAGGAAATTATAAATGCGAATAAAATTATACGACCGGCATATACTGCTGTTGCCCCGTACAGAGAATATGTTCCGCTTGATGAACGCTGAATTACGAAATCGAAATATGGCAAAATATAGGGGAGCGTATCAATCATGCTAAAACACAGAGAAACAAAGCAGCGCAGGCTTGTTCTGGAAACGGTCAGAAAACATACGGATCATCCGAGCGCAAATCAAATCTTTGAGGAGGTTCATGCAATTGACGGTAAGATCAGTCAGGGCACCGTCTATCGGAATCTAAACTGCCTGTCGGAGGATGGCGAGATACTGCACATCAAAGTGCCGGGGGCGGACAGATATGATTTAAGAACCGACCTTCATTATCATATAATCTGCCTTCAATGCGGAAAGGTAATTGACATTCCGTTTGATTACCTGAAAGACCCGGACAAACAAGCGGCGGACAGGACCGGCTACACCGTGTTTCGACACAGAACAGTGTTTGAGGGGATCTGCCCGGAATGTAAAAAGAAAAGCTGTATGTAGTATTATATTTTGACTTTTGACGCCGCATACAGCGCAGCTGTATTACGCGATCGGAAAGCGGGGAGATGATATGCATATTGCGGGGATTCAGAAATTGTCCCTTTTGGACTATCCGGGAAAGGTTGCCTGTACAGTGTTTCTTTCCGGCTGTAACCTTCGGTGTCCATACTGTCATAACGCGGAATTGATTTCCCCCCGGTATGTCGGAGAGGGAATTTCACAGACTGGACTTATGGACTTTCTTGACTCGCGCGCCGGAAAAATTGATGGAGTCTGCATTAGCGGCGGAGAGCCGACGCTTTACCCCGGGCTTTTAGAGATGATAAAAGCGATCCGCAAAAAGGGGTTTTCGGTGAAGCTTGACACGAACGGGACGAATCCGGAGATGATCAAAAAGCTTATCGATGAAAGCCTTATCGACTATGTGGCTATGGATATCAAGAATAGCCGTATGCGCTATGATGAGACCTGCGGCGCCAAGGTTTTGCCGCAGGCAGAAAAAAGCGTTCGTCTCCTGATGAACGGAAATATTGATTATGAATTTAGGACAACCGTATGCAAACCGCTGCACACCGTAAACGATATGAAGGATATCGGACTATGGCTGCAAGGAGCAAAAAGATATTTTATACAACAGTTCGTCGATTCCGGCAATGTTTCTAAAAAGAACCTGACGCCTTTTTCGCCGGAGGAGATGAAACAGCTTGAAAACGCAATCCTTCCGTATATACCAAACACCCGTGTCCGTGGGGTATAAAGGAGCGATGAAACATGTACAAAGTAAGAAAAAGAGACGGAAGATTGGCGGAGTTCGACCTTGAACGGATTTCAACCGCCGTCACCAAAGCGTTTGACGCAACGAAAACACCGCACACGCCCGATGTTATTCATCTTTTGACACTTCAGGTAACGGCTGATTTTGTCCCAAAGGTTAAAAACGGAAAAATCAGTGTAGAGGACATTCAGGACAGCGTGGAGGCTGTTTTGCAGCGTTCGGGTTATGCGCCCGTGGCAAAGGCATATATTCTGTACCGAAAAAACCGTGAAAGGCTGCGTAAGATCCGCTCTACCATGCTGGACTATAAAAAGCTGGTGGATGACTATTTGCGCGTTTCGGACTGGCGTGTGAAGGAAAATTCGACCGTGACCTATTCGGTCGGCGGTTTGATTCTGTCCAATTCCGGTGCAATTACGGCGAACTACTGGCTCAGCGAGATCTATGACGAGGAAATTGCAAATGCGCACAGAAATGCAGAAATGCACATTCACGATCTTTCTATGCTTACGGGTTATTGTGCCGGGTGGAGTTTAAAACAGCTCATTTCAGAGGGGCTCGGCGGCGTTACCGGAAAGATTACGAGTGCGCCGGCAAAGCATCTTGCGACGCTCTGCAATCAGATGGTAAACTTCCTCGGCATTATGCAGAACGAATGGGCGGGTGCGCAGGCTTTCTCAAGTTTTGATACTTATCTTGCTCCTTTTGTACGTACGGATCATCTAAGCTATAACGAGGTAAAGCACTGCATCGAAAGCTTTATTTTCGGTGTGAATACGCCGAGCCGCTGGGGAACCCAGGCGCCGTTTACCAATATAACGCTTGATTGGACTGTTCCGCCGGACCTGGCCGCCTTGCCGTGTATCGTCGGCGGAAAGCAGATGAATTTTACGTACGGTGATTGCAAAAAAGAAATGGATATGATCAATAAGGCGTTTATTGAGGTGATGATTGAGGGCGATGCCGAGGGGAGAGGATTTCAGTATCCTATACCGACCTACTCGATTACAAGGGATTTTGATTGGAGCGAAACAGAAAACAACCGTCTGCTCTTTGAGATGACCGCAAAATACGGCACGCCGTATTTTTCAAACTACATAAACTCGGATATGGAACCATCTGATGTTCGAAGCATGTGCTGCCGTTTGCGTCTTGATCTAAGAGAACTGCGCAAAAAGAGCGGCGGATTCTTCGGCAGCGGCGAGTCGACAGGCTCTGTCGGCGTGGTAACAATCAATATGCCGCAGCTTGCATATCTTTCTGCTGATGAAACAGATTTCTTTGCAAGGCTGGATCGTCTTATGGATATTGCGGCGCGCAGCCTGAAAATCAAGCGCACAACCATTGAAAAACTGATGGACGCGGGACTTTATCCCTATACGAAGCGTTATCTCGGAAGCTTTGACAATCATTTTTCAACCATAGGACTTGTCGGAATGAATGAGGCGGGATTGAATGCGAAATGGCTGAATGTGGGGTTGGTACATGCAGAAACACAGGATTTTGCTGTTCGCGTGCTTAACCACATGCGGGAAAGACTCTCTGATTATCAGGAGCAGTACGGCGATTTGTACAATCTTGAAGCGACGCCGGCAGAATCCACCGCATACCGTCTTGCAAAGCACGACAAGGCACGCTACCCGGAGATTGTCACCGCAAACGAGGGCGGCACACCGTATTATACAAATTCAAGCCATCTGCCCGTGGGTTATACGGAGGATGTTTTCTCGGCGCTGGATATTCAAGACAAGCTGCAGCCGCTTTACACAAGCGGAACGGTGTTTCATACCTTCCTCGGCGAAAAGCTGCCGGATTGGAAATCGGCGGCAGCGCTTGTAAGAAAAATTGCGGAAAACTATGAATTACCGTATTACACGATGTCTCCGACCTACTCGGTTTGTGCAAATCACGGATATCTTTCCGGCATGCAGGGCGTATGCCCGGTCTGCGGAAATGCAACGGAGGTTTATAGCCGTATTACCGGTTATTACCGCCCGGTGCAGAACTGGAATGATGGAAAAAGTCAAGAATTTTTAGACAGAAAAACCTACCGTGTCGACTCGGAAAACGTGCCGAAAAAGCATAGTGAAAATGCGGAAGCGCATTCTCCGGTGCAACGTTTTGAACTTTATACAACATCGGTTTGCCCGAATTGCAGGCTGATAAAGCCTGTCTTAGAGGATGCAGGTATTGAGTTTGAAGTGCGCGATGCGGAAATTTTCGAGAATGAGGCAAGGGCCCTCGGCCTGACGCAGGCTCCGTCACTTGTGGCTTATGGTGATAAGACTGTCATTTATGCCGGAATCGGCAGGATCAAAGAATTTATCGAGAGTAAAAAAGCAAATACGCTGCCGGAATCCTGTGCCGACGAGATTTCTGACTGTGCAAGCAGCAGAGGTTGATCATAAAGGACAATAAGTTTGTACATCAATAGAGATGTGGAGTCTGTAACGATTCTATCTTTTATGCGAGGAGATACTATATGAAACGAAAAAACAGAACGCTGTCTGTGCTGCTTTCTGCGGTAATACTGCTGATTTTGCCGGTTCTGCCAGCAAAGGCGGAAGATGCCAAACCGAATATAAAAATCGGAGAATATATCTGCTTGGGAACCTATGATAACGAGCCTATTTTGTGGCGATGCGTGGATATTGACGATAACGGGCCGTTGATGCTTTCCGATAGGGTACTATGCGATTACCTGCCCTATGACGCGCGGACCAGTGAAAATTCCGCAACGGCCTCTCACAGACGCAACAGCTATCGCAGCAAATATGGCTCTAACCACTGGCGTGACAGCAATATGCGTTCCTGGCTCAATGCTGAGGAACAAACGGTAACCTGGCTTTGCGGCAATCCTCCAAAAGCCGGCTATGTCACTGACGGGCATGCATACGACGATAAGGCCGGCTTTTTAAGCGGCTTTAAGAAAGACGAAATTTCCGCAATCAAAACGGTCACGCAGCGTTCGATTGTTTCTCACCCGGAGTACAGTGCGGGCTACATTGATGCGCCCGGAATCGATTTGCCTTACAATACCGATATTCAAACGGTTGCCGACGGATATGACAGAGCTTATTATGAAAATATTATTGACAAGGTATTTCTTCTGGATGTCAAGCAGCTCAACACGGTTTATCGAAATTTAAGGGGCTACTACATTGCAAAGAATAAAAGCGGAGTGCCCTGGAATTACTGGCTGCGGACACCGATTACGGACTGTAATCATGATATGCGCTATGTGGACACACGCGGTAATATTTGGCGCGATGCTCCGTATAAAGGATACTACGGTGTCCGACCGGCATTTTATCTGGATGCGGAGTATTATATTGTTTCATCGGGCAGCGGTACGGAATCCGATCCATATATCGGCGCTGCACCGGATAAGCCGGAAGATGGTATCAGCCTTTCCGGCGCAGTGAGGGATACCGGAGACGGAAACTGGGATGTTGACACGGATCAGTACCTTCAGGTAGAGCTGAGCGAGCTGTATTCTACAGATCGTGCATACGCCAATCCAACGATTCCTGTGTATGTGATCCAGAAAACTCGTGATGATACAGAAAACATGGTGATTCTGTACTTAGCCGAGGGCTACGGCAAAAGTCAACAGAAACAGTTTGTCGATGATGTCCGGCGTCTGTGGCAGGAAGTATTGAAAACGGAACCGTACCGCAGCATGGCAGATTGCTTCAATGTCTATGCGCTCTGCACAGCATCGGTGGACGGTTACGGTGGCAACAGCACTTTTTTTGCTGCAAGCAAAACGGGCATTTCTGTAAACAAAGGTCAGTGGAGAAACCATGTGTTGGAGCGCATTATAGGGCCTGCCTTTATTGAAAAAATACATGACGCACATATTCCCAACACAACAAAGCCGAACGAATTCTCATGGGATGATGAATACAGCCCATACTATTATGTTTATGAACACATCGATCAGTTCGTAATCCTGGCAAACAGCGGCGAGTATTTCGGCGGTTCTCACGACAATGCGAAAATCGGAATTCACTATATCCTTGCATCATCGGGCAGCTCTCTCTCTCCGTTTACCCAGAGACATGAACTGGGGCACGGACTGCTGCACCTGGGCGACGAGTATAATACGTATGGGCAGCCTTTGCCTGAAGGGACGCTCAAAACATCACTGAATATGTCTGACACAAAGGATCCAAACAAGGTGAAGTGGAAGAATATGCTTGGATTCCGCAACACCTATACCTGCCCGCATTATGACAGCTCGTATATGTATAATTCCAGCAGGGAGTGTCTCATGCGAGAGCCTTATAAGATGGAGTTCTGTGAGGTATGCAAACTTCAGGGATTCAAGCGCATGAGCCAGCTGATTGCCGATCCGGATAACTTGTATGTTGCCATCCCCGAGGTAAAGGAGTATACGGGAAAATACAGAAATCCATCTGAGAATGCTTCTGCCTTTGAGGCTGCAAATAGCAGCGGTTATTCCCAATATGAAGCCGACCGGAGCAATCGCCTTTTGAGCGGAACGAGCAAAAACCGATTTAATCCCGGTTTTAGGGGCAGCGAGATAGAGCTGCGTACTATCGTTCAGAATCTGTCGGATACCGAAAAAAAGACAGTAACTCTGCGGATGTGGGTGGAACACGCTGATGGAACGAAGGCAATTACGTCAGACGGCGCGGAGGTTTCGGCAGAGAAGAGCTTTACCGTTCCCGTCTGGAGCGAAAAGCCTAATTTCTGGCAGAAGGGAGCGCTGGACTATACAGGCAGCGACTTTGATTCCGGACTTGTTAACTGCTCTCTCGTTTATACTATCCCTCAGGATGCAGTTCTGCAAAACGGCGATACCATTGGCTTTGAAGTCGTGGATGACGCCACGGGGAAAACGCTTGCTGATGACAGCACAGAAACCCAAAACTACGCTGACGTTAAGATAGAGTACAAGCTGGAGGATGGAACCGATGTTCCCAACACCAAAACCACAGTGCTTCCGGTCGCGGAAGGAACAAAGGTAAACTGGAAGCTCCCGGAGGAGCTGCATGGTTACACGCTTGTCAGATCGGAGGGGATGGACGAGACAGTTGGCGCCGGAGGCCTGACGATTACCTGCTATTATAAGACGAGTGAGGATCAGCCGGCAATGTCGTTTATCATTACGGACGAAAGCGGTGCGGCAGCGGGTCACCCGCTAAAGACGGGTGAATATAAGGCAAGCCTTCTTTTGCCGAAGGGTCAAAAAACAGCGACGGTTATTATTGCAAAGTATGTTAACGGAGTGCTTAAAGAATTAAAGATTTCTGAGCCGAAGGCGGCGCAGAATATAATCGAAACCGATGTTATTACGATAACGGACGAGGATTTAACAAAGCAGACCGAAATCAAAGCATTTGCCTTTGAAGATATGGGGAATATCAAATCAGTATATGATTTTCAGCATCTAACAAAATAAAGGTGAAAGGATGCTCCGGAGGACTGCAATTATCCGCCATGTGCAGCAGAAAAAGATCAATTCGGCGAGGTGAAATCGATAATGCCGGAAATATTGTCTCTGTATTGTGCGGGGGAAGCTCCGGGATTTAGGAAAAGACGGAAAACGATGATAGTAAAGGAGATGCGGCAATGAGCAAAGGAATAAAAATACTGATAGGAGTTGTGGCAGCGTTTGCAATAGGGATAGCGGTGTTTGTTGCATTGCTTGCAAGCGTTGAATAGGAAAGAGTGTGACGGCGATAATAGAAAAAGCAGGCAGGCGCCGCGCTGACTTTTAAAAACAAGGTCTTTTAAGAAAAAGGGAAAGGGTGAGAGAATTGATGCATATAAAAAAGGCGGCGGCGCAGGCCGTACTTTTAGCTGCCGGAATTGTCCTGCTGTGCTTTGGCGTTTTGCGCGGTGAGGCAGCGACAGTGCTGAGTAAAGCAATTAGATTATGTCTGGAGTGTGTGGGGATTGGGTAAGAAGTTTTCAGGTACATCGCAAATTCTGTCCCGTTTTCGCGGACACATTCAGGCAGGGATCGCGTTACTGACCAATCCGCATCTGCCCAATTTTTTGAGGGGTGAAATTTACCGCGGAGCGGGAAAAACCGTATGTGTACCGGGTCTGAACTGCTATTCCTGCCCCGCAGCCTCCGGCGCCTGTCCTATCGGGGCGCTGCAGGCGGTAACGGGATCTGCAAGGTTTAGGTTCTCTTATTATATCACAGGGACTATGATTCTGTTCGGGGTGTTGTTAGGACGCTTTATCTGCGGCTTTTTGTGTCCGTTTGGATGGTTTCAGGAGCTGCTGCATAAAATCCCAACAAAAAAGGTTTCAACCGAAAGGATGAAATATTTGACCTGGATTAAATATGCGGTTCTTTTGGTGACGGTATTTTTATTACCGGCATTCGCGGTGAATGATGTCGGAATGGGTGATCCCTTCTTCTGCAAATATCTCTGTCCGCAGGGAGTGTTGGAGGGGGCGATACCGCTGTCTATTGTCAGTTCCGGGATTCGTTCGGCGCTTGGCGCGCTGTTTGCTTGGAAATTTTGCATTTTAATTGCCGTGATTGTGCTGAGCGTGGTGTTTTATCGCCCATTCTGCAAGTGGCTGTGTCCGCTCGGCGCATTCTACGCTCTGTTGAACAAGGCTTCATTGCTTCAAATGAAAGTGGATGAAAGCCAATGTGTAACCTGCGGAAAATGCGCCAAAGCATGCAAGATGAATGTGGACGTAACGAAAACGCCCAATCATACCGAATGTATCCGCTGCGGAATGTGCGTCCGAGCCTGTCCGACGAACGCTGTTCGTTTTCAATACGGGTTTGGAAGAGGTAAAAATAAAAGCAGTAAAAACATCGCAGATAAGAAATAACAAAATCAGGAGGAACAAACAATGAATAAAAAGAAGACTCTGGCATTGGCGTTGGCGCTTGTGCTGACGGCATTTTCTCTGACAGCTTGCGGCATCGCGGACAAAATTAAATTCAACAGTATGGAAAATGAACCGAAAAACGCCGAAGAAGCGGCGGCCATGCACCAAGACCTGATGACGCAGGAAAATACGATTTTGGCAGAAAATACAGAGCTTTGGGAAAAGGTGTTTGCTGCGGCGGACAAAGGCATGACGCTGCAGGAGAACGGAAAAAACTACGGCGATTTCTTGCTCAAAACCATTGACACCGTCAAGGAACGGTTTACGGAGGACGAGCTTAAATTGCTTAAGGGTGAAGCGGAGAAAATCCGGGATATTGAAAATAAGCTGACTATGATTGAGAAAAAATATCCCAATGCCGCTCAAAAATCGTCAGATAATGATATGAGTATGCCCTCCGGTAACGGCGTCACAGGAAATTTTCCGTCCTTTGAAGGAAGAGATCTGGACGGAAATGAGGTAAAGAGCGACGAACTCTTCTCCGGGAATGCCGTCACCGTGGTAAACTTTTGGTTCACCACCTGCTCGCCTTGCGTGGGTGAGCTTTCTGAGCTTGATGCGCTGAATAAGGAGCTTTTGGAGAAAGGCGGTTCGCTGATCGGTATCAATTCTTTTACGCTGGACGGAGACGAGGCGGCTATATCCGAGGCAAAGGCGGTTTTGAAAAAGAAAGGCGCTGCCTACCGAAACGTATACTTTGATTCAGGCAGTGAGGCAGGAAAGTTTGTCGAAAATGTATACGCTTATCCCACAACATATGTGGTTGACCGCAGCGGCAGCATCGTAGGAGAGCCCATCGTCGGCGCCGTTACCGGCAAATCGCAGATGGAGAAGCTGAAATCGCTCATCGATCAATGCATTGCTGCCGACATGGGATGAGAAAAATAGGGAAATAACAACCAAGCAGCTATTTTTTTCATAGCTTTGCGCTGTGCTTTGGGTTATACCGCATCAGCCGAAGAAGAGAAATAATATTATCATAAAGCCTTTTTAAAATGAGGGGTTCAGACGGCATAAAAGCCGCCCGACATAGAGGCAATATGCCTTTTTGCCGGGCGGCTTTTTATAATGTTGAAAAAACGCAAGCAATTTTTATATCGTTTTATCAAAGCAGATGCGTTTTTTCGGCAATTTTAATAAAATTTGGGAGAAAGGAAGAAACTGTTGACAGCTTCGATTTATATATTTTGACTAAGTGGTACAATATATAGGACAAGAAAGGAAGCGGTCAATATGAAGTTACAGAGCATAACCGAAAAACAAATTCAAAAATTTAAAAGGTATCTTGTAAATGAAGAAAAGTCGGATGCTACCATCGAGAAATATATTCGTGATATTACGGCATTTTCCGGATGGCTTGGCGGAGGAATCCCGTGCAAGGAAAAAGTGATTCAATACAAGGAGTGTCTGATTGCGCAATACAAAACTGCAAGCGTTAACTCCATATTATCCTCGCTCAATACTTTTTTTGAATATGCAGATTGGCACAAAATGAAGGTAAAAACCTTAAAGATGCAGCGCCAAATTTTTGCGGATCAATCCAAGGAGCTTACTAAGGCAGAGTATGAAAGATTGCTGATGGCGGCAAAGGATAAGAAAAATGAAAAGTTATATTACCTGATACAGACGATTGCAAGTACAGGCCTTCGGGTTTCCGAAATTCAATTTGTGACCTGTGAGGCCATAAGACGCGGACAGGCAGTGATAAGCTGCAAGGGAAAAATACGACAGGTGTTTCTGCCGAAAAAACTGTGTGTCATTCTGAAAAAGTATGTGTCAGAGCATGGCATTAAAAATGGCAGCGTATTTGTTACAAGAACCGGCGCTCCTCTTGACAGGTCAAATATATGGAGAATGTTAAAGAATCTTTGTGAGAGTGCGGGTGTGTCAAAGGAAAAAGTGTTTCCTCATAACTTTCGCCATTTATTTGCAAGAACCTATTATTCCCTGCAAAAGGATATTGTAAGGCTTGCCGATATACTCGGTCATTCCAACATTAACACCACAAGAATTTACACCACGGAAAGCGGAATGGAGCATATGAAGCAGCTACAAAAACTCGGTTTCTTAAGGACATGAAAAAACAACATAATAGCGATTATGTTGTAACCAAATATTTTTTTGTATGGAATGGCGCAATAAGCTAAAAAAAATTTAAAAATTTTGAAAGAATTTTTTTATAAAAATGCTTGTGAAATAGACCAATGACATGCATTTTCTACATTGGCCTGATTTGCTGTACTGTTTTTTATTACATGATTCATGAATCGAGGAAAAGAAACTGCAAACTGTTGACAAATTCGACTTTATATGATAAAATATATGTAGGTATGTATACTGTTCTTTCGATGGCACAACATAATCGCTATTATGTTGTAATCGTATTGAACGCATATGATTTAAAACAATTGGGAGGAAACGGAGGCGCGGGAGCATTGATAGAAGGATTGAAAAAGAAAGAGGTTGGAATTCCTTGTATTCTTGCCTGTGTGTACTTTCTCGCGCTGCCGCTTACCATTACAATAAACTCCGCAGGAAATTCCTTTTTAAAGCTGCTGACCATACCCATTGCCGGGTATTTTGTGGCAAACTGGTTTTTCTATCGAAAAAAGCTGGAGCTTAACGCGATTCACTTATTATCATTTTTATATCTGATAACGGTTGTTATGACACTGTTTGCGGACAGAAGTCCGGTTGCCCTGCAATATGTGAGAGGCTATTTTGAAACGATGGGTTTGATGTTTCTTATAACCATGCGAAAATATACGGAAAATGAAATCAAAGCGTTTGAGCTTACACAGCTTGCACTCCTCGGCGTGATGATTACGCTCGGATTTATCGGTGCGGATTGGTACGGCGACAGAAACACGATGACAATATTCGGAACGACAAGTGATCCAAATTACTTTACCGGATTTTTTCTTCTGCCTATGGCGGTTGCAATGAAAAAAATACGCGAGAACAAAATCTATATCGTTGTGTGTGCGGTTTTGCTTGCTCTCGGGGCGTATATGGTTTTTACCTCCGGCTCGCGCGGCGGACTGTTCGGGCTTGCGGTTATGATAATGTCATACGTGTTCATAAATGCAAAGGGGGCAAAACAGCGTATTATCGGCATTTGTACGGCAATCGGCATGGCAGTGATTTTGTGGACGATTGTTATTCCGCTTTTGCCGGATGACGTTTCGGCGCGCTTTAGTATAAAGGAGCTTATCGAATCGCATGGCACGGGACGCGGCGATATATGGCTTTCCATGCTCGACACGATCAAACGCTCGTCGCGGGAGTTATTATATGGCAGAGGAATCTTTGCTTATCACGAAATGATGATAGACGGAAGACTGGTGCAGGTGGTGGCACACAACCAATTGATACAGTTGCTCTATAATCAGGGCATACCGGGGTTTGTAACATTTATTCTGATGTCTCTTGCAGCAGTATTGAGAAATATAAAAAAACGGGGATATATCTCGGCGGCAATGCTTGGTATATTGGCTCTTTCTATGACGCTTACCATCAATACGAGCATCAAGGCGTATTGGAATCTGCTGATTTATGCGGCATTTTCCTTTGATACACCCGAAAAATGAAAAGGAGATTCTGTATGATATTTAGGAGTAAAACGCCGTATCCGGAGAAAAAAATATCGAATGAAAACGCGGAATACCCTGAGAATATACTGCTTGCGGAGAACCATAGAAGTAAAATGCCGAAAGTAAAGCAGAGTTATTTGCTGAAATGCATCATTATAGTTGCTGCGGTTGTTGCCGTCTGCATAATCGCGGGAAATCTGAATACGGCATACACAACCGTTTCAATTTCATTTTCTGAAATAACGAAGGGGTGCAATCCGGACGGATCGCCGTTTGATATTTATGAGGTGCTGAGCGACGAGGTCTTAGCAAACGCTTGTGACAGGCTGGATGATAAGCTAAGCCCCGATATGCTGAAGGAGCATATTTCCGTTACCGGCATCACCACGGACGGCAGTTTTAACGCAATAAGGCAGAATGTTCTCGATGGAAACGATACATATTCATACTTTCCGTCAAAATATACAATTTCATATTCGGTCATCTCGGATTCGATTAAGGCAAATGGTGTGCCGGCGTCCGTCGGAGCGGTTTTGAAACAGTTTGTGTTGCCGTCAAAAGGAAAAATAATAGCTGCCGTTGCCGACAGCTATAAGGAATATTATGAAGATAAGTATATTTTCACAAGCGCTGTGTTTGATGTGGACTGGTCAGAAACAAAATCACTCGATTATTTCAACCGTGCCGGTGAGATGCAAAACGTTATAAACCGCATAAACAGGTATTTGTCAAGCCGTTACGATGAGGACGTGAGGTTTGTTTCAAAGGACGGTGTGAGCTTCGGCGATCTGAGTGCGGAACTGTCAAGAATAACGGACAACGATGTCGAAACGTACAAGGCGTTTGTGATCCAAAACGGGATTACCGCCGACAAGGACAAGCTTTTAAAGCAGTTCTGCTATGTATCAAAAGAAAAATACGAGCAGACACAGAGAAACCGCGGTGAATATAACATTATGCTGGACGGGATATCCGTGTATGACCCGCTTGTCACGAAGGTAGTGTTTATTCCGGCGTTGGATTCGGACAATGTATTTTATATGAACAGAACAAAAATCGGAATAGATTACCTGACGGAAAACGCAAGCAAAGCGAACCTCTCCGGTGACGAGTCGGAAAACGAGGCGCATTATTACGACTATCTGATAGATCAATTTTCCGCATTTGAAGAAAGCGCGGATTGGGTTAAAAAGGCCGCAGATAAGCAATGCGACGATATTACGGCGAAAATAGACGAATTCTTAAAAAGAGCCGCCGCCGTAAATGACGAGTACATCAATCATGTATCTTATGAAACATTGTATATAAGCGGTATAGGTTACGGACATGGAGTTATTTTCTCTGCTGTGACGATTGCCAAAATAACGATTATATGGTCTGCGGCGCTCTATGTATGGTGGCTTATCTATTCTCTTTTGAAAAGAAAAAAGACCAAAAAGGAGGAAATCGATAATGCTGCTGCGTGATTTTTTAAACGGGCTTTATGAGCATAAAAAAATATTTGTGATACTGCTTGCTGTAAGCGTTATTCTTTGCTCCTTAAAGCTGAAGCTTGACGAAAGCTATACATCGGAGATACTGATAAAGTATATCGGCGCAAAGGCGGAGGATGGACTTTCCGAAAACGGCGAAAAAATCAATCCTTATGAAATAAAAAGCTCGATTGTGATAAAAAACGCATTGACGGAGCTTGGGTTTAAGACGGCAAACATTGAGGAGATCAGCCGTAACATTACAGTTACCCCCATCATACCCACCGCTGAACAGGAAAAATATGCATCGTGGATTGATAAATTCTCGGACTATGAAAAAAACGAGGATGAAAAAAAGAATACGGTGTATTACTCGGTAAAATATACTACATCAAAGGGAAATGACTACGCCAAGCGTATGCTCAGCGCCGTTTTCAGTCAGTATCGCATATATTATGTCGAAAACTATACCTACAGCTACGGAATAACCAATCTGTCGGGAGATGTGGCGATGCAGTACGATTACTATGATACGGTGGATATGCTGCGCAAGAAAATAAACGCGAACATTGAGTACCTGGCGAGAGTTTATGAGGCGGAAAAGGATTATCGTTCGCCGCAGACGGGGTATTCACTTTTGGATTTGATTGCAGAGTATAAATCACTTAACGAACGGGACATATCGGTTGCGGAGCGTATGGTTGTCGAAAATGGTATCACAAAAAATGCGTGGTATTTGAGAAGCGCTTTAAACAATAAAATGACGGATGCGGCGTATGATATTGACCTTAACAACAAGAAAGCGGAAACGCAAAAAGGGCTAATGGCGGTTTATTCCGACAAAAATAAGCAGTATCTTTGGGACAGAGACGGACGGAACAAGGACGACGATGAAAGCGAAGGTGCACAGGTGCGTGAAAACGTTGAGCGCGACTATAACTATGTTCAAAATAAGTCGGTATATGATCAGCTTGTTTTAGACTATGTCAAATACCGTACTAACGCGTTGAATACAGATATCGACAGACGGCGCTATGAGACAGATGCGAACAGCCTTCCCGACGGATTTTCAAATAAGGAGCTTCAAAACGCGCTTGAGACGCGCCTTGAAAGTGCGTGTGAAAAATTTAACAAACTTTATTCACTCACAAAAGATACAATAGATGATTATAACTCATACAAGTCTGCGCAGAGCATAGCCTGCATTTCGGGTGTTGTGGCGCATAAAACCGTAAGCACGGTATTTTACTATGCGGTGGGTCTTGTGCTTGCGCTGATGCTTGGTTTTCTGATATGCGGCGTGTTGGTATATATTAGGAAGGACGAAACAGAAACGGCGGGAGAATAATATGGAATTGGAATTGTGCGGATATTTTGATCATAATTTCGGCGATGATTATATGCAGAAAATAACGGCGCATTATATGCCGGAATATAATTTTTACGTAGACGCGCGCAATTCTCTCTCACGCTTGCTGCTTGACGAAAAAAATGTCAGCTTAAAAAATAGTGAACAGAAGAAAAACCTCCCAAAGCTGTTGGTCACCGGTTCCGGGTTTATGGTGAACAGCCGTGCGGCGCTGCGGTGTGAGCTTGTATGGTTTTTCAAACGAAAGCGCATTGCTGATTACTGTATCGGCTGCAACATCGAGCCGTTTCAAAGCAGACTTGCCGAATGGCTTGTCATACATAAACTGAGGAAATTTAAGTGCATCATATGTCGTGACAAGAATAGCTTTTTATGGCTTCAAAAAAAGTGTCCGAATACAATGGTCTCCTATATGCCGGATATTCTGTTCGGAATGCCAAAGGGTTGGCTTCCGGAAAAATCGGACGGCGATAAACTCGGTATATCGCCTATCCGCTGTGCCGGGAATTACGGCAGTTACTATTTACAAATGGCACAGGCTGCTGATTACTGGATTAAAAATACCGGAAAAGGCGTGATACTTCTTGCCTTTGATGTCGGTTCTGAAGACGATATATCCGCATGTGAAAAAGTGAAAAGCCTGATAACCCATAAGGACGCGGTTGAAATTGTGAAACATGGAGTCAATGGAGAGATTCCAAACGCATTTTCTAAGTGCCGTAAGGTCATCGGCGCAAGATTTCACTCAGCTGTGCTCAGTCTGAAAATGAACATAGATTTTTACCCGATTACAGATCGGCAAAAAATGCGAAATTTGTTATCCGATATCGCTTATCCCATAGCCGGGTGTGATATTCGCTCGGTCGATATAGGAAAAATTCAGAATTTTCTGATATCTGAGCCGCTTCGCTTCAAACCGTGTAAGCATTATGAAACGGACGTTGACAAAGCCTTTGCGGCGATGAAGGCACAAATTGAAGAAAGGAGATGGTTGTGATGGAAACCGTAATAAAAAGCAATACCGAAAAGGTAATATTGCCGTTTACAAGAACGGATGAAATATATGAGGTTGAAAAAATAACCTGTCTGCCGCCAAAACCGATATACGGCTTTATAAAGCGAGCGGTTGATATGATCGCTGCGCTTTTCGGAGTGATACTTCTTCTGATCCCAATGATTATTACCTATATATGCGTGGCGGTAACGTCAAAGGGAAACCCGATATACAGACAGGAACGGCTCGGACTCGGCGGTAAGCGGTTTTACATATATAAATTCAGAACAATGGTTGAAAATGCCGAGGAGGACGGAATCCGCTGGTCACTCGGCGAGGATGATGAACGGCTGACGGCGGTCGGCAGGGTTTTAAGAAGAACAAAATTTGATGAGATACCGCAGCTATTTAACTGCCTTGCGGGTGATTTGTCGCTTGTGGGGCCGCGCCCGGAAAGAGCGGTTTTTTATAAATGCTTTGAGGCCTATATTCATGGTTTTTCACAAAGACTTATGGTAAAGCCGGGCATTACAGGGCTTGCGCAGATAACCGGTCTGTTTTTAAGACCGGAGGAAAAAATCAAATACGATATAGAATATATAAAAAATCGTTCGCTTTTATTGGATATAAAAATACTGCTATTAACGGTTGCCGTTGTGATAAGGGGGGATGGACAAAAGGGGCCAAAGTGGGGCAGCGGCAAATGAAGAAAATATTGTTTATAGCTACGGTGGTAAAAACGCACATCAACACGTTTCATTTGCCATACATAAAAATGTTTAAAGAATGCGGTTACAAAACGGTGGTTGCCGCAAAAAACGATTATGAGGACGGTATGGTAAGTATTCCGGACTGCGATTTATATATAGACATTCCTTTTAATAGAAATCCGTTTTCAGCGAGCAATGTCAAGGCATACAAAATGCTGAAAGCAGTCATAGACAACGGAAATTTTGATATTATAGAGTGCAATACCCCCATCGGCAGCGTGATCGGCAGACTTGCCGCAAGAGACGCGAGAAAAAAGGGAACCAAAGTCATTTACATTGCGCACGGATTTCACTTTTTTAGGGGCAGTTCAAAATTGGCTTGGCTTATCTTTTACCCCGTTGAAAGATTGCTGGCGCATATCACCGATGTTTTGGTTACGATTAACCGTGAGGACTATGAAAGAGCGTCAAAAAAATTCAAAGCAAAACAAATCGTTCACATAGACGGAATCGGTGTGGATTTGGAAAGGATCGAAGACAGCCGCCCGGACAAAAGCAGGGTGCGCCGTGAGTTTGGGATAAAGGAGAGCGATACGGTTCTTATATCGGTCGGAGAGCTTCGTAAACTGAAAAATCATCGAACAATTATTGAGGCAATGGCAAAAATCGAAAACAAAAACCTGCATTATATTATCGCAGG
>CAKSFQ010000028.1 GCA_934454115.1 uncultured Clostridia bacterium
GACGTCATTATTTTTTTCAAATTTACTCATAAAAGCCCATTCCGATCCGTTTTGTCATGGTGACGCTTGTTCCGGCGCCCGGCGCAGAATCTACTTTCAGTGTGTCCATAAAGCTTTCCATGACGGTAAAGCCCATACCGCTGCGTTCCTCGCCGGGCGCACCGGAATAGAGCGGCTGCATGGCAAGGTCGATGTCCTCAATACCGCAGCCCTGATCCGTGACGGTAACCAAAAACATATCGCCCTGAATGCGGCAGGTCATCTCGACCTCGCCGCGCTGCTTTGCGTAACCGTGGACGATGGCATTGGTTACCGCCTCTGAAACGGCGGTTTTAATATCGGCAAGCTCTTCACAGGTGGGATCCAGCTGTGCGGCAAACGCGCCGGCTACCGCTCTGGCAAAGGCCTCATTGCGGCTTTTGCCGGGAAATTTCAACTTCATATAGTTATCCATTGTGTTCCTCCTTATCGTTTGAATCATGCCCTTTTGGCTAGGTATAAGAGACTCGAACACATGCGCCCAATGCTTGTTAAATTTCCGCTCAGCCGTTCTTTCGGGACTTGTAAGGCGCCAAGCCTTGCTTCACCCTGCAAGAGCAGCTGAACAAAAATTTTTCGGCGCATTGGGTCTGCGAGTCCAAAAAGAGCAAATTTTTTGCAAGAAAAGGCAAAAGCGCAATCAATACTGACGTATTGACGAGCATTGGGCGCATTATTGTGACAAATTTGCCTTTTTGAACCGCGTGGGGTTCGATTCTCTTATGCCTAACCGCATTCAATAATTTTTTTTAGCCCGGACAGGGATAAAATCTTGTCCACCTGCGGTTTTGCGCGGATAATCATGGTCTTGCCGCCGCGTGCCTTCATCTGCTTGTATCTGCCGATAATCATGCCTAGCCCCGAACTATCCATAAAATCAACGGCCGCAAAATCCAGAATCAAATTTTGGACGTGCCGCAGCGTGATTTCGCGGTCGATATCGCTGCGGATTTCTTCTGCACAGCTTTGGTCGATCTCACCGGAAAGCTTTACCACCAGCGTTGTGCCAATGGATTCGATACGAATCTCCATAATGCTCCTCCTTCGTTTTCTGTTTGACCTATTTATCATAACATAGAAAAAGTATTTCCCATTTATTTCCATACAAGAAAAATCGACAACAAAAGAAAAGATTTGCAAAATCGGAAAAACAGGTGTAAAATAACATCGAAATAAGGGGGCGCAAAATCATGAAGGACACAGAGCGAAACACATTCTTAAGGGCAGTAAAAAATGTCGCGCTGCACTTTTTGTTTCCGTGCCGCTGCGTCTTTTGCCGACGGTTGATGCCGGTGACAACCAAGATTGCGGTGTGTCATACCTGTATGCAAAAGCTGCCGTTTACCATGGCGTATCCGCGCTGCGGCCGCTGCGGCAGACCGATGGCGGTACACCGGCGTTATTGTGCCGAGTGTGACGGCCGCATGGATTTTGCCTTTGAACGGATTTGTGTGCCGTACTTGTATGAGGGGGCGGTGAAAAAGGCGTTGATTCTCTTTAAACGGGAGCGGTACCAAAGCTTTGCCAAGGTTTTTGCCGCACATATCGGTGCGGTTCTATCCCATGATCTTGGCGATGTTTGCTTTGACGCCGTTGTCAGCGTGCCGCCAAGGCCGGAGCGCATGCGCAAAGAGGGGTACGATCAGGCGGAGACACTCGCCGCGGCGGTAGCAAAACAGATGGAACTGCCTTATCTTGGCGGCGGTCTATATCAAAGCGAAAACCGTAAAAAGCAGAGTGCGCTCTCCAAGCGGGAGAGACGGGCGAACGTCCGCGGTAATTATGCAGTCAGAAAGAAGAACGCCGTGAAAGGAAAATGCATTTTATTAGTTGATGATATTACCACAACCGGGGCGACCATACAGGAATGTGCCAGGGCGCTGCGCGGTGCGGGCGCCAAAGCGGTGTATGCCGCAGCGGCCGCAACGGTCGTAAAGGGTGAAATTTAAAAGATTGGTTGCATTTTTGGAATTTTGTGGTATACTAACGTTAGGTATAGAGGTGCGAATCCAATCTTGCGTTCGTACTGACACGGCAAATTGAAAACGGAGGCAAATTTATGTTATATCGCAGTGTGATTATGGCAGCGGACGAAAAACAGGAGGTTTTTCGGCAGAGCAGGTTTTTGTTAAAGGCGGCGGATCGGCCGCTGATTGATTGGGCGCTGGATGCGGCAAAGACCGCCGGTGCGGAAAACTGCACGGTTGTTACCGGGGCGCGGGGCGATGCAATCAAGGCACATCTCGGCGATGCGGCAGACTATGCGACAGCAAACGATGCCTTTTCAATCGCATCGGTGTTAGACGGCATCCCCAAAGGGCAGACGGGCAGCGTTTTGGTGCTTTTCGGCGATCGGCCGACCCTTACGGGCGAGACGCTGCGCGCGGCGCTTACCGTTCATGAAAAAAAACAGTGCGTTGCAACGGTGATTTGCGCCGCAAAGACGGTCGGTTTTACAGAGACTGAAATGGAGGTGGCCTCCTGTGCGGCAGCGTACCTCTTTGATATCGGCGCACTGCGCCGCATCTGCCGCGATGCGGCGCAGTCGGCAAAGGCGGAATGCCCCTTTGCCGCGGCGGTGCAGCATTTGCTGCAAAACGGCGAGGCAGCAGAGATATACCCGGCAGATCAGGAGGAGGGAATTGCGGTGACCGACCGCATTCTTTTCGCCAAGGCGGATGCGATCCTAAACCGCCGCACGGTGCATGAACTGATGCGCCGCGGCGCGATTGTTTTAAACCCGGATTCGGTACGCGCGGCGTACGGCGCAACTGTCGGTATGGACACGGTGATTTATCCGGGCACCATCTTAGAGGGCGAGACGGAGATCGGCGAGGCATGTGTGATCGGCCCCAACACGAGATTGAAAAATGCAAAGGTGGGTGACCGTACCGAAATCCAGTCCTCGGTGGTACTGGATTCCAAAATCGGCTCGGACACCAGTGTGGGGCCGTTTGCGTATATCAGACCCGGATCGGTCATCGGCAGCGGCAACAAGGTTGGCGATTTTGTTGAGGTGAAGAACGCGACCATCGGCGACGGCACCAAAATTGCGCATCTTACCTATGTCGGGGATGCCGATGTGGGTGAGAGAGTGAATTTTGGCTGCGGCACGGTGGTGGTTAACTATGATGGCATCAAAAAGCACCGTACCGTGATTGAGGACGACTGCTTTATCGGCTGCAACAGCAACCTGGTATCCCCGGTGACGCTGCGAAAGGGCGCTTATACGGCGGCAGGCTCAACCATTACCGATGAGGTGCCGGAGGATGCACTGGCAATTGCCAGGGCAAGGCAGGTCAACAAGGACGGCTGGGTGAAGAAAAACAGAAGAAAGGATTCGTAGGATATGTACTTGATCGTCGGGCTGGGAAATCCCGGCCGGGAATATGTCGGCACGCGCCACAACATCGGCTATGAGGCGGTTGACGCGATTTGTGCCAAGTATGACATCAGCATGAAGAAAGAAAAGTTCCGCGCCGTCTTTGGCGAGGGGCGCATCGGCGGCGAAAGGGTGGTTGTGGCAAAGCCGCAGACCTATATGAATCTAAGCGGCGAGAGTGTGCGTGCGTTTAGGGATTGGTATAAGCTGGGTCCGAAAGAGATCATCGTGATATATGATGATGTTTCACTTCCTACCGGGAAGCTTCGCATCCGGGAAAAGGGGAGCGCCGGCGGACATAATGGCATTAAAAATATTATTTATCAGTTAAATACCGATGTCTTTCCGCGGATTAAAATCGGTGTTGGACAGCCGCGGCACGAGGACTTTGACTGCAAGGATTTTGTCCTTGGGCATTTTAGCAAAGAGGAGACCGAAATTCTGATTCAGACGGTGATCCGTGCGGCAGACGCAGTGGAGGTCATGATCAGAGAGGACGCGGCGGCGGCAATGAACCGTTTTAACGGTTAACCTGATATTAGGTTGGGTGAGAGATGATGGATGCTTTTTTAGAGATGATGCAGGGACTTGCCGAGTTCGGCGATCTTGTGCAGGATATTCAGAAAAAAAATATGCCGGTCGGCGTTACGGGTGTGTCGGACTCTGTCAGGGCACACCTTATTGATTGTGTGATGAAGTCGCAGCAAAAGCCGGCGCTGGTTGTGACGGCCGATGAGAGTACGGCCAGACAGCTGTACGCGGATTTAAAGTTCTTTTTGGGAGATATCGTACACCTGTATCCGAGGACGGATTTATTATTTTATGATGTCGAGGCAAAGGGACAGGACGTAACCGGACAGCGGCTCTCGGTTCTTTGGCACATGTTAAAGGACGAGTCTTTTTGTGTGGTCTGCACGGCGGAGGCAATGCTGCAGGCAACGCTCCCGAAGGCGGCCTGCCAAAAGCTCGCCTTGCAGCTGACGGTCGGCGAGGAAATGGAGCTTTCGGAGATTGCTGTCCGGCTGACCGTCCTTGGCTACCGCCGCGAGGAAATGGTCGAGGGTCCCGGCCAGTTCAGTATGCGCGGCGGAATTTTAGATGTGTTTCCCTTTGCGGGGAGCGGCGGTCTGCCGGTTCGGGTTGAGTTTTTTGACACCGAGATCGATTCGGTGCGTTCCTTTGACCCGGAATCGCAGCGCACCGTGGATAAGCTGGAGTGCATCGAGATTCTGCCGGCAAGAGAACTGCTTTTATCGGACACGGAGCGATCTTTGCTGACCGAAAAGCTAAGAGAGCTGCAAAAGGGGATCAAACCGTCCGTCGAGACGGCGGAAAAATTAGCCAAAACCCTATCCCGTGACATCGAAAGACTGGAGGAGGGGCTGCTTTTTGCGTCGCTGGATAAGTATATCCCGTATCTCTATGACACTGTTCCGACAATTCTTGACTATCTGCCAAAGGACGCACTGATATTCTGGGACGAGGCAGCACGCATCCGGGAGAAAACCGAGCAGCTGACGCGGCAGCAGAGCGAGGACGTTTTGGATATGGCGGAGCGCGGCATGATTCCGCGCGGCGACGTATCGTATACGCTCCCCTATCCGGCGGCGGTGCGGCGGATCGAAAAACGTCTGATCGGCCTGAGTGGCGTGGCACGTACCTCGCCGGATTACCGCCCGGTACGGATGCATAGCTTTACCTGTAAAAGCCTCGGCGGTTTTCAGGGCAAACTGGAATTTCTCTGCGATACCCTGCGGTTTTACCAGAAGGAGAAATACCGCACCGTTTTGCTTGCCGGGTCACCGCTGCGTGCGCAAAGGCTTGCAGCGCAGCTGGAGGAGGAACAGATTCGATGCAGTTATCAGGAGACGCTTCAAAAGCTTCCCTCTCCCGGCGGTATTGTGGTATCGTCCGGCAGCATCGGACGGAGCTTTGACTATCCGCTGATTCGGACGGCGGTGATCGGCGATCGGGAGATTTTTGGCGGCGAAAAAAAGAAAAAGCGGCGCAGTGCGCGGCCGCAGGGCGAAAAGATATCCAGCTTTACCGATCTGAATCCGGGAGACTATGTGGTGCATCAAAACCACGGTATCGGCGTTTATACGGGGATTGAGCAGCTTTATGTGGACGGGGTGCGCAAGGACTATTTAAAGATTCAGTATCGGGGCAGCGATGTTTTATACGTGCCCACCGACCAGATGGACATGGTGTTTCGGCATACAGCGGCCGAGGGCGTCAGGATCAGGGTCAATAAACTGGGCGGCGCCGAGTGGAGCAATACCAAGCAGCGTGTCAAAACGGCTGCCAAGGATATGGCAAAAGAATTGATTGCGCTTTATGCCAAGCGCAGTCAAATTCCCGGCATTGCGTTTTTCAAGGACAGCGAGTGGCAGCGTGACTTTGAGGCGGCCTTTCCTTATGAGGAGACGGACGATCAGCTGCGCAGCATTGAGGAAGTCAAGGCGGATATGGAAAAGCCGCATCCCATGGATCGGCTTTTGTGCGGCGATGTGGGATACGGCAAGACAGAAGTCGCGATGCGTGCGGCCTTTAAGGCGGTCATGAGCGGATATCAGGTAGCCTATCTGGTACCGACCACCATTTTGGCGGCGCAGCACTTTCATAACTTTAGGCAGCGCATGATGCATTATCCCATCACGGTCGGAATGCTGTCACGGTTTGTGACCGGCACGGCGCAAAAAGAGGTTATACGGGGGCTTGAGACCGGCGAGACCGACATTGTAATCGGTACCCATAAGCTTTTGGGCAAGAACATTCATTTTCATAAGCTGGGGCTTTTGGTGATCGATGAGGAGCAGCGCTTTGGCGTTGCGCACAAGGAAAAATTGAAGGAAATCCGAAAAGAGGTCGATGTACTGACCCTGTCGGCTACGCCGATTCCAAGAACACTGCACATGAGCCTGAGCGGAATCCGGGATATGAGTCTGCTGACCCAGCCGCCCAGCGAGCGTTACCCGGTGGCGACCTACGTATTGGAGTATGAGGAGGACGTCATCCGGGAGGCCATCTCCCGTGAGATCGGCCGCGGCGGCCAGGTCTATTACCTTTATAACCGCGTGGAGGGCATTTATAAGGCGGCAAACCGCATCGCTGAGATGGCGCCGGAGGCGAGGGTGGCGGTTGCACATGGGCAGATGCGCGAGCGTGAATTGGAAGAAATCATGATGAGCGTGTCGGAGGGCGAAATTGATGTTCTGGTCTGCACTACCATCATTGAAACCGGACTGGATATTGCCAATGTCAACACCATTATCATTGAAAATGCGGATCGTCTGGGACTTGCGCAGCTATACCAGCTGCGCGGACGGGTCGGGCGTTCCAACCGCCTGGCCTATGCGTATCTGACCTTTCGCAAGGACAAGATACTCACGCCGGAGGCAGAGAAGCGGCTGCTTGCCATTAAAGAATTTACCGAGTTTGGATCCGGGTTTAAAATCGCGATGCAGGATCTTGAGATCCGCGGCACCGGGAATCTGATCGGGGCGCAGCAGCACGGGCATATGGAGGCGGTCGGCTACGAAATGTATTGTAGATTATTGGAGCAGGCAGTGCGTGAGCAGCAGGGCGAGGAAGCTGTGCCGCAGACCGAGACCACCATTGATCTTCCGGTGTCGGCGTATATTCCGAACGGGTATATCACCAACCACAGTCAGCGGATTTCGGCCTATAAGCGGATTGCCGCCATCAAAAATCAGGACGAGCTCTATGACGCCTATGACGAGATCGAGGATCGCTACGGCACAGTGCCGCAAAGCGTTTATCAGCTGATGGAGGTTGCAAGGCTCAAGGCAGCGGCGCAAAAGGCCGCCGTGACAGAAATTTTGGGCAGCGGCGACAAGGTGATCTATCGATTTGATGAAAAACACCTTCCGGATTTCACACGGCTTTTACAGCTGGTACAGGCACGGCCGAAGGAATTTTTTCTTCCCGGCAGCAAAGAACCAAAACTTCATCAAAAGCTCAAAAAGCCGGAGACCGGTGGAGAAAAGGCCTATTTTGCGGCGATTTTTGAGGTGTTAAAGACGCTTTGCACCACAGAAGAATCCGAAAAAATATGAATATTTTTTAAATTGTTTGAAAATTTATAAAAAAAGACTGGAAATTGAAGACAATATGTTATATAATAGAGAGCACGAGACAGTTCGGAAAATCCGAATGGATGTTAACCAAAAAAAGGAGTGTTAAACGTGGAAAACGAGAACAAGGATCTGCAAGGCGGAGCGGATATCTCTGAAATGCAGGAAAAGGTGCGCCGGGACGTGAGCGAAAAGATCGCGTCGGCCGCAGAAGAAGTGCAGGATGAGATTGATGCCGCTGCTGCAGAAGAGGACGCCGCTTTGGCTGACGCAGGACAGGAGACTGCCGACGGAGAAGAGAACGAGGACACCGCATTTGACGGCGCGGACGAGGACCCCAGCTGGAACGATGCAAACTTTGCAGAGCCGGTCAAGGAACCGAAAAAGGTGACGCTGACGGTGACCAACCTGGTGCTTTCCTTGGTCGGAACGGCGATTGTCGGCGCATTGGTATTGCTTTTGTGCCTCCAGATTCCCGGCTGGGTAGAGAGTGTACCGGAGGGCAAAAAGGTTGCCTCGGTAGACGGCATGACGGTTACCGATATGGATATGAACTACTACGTCTATGCGGCCGCAATGGAATATTTTGACAAAAACGGCGGCACGGTAAAGACCCCGACCGAGTATGACTGGGATCAGGTTGCTGAGGACGGCAAAACCGCAGCCGACATCGTAAAAGAGAATGCACTCGATACCGCAGTCGGTGAGATGCTTTTGATGAATGCCGGAATCAAGAGCGGCATGGAATGGAACGAAAAGGAAGCAACGGATTCTGCAAAAATGCAGGTACAGCAGATGGAGAGCGTGTACGGCGAAGAACTGGTGAACTTAAACGCAAAGGCACAGGGCTTAAATTCCACCAAGCAGTACATCCGCAAGATTGTGCAGTCCAACCTCATGAGCGCCGTAAAGACCGATATGGAAGAGAACCCGGATAAGTATTATCCGGAGGATCGTTCCGTCCTGGCGCAGTACGCGCCGACCGATAAGGCAACCGTAAAGCACATTTTGATTGCTAATTCCGAGGCTGCTGCAACCGGTGAAAACGCAGAGGCGCAGGATGCAGCGCCGGCCGAGGATAAGCGTGCCAAGGCAGAAGAAGTGCTTGCACGCGCGAAGAACGGTGAGGATTTTGACGCCCTGATCGGAGAGTATAACGAGGACACGGCAGAGCCGGCGGGAGGCTATACTTTTGGCCCCGGCGAGATGTCGGAGGCGTTTGAGACGGCGTCCTTCGGCCTTGGCATTGACGAGATCAGTGACGTGGTTGAAACAGAGCACGGCTATCACATCATTAAAAGAATTGCCGGTCAGTACGAGCTGGAAGGTTACTGGAAGGCGAATGCAAAGGTAAATACCAAAAACAGCGTACTGGCTAAGATTTCGGTTAAGGATATCTTAAGCAGTGTGGAACAGGCGTCCACCGATTTCCAGACCAAATACACCGAGTATCAGCAAAACGCAAGCAGCAAGGGTAAATAAGGATTTGCTCTGCAAAGGCTGAAAGTTTATCTGCTTAAATTGATAGGGAGTGCGGATATTCTTGGATTATCAATAGGAAGATAGTCCGGGAATATGGACGCGCTCCCTTCTTGTGTTTATTGCTGTTTATACGAAATGATCTTATTTTGGATAGGAAAAAAGGCAGCCGATTTTTTCGGTTGCCTTTTAAGGAGGTGTGTGCAAGCGTTGCCGTTATTTCGTCAATCTCTTCAAAAACAGCGGATTAGGAATTTGAAATGATTTCGTATTTTACGGTCAGCGCTTTATTCCAGATTTTCAATCATACGGGTAAATACGGCAGCAGCCTGCGCCCTTGTCGTACTTGCATTCGGCAAAAAGCTGCCGTCGGCATTGCCCTTCATAAGTAAGTTTGCAGCCGCCCAGCTTACCGCATTTCTCGCATAGCCGGAAATAGAGTTGTGATCGGTGTATGCCGTATTGCCGTTTGATTCTACGTCATATCCCTTGAAATTTGCGTAGCGGTAAAGGATGGTTGCCATCTGTTCACGGGTAATCGGATCGTTCGGCGCAAAACGGTCTTTCGATACACCGGAAACAATGCCGTTTGCGTTTGCCCAGGCAACTGCCCTGTCGTAATAACCGCCGATTTCAACATCCACAAATATGGAGCCTCCGGCTTGCGGCTCTTTTTCCATACGATAGATAATCATGACAAACATCGCTCTGGTCACATAAGAGTCCGGTGAAAATTCCATCTCGGTGGTGCCCTTCATCAAACCAAAATCATATGCGAATTTCACCGAAAGGTAAAACCAATCTCTTTTTTTAACATCGCCGAATGGATTTTCCCACTCACTGTCGGATTTTGCGCTGATGTCCTTTTGCTTTTTTTTGAGTATGCTGCCCGTCACTGCATTGATTCGGTAAGTCCACCGCGTCTTATTGTCTGCAAATACGAGATGATAATACGGTGTTTTAATGCCGCCGTCCACCAATTCTTCTTCCAAAAAAGTTACCCTTTCGGTGCAGCCGGCATCATCAACGGCAATCTTTTTTGCATCGGCAAGCAGAATATATCTTCTGCCGTAGATGATTTCTCCCGTTTTTGCGTCAATCTGATAGTAATACTGATTTTTACCGGTATAAAACTCCAGCAGATAGCATTGCCTGCCCTGATAATGATTCAGCTCGGCTTTGGTAAACACAATTTTTTGTGCGTATTTGTCAAGCTCGGCGTCCTTGAGTGCAATTTTCCTTGCTTCCTCCAAAGAAATATAATCCGGCTCATCGGTGTTTTTGCTTTTCTTTTCGAGTATAGCGCCGCTGACCGCATTGATACGGTAAGTCCACTGTGTCCTATTGTCTGTAAAGACAAGCAGGTAATACGGTGTTTTGATACCGCCGTCTACCAACGTTTCTTCGGTAAAGGTAACTCTTTCGGTGCAGCCGGCATCATCAACAGCAATCTTCTTTGCGTCGGCAAGCAGGATATATCTTCTGCCATAGATAACTTCGCCCGTCTTTGCGTCAATCTCATAGTGATACTGATTTTCCCCTGTATAAAAATCCAACAGGTAGCAGGGCCTGCCTTGATTACGGCTCAGCTCAGTTTTGGTGAACGTTATTTTTTGTTTGTTTCTGTCAAGCCCGGCGTCTTTGAGTGCAATTTCTTTTGCTTCTTCCAAAGAAATGAAATTTGCACCGCTGATGTCCTCAATATGTTTTCCCATCACAGCGCCGCTTATCGCATTGATTCGGTAAGTCCACTGTGTCCTATTGTCTGTAAAGACAAGCAGATAATACGGTGTTTTAATGCCGCCGTCTATCAATTCTTCTTCCAAAAAAGTTACCCTTTCGGTGCATTCGGCATCATCAACGGCAATCCTTTTTGCATCGGCAAGAAGAATATATCTTCTGCCGTAGACGATTTCGCCCGTTTTTGCGTCAATCTCATAGTGATACTGATATTTACCGGTGTAAAACTCCAACAGGTAATAGGGCTTGCCCTGATTACGGATCAGTTCCTCCTTGGTGAATACGATCTTTTCTGCATTTTCAACAAGTCCGGCATCCCTGAGCGCGATGGACTTCGCTTTTTCCAAAGAGATAAAATCCGACTCGCCAATATTTTTCTCTTTCTTTTCAAGTATAGCGCCGCTGACTGCATTGATACGATAAGTCCACTGTGTCCTATTGTCTGTAAAGACAAGCAGATAATACGGTGTTTTGATGCCGCCGTCTACCAATTCTTCTTCCAAAAAAGTTACTCTTTCGGTGCAGCCGGCATCATCAATGGCAATCTTTTTTGCGTCGGCAAGTAGGATATATTTTCTGCCGTAGATAACTTCGCCCGTTTTTGCGTCAATCTCATAGTGATACTGGTTTTCCCCTGTATAAAAATCCAACAGATAGCAGGGCCTGCCTTGATTACGGCTCAACTCCTCTTTGGTAAACGTTATTTTTTGTTTATTTCTGTCAAGCCCGGTGTCTTTGAGTGCAATTTCTTTTGCTTCCTCCAAAGAGATAAATTTTGCCTCGTCCGTAATTTTTCCCGAGTCTTTTGTAATCTTCGATGAATTTGAATCGTCTGTTACCTTTTCAGTCGTCGATGCGTTCGTAGTCTTTTCAGCCTTCGACTCAGTTGTGATCTTTCCAGCCTTTGACTCATCTGTAATCTTTTCAGCCTTTGACTCATTTGTAATCTTTTCAGCCTTCGACTCAGTTGTGATTTTTTCAGCCTTTGACTCGTTTGTGATTTTTACAGCCTTTGACTCATCTGTAGTCTTTGCGGATCTTGAATCGTCCGCAAATACTGTCATCGGCACGAGCGAAAACAGTATTGTCATACAAAGCAAAATCGAAAACAGTTTGTTTGTTTTGACTTTCATAAATCGCGACCTCCTTTTCGTGATTTATCGGATTTTTCGCAGCTTTCTGTTTATGCCGGAGTGCGAATATCCGGCTTTTTTTCTTTCATGGGCTGCACACCCCTTTCGAGTATGGAGTCGTTGATAATGCCTTCGGCGGAAAAACAAAAAGGTACACTCGCTTTCAAAATATTTTGAAAACGAATGCACCTTAACAAATACCCGCGTACGAATAACGGAAAAAAGCAAACCTACGCCTACGCCGCGAGTAAATGTATATCGAGTAAATGTATATATTGATTTTACGCCATCGTTTCATATTCGCCAAATCCTTTCTATACGAACACTCTTCCGCAAACTAATTGTACCATATCTTTCTGTTTTCGTCAATACATTTTTGGGATTTTTCGGGGATGAAATAAAAAACCGCCGTAAAAACGGCGGTTTTAGCTGCTTTGGTGGAGGGAGATGGATTCGAACCATCGAAGCGAGACGCAACAGATTTACAGTCTGCCCCCTTTGGCCACTCGGGAACCCCTCCGGAGTTTATCAATGCGCTGCTCTCTCACAGCGACTTTATCAGTATACCACGCCTTTTATGGCTTGTCAACCCTTTTTTTGCAAAAAAACAAAAAATTATCTTTATCGGTATCGCGGAGCCGGCTTAAAAGGAAGGTAATGGCGGCAATATGAAAAGACGCCGCTTTTGGGAAAGCATAAATCGTAAAAAACAATGATAAAAATCGGCAAGCAGATTTTAGCTTGCCGATTTTTGGAGCAGGCGATGGGAATCGAACCCACAACCTCAGCTTGGGAAGCTGATGTTTTGCCACTAAACTACGCCTGCATAACTATCCCCTCTAGTATAGCACGACAAGCAGCGTCTGTCAATACCAGCGGAAAAGATTTGTACATGTTTTTCGGTGAACCGAAAGTGGATATTCGCCTCCCAAAATCGGGGCTTGGATTACGCTCTTTCGGTTCACAAGAAAAACGCCGGCGCAGATTAAAATCAGCAAGACAAGGTACTGCCGGTATGGGATTGTCTGCCTGCACTGCATTTCTTTATCGGATCATAGCGGACAGATTCTGCATGATGCTCCCGGCGATGTCGGGGCGGTTCATGGTATAAATATGTACATGGTTGACACCGCTTGCAAACAGATCAATCATCTGCTCGGTCGCGTAGGCGATGCCGGCCTGTTTCATGGCCTCCGGCTGGTCGGCAAAACGATCCACGATCATGCGGAACCGCCGCGGCAGTGCGGTGCCGGACAGGCTTAAAATACGCTTAATCTGCTTGGCGTTGGTAACCGGCATAATCCCGGCAATGACCGGAACCTGAATCCCGGCACGCAGCAAACGGTACATAAAGTGATAGAGAATGTCGTTGTCAAAAAACATCTGAGTCGTCAGAAAATCGCAGCCGTTTTCTACCTTGCGTTTTAACTGGTCGATGTCAAAATCTAAGGACGGGGATTCGGGGTGTCCCTCCGGGTAACAGGCGCCGCCGATACAAAATCCGCCAAAATCCCGGATTTCCTTCATTAAATCACTGGCATGATGAAATTGGGTGGACAGTGCAAGCCCGCTGTCCTGCGGCAGATCGCCGCGCAAAGCCAGAATGTTTTCGATGCCGTGCTCGTTGAGATTGGTTAAAACCTCTCGGATTTTCGGCTGTTCGGAGGCAATACAGGTCAGGTGCGCCAGCGCCGTGACGCCGTTGACATTTTGCACCGCATCGGCAAGCTCCAACGTGTTGGCAGCGTTGGTGCCGCCGGCGCCGTAGGTCACGCTCATAAAATCCGGTTGCAGCGCTGCCATTTCGTGCACAATATTCTTTGCATTATCCAGTGCGCCGCCCTGCTTTGGCGGAAACAGTTCGCAGGACACGGTGATTTTCTTTGACTTTAACAAATCGCTGATTTTCATAATGGCTCTCTCCTTTTTTTGTCATCATACCACATTTTGCGGTCAAAAGCAAGGAAAATCCCTGTAAAAACCCGGAAAAACAGGCGAAATCACAGGGGCGTTGGAAACGAAAACAGAAAAATGAAAGCAAACTGTAATATTTTTGTGATTTGGTTTATGGTATAATAGGATAATAGAAAATGGGATTTTTGTCGCTTTGTCTCTTTTGATAAGGCGGCAGGCCAGAAAATAGAAGGGGTGCGATAGCGTGGCACAAAAGACAAAGGGAAAGGAAAGCGCGCGCAGAAGCAGTGCGCCGCCGCAGAAAAGCCGTGCGGCAAAGCCGGCCGCAAGCGGGAAAAAGCCGGCAAAAAAAACCGGGCAGTCGGCGGCAGCGCGCAGTGCCGCGGTAAGGACAAAAGGACAGCCGCCGGTTGAAAAAAAGACGCTGTCCAATGAAATCAAGGGGATTATCGTCATTGCCGGCGGTATCTTTTTGCTGCTCGCTTTTTTGACCGAAGCGACCGGTGCGGTAGGCGGCTTTTTAAAGGATTTCTTTTACGGGCTGCTTGGATTCTCCAGCGCGATCAGTTGTATCTTTATTATTTTGACGGGATTTTGGGTCTTTGTCAATAAAGAGGGAAGGAAAAATGCACCGCGGTTCTTTTTACTGTTTGGACTGATTCTTTGTACTTCGATTCTGGTTTCTCTGTCCGCCGGAGACCGCGCGGCGGTATCGGGCGGATGGACGGATCAGGTGGTAATGCTCTATCAAAATGGCATCAGCGGTATTGGCGGCGGTGTGATCGGCGGCGGAATCTGTAAGCTGCTGGTGATGCTGATCGGTGTTGCGGGTACCTGGGTGCTTGCAATTGCCCTGGAACTGATACTGGGCATTTTGCTGACCGGGGTTTCGGTTGAGGCGGCGTTTCGCAAGCTGTGCGGTGTGCTGCGCAAAAAGTCCGGGCGGATGCATGAACACGCCAATGCTTCGGCTGAAATGGACCCGGATGAGGACGATACACCCGAACGGGGCTTTGGCGCCGGCCGCCTTAGTCGCAGGGATCGGCGGCAGCAGGAGCCGGAGGATATATCGGAGCATTCCCGAAAGAAAAAGGAAAGTCCTTTTTTTGACGACTATTTTTCCGGGGGCGAGACCATCCCGGACATGCGGGAAAAGCACGCGGAGTCGGGGCCTAAGGATGCGGATGATGCGCCGGAGCCGCCCAAGCGCTTTGTGATTGAAGAAGATGATGAACTGCTGAAGAACATTTTGCCTGCAGAAGATAAGGAGCCGGAGGCAGATCTTTCGGACACACTGCCGTTTCGGCTGGATAATATGAAAACGGGCACCATCAGCGAACTGCCGAGGACCGAGGCAGACGGCAAGGTGGTTGTGCGGGAGAATCCGGAGGATGAGGATCCGGTCTTTACGCCGCCGAGTGAGGCGAAGCTGGAGGATGTTGCCGCGCCGTCAACCAAGGCGGCCATGGAGGCCGGTGTGCCGTTGGATCGCGCCGTGGTCGCAGGCCGCCGTATGGAAACCGAGAATCCGAGTCAGATGACCCCGGCAGAGCGCATCGAAAATGAAATTGAAAGGGCGAATGCTGTGCCGCCCCGCATGATGGAATATTATATGCCGACCCTGGATCTTTTGGATCCGCCCAAGCCGAGAAAGCGGTCGCGCCAGGAGGTGCGTGCCGAACTGGAAGAAAAGGCAAACCGGCTTTTAGAGACGCTGCACAGCTTTAAGGTGGATGCAAAAATCATTAATATTACCCAGGGGCCGTCGGTGACGCGGTTTGAACTGCAGCCCGGCGTGGGCATCAAGGTGTCAAAAATCATCGGGCTGAGCGATGACATCGCACTGAGTCTTGCCGCACCGGGAATCCGTATCGAGGCGCCGATCCCCGGAAAATCCGCCATTGGAATCGAGATTCCGAACAAAGAGGCAAGCCCCGTGCCGATCCGTGAGGTGCTGGAGAGCGATAAGTTCCAGAACTTTTCTTCCAAAACGGCGTTTGCGCTGGGAAAGGATATTGCCGGGAGCTGCGTCATTGCCGATATCGCAAAATTTCCGCATGTTTTGATTGCCGGTCAGACCGGCTCCGGAAAGAGCGTTTGTATCAATTCGCTGATCTTAAGTATTCTCTTTAAGGCAAAGCCGGACGAGGTTAAACTTATCATGGTGGATCCGAAGATGGTGGAGCTTGGCATTTATAACGGGATTCCGCATCTTTTGATTCCGGTGGTGACCGATCCGAAGCATGCCGCCGGCGCGCTGAACTGGGCGGTGGGAGAGATGCAGAACCGCTATAACTTGCTCAAGGATAACAACGTCCGCAACCTAAAGGGTTATAACGCGCTGATGGAGGAGCGGGGCGAAAGCGAATCAAAGCTGCCGGAGATTGTGATTATCATCGACGAGTTTGCGGATCTGATGATGACAGCCAAAAGCGAGGTAGAGGATGCCATCAACCGTCTGGCCGCCCTGGCGCGTGCAGCCGGAATGTATTTGGTGATTGCGACACAGCGGCCGACCGTCAATGTTATTACCGGTGTCATCAAGGCCAACATCCCGTCCCGTATTGCCTTTAACGTGACCTCGCAGATCGACAGCCGTACCATTTTGGACGTGCCGGGTGCGGAAAAGCTGCTGGGACGCGGCGACATGCTTTACAACCCCAGCGGCGCGATGAAGCCCCTGCGAATCCAGGGAAACTTTGTGTCCGATCAGGAGATCGAACGGGTGGTAAACTTTATCAAGGGGCAGTATGAGGCATGCTATGATGAAGAGATCATCGAAAATATCCAAAAGGAACAGGAGCGTGTGGCGGCAAATCTGGAAAACGGCACGCACAGTGACAGTGACGATGAGACGACGAGCCGCAGCGGCGAGGCGAAGGATGAGCTGTTCTTCCAGGCTGTGGAGATGGTGCTGGATAACGGTCAGGCATCGGTTGCCATGTTCCAGCGGCGGTTTAAGATCGGCTATCAGCGCGCCGCGCGGCTGATCGATCAGATGGAGGAGCGGAGGATTATCGGCCCCTATGAGGGAACCAAGCCGCGCCAGGTCTTAATCAGCCGTCAGGAATTTAATGAAATGCGTATGCATGAATAGGTCTTGCAATTTGCAGGACCTTTTTCTTATGAGGAAATAGATGGAATATGGAAAAAATTTCGACATTTTACGTTTTTTTCGGATTTTCGCAAAAAAACATTTGAAATTTCAGTCCGGATATGATATACTGATAGACAGCGTGCTATGAAGTGCAAAATAGAAGTTGAAGGAAATATACCAAGGAGGCAAAATCATTATGGCAAAAAAGTTCAAAACCATGGATGGTAACTGCGCGGCGGCACATTGCGCGTATGCATTTACCGAAGTTGCAGCCATCTATCCGATTACTCCGTCATCGACAATGGCAGAATATGTTGATGAGTGGAGCGCAAAAGGCCAAAAGAATATCTTCGGCGAAACCGTACAGGTGGTGGAGATGCAGTCAGAAGCCGGTGCAGCCGGCGCTGTACACGGCTCTTTGCAGGGCGGTGCGCTCACAACGACCTTTACGGCATCGCAGGGACTTCTGCTCATGATCCCGAATATGTATAAAATCGCCGGCGAGCTGCTGCCGACCGTATTCCATGTCAGCGCCAGAGCAATTGCGGCGCACGCATTGAACATCTTCGGCGATCATCAGGACGTGATGGCATGTCGTCAGACCGGCTTTGCCATGCTGGCATCCGGCAGCGTCCAGGAGGTTATGGATCTCGGCGGCGTGGCACATCTTGCGGCGCTGAAGGGCCGTGTTCCGTTCTTACATTTCTTTGACGGGTTCCGTACCTCGCACGAGATTCAGAAGATTGAGGTTATGGATTATGAGGATTTAAAGAGCCTGGTTGACTGGGACGCTGTGAAAGAGTTCAGAGACCGCGCGTTAAATCCGGAGCATCCTGTGCTGCGCGGTACCGCACAAAACGGCGATATCTACTTCCAGGGCAGAGAGGCATCCAATAAATTCTATGAGGAAATCCCGGATATTGTAGCGGATTACATGAAGGAAATCTCGAAGATTACCGGCCGTGAGTATAAGCCGTTTAACTACTACGGCGCACCCGATGCGAAGAAGGTTGTCGTTGCGATGGGCAGTGTCTGTCAGGCGCTGGAGGAGACAGTGGATTACCTGAATCAAAAGGGCGAAAAGGTCGGCGTTTTGGAAGTGCATCTGTATAGACCGTTCTCGGCAAAATACTTCTTTGATGTTATGCCGAAATCGGTAGAAAAGATTGCTGTTCTCGACAGAACCAAGGAACCGGGTTCCTTGGGTGAGCCGTTATACTTAGATATCTGCAACCTGTATAAGGACTGCAAGAGCGCACCGATGATTATCGGCGGACGCTTCGGTCTTGGTTCTAAGGACACGACACCGACGCAGCTGGTTGCGGTATTTAAAAACCTGGACGCTGCACAGCCGAAAGAAGAATTTACCATCGGTATCTGCGATGATGTTACCAACCTGTCTCTGCCGCTTGGCGAGAGAGTCAATGCGGCTCCGGCCGGTGCAACCCGCTGTAAGTTCTGGGGCTTTGGTTCCGACGGTACCGTCGGCGCAAATAAGGACGCCATCAAGATTATCGGCGATAATACCGATTTGTATGCACAGGCATACTTTGACTACGACTCCAAAAAGTCCGGCGGCGTCACCATGTCTCACTTGAGATTCGGTAAAACCCCGATTAAATCTACCTATCTTTTGGACGAGGCAGACTATATTGCCTGCCATAAGCCGGCATATATTTATCAGTATGATATCTTAGAGGGTCTGAAGAAGGGCGGAACCTTCCTGCTCAACTGCGTATGGACGCCGGAAGAGCTGGAGGAGAAGCTGCCCGGCCACGTAAAGCGTTATCTGGCGGAAAATGAGATTCATTTCTATACCATTAACGCGGTGGATGTTGCCGTTAAGGTAGGACTTGGCCCGAACCGTATCAACATGGTAACCCAGAGCGCCTTCTTTAAACTGGCCGAGGTCATTCCCTTTGACAAGGCAGTCACCCTTATCAAAGAGGCAATCAAAAAGACCTATGGCAAAAAGGGCGATGAGATTGTGAACATGAACTGCGCTGCCGTAGACGGCGCGATCGATGCTTTGGTAAAGATCGATATTCCGGCTGCCTGGAAGGATGCCAAGGATGAAGAAACCGGCGCCGGCAACCGCCCGGCATTTGTTGCCAACATCGTTGATCCCGTGAACGCACAGCGCGGTAACAAGCTGCCGGTCAGCGTGTTTAACGGCCGTGAGGACGGTACGTTTGAAACCGGCACCTCCCGCTTTGAAAAACGCGGTGTAGCCGTTATGGTTCCGGAATGGCAGAAGGAGACTTGTATCCAGTGTAACCAGTGTTCTCTGGTGTGTCCGCACGCGGCAATCCGTCCGATTTTGGTCAACGCAGAAGAAAAGAGCGCAGCGCCGGAGGGCTTTGAGACCTTAAAGGCAGTCGGCAAGGACTTTGACGGTCTGGAATTCAGAATGCAGGTTTCTCCGCTTGACTGCTTGGGCTGCGGCGTTTGTGCAAATGTCTGCCCGGCACCGAAGGGCAAGGCGCTTGTGATGAAACCGATCGATGATGTATCGGAGGCACAGGAGCCGAATTGGACCTATGCAATGGAAAAGGTTTCAAACAAGGCAAACCTGGTTGATAAATCAGCTAATGTGAAGAACTCTCAGTTTGCAATGCCGTATCTGGAATTCTCCGGCGCATGCGCAGGCTGCGGCGAGACTCCGTATATCAAGCTGATTACGCAGCTGTTTGGTGACAGAATGATGGTTGCAAACGCAACCGGATGTACCTCGATCTGGGGTGGCTCCGCACCGTCAATGCCGTATTGCAAGGATGCAGATGGCAAAGGGCCGGCATGGGCAAATTCTCTGTTCGAGGATAACGCAGAGTTTGGTCTCGGCATGGTAATGGCAAACAAGAAGGTAAGAGGCAACTTGGAAGCTCGGATGAATGAGGCAATGGACGCAGTTTCTCCGCAGCTGGCAGCCGCATTTAAAGAATGGATTGCAGCTAAGGATTGTGCAAAGGGTTCAAAGGAAGCTGCCGATAAGATTGCGGCCTTGATTTCCGATGCAGATCAGAGCAACCCGGCCATCAAGGAGATCGCAGACAGAACCGACTATCTGGTAAAGCGTTCGCAGTGGGTATTCGGCGGTGACGGCTGGGCTTATGACATCGGCTACGGCGGTCTGGATCACGTGATCGCATCCGGCGAGGATATCAATATCTTTGTCGTAGATACCGAGGTATATTCCAACACCGGCGGTCAGTCCTCCAAGGCAACGCCGACGGCTGCCGTTGCAAAGTTTGCGGCTTCCGGTAAGCGCGTAAAGAAGAAGGATCTCGGCATGATTGCCACCACCTATGGCTATGTGTACGTGGCACAGATTGCGCTGGGCGCAAATATGGCACAGGCGCTCAAGGCCATCAAGGAGGCTGAGGCATATCCGGGTCCGTCCCTGATTATCGCTTACGCACCGTGTATCAACCACGGTATTAAGGCAAAGGGCGGCATGGGTAATTCTATCGCGGAAGAGAAGAAGGCCGTTGAGACCGGTTACTGGCATCTGTGGAGATTCAATCCGCAGCTGGCAGACGAGGGTAAGAATCCGTTTGTATTGGATTCTAAAGAGCCGACCGGCAATGTCAAAGACTTTATGATGGGCGAGAACCGTTACCTGATGCTGAAGAAGGGTTATCCGGAGATCGCAGATCAGCTCTTTGATAAGGCAGAAAAGGATCTGGCTGCAAGATACGCCGTTTATAAAAAGATGGCGGCACAAGAGGGCTAAGCCAAAGCACGGATGCTTCCTATCCCTGCATAATAAGGGGCAGCTTCAAAAGTCAACCGACTTTTGAGGCTGCCCCAACAAATTACTTTTTTGAAAAGCCTTGATTAATTATTTAAAAAATTCTTTAGGTTATCACTGATTTCTATACCATACCGAAGTCCCCGATAAATATAATCATTCATTTCGTAGATGAAATTGCCGTTATAAGCACCTGGAAAATCATTGTACGCTACTCCGTTTCCAACCGTATAACTTCTCCAACTATCCTGTACCCGGTAATTGCCGGTATTGTGAAGATTAGAATTTAAGTAGGGATTTTTGTAACCTTGCTCACTTGGACCTCCGGAGTAGACGCCGATCGGTGTGCTGGCAGGAAGATATTTAAGAATGTCCAAATATTCCATAATTTTTTTATGTTTTTCCACGTTTCTTACTGAGTAGTTTTCGTCATCTCGACCTGTAATTGCACTCATATCAAATTCCATCTCGATTCCCATGGTACGTTGTGCGACGCCACCTGAATTCGGATTGCAAGCGTTCCAATTGCAGACTTTGTATGCCAGTTTTATGAATTCGTTGCGACTTAATCCTTTCGTGCCTTCAAAAAAGAAAGTGCCGGGCTGAAAAATAACGGTATTAAATAATGGACGACTGGAATAGTCATTTTCATTCATTATTTTTTCAACTCGTTCAAAAAATTTATCTGCATTCACATCTCCCTGATCGTCCTCATAACGTAGTCGAAAAAAAGGAATCCACAAAAGTTGTCCGCCGTCTTTATTATGAATCCAGTTTGAAACGCCTTTTGCATATTCAACATCTACTCCGTCTTCGCCGTAATAGGCACCGGCTATCACATCTTTTCGGCTCTCCATGCGTTCAAGGACTTGCTCGTAAATTCCCGGATGACCATTGGGATCATACACATAATCTCCAGTTGCGCTGTCTTTTTTTAAACTAATCAATGAAATTGGATAATTTTCAGCGGCACCAACGTAAAATTTGGGCAATTCGATTTCTAATCCGTAGTCATTAAGACGCTCCGCTACATTAATAAACTTATGAATGACATCTGCTTGCCATGCCGCACTTTCATCCTTAATTTTCCAATTATCGATATTGTTATCAGAATCCTTCATGTTTTGTGCATCCCGGTATTGCAACACAAAATTTGTTTTGCCGCCAGTTTGGATTAACCAATTCAAGGCATCTAATTCGGTAAAGCTATAATTGCTATAGCGATTTGCTGACCCAATTATTTCAGACAGATTTGGAACATCGGTTCTTATTGGTGGTCGATCCCATGCTCCGTAAATTATCTGATAGGTATTTCGGTTTTTATCCGATCGATTTATACCGCCCAGTGCATGAATGTACCGCTCCAGTTTGATGGTGTCATACATAAGTTCGTCATAATCCGGAGTTTCTACGAACCCGTATAAAAAACTGTTATATAGCTGCAAAGGTTTCCCATCGAGCGGTACGGCTGTTTTTTCCCCATTTGCTTCCTCTGCAGATGCGACCGTACCGTACTCTGTTACTCAAAGTCTGCTTGCACAGTAAGCGCCGTATACCTTTGAAGGATCACTCAGCTTATGGTTGCAACGAGCGCAACGATTGCCGGAATAAGTGTCTTGTCGACTACTCATATACCCTCTCGGATTTTGCGGATATGTCTGATTTGTTTCATACCATTTGTCATTTCCCATTTTGATTCTCCTTTTCGATTTAGAATTTTATCATCTGTATTATAAACGATCATGCAGTGACATGGCGTGCCATGTTATATTTTTTTTAATTTGCAAAAAGCCTTGCACTTTTTGGGAAAAAGCAGTATACTGTGACTGTAAAAACTTTCCGGTCAAAAGGGGGAAATGATGATGAAACGATGGGTTACCGGAATGCTCAGCGTCATTATGCTGTCGGTCGGTTTGCCTTGTACTGCGGTATTTGCAAAGGATTCGGGGTCGGTGTCCGATTTACAGATCGGGGACTATATTCAGTTTGGAAGCTATCTTGCCGCACCGGTGATTTGGCGGTATGTCGCCGATGATGAATACGGTAAGCTGATGCTGAGCGACAAGGTCATTCGTGTAGCAGTCTATGACGAGGCGGCGAGCAATTCCTCCTATGGTTCCCATCATCGCCGAGGGAAAAGAGGCTCCGCTGAAGAAAAAAGTTACTATTGGGGAGACAGCAATCTCCGATCCTGGCTAAATTCCAAAGCACCGAAAAGAGGCATTCAGTGGTTGTGCGGGACGGTTTCCCCGATCTCTTATTTGGGTGAGGAGGGTTTTTTGTCGGATGCAAACTTTTCACCTCTGGATCGAGCCGCAATCAAAAAGGTCCATCAAAAAAGCTTGCTTGGCAAAATGGATGTCGAATGTGCCGAGGGCGGTGAAATGCAGTACTGGGGGGGAAGCGAATAACCGTATCGCCCTTGCCGGGGAATATTACGACAAGATTAGCTATGAATCTGTGGATGATATGATGTTTTTGCCGGATGATAGGCAGTTGTATCATGTGTGGGAAAATCGAAGCATTCTCGGGGATACCTATCTTTGGGCAAAAATGACGCCGCAGCTGGCTGAGAATTTGGGGACGGCAATGGAGGAAGCACCTGCATGGTATCCTTGTGCGGAGGAGGAAGAGCTAAATTGCAGCTATTTTACCCGTACGCCATGGTCGTACCGTGTTGCGTCAGATCCGTTTTCCGATTACGAAAGTGACGATAACGTTTTAATCATCCCTGCATATCCGGATGAGGAGGGAGCCTATCCCGGTTTCAATGCAAGAGAAGTCGATGATTCTGACGGGGTTCGCCCGGCTTTTTATCTCAATGAGGATAATGTGCAGATTCTTTCCGGAAGCGGAACCATCGAAAAGCCCTATCAAATTACGGGGATCCAGGCTCCGCCGGACGGCAA
>CAKSFQ010000029.1 GCA_934454115.1 uncultured Clostridia bacterium
ATAAAAAATAATCCAAGAATAACAACAACTGCAATGTCGATGGAATTAGGAAAGAGTCGAAAAACAATCTCCGCAATCATAAAATCACGAAAAGATAGAAATGTTATTGAAAGAGAAGGCTCAGACCGAAACGGAATTTGGATCATAAAATAGATGACTCTCAAGAGAGTACAAAAAGCAAAAAAGAGCTTGCATCTATAATGAACGCGAAAGCCAAAAACGGCAAGTACGAGAAAGTACTTGCCGTTTTTTCTTATGTCTGTGACGATGTGTTATTCGAGTACCGGGAGTTTTGCAGTGCTCTTTGCAATATCTTCATCGGTCGGAATGGTATCGGTCATGGTGCCGTTGTGGAAGCTTTCGTAGGCAACCATGTCAAAATACCCGGTTCCGGTGAGGCCGAACACAATCGTCTTTTCCTCGCCGGTTTCTTTGCACTTCATCGCCTCATCAATGGCTGCCTTGATGGCGTGGCTGCTCTCCGGCGCCGGAAGAATACCCTCAACCCTTGCAAATAATTCTGCAGCCTCAAAGACATCGGTCTGCTTGACCGAGATTGCCTCCATCAGGCCGTCATGATAAAGCTGCGAAAGGATCGCACTCATTCCGTGATAGCGCAGACCGCCTGCGTGGTTTGCGGACGGGATAAAGTCGCTGCCTAAGGTATACATTTTTGCCAGCGGGCAAACCATGCCGGTATCGCAAAAGTCATAGGCAAATTTGCCGCGGGTAAAGCTGGGGCAGGAGGCCGGTTCTACCGCAATGATCCGATAATCCGCTTCGCCGCGGAGCTTTTCGCCCATGAACGGAGAAATCAGTCCGCCGAGGTTCGAGCCGCCGCCGGCGCAGCCGATAATAATATCCGGCTTGATGTGGTACTTGTCAAGCGCGGTTTTGGTTTCCAGACCGATCACGGACTGGTGCAGCAGAACCTGGTTTAAAACGCTGCCGAGAACATAGCGGTATCCGGGCGTGGAGGTCGCAACCTCAACCGCCTCCGAAATGGCACAGCCAAGGCTGCCGGTGGTGCCCGGGTGCTCGGCATTGATTTTTCTTCCGATCGCCGTTTCCATAGAGGGGGACGGCGTCACCGATGCGCCGTAGGTGCGCATCACCTCGCGGCGGAAGGGCTTTTGCTCATACGAGCATTTTACCATAAATACCTTACAGTCGAGGCCAAAGTAAGAACATGCCATCGAAAGCGCAGTACCCCACTGACCGGCGCCCGTTTCGGTCGTCACGCCCTTTAGGTTTTGCTTTTTTGCGTAATAAGCCTGCGCAATGGCAGAGTTGAGCTTGTGGCTGCCGCTGGTGTTGTTGCCCTCAAACTTATAATATATCTTTGCCGGGGTATCCAATTTCTTTTCCAGACAGTAGGCACGTACCAAAGGGGATGGCCGGTACATTTTATAAAAGGACAGAATTTCTTCGGGAATTTCAAAATATGCGGTGTCATCGTCCAATTCCTGCGCGATCAGTTCATCACAAAATACAGGCGCCAAATCCTGCGCGGTCATCGGCGCGTGGGTTGCCGGATTTAAAAGCGGCGCCGGCTTCTGCTTCATATCTGCGCGAACATTGTACCATGCCTTAGGGAGTTCTTTCTCATTGAGATAAATTTTGTACGGAATTTCCATAGCGAAAACCTCTTTCCTTTTCTGATTTATGAAACGGAGAGAGACGGGGAAAATAAAAAAACTTGCCCCCGGAAGGAACAAGAATATCAACGTGTTAATCAAACAGTACACAAAATACGATTCTCGTCTCATCCAAACTCTTCATGCTCTTCTCATCTCTATCTCATCTGAGGTCATTATAACAGGTGATTTTCGATTTGTCAACTGTTTTTTTAAAATTCGGATATAAACCTTGTAAACCTACAATAAACAGGAAAATATTTTCAATATTTGGTGGACTTTTTGAATAAACGTGGTATAATAGATACAGCAAACCTTGCCATGCAGGCTTTTTCGGCTGTACCGCCATGTGCTGCGCCTGTGGCGCGCTATGGGCGGCTGCACAAGGATGTCCTTGCAGGCAAACATTTTTCTTATGATTTCATAAGCGTGGCAGGAAACTGCCCGGAAGGGAATGGGACTTTTATGAATATTATTTTAGCCGGATGCGGCAAGGTGGGGAATGCACTGGTGCATAAGCTGCTGGAGGAGGGGCACGACCTGACCGTCATCGATACCGATGCAGCCAAGATCCAGCACATCACAGAGGAAGTGGATGTTATGGGCGTTGTGGGCAACGGTTCGTCCATCTCTGTCCTGACCGAGGCCGGCCTCGAATCGGCGGATGTTTTTATTGCGGTTACCGGTTCGGACGAACTCAATCTTCTGTGCTGCATGTTTGCCAAAAAGGTCGGCAGCTGCCGCGCGGTAGCCAGGGTGCGCAACCCTATGTACAGCCGTGAGATGGAGTTTATTAAGCAGCAGCTTGGGATTTCGACCATCATCAACCCGGAGCTTGCCACAGCACGGGAGATCTCCCGGCTTTTACGGTTTCCCGCTGCCAGCAAAATTGATACCTTTGCCGGCGGAAAGGTGCAGCTGATTAAATTTCAGCTGCCGGAGGGGATTTTGGATCGGCCGCTGAAACTGAGCGAATTTTCGGCAAAAATGAGCGCCAATGTTTTGGTCTGTGCCGTAGAGCGTGACAATGCAGTAATTATTCCGGACGGTGAATTTTGCCTGATGGAAAAGGATATGGTCACCGTTTTGGCAAGCCGTGAGAATGCTGCGGTGTTCTTTAAAAAATTGGGGCTGCCGACTGCGCCGGTCAAGGGCGTTTTGATTGTGGGCGGCGGTACCATCGGTTATTATCTCGCGAAGGAACTGCTCGCGCATCATATCAGAGTGCGGATTGTCGAAAAGGATGCCGCACGCTGTGAGCTGCTAAACGAAATGCTCCCGGAGGCGGTGATTCTGCACGGAGACGGAACGGATCGCCGGCTGCTTTTGTCCGAGGGACTGCATCTGGCGGAGGCCTTTGTTTCGCTGACGAATATGGATGAAGAAAATGTGATGCTGGCGATGTTTGCAAAAAAGCACGGCATCACCAAATCGGCAACCAAAATTAACCGGCTGGAGTTTGACGATATTATTGAAGAATTGGATATCGGCAGTGTGGTTTATCCCAAATATATTACTTGTGATTTTATTGTACAGCATATCCGCGCATTGCAAAACGAATCCGGAAGCAATGTTAAAACGCTCTATCGGATTTTGGATGATCGGGTAGAGGCGCTGGAGTTTACCGTACATGAGGAATCCAAGGTGACGGAAAAGCCGCTGGCCGATCTGCATTTAAAGCCCCATCAGCTGATTTGCTGCATCATGCGCGGCAACAAGGTGATTATTCCGGGCGGTCAGGATCAGATCCAGGTGGGAGACTCGGTGATTGTTGTCACACTGGAAAAGGGATTGCATGATATCCGCGATATTCTCGCATAGAAAAGAGGAGGCCGCCTGTCGTCAGGCAATGCTTGGGCATGAATAGAAGGCGCCGGCCTACGGCGCAGAGGTGAGAGTTATGAATTTGTCTGTTGTAAGATATACGCTGGGGAAGGTTATTCTTTGTGAGAGCGCCCTGCTCGGACTTCCGTTTGTTGTGTCTTTGATCTACCGCGAGCCGCGGGAGGCGGTTGCCTTTTTGATTACGATGGCGGTCTGCCTTGCGCTTGGCGTGCTCTGCTTAATGAGAAAACCGAAGGAGCCGATGTTTTATCCCAGAGAGGGATATGTCATCACCGCACTGAGCTGGATTTTGATCAGTGTGCTCGGCGCGCTGCCGTTTTTCATCAGCGGTGCGATTCCCGATGTGGTTTCTGCATTGTTTGAGACGGTTTCCGGGTTTACGACCACCGGTGCAAGTATTCTAAGCGAGGTGGAGCATCTGCCGTACAGTATTTTGTTTTGGCGCAGCTTTACTCACTGGATCGGCGGTATGGGTGTTTTGGTCTTTATTTTGATGCTGCACGCGCCGTCCGGCGGATCCAGCGCCAATCTGATGAAGGCGGAAAGCCCCGGGCCGCAGGTGGAAAAGCTGGTTCCTAGGCTGCAGTCAACAGCAAAAATCCTGTACATGATTTATATCGTCATGACGTTATTACAGATTGTCTTTTTGCTGCTTGGCGGCATGAGCTTGTTTGAGGCCGCTACCATCGCATTCGGTACGGCCGGCACCGGCGGTTTTGGCATTAGAAACGACAGCGCGGCAAGCTATTCGCCGTACCTTCAATGGGTCATTACCGTGTTTATGACGCTGTTTGGCGTAAACTTCAGCTTTTACTTTTTACTGCTGAAGAAAAAGGCGCTCCGCGCTTTTGCGATGGAAGAGGTGCATTGTTACTTTTTGGTGTTAATTGTTGCCGCAGGGCTGATTGTGCTGAATACGAGAGGTCTGTTTTCGGGAACGGGTGACGCTGTTCGTGCGGCGGCATTCCAGGTCAGTTCCATTATGACAACGGCGGGGTTTTCTACCGTTGATTTTGATATGTGGCCGCAGCTGTCCAAGACCCTTTTGGTGATTTTGATGTTTGTCGGCGCCTGTGCGGGCAGCACCGGCGGCGGGATGAAGATATCGCGGTTTATGATTCTGTTTAAGAGCGTGCGTAAGGAATTGCAGCATTTTCTGCATCCCAGCGGCGTATCGAAAATCACGGTCGATCATAAGCAGGTGCCGCATGAGGTGGTGCGCGCCGTCAATGTGTATGCCGCGGCATATTTTTTGATTTTTGCGGCGTCCGTGGTGCTGCTCAGCTTTGAAAATCTGGACGCGGTCACGAACTTTACGGCCGTGACGACCGCCATCAACAATGTCGGCCCCGGTCTTTCGCTGGTCGGCCCGACAGGGAATTTTTCGGTCTTTTCAAGCTGGAGCAAGCTGGTTCTGATTTTTGACATGCTGGTCGGACGGTTGGAGATTTTCCCGATGCTGCTCATTTTTACACCCTCCGCCTGGAAAAAGTTTTAAGTGTGCCTAACGGAGCAGACAAGATCGGCAGGAAAGGGAGAATCTTGTTTAAAACGCTTGACCTTTTCTTTGGACTGTGATATAATGCAAGGAAGAGCGGGAGTTTGTTTCCACTTTTTGGGACATCGCTCAATGTGTCTTACACAGAATGAAAAATCCGGGAAATTGTTTCTTCGGAAGATGGGAATATGGAGGTTACGGATTTGTTGAAAAGCGTTCCGTTTTTTAAGGCAGGCAAAAAGAAACAGGAGAGTTCTCCGGAGAGCAAAGTTCTTTCAGAAAGCACACCGTTTTTTGTCAAAGAATCCTATAAAACCCTGCGGACGAATTTAGCGTTTTCTATGCCGAACCAGGAACATAGAATTGTCTTGATTACCAGCGCCTATGTGTCCGAGGGAAAGTCCACGAGTTGTCTTAACACCGCAATCACGTTTGCGGAAACCGGCGCAAAGGTTTGCGTGGTAGATTGTGATTTAAGAAAGCCGAATGTTGCAAGGCTTTGCGCGCAAAAGGGCAGCCCCGGACTGAGTAACGTACTGGCCGGTTTTCAGGAGCTTGGAAATGTGGTTCGTAAGGAAGTATATCCTAATCTGGATGTTGTGTTTTCCGGGGATATTCCGCCGAATCCGGCCGAGCTGCTGGAATCGGAGGCCATGGATACGTTGTTACATACGCTGGCGGAGCAGTATGATTATGTATTTTTGGATACGCCGCCGGTTAATGTTGTGACAGACGCAGTACTGCTCACCGCGAAGGTGGACGGCGTGCTGCTGGTGGTGCATTATCAAAAAACCACCAAGACCGAGCTTAGCAAAGCAATCGCCCAGCTTGAATTTGTCAAGGCAAAGATTTTGGGCGTTCTGCTCAATGACATTAAAACAGAAAAAAGAAGTTATGGAAAAAACGGCGGATGTAAGTACTATAAGCATTACAGTCATACACCCAAACCCTCCGTGCCCGGAGTGAAGAACCATGATTGACGTGCATACGCACATCCTGCCGCGGATGGACGATGGAAGCAAAAGCACGGAGCAGACCGTACAAATGCTGAATGCCATGCAGGCGCAGGACGTCCGAGCGGTGGCTGCAACGCCGCACTTTGATATGCGGAAAGAGGATATTGACCGTTTTTTGACGCGGCGCAGCGAAGCCTGTGAGCGGCTGGATGCGGTGCGCATCAAAGATTACCCGAAAATTGTGCCGGGGGCTGAGGTTTTATACTGCGGTGTGAGCCTTAGCCGTATGGAAAAGGTTGAAAAACTCTGCATCGGAGACGGAAGCTATATGCTGGTGGAAACGCTGACAATGCAGTGGGATGACTTTTTTGAGGATTGCCTGTATCAGCTTCTCGCCGAGCAGAATATCACCCCGATTGTGGCACATATCGATCGGTATCTTTCCTATCGAAAAAATCGTGAGATCTTGTATCGGTTAAAAAACCGCGGCGTTTTGATGCAGGCAAACGCAAGTTTTTTCCTTCACAGACTGTCGCGCGGCCGGGCGCTTCGGCTTTTGAAAAATGGGATGATTCATGTGATCGGATCGGACTGCCATGATACGGTGCGGCGGCCACCGAATCTGGGCGCTGCCTGTGCGGTGATTGAAAAACATCTTGGAAGGCAGTACACAAAACGGCTGACAAGGCAGGCAGAGCAGGTTTTAATGAAACAAGACCGATGAAAGCCGCGGCTTTCATCGAGTGATAAAATTGAGTGATCGATCAGAAGGTATACAGGCTATTTTCTGCAGGAAGGGGTGCGCAGAATGAGACGAAAAAAAGGCCGGATCATCGCAGTGGGAATTTTGTTTCTTCTGCTGGCCGTTGGTGTGGCTGTTGTAGCAATGCAGTGGAACAACATCGAGGCGCTCCGCTATGCAAAAAAGTATACACCGCAGCAGCGGCAGGCGCTGCTGGAAAAGAATCAGGAAGAAATACAGCGGATCCTGGAAAAGTTCCCGGAGGTTTGTGTGAAGCCTTTGAATGAGGAGCAGGAGCAGCGGCTGAGAAGCGGCGAGTTGTCCGAAGAAGAGGCGTTGTTGCTGATCCAGGGTGAGACACCGGAAAGCCGGGAGTCATCCGAGCAAGCTGCGGTATCGGAAGGCGATGCCGGGGATGTACAGACGCCTGCGGCAGAGTCGGCCACAGAGAATGCGAACCCTTCCGAAGAAAGCGGAGAGCGGCAGCTGCAGAGGCTGTTTGCAAAGGTCTATCTGCTTCGTTCCGGGTTTTCCGGGCGTTTAGATGATTTAATCGGCGAGGCAAAACAGGAATATATCGCAAAAAACGGAAATGTTGATAAAGCGGCATTTGTGAAGGAATATTTGAGAAAGGGTTCTGCCTTGGAATCCGCCTGTGACGCCGAGATGGAAAAGCTTTTGGGACAAATATCGGGGATTCTGAAGGAAACCGGCGGCGATGTTGCAACAGTGGATGAGATCAGAAGCGCCTATCAGAATGAAAAAAGCATTCAAAAGGCGGTTCTGATGGATCAGTATCAATAATCTTTCAAATCACAGGGCAGGGGATGAGAACGCTTGCGAAGAACCAAGACGCAAAGATGTATACTTTGGATTCTACTTTTTTTGACGGCCGCTTTGGTTTTTTGGTTTTCCTCCCAGAACGCGGAAAATTCGTCAAAGCTGAGTTGGGACGTTGTAGAACAGGTTGCGGAACACGCACCGGTTCATCAAAATGTCCCGGAAAACGTGGAAACAGCGGGAACGAGCGCCGCGTGGGACGCTGTTCACTGGTTTGTGCGCAAGATGGCGCACTTTACCATGTACTTCCTCATCGGATTTTTGATGATGTGTCTGATGCGTTCCTATCAAAAGTGTGGTAAAAAGCATGTGCTGATTGTTTTGCTGCTTGGCGCGGCTTATGCCCTAAGCGATGAATTTCATCAGTATTTTGTGCCGGGGCGTGATGCAGAGTTGCTTGATGTTCTGATCGATACCACAGGGGTTTTTGCAGGGATCGCACTTTCCTTTGCAGCGGCTTGGCTGCATGGAAGATTGAAGAGAAAATAATTTAGTTTTATATATACACAACAATAGCTAGGAGGCGTTTGTTATGAAAAAATTAACAGCAGTAATATTAACCGTGGCAATGGTTATTTCTTGCTTTGCAATGACCGCTGCCGCAGCAGGTACTGTGAACGTACCGTCAGATTTGCAGGTTGGTGTGCAGGGCGAGGGCTTTGCGGATAACATCACGATTTCTGCCGGAACGGCAGTGAATTTGCAGGCTACCATTGACATGGCGCCGGTACGGGCGGAATTTGAAAAGCAGTATCAGGATATGGCAGACACGCTCACCGATCCGGCAATGCTGGCAAAGTTCCGCAGCTGCAAAATGACCGGCACCTGGACATGGATCTTGACTTGCCCGGAGGCAACCGTGCTGCCTGAGACAGTGCTGAACGCAACCGATTTGGCAGGCTTTAATGATGATGCAAGGCTGATCTTTAAGGAAAAGTCCAGAACGCAGAAGCGGGAAAACGGAAATCTCGTTTTCACGATTGAAACGGAGATTGCCGGTCTTGCAGACGGCGAAGGAAATCGTCCCGGCTTCTGTACCGTTGGAGATATGAAGGATCATCTCAGCACATGGCTGGGTGATATGCAGTTTAACATTTCGGGCATCAAGGTGTCCGCAGCCGAGGGAACCACATTTTTAGGCTCCATGACCGGTTCTACCAATATTAAAGCAAATGTTCTGAGCGAATCCTTTGCGTTTACTTCCGTTCCGAAGAACACGCAAAAGGGCGCAATTCGCGCCTATGTGACGGTCCAGACATCCGACGAGGGAGAAATCGGATACAAAGGCGGATCTAGCTCCGGCGGGAAGAATCTGCCGATTACTTCTAAGAACCCCGGCGAAGAGAGTGATTCCTCCCAGGGGAAGCGTGGTACGGCAAGCAGCGATGTCAGCGGTCTTGACAGCAAGAACCATATGGCATACGTAGAGGGTGACGGTGACGGAATGATTCGTCCGAATGACAGCATTAGCCGTGCTGAGGTTACTACCATGCTCTACCGTCTGTTAGACGCAAGCCGCCGTGATGAAATCTTTACCGATACCTATCGTTTTGCGGATCTGTCCAAGGATCTTTGGTACAACAAGGCTGTTGCATCGATGGCACAGGGCGGATACGTAACCGGTTATGAGGACGGCAACTTCTATGGTGATAACGCAATTACCAGAGCGGAAATGGTCGCAATGGTGACTCGTTTTGCTGCCGCAAAGACCGGTACGGTGAACTTTGCCGATGTAGACGGTGGCTACTGGGCACACGACGCAATCGCAACCGCAGTTGCAAACAACTGGGTATCCGGTTACCCGGACAGCACCTTCCGTCCGGATCAGTACATTACCCGTGCAGAGTCGATGGCGATCATCAACCGTGTATTGGGTCGTGGCGTTTCGGAAGAAGGATTGCATGAAAATGTTTACAAGAACTGGGCTGACAACGCAGATCCGAATGAATGGTACTACTATGAAATCATAGAGGCAGGAAACAGCCACAACTATACCGGCGCAAGACCGAGTGAGGTTTGGAGCGGCATGGCTGCAGTGCCTTACTATGATATCGAGCACTACGAAAGACCGTAATACAGAGCCTTTTGGGGCGCCTGTCGCATTGTGTGACGGGCGCCTTTTTTGTGCCGGCGATTCCGCCTTTTTCTGCACGAAGCCTCCGTGCAGTATGGAGTGATATCCGTAAAAATGTCCTTTATTCTGGAAATTTGTTTTTGTCTCTTGTATTCGTCAGGTGTCTATGCTATAACTAAAGCGAGATGTCCCCCGCCTCTGTCGGCGGTATGTCTCTTGCTTTGTTGGCGGCGGATCGTACCGCAGCCAAAATGTTGCATCATAGGGGCTTTGATCCCTTGTTGAATGAAAATTATAATTCGAAATCAATTCCGCGGGAAAGAGGGATGAGAAAATGGAAGAGAAAAAAAGAGATATTTATTATTTTGCCGGGACACACTGGGATCGGGAATGGTACCAGACCTTTCAGCAGTTTCGGTATCGTCTGGTCGATATGCTGGACGAATTGGTAGAAACGATGGAAAACGATCCGTCGCTCGGTGTGTTTCACTTAGACGGACAGACCATTGTGATGGAGGATTATGCAGAAATCAACCCGGAGGGGGCTGAGCGGCTGAAAAAGCTGGTCGAACAGGGACGGGTCAAAATCGGGCCGTGGTACGTGATGCCGGACGAATTTTTGGTGTCCGGCGAAAGTCTGATCCGGAATCTGATGATCGGCCATCGATTATCAAAAAAGTGGGGCGCGGAAGAGGCCTGGAAGTTCGGTTATATTTGTGACATTTTCGGGCATATTGCGCAGACGCCGCAGATCATGGTCGGGTTTGGGATTCCGTATTCGCTGTTCTGCCGCGGCTTTGGCGGAAAGACCGAACCGTATTTTATCTGGCAGTCCCCGGACGGGAGCGAGTGCATCAACTTCCGCTTGGGCGATAAAAATGGGTACGGTGAATTTTGCCTTCAGGTGCTCTCTAAGGTGCGTTATTTTATCGATGACACCGACGAAAATATCAAAAAGCGCATGGACGAATATATGAAATATCTCATCACACTGACAAAGTACCCGGTTCACGTTGTGATGGACGCCTTAGATCATATGCCGCTGCATAAAGATACCAACAAGTATTTAAAGTGGATCGAGGCGGCGATCCCGGATGCCAATGTGCATCAGGTGGATCTGCGTGAAGCAGGAAAAAAACTGGAGCAGTACCGCGATCAGATGCAGGTCGTTAAGGGCGAGATGAATTTAACCAACAAGGACGCATTCGGCCATCTGATTACCAATACCCTGTCGAGCTATTATCCCATTAAGCAAAGCAATGACCGCTGTCAGAATCGCCTGGAAAAGGTGATTGAGCCGCTTTTGGTATATGGAAAGATGGCAGGTCATACGCTGAACCGCCGCTACGCAGATTTGGCCTATCGCTATCTGATCCAAAACCATCCGCACGATTCGATTTGCGGCTGCTCGATTGACCAGGTACATAAGGATATGACCTATCGTTTTGACCAGGTATCGGAGCTTTGTGATGTAATGCAAAACGCGTATCTGTGGAAGGATCAGCGTCCGTATCTGGAGCCGGAGAAGGACGAGAAAACGGATTGTATACTCACGGTCTATAATCCGCTGCCGACTTTAAGAGATGAGGTTGTGGAGGCATCGGTGGAGATGCGGACGGATTATCCGTATCAGTATGCAGAGCCGTTTGGGTATGAGATGATTAACAGCTTCCGTCTACTGGACGAAAACGGCACAGAAACCCCCTATCAAATCGTGAAAATCCGCAAGAATCAGATTGTGCCGATCGTGGATCAGCATAACCGCGGCGCCGATGTGTATACGATCGCGTTTCGCGCAAAGCTGCCGGCCGGCGGCAAAGCGGAATATCGGATTGTACCCAGCGAAAAGCCGGTTCGTTATTTAAGGCACATGACCTCCGGTCAGGACTTTATGGAAAACGAGTATGTCAAAATCCGAATTACGCCAAACGGCAGTATAACCTTAGAGGATAAGAGGACCGGAAAGACATATGAAAATCAGTTGAATCTTGCTGATGATATCGAGATCGGCGACGGCTGGTTCCATGCCCCGGCGGTAGAGAACCGCATTTGTTATTCCTATGGCACGGATGCGCAGATTGAAAAAGTGCAGGACGGCGTATGCCGCTGCGTATTTCGGATCACCAAGGAATGGAAGGTTCCTGCCTCCGCATCGTTTTTGGAATCGACTGCAAACGATACATTCAGCAAGCAGCGCAGCGAGGAGACGCTGATTTGCCGCACAGTCTTTGAAGTGGGACTGTCGCAGAATGCGCGGCACGCGGATGTTACACTGCGTTTTGATAACCGTGCGAAGGATCATCGGCTGCGCCTCATGATGCCGACAAAGACGGAGGGCGACACCTATTTTGCCGGTCAGGCGTTCTATTGCTGTGAGCGAAAGACGGGAATCAACTATGATTCCGGCGACTGGATTGAGCCGTCTGTTTATGAAAAGGCGATGAACGGTATTGTGGGAAAACGAAACGCGGACGGCAGCGGCCTTGCGCTGGTTGCGGCAGAGGGGCTGCACGAGTGCGCCGGCTATGACGATGCGGACGGAACGATTGCGGTTACGCTGCTGCGGGCGTTTCGCCATACGGTCAATACCAACGGGCAGACGCGCGGCCAGCTGCAGGGCGAGCATCGGTACCACTTTTATTTAATGCCGCTCTCTGCCACAGTGACGTATGCCGATCTTTTGCAGCTGCAAAATACGATGGCGGCCGGCATCTTGACGGGCTGCCGTGAAGTTTTGCCAAAGACAAAGAGCGAGAAAGCCGTATCCATGATCGAGGTTACCGGCAAGAGTGTGGTAACCAGTGTTATCAAATGTGCAGAAGATCAGAAGGATGCCGTTGTAGTGCGTGTGTGGAATGCGTCCGATGCGGAAACCACGGCAAAGATTGCCTTTGCAAAGGAAATAAAAGACGCAAAGCGCGTAAATCTGAATGAAGAAACCCAAGAGGGCGCGCTGCACCGGGACGGAAATGCTGTGACGCTGCCGCTGACCCCCTGGAAGATCGCAAGCGTGATGGTGAAGCTGTAAACAACAAAAAGGGTCTCCGCGCGGAGACCCTTTTATTATGACGATTGCTTGGTGTTGTTAAGATATCGGCTGACTTCTCGGATATACATCTCGCCGATCTCACCCAAAATTTTCTGCCGCTTGGTGATATAGCCGATTTCCATGGTGCTGTTTGGGTTTTCCGCATCGGCCTGAAAGGGAATCGCCACATATTCGCTGCCGTTTAGCTCCTCACAAATAATGCCGCAGCACAGGGTATAGCCGTTTAACCCGATCATCAGATTCAGCATGGTGGCACGGTCGGTTGCCTTGATGGTGCGTGCGTAATCGTTGGTGCTCAGAATCTCCTCCGCAAAGTAAAAGGAACCATTGTCGCCCTGCTCAAAGGAGAGACAGGGATAATCCATCAGCTGTGCAAAGGTGATGGAACGCTGCTTTGCCAAGGGGTGTCCGCGCCAAAGATAGACATAGGCGCTGCAGGTAATCAGCGGATGAAAGGAAAGGTCATTATCGCGCAGAATTTTGCCCAGGACGTTGCGGTTAAAGTCGTTGAGATATAAGATGCCGATGTCGCTTTTAAACTGGCTGACGTCCTGAATAATGTTGTAGGTTCTTGTCTCGCGGATGGCAAAGTCATAATTTAAGGTGTCAAAATGCTTCACCGTTTCGACAAAGGCCTTGACGGCAAAGGAGTAGTGCTGGGTCGATACCCCAAATTTTCGCTTGATCTGCCCGGATTTTCCGTACTTATCCAGCAACAGTTCATACTGCTGATAAAGCTGACGGGCATAAACCAAAAAATCCTCGCCCTCTTTGGTCTGTACCATGCCGCGGCTGGTGCGCTGAAAGATGCGGATTCCGATTTCCTGTTCCAGTTCCTTCATGGCGCTGGTTAGAGTCGGCTGCGAAACAAACAGGGCTTCGGCGGCCTTGTTCATAGACCCGGTTTCTAAAATGGCAAGCGCATAGGCGATTTGCTGCAGTGTCATAGGCTCCTCCGATCTGTCATTTTGGCTGACGCGGTTTTGTCTTATTTTATCATAATACAAAAAATTTTGCAACCGGCATGAAGGACGAAGCTTTAGCGTTTTTCCGGGGTTGTTCCATCGCCTGTTTTCGGCAGTAAAACCAAGGATTGCCCGTAAAAGAAGGAAAAAACACTTGCTATTTTCCTTCAATAATAGTATAATACAGAAATTGAGATGATTTGTCCGGTTTTGCGGATTTTCATCGATGGAAAATGACAAAGAAAGCAGGTTATATGCCCTATGATAAAAAATAGATATACACTGCCTTTGGTGCCGCTGCGGGGACTTACGGTGTTTCCCGGCATGATACTGCATTTTGACGTAGGCCGTCCAAAGTCGATTGCCGCAGTCAAGCGGGCAATGGAGCAGGATAAGCTGGTCTTTCTGTGTTATCAAAACGACATTACGGTGGATGAGCCGGCCGGTGAGGATCTGGCGGCCATCGGCACCATTGCCGAAATCAAACAGATTTTAAATCTTCCGGACGGAAACCTCCGCATTTTGGTGGAGGGACTTCGGCGCGGTCATATTCTTTTGTATCATGACCGGCCGACCCTTGCGGAGGTTACCGTTTTGCGCGCAGAAGATATTGTGCCGGAGGAGGATTTGCAGATTCAGGTGCTGATGCGGCGACTTTTTCATTTGGTGGAACATTTTCTGGAACTGTATGATCGCCTTTCGCCTGATACGGTGACCTCGCTGCTCTCGATTGACAATCCGGGTGAGCTTTGTGATGTCGTTGCGGCCCATCTTCCGCTTCGGCCGCAGCGAAAGCAGGAGGTACTCGACGAACTTCATGTGGATCGCCGATTGGAAAAACTGATTCATGTCCTCTCCGATGAGACGGAAATTTTGGAGATTGAACATGAAGTCATGGAAAAAGTCCAGGATAACATGGATCAGCACCAGCGTGACTATGTTCTTCGGGAAAAGCTAAAGGTCATCCAGGAGGAACTGGGCGACGCCGACAGCGCCGAGGCGGATATTCAAAAATACCGCAAGCAGATGGAGGACCGCCATTTTCCTAAGGAGGTGTGCGATAAGCTGGAAGAAGAGTTCGCGCGGCTTTTAAAGGGACATCCCTACTCGCAGGAATACGGCGTGATTCAGAATTATATCGAGACGGTGCTCTCCCTGCCCTGGGACAAAAGCACAGAGGATTGTCTGGATATCGCCCGTGCCAAAAAGATTCTGGATCGGGATCACTACGGACTCGATAAGGTAAAGGAACGCATTTTAGAATTTATTGCTGTACGAAAGCTGTCGGGAAAGCCCAAGAGCAACATTTTATGCCTTGTCGGGCCGCCGGGAACCGGTAAAACCTCCATCGCACGGTCGCTTGCCGATGCGCTGGGACGAGAGTACGTTCGCATCAGCCTGGGCGGCGTGCAGAATGAGGCAGAAATCCGCGGCCACCGCAAAACGTATATCGGCGCCATGCCCGGCCGCGTCATTGACGCTCTAAAGCGTGCCGGCACCGCCAATCCGTTGATGCTGTTTGACGAGATTGACAAGATGGCACGTGACTTTCACGGAGATCCTGCCTCTGCTATGCTGGAGGTTTTTGACCCGGAACAAAATAAGAATTTCAGAGATCATTTTATCGAACTGCCGTTTGATTTGTCCGATGTGTTGTTTATCGCGACCGCAAACTCGCTCGATACGATTGCGCGACCGCTGCTTGACCGTATGGATGTTATTGAAATCAGCGGTTATACGTTAGAAGAAAAGCTGCATATTGCAAGCCGCTATCTCTTGCCGAAGCAGCGGCAGCTCCATGCGCTGAAGGCGTCGCAGCTCAAATGCAGCACGGCTGCGCTTAGCGCGATCATTGAGGGTTATACCAGAGAATCCGGCGTGCGTTCCTTAGAACGGCGGATCGCCGCGATCTGCCGCAAGGCCGCGATGCGCTTTGCGGAGGCGGACGCGCCGAGCAGCGTTTCGGTTACGGCAAAAAACCTGAACACGTTTTTGGGAAAACAGATTTATCATTATGAAAAAACAGCGGAGCAGAATGAGATCGGTATTGTGGCGGGACTTGCCTGGACGGAGAGCGGCGGCGATACGCTTTGCATCGAGGTTGGCGCCATGCCCGGCAGCGGAAAGCTGGAACTGACCGGGAATTTGGGCGATGTCATGCAGGAATCCGCCAAGGCGGCGCTTAGCTATGTGCGGTCTTCTGCTAAGCGGTTTGGCATCGCACCGGACTTTTATAAAAAGACGGATATCCATATTCACGTTCCGGAGGGGGCAATTCCCAAGGACGGTCCGTCTGCCGGAATCACCATGGCGACGGCGCTGATTTCGGCGCTCAGTAAGCGCGAGGTCAACCGTTATGTTGCCATGACCGGTGAGATTACGCTGCGCGGCAGAGTCCTGCCGATCGGCGGACTGAAAGAAAAGTCGCTCGCGGCGTTTCGGATGGGGATTCGTACGGTGATTATCCCCTATGATAACAAGGCCGACTATGAGGAATTGCCGGATAAATTAAAACAGCAGATGCAGTTTATCTTTGCAAAAACCATGGATACGGTGCTGGAGCATGCGCTGATGCCGGCAAAGCTCCATCTGACAGAACCAAAGCCTGTAAAGGATGCGGCGCATCCGGGTGCGATTGCACCCGGCGCAAAAATCAGTGATCGGGTACGGGCAAAAAAGAACTGAGTCGACGATTGCGGAGGGAAGAACATGGATTTTATTAACGCCAAGCTGCTGCAAACCGCAGTGAAAAAAGAACAGTATCCGGATACCCTGGCGCCGGAGGTTGCCTTTGTCGGACGTTCCAATGTCGGCAAGTCCTCGCTGATTAACTGCCTGACCAACCGCACCAAGCTGGCGCGTACCAGCAGCTCGCCGGGAAAAACCGCGACCATCAACTTTTATGATATTGACGGCAGTTATCGGCTGGTGGATCTTCCGGGCTATGGCTATGCAAAGGTCTCAAAGGCGGAACAGCAGCGCTGGGCATCGATGATTGATACCTACCTCTCGGATCGTTTCAATTTGGTACAGGTGATTCAGCTGGTTGACGCGCGGCACAAGCCCACGCAGGACGATATTACCATGCTGCAATGGATTCGTCATTTTGGGTATACCCCGGTTGTGGTGGCAACCAAGCTGGATAAGCTGAAAAAATCGCAGATCGAGACCAACCTTACGCTGATTTATCATACGCTGGGGTTGGACGATGATTGTATTTTACTTCCGTTTTCTTCTGAAAAAAAGACAGGGCGGGAAGAACTGAGCGAGCTGATTGCGGATTTTTGTAAAAATCCAAGGAGAGGCTAAAACCTAGCAAAAAAAAAGGCAAGGGTTTTTGAGCGGTTTTGCCGCGCCCTTGCCATGATTTAGTCAAGGAAGTGCTTTTTGATGAAATATGCCAGACTTATGGTAAACGGTCAGCCGCACTATGCGCTGCAAAAGGAGGACGGTTATCATTTGCTGTGCGGCGGTCTGACCGATCCGCCGCAGGAGATCGGGACGGTCGTTTCTTTTGGGGATGCCAAGCTGCTGCCGCCCTGTACACCCTCCAAGATCATTGCGGTAGGACTGAACTATGCGGATCATGCCAAGGAGATGCAGCTGCCCATTCCCGACTTTCCGGCGCTCTTTTATAAGCCGGTTTCGGCCGTGATCGGTCCGCTTGATACCATTATGATGCCGCCCATGGCAAAGCAGGTTGACTACGAGGGAGAGCTTGCCTTTGTGATTGGGAAAGAGGCGTCTTATGTGGAGGAATCCAAAGCCGGGGACTATATCTTTGGCTATACCTGCTTAAATGACGTCACTGCACGCGATCTGCAAAAATTGGATTCGCAGTGGACCAGAGCCAAGGGCTTTGATACCTTTTGCCCGATAGGGCCTGTGATTGAGACGGATGTCGGCACAGGGCCATTACATATAGAAACGCGCTTAAACGGCGTGGTAAAACAGGATTCCTCGACCAAACAATTGATTTTTCCGCCGGAAAGATTGGTGTATCTGCTCTCGCAGATTATGACACTGCTCCCCGGCGATGTGATTACCACCGGTACGGCCTCCGGCATCGGCCCCATGCAGGACGGAGACTGCGTAGAGGTGGAGATTGAACGTATCGGGATCTTGAAAAATATTGTAAAGGAGTTATCGCTATGATCAATAAACCTCGTGGAACGGAAGATATTCTTCCGGCAGACAGCCCGCTCTGGCAAAAAGTTGAGCAAACCGCACGGGAGATTTGCGGTGCGTACGGGTACCGTGAAATCCGAACCCCCGTTTTTGAGGACACTGCTCTGTTTCAGCGCGGTGTGGGGGATACCACGGACGTGGTACAAAAGGAGATGTATACGTTTGAGGATAAAGGCGGACGCAGTATTACCCTACGCCCGGAGGGGACGGCATCTCTGGTGCGAAGCTTTATTGAGCATTCGCTCTACGCCGATCCGCAGCCGACCAAGCTGTTTTATCTGATCTCCTGCTACCGTTACGAAAAGCCGCAGTCCGGCCGTCTGCGCGAGTTTCATCAGTTCGGAATTGAATGCTTCGGCGGTACCTCGGACGCGGCCGACGCGGAAATTATTGCGCTTGCGCTTTCCTTTTTTGAAAAGCTGGGGGTTAAGGGGCTGAAATTGAATTTGAACAGTATCGGCTGCCCGGTCTGCAAAAAGGAATACAATCGGATTTTAAAGGACTATTTTAAACAGTATGAGGCAGATCTTTGCGACACCTGCAAAACCAGACTGGAGAAAAATCCGATGCGGATTATCGACTGTAAGTCAGAGGTATGTTCCAAGATCGCGGCCGATGCGCCGAAGATGATCGATCACCTCTGCGTGGATTGCCGTCAGCACCTGGATCAGACGCTCCGCTACCTTGACAATATGAAAATTGCCTATACCATCGATCCTACCATCGTTCGGGGACTGGATTATTATACACGAACTGTGTTTGAGATTACCTCCGACGCCTTGGGGGCGCAGTCTACCGTCTGCGGCGGCGGCCGCTACAACGGCCTGGTGGAGGAGCTGGGCGGCAAGCCCACCGAGGGCATCGGCTTTGCGGTCGGGCTGGAACGGTTGATGATGATCATGAAGAGCCAGGGGCTTGACAAGGCCGTACCGGATTCTCAGCCGGCAATCTTTATTGCCGCAATCGGCGAAGAGGCCGACGTGCTTGCACAAAAACTGGTTTATGATCTGCGTGCCATGGGGTGCCATGCGGAGCGGGATTTGTGCGGACGGAGCGTCAAGGCACAGATGAAGTATGCCAACAAGCTGAAGGCGCGTTACAGTATGGTGCTCGGTGAGGATGAGACAAAAGATGGACGCGCAGAACTGAAAAACATGGCGACCGGCGAGACGGCTTCTGTCTTGTTGACGGCAGAGGAAATTTATACTATAATAGGAGAGAGAGCCTAAAGGTTAGGCTCAAGGAGGTTTATCGAAATGCAGTTTGAGACCATGGAGGGTTTTACACGCACCCATATGTGTGGTGAGCTTTCCGTAAAAAATGAAAATGAAATTGTCACCCTGACCGGCTGGGTTGCCAGAAACCGCCGGTTGGGCGGCTTGAACTTTGTTACGCTGCGTGATCGTACCGGCATTATCCAGCTTTCCTTTAATGATGAAAGCGCGCCGGAGGTGTTTCAAAAGGCGGAGCAGCTAAAGAGTGAGTATGTTATTGCCGCAAAGGGTAAGGTTTTGCGGCGTACTCCGGAAAACATCAATCCGGATATGGCAACCGGTGAGATTGAGGTTTTTGTCACGGAGCTTCGGATTTTAAACAATGCGGAGACCACACCGTTCTATATTGAAGAGGATATCGACACCAAGGACGCCCTGCGCCTTGAGTATCGGTACCTGGATCTGCGCCGCCCGGATATGCAGCGCAATCTGATGATGCGGCATAAGATTACTAAGATTGCACGGGATTATTTTGATGAAAACGGATTTTTAGAGATTGAAACTCCGATCCTTACCAAGAGTACGCCGGAGGGCGCCAGGGATTATCTGGTGCCGAGCCGTGTGCATCCGGGTAACTTTTATGCGCTGCCGCAGTCGCCGCAGCAATATAAGCAGCTTTTGATGCTGGCCGGCTATGACCGCTATTTTCAGGTGGCACGCTGCTTCCGTGATGAGGATTTGCGCGCCGACCGTCAGCCGGAATTTACCCAGCTGGATATGGAGCTTTCGTTTGTTGATATGGATACCATTATGCGCATCAACGAGGGCTTTTTAAGGCGGGTTTTTAAAGAGGTTTTAAACCTGGATATCAAGACGCCGTTTCTCCGTCTCCCCTATCGTGAGGCGATGAATCGGTTCGGTTCGGACAAGCCGGATATGCGCTTTGGCATGGAATTGACCGATCTGTCCGATGCGGTAAAAGGCTGCGGATTTCAGGTGTTTGAGGGTGCGCTGGAGCGCGGCGGCAGTGTCCGCTGTATCGTGGCAAAGGGACTTGGCGATAAGATGACCCGAAAGACCCTGGATTCCCTGTCGGAATACGTAAAAACCTACCGTGCAAAGGGCATGGCATGGATGATGAAAGAAGAGGACGGCGTGCGCTCGCAGATCACAAAGTTCCTGTCCGAGGATAGCGTACGTGCAATCTTAGAGACAACGGACGCGCAGCCGGGCGATGCCATCTTGATTGTTGCGGACAGCGATAACATTGTTTATGACGCGCTTGGCAATCTCCGTTTGGAGGTTGCAAGGCGGTTTGACCTGATCCCGAAGAACGAATACCGCTTTTTGTGGGTGACTGAGTTCCCGCTTTTGGAATATTCCGAGGAAGAGGGCAGATATATGGCGATGCACCATCCGTTTACCCATCCCTTTGACGAGGATATTCCGCTGCTTGAGACCGACCCCGGCAAGGTGCGTGCAAAGGCCTACGATGTCATCTTAAACGGCAGCGAGATCGGCGGCGGCAGTCTGCGTATTTTCCATGCCGATTTGCAGGAAAAAATGTTTGCGGCGCTGGGCTTTAGCCATGAAGAGGCATGGGCACGCTTTGGCTACCTGATGCAGGCGTTTCAGTATGGCACACCACCGCACGGCGGTCTGGCTTACGGTCTGGATCGACTGGCTATGATTATGGCGGGACGGGATTCGATCCGCGATGTCATTGCTTTTCCGAAGATGCAGAATGCGGCGGAACTGATGATGCATTCACCGGATGTGGTCGATGAAAAGCAGTTGGAGGATTTGAGCATTAAAGTCACCAAGGTGGAGAAAAATATAGAAACAGAAGATACCGAAAATTAAGAGATAGAAGGGAAACGATCATGCAGAACGTATTTGATACCTTAAAAGAACGCGGTCTGATTGCACAGACCACCCATGAAGATGAAATCCGAAAGCTGCTGGGTGAGGAAAAAATCACCTTTTACATTGGCTTTGACCCCACGGCAGACAGTCTGCACATCGGTCATTTTATGCAGTTAATCGTGATGAAGCATATGCAAAACGCCGGACACCGCCCCATTGTTTTGCTTGGCGGCGGCACAACCATGATCGGCGATCCGACCGGCAAGGCGGATATGCGCCCCATGATTACCCAGGAGACGATTGCGCACAACGCAGACAACTTTAAAAAGCAGATGTCCCGTTTTATTGATTTTGGCGAGGGCGGCGCAATGATGGTGAACAATGCCGATTGGCTGCTGCAACAAAATTATATTGAATTTTTGCGCGAGGTCGGCGTTCACTTTACCGTCAATAAAATGCTGACCGCCGAGTGTTACAAATCCCGCATGGAAAAGGGACTGACCTTCCTGGAATTTAACTATATGCTGATGCAGAGCTATGATTTTTATCGTCTAAACCGGGAATACGGCTGCCGCATGGAGTTTGGCGGCGACGATCAGTGGGCCAACATTATCGGCGGTATTGAGCTGATTCGCCGGAAAGCCGGCAAGCAGGCATACGGCATGACCTTTACGCTGCTTACCACGTCAGAAGGCAAAAAGATGGGCAAGACGGAAAAAGGCGCACTGTGGCTGGATCCCGAGAAGGTTTCGCCCTATGAATTTTATCAGTATTGGCGCAATGTGGATGACAAAGACGTCATTCGTATGTTAAAACTTGTTACCTTCCTGCCGATGGATCAGATTGCACAATATGAAAACTTAGAGGGACAGGCGCTGAACGAGGTAAAATGTCTGCTCGCCTATGAGGTTACCAAAATGGTGCATGGCGAAGAGGCAGCCAAGGCGGCGAATGACGCGGCAACTGCGATCTTCCGCGGCAGCGGTGATACAGCGCACATGCCGAGCGCCGAGATCGACGCCAAAACGCTGGGCGATGGCATGAATATCCTGGATCTTTTGCAGCAGGTTGGACTGATTCCCTCGAAGGGAGAGGGACGCCGTTTGATTCAGCAAAACGGACTCAGCATCAATGGCGAGAAGGTTACGGAAATTGATATGGTGGTTACTCCGGCAATGCTGCAGGATAGAGATTTCATCGTAAAAAAAGGTAAAAAAACCTTTTTAAAGTTGATTTTGAAATGATTCTGTAATGTTTTGTTGATGTTGCACAAAAATAGTCATGCGATTTTTGCACAATATACAAAATTAACTATTGAAATTTTGCGCAAAATGTTGTATAGTATAAGCATACCACAATTAACTAACAATCTTTTTTTCATTTCCCCCGTTTAAGACCAACATCTTAAACGGAACTCCCGGCCGAGAATTATTCTCGGTCTTTTTTTATCTTCTTGTCATGGGAAAGAATCTGTGTTATGATGTCAACAGAAGTTTTGACGCACGGGAGAGTTTAACACAATATTAGGCCTAAATTGCATCGTTTCGGTGAAAGGAGTGATGGCTATGCGAAAAAACATAGGAAGAGTTCTCATCTTTATTTTGTTGGTTACCGCGGTTGTTTTCTTTTTGCCCCGGCCGCTCGGCCGGGAGATGAAGAAGGCGGAGCTGATCTTTATCAGTTATCATGCCGATCACCGGGATCCTGTTTCGCTGCAGATTGAGGAAGGAAGCGAGGAATGGCAAGGGCTGAATGCCATTTTGGATTCCTATTGTTATCATGCGACGCTTGGCACGGTCTTCCATGATAACACGGTGGTCGGCGCTGTGGACGGGACGATTCACATTCAGTTTGTCGGTGCGCAGGGCGAGACGTTCTCCTTTTCGTGTCTGGGAAAGCAAAAGATCCTGGTCGGCGACCGTGCCTATCATCTCGGATATTTCAGTGATCGGACGGCGGAGCGTTTGATGCAGGAGCTGCGGCAATATATCGAGGAATGAGAAAAACGGATCGGTTATTATGAAAAGCATGAATACCGGAACAGAGAAAGCAAGCAGCCTTACCGGTTTTCGATTTGGTGCTATGTATGCCTCATGACAAATGCCCGGGTATCAGCGGGAATCGTCATACTCCGACTGCTTTGTGCATATAAATGAAACAAAGCGATCGGCCCAAAAGGCCGAAAATGGGAGGCATTGCATGTGAGATGTTATATCGAAGAGAGAACCATAGAGCTTGCAAACTACATTATCGAGCATAAATGCACTGTGCGAGAAGCCGCAAAAAAATTTGGCATTTCCAAATCAACCGTACATACGGTTGTAACAAGACAGAAACTTTTTATATAGAAGTGGCGTAATATTGCGCCTTTCAGAGGTTTTACACAATTCAGAATCTCTCTGTAACAACCGAATAGAAAATGCATAACAGAAAATCCCAAAAACCGCTTAAAATAAGGCTTTCGGGATTTTTTACTGTTTCGTTATTGCTACATCTGTATTGGATTTTTGAGATATGCGCAGATGATAGTTTTATAGTATAACTCAGATAGATAAATTTATTCCTCATCTTCAAAGGTCATATCTTCAAAAATAATTTTAAGATAATCTCTTCTGCCGTATAAAAT
>CAKSFQ010000030.1 GCA_934454115.1 uncultured Clostridia bacterium
AAAGCCACCACCGGACAAGGAAACGTTGCCCTGAGAAACATCTTTTTTGCGAATCTCTGCGTTAAAAAAGTCTCGCAATCCGACAGGATTACTCGCTTTTTTGCCTTGACCTTCATCAAAAAATATTGTTTCCAGGGTGCAAAGCAGTTTTGAACATCGTAGTTTAAGCTTTAGACAAGAAGAAAAGCCGCCGTAATACTGACGTATACGGCGGTTTTTTGACGCAGTATAAACTTAAAATACGGCTTCAAAACCAATGTTTCCTTATCCGGTGGCGGCTAAAGCACCCGCCCTTTTTTTCTTTGAAAGAAGGTCTACGCCTCGGTTCTTTGCTGATAAAAAAACATCACCACCGACACCGTACCGATGATTCCATAGCCAATCAAACTGTAAATATCCGGTACCTGACCAAAGAGCAAAAAACCTAAGATTGCGGCAAAAATAACCTGGGTATAGTCATAGACCGAAATCTCCTTGGCCGGCGCTAAGGAATACGCCGTCGTAATCGAAAACTGCCCACCGGCCGCCGCAAGTCCGGCCAAAAGCAGATAAAACAGCTGGATCGGCTGCATCGGATGAAAATCGATAAGCAAAAACGGCAGGGTTACCAGGCAAGAAAAGGCCGAGAAAAAGAACACGATAAACGGCTTTCTCTCACCGCGCTGCCCCAAAACACGGACAAAGGTATAGGCCGCACCGGCGCCGAGGCCGCCAAGCAAGCCGGCGGCCGCACCGAGCGAAAACAATCCCTGTCCACTGGGTTTTACGATAAACAGGCTCCCGATAAATGCGCCGATTACCGCCATAATCTGAAACGGCCGCATCTTCTCTTTCAGCAAGAGATAGGAGAACAAAATGGCAAAAAACGGCGAAAGCTTATTCAGCATCGACGCGTCCGAGAGCAGCAGATGATCCACCGCGTAAAAATTGCCCAATATACCGACGGTTCCAAAGGCCGCACGCAGCAGCAGCGGCGTAAGATTTTCCTTATGAAACCGAAACCTCTCTTCGGTGCGGAGCAGCACCCCCGCCGCAAACAACAGTGCGACCAGATTTCTGAAAAAGCTCTTTTGCACGGATGGCAGATCACCGGCCAGCCGTACAAAGGCGGTCATCAGCGCAAAACAGAATGCCGCGCACAAGATAGCAAGAATCCCCTTCTGCTTTTGCCTACTCTTTCCACTAGATTGTTTCAAAAATCAACCCTTCTTCTGTTTCATGCTACGCCTTGTTCCGCGCGTTTGCTTTAGCGCGCAGCTGGTTGTTCAAAATCCGCTTTCTCAGCCGCAGACTCTCCGGCGTCACCTCTAAAAGCTCGTCGTCTGCCAAAAATTCCAGGCAGGCCTCCAGGCTCATTTGCTGCGGCGGCGTCAGACGCAGCGCCTCGTCACTGCCGGAAGCGCGCGTATTGGTCAGCTGCTTCTTTTTGCATACGTTGACGTTGATATCCTCACTCTTTGGCGAATAGCCGACAACCATTCCCTCATAAACCGCCGTGCCCGGCGTAATAAACATGGTACCGCGATCCTGCACCTTAAAGATGCCGTAGCCGACCGCCTCGCCGGTTTCAAAGGAGACCAGCGACCCGGTATGACGACGGTGAATCTCGCCCTTAAACGGCTGATAGCTGTCAAAGGTTGCGTTCATAATTCCCTCGCCGCGGGTATCGGTCAAAAACTCGCTCCGATATCCCAAAAGACCGCGTGCCGGAATCAAATACTCCAGCCGCATCCGGCTTCCCTGCGGCGCCATCTGTACCATTTCTGCCTTTCTGGTTCCCATCTTCTCCATCACGGCGCCCATGCTCTCCTCCGGAACGTCAATAAGCAGCCGCTCCACCGGCTCGCAAAGCGTACCGTCAATTTCCTTCATCAGTACCTTCGGCGTGCTGACCGAAAATTCGTAGCCCTCGCGGCGCATGGTCTCAATCAAAATGGAAATATGCATCTCGCCGCGGCCGGCCACCTTAAAGCTGTCCGTCGTTTCGCCGTCCGCAACCCGCAGCGACACATCCTTTAATAGTTCCCGATGCAGGCGGTCACGCAGCTGACGCGAGGTCACAAACTTCCCCTCACGGCCGGCAAACGGACTGTCATTGACCGAAAACGTCATTTCGATGGTCGGTTCGCTGATCTTGACAAAGGGCAGCGGCTCCGGATAGTCTACCGCCGTCACCGTATCGCCGATCGTGATGTCGGTCACTCCGGAAATACAGATGATATCGCCGACCTTTGCCTCAGTAACCGGAGTTCTCCCCAGTCCGTCAATCTGGTACATGTTCACGATCTTGGATCGATACGGGTCATGCTTTTTGTGATAGTCGCAGATCATGACCTCTTGATTCTGATGGATTTCACCCTGTTCAATCCGTCCGATGGCGATTCTGCCCACATACTCGTTATAGTCGATCGAAGAAACCAGCATCTGCAGCGGTGCGGTCTCATCCCCCTCCGGCGCCGGGATATAGTTCTTGATCGTCTCAAATAAAACGGTCAAATCCTTGCCCGGCTCATATTGTGACAGCGATGCCGTACCGGCTCTGCCGGAACAGAAAATAACCGGGCTCTCCAACTGATCCTCATCCGCGTCCAGATCAATCAAGAGGTCTAAAATCTCATCCGGAATCTCGTCCAGCCGCGCGTCCGGCCGGTCGATCTTGTTGACGACGATAATGACGCGGTGCTTCATCTCCAGCGCCTTTTGCAGTACAAACCGCGTCTGCGGCATCGGCCCCTCTGCCGCGTCAATCAGCAAAATAACGCCGTTCACCATCTTTAAGATACGCTCTACCTCACCGCTGAAATCAGCGTGCCCCGGCGTATCAATAATATTCATCTTAATATCCTGATAGTAGACCGAGGTGTTTTTGGCAAGAATCGTGATACCGCGCTCCCGCTCCAAGTCATTATTATCCATGACCCGCTCCTCAACCACCTGGTTCTCTCTATAAATACCGCCCTGCTTGAGCATCTCGTCCACCAGGGTGGTTTTCCCGTGGTCAACGTGGGCAATAATCGCAATGTTTCTCAAATCTTCTCTCTTCATCCATTTCACTCCTTTAACGCATAACAAATAGTATACCACAGATTTAATTGGTTGTAAACGGCAATGATAGACAAAACCTGCGCCGTATTTTTCAAAAAATTAAAAATTTTCTCTTGACAAATCAAAAAAACCGTGCTACAATGGCGGAAAGAGAGACGAGATGAGCAAAGTTTAGAGCAGAGATGAGACGAGTGTATGTGAATATGCATTAGACTTTTCTGCCTCCAGGACGTGTGTCGGGGCTTTTTTTATTGCCGATTGTAGGCAGAGAGCAAATACAGTCTCTCAAAAAGAAAAGGAGAGATCATCATGAACAAAACAAGGAAAACATCAAAAAAACTGGCGGCAATCACCATGGCGGCGCTTCTCGGCATGTCGGCGCTGACCGGCTGCGGCGGCGCAAAGACCCAGACCGGGACGGAAGGCGGTACAGATACCAAGGTTTATAAGGTTGGCGTGGTACAGTATGCCGATCACCCGTCTCTGGATAACTGCCGTGAGGGCTTTTTGGAAGGATTAAAGGAAGCCGGCTTTGAAGAAGGCAAGAACTTAGAGATCAGCGCAAAGTCCGCCCAGGGCAATGACGCCACCAACGTCCAGATCGCACAGAGCTTTGTCAGCGACAAAATGGATCTGGTCTGCGGCATTGCAACCCCCTCCGCCATGGCGCTGTATAACGCTTGCTATGAACGCAAGATTCCCGTCATCTTTAACGCGGTATCCGATCCGGTACAGGCAAAGCTGGCAAAGAGCGCCACAGAGGCAATGCCCGGCATCTCCGGCATTTCGGACGCGCTGCCGGTTACACAGCAGCTAAAACTGATTCGCGACATTCTGCCGGATGCGAAAAAAATCGGCATTGTCTACACCACCAGTGAGGCAAACTCGGTCAGCACCATCGCCGAATATAAAGAGCTTGCCGGTGAATACGGATTTGAAATTGTTGAAAAGGGAATTTCCAACGCGGCAGAATTACCGCAGGCGATGGATATTTTGGTCGGCCAGGTTGATTGTATCTCCAACATGACCGATAACACGGTGGTTAACAACCTGCCGGTGGAACTGGAAAAGGCCAACGCGAAAAAGATTCCCGTCTTTGGATCGGAAGAAGAACAGGTTGCAAACGGCTGTATCGCCTCTGCCGGGATTGACTATATCGCACTCGGCAAACAGGCCGGCGCTATGGCTGCCAAGGTGTTAAAGGGCGAGGATATCGCATCCATGCCCTATGAGACGATTACCGAAAGCAAGGTCACGATAAACCCGTCAGCCGCGGAGGCGCTCGGCATTTCCATTCCGGAATCCGTACGGTCCGCCGCCGAGATCAGAGAGGGCAAATAAGAATTGAATTTTAAAAGGGGTGCGCACTGCACCCCTCATTTTTACCGGGAGGCATGGTTATGAGCGATGCAATCATCAGCATTTTGGAACAAGGCCTGATTTATGGAATCATGGCGCTTGGCGTCTATATCAGTTATACGATTCTGGATTTTCCCGATTTGTCGGTGGACGGCACCTTTCCGCTGGGTACGGCGGTCTGCGTCAGCCTGATTTCGATCGGCGTAAACCCCTGGCTTTGTCTTTTGATTGCCTTCCTGGCCGGCTGCCTTGCCGGAACGGTCACCGGCATTTTCAACGTACATCTTAAGATCAAAAACCTGCTCTGCGGTATTTTGACTATGACAGCGCTGTATTCCATCAACTACCGCATTGCCGGCGCCTCGAATTTGTTTATGGATATGAGTCAGCCGACCATCTTTACCGGCGCGGCCGCATGGCTCCCGGTTTCTATTTCTAAATTGGCGGTTGTTGCCGTCATCGCCCTGATTGTCAAGCTGCTGATGGACTGGTACCTGCGTACCAAATCCGGGTTTTTGCTGCGTAGCGTCGGCGATAACGAGCAGCTGGTCACCACGCTTGCCAAAAACGCCGGTTATGTTAAAATCTTAGGTCTGGCGCTTTCCAATGGTCTGGTGGCGCTCTCCGGCGCGGTGAATGCGCAGTACACCCGCCAGTTTTCGGTTGCCGGCGGCACCGGAACGGTTGTCATGGGCTTGGCCGCCGTCATCATCGGCGCGGCCGTCTTTCGTAAGGTGCGGTTCGTCCGCGTTACCACCGGCGTTATCTTCGGTATGATGATTTATAAGGCATGCACCTACGCCGCGCTGGCATCCGGACTTCAGGCTATGGACACCAATTTAGTGATCACAGTGCTGTTTGTCATTGCGCTTTGCATCAACCAGTTTTTGTTAGAAAAAGAGAAGAAAGGCAAGGTGAGCGGCCGTGCTGCAGATTGAATCGATTCATAAAACCTTTTATCCGGGAACCATCGATGAAAAAGTGTTGTTCACGGATTTTAATCTCACCATCCGCGACCGTGAGTTTGTCACCGTGATCGGCTCCAACGGCTCCGGAAAGACCACGCTTTTAAACATGATCGCCGGAGATATCAGGCCGGACGGCGGCAAAATCCTGCTGGATCACAAGGATTTAAGCCCGGTTCCCAACTTTCGCCGTGCGCGCGACATCGGCCGTGTCTTTCAGAATCCGGCAGTCGGCACCTGTCCCGGCATGACAATCTGGGAAAACCTTTCCATTGCCGATAATAAGGCAAAGTCGTTCGGTCTCTCCTTTGGGTTAAACCGAAAACGGAAGGAATTTTATCAGTCGCAGTTAGAGCTTTTGGGCATGGGACTGGAGAATCGCATGAACACCAAGGCCGGTACGCTCTCCGGCGGTCAGCGACAGGCATTGGCGCTGATTATGGCAACGCTGGTACGTCCAAAGCTACTGCTTTTGGATGAACACACCGCCGCCCTCGACCCCAAATCCGGCGACAGTGTCATGGAACTGACCCAAAAAATTGTCGAAGAGAAAAAGATCACCACCATGATGATTACCCATAACCTCCGCTACGCGGTGTCCTACGGTACCCGTACCGTTATGATGCATGAAGGGGACATCGTTTTAGACCGCAGCGGCGAAGAACGGGCGCAAACCGGGATTGACGATTATCTGAAGATTTTTAACGAAATCAGCATTGAGTGCGGAAACTAAGGAGGACGGCATGGATCCCGAAAAGATAAAACGAATCAGCTTTCTCTCACAGAAATCGCGCAGAGAGCCGCTGACCGAGGAAGAAAAGGCAGAACAAAAACAACTGCGCGAGGAATATATCGCGGCGTTTCGCGGAAACTTAAAACGTCAGCTGGACAACATCGAGATCATCCGTCCGGACGGCAGCCGGCAAACGCTGACGCCGAAAAAGAAGTCCTAGCGGATTACCGAGTATTGGGCGCAGCGAAAGCGGAAATCCGTCTCCCAAAAGCAGTATTTTCACAAATTTGCCTGTTTAAGCCATATTGTGTTCGTCTCCCGTGTGCCTAGACTCCGATTTTGGGGCAAAGCTGCGCAACCGGACAGGTATCGCACTTCGGCGCGCGGGCGCTGCAATAGGCGCGGCCGTGATAAACTAACTGGTGGCAGAAACTGCCCCAGTTTTTTTGTGGAACAACCTTTTGCAGGTCAAGTTCGATTTTATAAGGCTCCTTCTGCTTCGTTAGCCCCATGCGGTTCGACAGACGGGTCGCATGCGTATCAACCACCACGCCGGGAATCCCGAAAAAGTCGCCCAGCACCAGGTTTGCCGTTTTGCGGCCCACGCCCGGCAGCGACAAAAGCGCGTCCATGCTTGCCGGAACCGAACCGTCATATTTTTCGATCAGCATTTTGCAGCAGCCAATGATGTTTTTCGCCTTATTGCGGAAGAATCCGGTCGATCGGATATCCTCCTGCAAGGTCAGCTCGTCCGCATTGGCGAAAGCGTATACATCGGGATATTTGACAAACAGATCCTTGGTGACGATATTGACCCTGGCGTCGGTACACTGCGCGGCAAGCTGAGTCGCAATCAAAAGCTGCAGCGCGTTTTTGTAGTCCAGCGTACAGGCCGCATCGTCATACACCCGGTCAAAAATGTCAATCATGTGAAGCACCCGTTCCCGTTTTGCCGAAAACGTCTCGCGCATTGAAATTCCCCCTTGCAAATTGTCGATAAAACGATTATAATATAGAATATCAAAAGATGCAAGTGCCGGATCGGATTTTTACCGGTTCGGCCGCAAAAAAGCTTGGAGGTATCATATGTTTGAATTGGAGCAAGTGAGAAAAACAGATCCGGAGCTGGCAAGCGCCATTACACAGGAAATCAACCGTCAGCGCAATAAGATTGAGCTGATTGCATCAGAAAATTTTGTCAGCCCGGCCGTCATGGAGGCGATGGGCACGCCGCTGACCAACAAATATGCAGAGGGCTATCCCGGCAAGCGTTACTACGGCGGCTGCGAATATGTCGATATCGTCGAGGATCTCGCACGGGAGCGTGCCAAGGAGCTCTTCGGCGCGGAATTTGCCAACGTACAGCCGCACTCCGGTGCATCGGCAAACCTGGCGGTCTTTTTTGCCACCATGGAACCGGGCGACACCTTCTTGGGCATGAACCTGGCGCACGGCGGTCACTTGAGCCACGGCTCGCCGGTGAATATCTCCGGTAAATATTTTCACGTTGTCCCCTACGGGGTTGACGATGTCACCCATCGCATTGACTATGACGCGCTGCGCACACTGGCGCTTACGCACAAGCCAAAGCTGATTCTGGCCGGTGCAAGCGCATATGCGCGTGAGATTGACTTTGCCAAATTCCGCGAGATTGCGGACGAGGTCGGCGCCTACCTGATGGTGGATATGGCGCACATCGCCGGACTGGTTGCGGCCGGTCTGCACCAAAGCCCCGTTCCCTACGCGGATTTTGTGACAACCACCACACATAAGACGCTGCGCGGACCCCGCGGCGGCATGATTTTGTGTAAGGAAAAATACGGTGCGGCCATCAACAAGGCAGTATTCCCCGGCAACCAGGGCGGCCCGTTGATGCATGTCATCGCCGCAAAGGCTGTCTGCTTAAAAGAGGCGCTCTCGCCGGAATTTAAGGTCTATCAGACACAGGTGAAGAAGAACGCAGCCGCACTGGCAGCCGCGCTGATGCAGCGCGGCCTGGACATTGTGTCCGGCGGCACCGACAACCACCTGATGCTGGTTAGCCTGCTCAAGCAGGACAAAACCGGGAAAGAAGTGGAGCATAATCTCGATGAGGTCGGCATCACCTGTAACAAGAACACCATTCCCAACGACCCCAAGAGCCCGTTTGTCACCAGCGGTATCCGTTTGGGTACTCCGGCCGTAACAACGCGCGGCTTTATGGAGGACGATATGGTTGAGGTTGCAGAACTGATCTCGATGATCGTAAATGACTTTGAGGGCAACCGCGCAGAGGTTGCCGCACGGGTGCAGGCGCTTTGCAAAAAGCATCCGTTATATGAATAAACCGCTTGCGGACAGAATCAGACCCACAACCTTAGATGAGGTTGTGGGTCAGCAGCATATATTGGGCAAAGGCCGGATTCTGCGTAATATTATCGAAAGCGGAAACATTCCGAATATGATTTTTTATGGTCTCTCCGGCACCGGAAAGACCACCGTCGCAAATATTGCCGCCAAGACCAGCCGCAAAGCGCTCTACCGCCTAAATGCCACCAACGCGTCGGTTGCCGACGTCAAGGCGATTGTCAAGGAAAGCGAGGGTCTTTTGGGACAGAACGGCGTTTTGCTCTATTTGGACGAGATTCAGAACTTTAATAAAAAACAGCAGCAGTCGCTGCTGGAATATACCGAAAACGGGAAAATCACCCTGATCGCCAGCACGACGGAAAATCCCTATTTTTACGTTTACAACGCGATCTTGAGCCGCAGCACCGTCTTTGAATTTAAGCCGCTCACGGCAGAGGATATTGTTATGGCGCTTCGCCGCGCCCTAACCATTTTGCAGGCGGAGGATTTTCCGCATCACACCCTCCGTGCCGATGAAGATGCGCTGTTCCATCTTTCGGAAAAATCAGGCGGCGATGTGCGAAAAGCGCTCAACGCCCTGGAGCTTGCCGTCAACTACACGCCACCGGACGAGAACGGTGTGATTGTCCTGACCCGCGACATTGCCGAGCAATGCTCTCAGAAAAAGGCATTTTGCTACGACCAAAAGGGCGACAGTCATTATGATATCCTCAGTGCGTTTCAAAAGTCAATCCGCGGCAGCGACCCCGACGCCGCCGTGCATTATCTGGCACGGCTGATTGCCGCCGATGATATTCAATCCATCTGCCGGCGGCTGATGGTGATTGCCTGTGAGGACGTCGGCCTGGCGCACCCGACCGCCATCACGGTAGTGAAAGCCTGTGTGGACAGTGCGCTGATGCTGGGCTTTCCGGAGGCACGGATTCCGCTGGCGGAGGCAACGCTGCTGCTTGCGACTGCGCCAAAGTCAAATTCTGCGTATATGGCGGTCAATATGGCGCTCCATGATATCGAACATATGGACACCGGCTCTATCCCGCGGCAGCTGCAAAATAAGCACTATGACGGCGAGGGCGCCGTGCAGCGCGGGCAGAACTACCTCTATCCGCACGACTATCCCGATCACTATGTGGCGCAGCAGTACCTGCCCGACCGCATCAAGGATAAGGTCTACTACCGGCCGGGCGAAAATAAGCTGGAACAGGCCGCATGGAATTATTGGCAGCGGATTAAGGACATCCGCGACAAATCGGAAAAATAACGAAGAGAGAGATTTTTATGAACAAACAAGACTTATACGCCTATCTGACAGAGAAAAATATTCCGCATGAAATCACCGAACACGGCGCCGTCTACAACATGGATGACCTGGCGGCTGCCAACCTGCCTTACCCGGAAGCGGAAGCGAAAACTCTGTTTGTGCGGGACGATAAAAAGCAGCATTATTATCTGATTACCGTGCACGGTGAGCGGCGCGTGAACCTAAAGGAATTTGCCAAAACGCAGCAGACGCGGCGGCTCAGCTTTGCCTCCGCCGAGGATTTGCTTGCCATGTTGGATTTGATGCCCGGCTCAGTCTCGCCCTTCGGGCTGCTCCATGATACCGACGGCCGGGTGGAATTTTATCTGGATGATGCCTTTTTGCAGCCGCCGTTTCGGATTGGGATTCATCCCAACGACAATACCGCGACGGTCTGGCTAAACGCGCACGATCTGATTGCGCTGATTAAGCAGAGCGGTCACACGGTTCATACAGTGTCCTTTCCCTAAAAAATGCGATGTACTTCTGTACACCGCATTTTTTATTTGATTTTTTTAGCGCGACCGCATCGGCGTGTAATCGCGATGCTCCGCAATCGCCTTATAAGCAGGCCGAATGATCTTTCCTGCATTGGCCAGCTCTTCAATTCGATGCGCACTCCAGCCGGCAATTCTTGCAATCGCAAAAATAGGGGTAAACAATTCCTCCGGCAGTCCCAGCATCCGATAGACAAAACCGCTGTAAAAGTCCACATTGGCGCTGACACCCTTATAAATCTTTCGTTTTTCACAAATCACTTCCGGCCCGATTTTTTCAATCTTTTCGTACAGGGCATATTCCTTGCTATATCCTTTGGCCTCCGATAATTCCTTGACAAACCGCTTAAAAATGTCGGCGCGCGGGTCGGACAGCGAATATACGGCGTGTCCCATTCCGTAAATCAGCCCGGTGTGGTCAAAGACCTCGCCCTCCAGCATCCGCTTTAGGTAGTCACGGATTTCATCCTCGTCCGTCCAGTCACCGATATTCTCTTTTAGATGGTCAAACATCTCAACTACCTTGATATTGGCGCCGCCGTGCCGCGGGCCCTTGAGTGATCCCAGCGAGGACGCAATCACCGAATAGGTGTCCGTCCCGGAGGAGGTCACCACGTGCGTGGTAAAGGTCGAGTTATTACCGCCGCCGTGCTCTGCCTGCAATACCAGCGCCAAGTCTAAGATTCTGGCCTCCAGCTGCGTGTACTCCCCGTCCGGGCGGAGCAGATGCAAAATATTCTCCGCGGTTGAAAGCATCGGATTGGGTTTGTGAATAAACAGGCTCTTGCCCCGATGATAGTGCGAATACGCCTGGTAACCGTAAACCGATAACACCGGAAACAGCGCGATCAGTTCCAGACACTGCCGCAGCACATTGGGAATCGAAATATCATTGGCACGCTCATCGTACGAATACAGCGTCAGTACCGACCTTGAAAGGGTATTCATCATATCCGGGCTTGGCGCCTTTAAAATAATATCGGTCACAAAATTAACCGGCAGCGTCCGATATTTTCCCAAAATCCGGGTAAAATCATCCAGCTGTTTTTGCTCCGGCAGTTCGCCGAACAAGAGCAGATAAACCGTCTCTTCAAATCCGTAGCGGTTATCCTCTAAAAAACCGCGTACCAGCTGCCTGACGTCATAACCGCGGTAATAAAGCCTGCCCTCACAGGGGATCTCCTTACCGTCCACCATTTTGGTGGCGCAAATCTCCGAGATTTCAGTCAGGCCGGTCAGTACGCCCTTTCCCTGCAAGTCCCGAAGTCCTCGTTTTACATCATACTTTGTATAAAGCGCCGGATCAATTCTGTCGTTTCTCATACAGAGCGCCGCAAGCGCGCGCACCTCTTCCGGCAAAACCGCCATCTTACTGTTTTTCATCGCTTCGCCTCCTGTCTCTTTTCTGTTGCATGGCAGCATCCTTTTAACCTTATTCTACCATATATTAGAAATAAAAACAAGAAACTTTTTGTAAATTTAATAAAATATTTATACTCTTAAAGAAATTTGTCGGATTACTGCCGGAGCAGTCCTAATTTGACTTTTTTTCAAAAAAAGGATAAAATGGCAAAGGAAAATGCCCAAACCCGTCTGAGAAAACGAATTTGAGCACATGACTACTTATATCGGATTGCTCCGAGGGGCTAAGAAACGAGGTGAAAGACGATGCCTTGCATCATTTATCGGCTGAGCGGCCTTTACTGCGGCGGCTGCGGCACAACCAGAATGCTGATTTCTCTGATCCGCGGAGATATTACCGGTGCATACACGCAAAACCGTGCACTTTTTTTGCTGCTGCCCATCTGGCTGACAGTCTTTTTGGTTCTGCTTTTGTGCCGGCCATGCCGCCGCCATGGGCGAAAAATTCTTTTCGGACTTTTCCTCGTCTCACTTGTAATTCTTTTCCTGTTTGGCATCTTGCGAAACCTGCCGTCTTTTTCGTCCTGGCAGCCGTATTAAAAAAGACCCGCTGCGCGGGTCTTTGAGCGTGTCGATAACCCCTATTTTGCGAAAAATTTCATTTTGATCTAATCGCCGTCCCCTGCTTAGCCATTGCTCCTCTCGGCTCTCGCCTCGGTCAGCGATGGACGACTGCCACCGGCAGTCATCGCCGCGGCGGCGCAGAAATGAAATTTTTCGCCGATTTTACGTCATTTTCGGCAAGATATTGCGACATTGCCGTACGGGCGCGGCGGAAAACATAGGGTATCCCAAAAATCTTACTTGATTTTTGGGAAAAAGGAGCAGCGCCGAAGCCTAGGCGATGGTTTGACGGTTTTCGTCAAATCGAGCCACTGCGCAGGCAGATGTGACGCGGGCGAAGGGCTATCAATTCAAAGCAATATCTTGCTGAAAATCGACTTTTTCGACAGTCTGAAAGACTCGCTGCGCGGGTCTTTTTATTCTTCTGCTTTTTTCGCATTCTCTGCGGCTGTATTTTCAGCCTCAGCAGCGGCTGCGGCTTCTGCCTGCTCCTTTTCCCACTGTTTCTTGCTCTTTGGCATAAAGACCGTGTTTACCAGTTCTTCTGTTTCCTTGGGGTCATAGAGATACCACCACAACTGATCGGATTCTACATACTTTGCCTCGCCGGGGAGCCGATACGCCTCCATCTGGCTGATATCAATATTCTGCAGCGCATCAATATGCGCCAGCAAATCCTCCAAACTGTAATTGGTGCGCACGTTCTGGGTCAGTACATCAAAAAGCATTGTAATTTTGCTGAAATACTGCGGCTTTGCCTTCTGGGCAAATAACGCCTTTAAAAACCGCTGCTGCCAATAGATACGGCCCTCGTCACCCATGATATACTCACCGGGCGCCGAATCATCGTTATTATGCCGAAATCGAACAAAATCGTGTGCAGCCTGGCCGTCTAAATGCTGCTGCCCCTTCTTTAAATGAATGTGCAGATCCTGCGCCGGATCGTCATAATTCATGTCATAGGGGACGTTAAACTCCACGCCGTCCAGTGCGTCAATAATCTGTTTAAAACCGTCAAAATCAATTGTCACAAAATAATGAACCGGCAATCCGGAGAGCTCCTTTACACGGCGAATCAATTCCTCCTCCGGCTCGGTGTCCTTATTATTCTTTACGTTTTGCAAACCAACGCCGACCGCTGCATTTAACTTTTGACGGTATCCATTCATCACCACCTGGGTATCACGGGGAAACGATAAAATATTAAGGCGGTTGGAATAGCCGTCATAAGACAATAACATAATCGTATCGCTGCGCGTCCGATCCTCATCGATGCCGATCAGAAGAACATTCATCAAGCCGACCTGTTCTTCTTTATCAAGCGCGCCGATTGAGACCTGCTCACCGAGCGGCAGGGTAGAGACCGTCCTGGCCGCCAAAACGCCCAGCATGGTAAACCCAATCACAAAAATACCGATCAGTACCAATGTCATTCCCTTTGCAAACCTGGTCATAACGTTCCGCCTTTCTGCACGCATCGCATAATACTACATAATATAACAATTATAAACATAGAATGATTGTTTGTCAATTCCTCCTTGCAATTATTTATAAATTATTTACAACCGTGCAAAAAGTATACGCTTATACGGGTTTTTTCACTTGACAATTGGGCTGTACCGAATTATAGTAGGTATGTGCATTGTTATCTGATTGCAACGGATATCGGTATAGGACATGCGCGGATTGCGATGCTAATATACTTAAAGATGTTAAAACACACGGCCGTTTTGGCCGAAACGGAGGTCATCATGGAGATTGCAAAGATTGATATAAACTTTCAGCTAAAAAACTGTCGGGATCGGCAGGATCTGGTATTTTATGACGCGGCCGATGCGCCGTTTCAAATTTACGGGTTATATGGCAGCGCAAAGGAGATCGGCTATCGCCGCATGCCGGAATCCGCGGCAAACGCCGTCAATCCCGGCGTCAAAGAACTAAGCGCTTTTACGGCCGGCGGGCGGCTGCGGTTTTTGACCGATTCCGGCTGCATTGCCATCTTTGTCAAGGAACCCGGTTCCGGGCATATGGCGCATATGCCGCTGCTTGGCAGCAGCGGTTTTGATCTTTATGAGGAAACCGATACGCAAAGCCACTACCTGGGCTCCCTGATTCCTCCCACTACTCTGACAGACGGCTACGACGCGATCTGTGACCTCGGCACACGGCGTATGCGCGATATCACCCTTTACTTTCCGCTATACAACGGGGTGCAGCAGCTTATGATTGGGCTGGAATCGGGCGCCGCGTTAAAGAAACCCATTTATCGCTATGCGCCGGTGGCACCCATCGTCTATTATGGCTCCTCGATTACGCAGGGCGGTTGTGCCTCCCGGCCGGGGAACGCGTATCAGAGTATGATTTTGCGAAGAAACCGCATTGACTACATCAATCTTGGCTTTTCCGGCAGCGCCAAAGGGGAAACAGCAATGGCAGATTACATCACATCGCTCTCCATGTCGGCGCTTGTCTACGATTATGATCACAATGCGCCGGACGAAAGCCATCTAAAGCAAACGCATGAGGCCTTTTTTCTTCGGTTCCGTCAAAAGCAGCCGAATACACCGGTCATTATGATATCAAAACCGGACTTTTGGCCGGGACGGCAAGACGAAATACGGCGAAGTATCATTCAAAGAACCTATCAAAATGCCATAGCTCGCGGCGACCGTCACGTGTATATGATTGACGGAGAGACATTTTTCCCCGGTGAGCTGCGTGATTTGTGTATGGTGGACGGGTGTCACCCCAATGATTTAGGGTTTTATCAAATGGCTAATCGAATAGAAAGCGTATTAAATGAAGCGTTATAGAATAAAAAAGGGGTCCTATCATGAAGATAGGCACCTCAGACTGTCGAAAAAGTCAGTTTTCAGCAAGATATTGCCTTGAATTGATAGCCCAAAGCCCGCGTCACATCTGCCTGCGCAGTGGCTCGATTTGACAAAACCCGTCAAACCATCGCCTTGGCTTCGGCGCTGCTCCTTTTCCCAAAAATCAAGTAAGATTTTTGGGATACCCTATATATGCTTTCCATGCCGCAGCGGCAATGTCGCAATATCTTGCCGAAAACGGCATGAAATTGGCGAAAAATTTCATTGCCGCGCCGCCGTGGGCGATGACTGCCGGTGGCAGTCGTCCATCGCTGACCGAGGCGAGAGCCGAGACGGCAATGGCTAAGCGGGGGACGGCGATCAAATCAAAATGAAATTTTTTGCGAAATAGGTTTATCGACACGCTCAGAGTCTATCTCCATGATAGGCTCTTTTTTTGCGTTTTGATGGGATCGGTTTATGCGGCAATGAATAAATATACTGCCGTCGCGTTTTGTCCTATAAACCGAATTTTGCGATTGCACCTAATGCATTATTTATCGTAAAATACAAAAAAGAGAGACCCCGAAGGGTCTCTCTGAAATAACTGTGATATCCTTATTTTGCAGTAAAGGTATATCTGCCGAAGTCATAGTTCTTGTAAACTACGATGTCAGCCGGCTTGTTGTTGTAGTATCTAGCAAATGCATAATCCATCATGCCGTATGCCGGAGTATCTACAACAGCGCTGCCCAGGCCACCGCCGGTTACAGTACCATTCTTGTTCAGATCCTCGTCAACCTCTGCATCGCCCAGACCGCCAACGCTCAGAGCTTTAGCATCTCTCAATTCCGGATCGTAAACGTATACGTTTGCAGAACCTTCCTTGACGGTCTCCGTGCTGCCGCTGATTGTTCCGGCTGCACTAACAAGTGCTAAGGTAGCATTGCCGTTGTTACCAATCTTGGTGATTGCACCAAAGTAGTAATCTTCGTCATTGCCTGCACCAGCAATCGTCGGGTTCAGAATAGCAGTTGCATTCTTTTCATATGCCTTCTCAGAAGTACCACGGTTAAATACCAGAACCTTCTTAGCGTAGGTTACGGTATCGCCGGAAACGTTCAGCTTGAAGATATCACCGCGCTTAGCAAGTGCGATATCCTCCTCACCGGTCATGTCAACCTTGGTGGTTGCAGTCTTCATCTCCCCGTTCATGTAGTAATCTACTACGTAAACTTCGTCTACACCGTTAGCCATAGCCTTACCAACACTGTCGATAACAGCAACGCTGGAAGATGCGGAGATAGCGCCGTCTCTGTTCAGAATAACGACAGCACCGGCTTCGTCATTGCTATCCGGGTCAACTGCAACGATATCATAAGTGTCTTCTACCAGAGCTGCGCCGTTTACAACGGAAGAACGATCCTTATCAGCAGCAACCGTACCGCCGTAAGCTACAGTCTGATCTGCATTGGTAATATAGAATACATAGGTGTCTGCATTGATGGTAACGCCTGCTCCCTTGAAGATCATGGTATCTTCATCATAGCTTGCATTCTTACCGTCAGCAGCAGTTGCGATATATGCCAGATCAGCATTGTCATCGCCCTTCGTGCCCGGCAGAACAACCGTCTTAACCTCACCGGAGCTGTTACCAGCATAGGTGATAATCTGATTCTTCAGGGCAGCTGCGATAGCGTCTGCCTGAGCTACGTAGTTCTCCAGTTTAACCGTTACGGAATCACTGTTTCTCTTGCCATCCTTATCCTTAGAACCGCCCAGAGCAAAATACAGAGTATCGCTCAGGTTTACAAACTTCACGGTGCTAGCCAGGTTTGCTTCGTAGATCTCGCCGCTCTTGTCAAGAATCTGTACAGTGATGTCGTTGGTATTGCCCCAAGTACCTTCTTTTACAGAAGTGTTCAGGACATAAGCGTAGTTACCGGATACCGGCTCGCCTGCACCTTCAACCTCAACGTCCTTATCGTGAGCAACCAGCTTACCATACTCATCAATATAGAATCTACCGCTTACGCCGGCTTCCAGATTGGTGGTGGTGTATGCATCAGCAGCCAGTTCGTACTTGTTGCCGTCGCTCAGGGTGTACTTCTGCGTGCCGTTGGAGCTTGCAGGTACAGAGGTAATGGTACCGTCAACAAAGTTGTCCTCACCGAGAACTCTCATGTTGTATACATCGTCATATGCGTTCCAAACGATGGTGACTACATCCCACTTCTGCAGCTTGGTGTAATCATAAGCTGCGCCACCCTTAGTCAGGTTGGTGATGCGGTTTGTATCATCTTCATCAAAGTCAACGGATCCTAAGGTTGCCTTATCCGGCGCATTGCTCAGAATACCGGGAACGGTAACTCTCTTCATGAACTTCACTTGGCCGCGGCTGGTAACTTCCTTAACAACTGCGCTTACGCCAACTTCGATTACTACTACGTCATAACCACTTGCATCGTCAGTGTCGAGCAGGGTTACTTTACCGCTGTACTTCGTGTCCGGCTTAATGATGCTGCTGGAAGCGCTGTCACCAAAGTACTGGCTCATGGTGCCTACTGCTGCAACGCCATTGTAGATTACAGTCGGTTTAGCCTGAACGGTCAGCTTGGTTTCGTTTCTGTCGGTCTCATTCTTCAGATAAGACAGAGTGCCCTTGCCGTTAGCGTCCTCGGTATAACCTTCATACTGATCCAAAGTAAATTCGGTGCTGTTGTTCTTGGATGCGTTCGGGGTGATAGCAACGATCGTGTAGTCATCGTTTCTGTTGCTGTCCTGCTTTGCATACAGATCAACTGCATAACCGATCAAGGAATCAACATCTTCTTCGCCCTGGTAGAACTTCATTGCACGAGTTACCGTGCTGCTGCTGCTACCGCTATTTACATAAAGGTAGCTGCCCAGGTAGTTGTAGTTGTTGGTGCTGTTATCCAGCTTAACCTTAATGGTCTTGCTTGCGCTAGCGTCAATGTCCGTGGTGTTGGTGTCAGTATCGGTGTAGCTGTTAGCAACAACCTTACCGGAAACCTTAACCATCTTTAAGTCACGGGTCAACAGAGTCTTGAAGCCATAGCCATCACGGTTTTCATAAACGGTGTACTCACCGTTCTTACCGTAGGTAACCATGTCCATCAGAGGCGTGTCGATTGCATTGTAAACCATCTGTGCAACCATGCCTCTGGAAGCCTCTACGCCAATACCGCCGCCTACAACGTCATCCAGTACGCCGTATCTCTGTGCAGCAGTGAGGTAACCGGTCGGGTAACCGCCCTGGTCATCAGCGAAAGGTCTGTAGCCCAAGGTCTCCATCAGCATCTTGATCATTTCCTGATACTTAACGTTGTCCTCAGGACCAAAGTTGCCATCGCCATAACCGTTTACGATACCCTGGTTAGCAGCCTGTGCAACATAACCGGATGCCCAGTGAGTAGAAGGAACGTCAGCAAAAGAAGTGTTCGTCTGTGCTGCGTTGTTCATACCCTGAATTCTGGATACAATTGCTGTTACCTCAGCTCTTGTAATGGTATCATTCGGTCTGAATTCCATTACGCCATCGTTGTTCTCGTCATCACCGGTGATGATACCGAGAGCGCTTAACGTTTCGATTGCCTCAGCATAGTTGTCAGTAGAAGCTACATCACTGAATACCTGAGCGAAAGCTACGGTACTAACCAGCATAGCGAATACTGCCACCAAAGCAATAACCTTTTTGAGATTTCTCATTCTCAAATCCTCCTTAAAATATAAATTTTAATTTTTTTACACCTTCATGCACTGCGGCTTCACCCCGTTTCCGCAGTGACCGTCAGTGGGTCCATACCGATTCCAGCATATTCTCACTAACTCAGTACAAATTATATCACTAAAACAGGCTAAATGTCAATATTTAATTTGATTTTTAATAGTTTTGTAACAAAGTAACCAAAAAAACCCTGCTACAAAACCGCCTGCTGAGCGATTCCCCCAGATTTTCGCTTTTCCTGCCGGAAAAAACGGCATTTATGCACAAAAGCGGCCATAATCAAAAGCAATTGTCCGCCGCACACGCTGCCAACCCGAGGAGGGCGGGTACACTTCAACATCCATACATTTTAATACCGGATTCGACTTCTGTCAAGTATTTTGAAAAAAATAATTGCAATTTTGTACAGTTTGTGCTATCATGCAGCTAGAATCCGGCAGTCTGCACAATCTTTTGGGGATTTCTCATATGCCTTACGCCTTGCAAATCCCGAAAGAACGGCTGAGCAGAAATTTAACAAGCATCGGGCGCATGTGTTCGAGTCTCATACGCCTTACAGTCTTAAGACGATGAAGGCGTACGCAAGGTTCCCGTTTTTTGATAAAAAGGGCGACTTTTCTGTCGGATATGGAGTAATATATAATAAGGAAGTCTTTAGGCACACAGGGCATATCGGGTTCGGGTTACTATACCCAGTATCGCCGAAAGAGAGGGGAGGGCTCTTGATGCGGTTTTTGGCACAACAATGGAGGGATAGCTATATCCGACATCTGGTTCTCCTGCTTCGGCACACCGTTTTACCCTGTCTTTCGTCTTTGTTCTTCTCCAGCTTTTTATGGAGGGGGTATTGTTTTTTGGACAGCCATGTGCTGCAAAGCCGCTGGGTACAATATCTTCTCGATCCCGGCTACGTCACCAACGCCTGGTACGAGAGTGCCTTTTATCGGCGCGGGACACGGCAGCTGCGGCATCTTTCCCTGATTACGCCGGCTGCGACACTGCGGTGGAGCGCCCTTTATCCGGGCTTGTTTTTCTGTATTATGCTCGCTGTCCCGGCGCGTTTCTGGAACGATTATTGCCTGATTCCGCTGTTCTTTGCCCTTGCGCTCTTCTATTTTTCTCACCACAAACACTATCGCACCGGCATTGTGTTTGCCTTTGTCAATGTCACTCTGATTTTCTTTTGGGTTCTGGCGGCTTTTGCGGTTCCAATGCAGGCCGTCCGCACGTTGACCTATCTGCTCCTTGGCATTGACCTCTTTTTTCTGATTTCGTTTTCTGTCCGCACTGAGCAGGAGCTGCTTTTGCTGTTGCAGGTTTTCTATTTTCTCTTTTGCGGACTTTGTGCTGTTGCGATGATGCAAAGCTGTGTGTTTAAGGTATCTCCGTCCGGAACCATGCAGGACAGCGCTGCTTTTGGAGAAATTATGGTGTTGCTTTTTCCCTTTTCGATGGTATACTCCTCTGCACTGAAAAGCCGAAAACGACGCACGCTTTACTTTACCGCGCTGATGATCCCCGGCATATTTGCCATCAGCGCCGCCGGCTCCCGTGCCGCGCTGATTGGATTTTGGGTCGAATTTATTGTGTTTGCCCTGTTTGCAGACCGTCGTTATCTCCTATTTCTGCTCGCAATCAGCCCGGTTGCACTGACCTCTGCACTTCGGCTGCCTGCCCTGGCGCTGCATAGCGCGGCACTACACGGTAATTTTATAAAAAATCTGTATTTAAGCTTTATGGACTTTTGGAACAATGGGTTTGGCATTAACAAAACCACGTTTTTGGACGTCTACCGCTCTACTGCCTCCAATGCGCAAAATTCCGCCGCCATGGTGCAGATTCCTTATCTGAAAATCAGTCCGGTTTATTTTACTTTTTTAATTGACGCCGGCGCAATTTTGATGATTGGTTTTCTCAGCTACCTGCTGCGTCTGGCGCACTCGACACTGACCTCGATTTTTACGGCACAAAAGCAATACAGACTGTATTTTGCCGCCGGTTTTACCACGCTGATTGGGATTTCCGTCTCTTCTATGCTGGAATCCACCCTGTTCCAGCCAAGGGTTCTGCTCCTGTACTGGGCGATGCTGGGACTGATCCGCGCCGTGCGAATTGTCCGTTTTGGCATTATTATGTAATTTTTACCGCCTCTCAACAATTTTTATAAATAATTCTTGACAAACGGCCGCGGATACGCTATAATGGATTCTTGTGATGTAGGGGTATAGCTCAGTTGGTAGAGCAGCGGTCTCCAAAACCGCGTGCCGGGAGTTCGAGTCTCTCTACCCCTGCCATGTAAAGACACCATTGAAATCTGAACCCTCAAGTTCAGACTCAATGGTGTCTTTATTATAAAACCCAGTATTTATGCGGTTTTTCGAGGTCGCATTTTCTTTTTGCAAGCTGGACTGAAAACAGAAAAACTCAAATTAGGCAATCCAAAGATTTAAAAACAAA
>CAKSFQ010000031.1 GCA_934454115.1 uncultured Clostridia bacterium
AAACATAAGGAGATGTGAAGTATGGCAAACAGATTTGTATTAAACGAGACTTCGTACCACGGTGCGGGTGCGATCCAGGCGATCCCGGAAGAGGTAAAGGCGCGGGGATTTCAAAAAATCCTTGTGGTGACCGACCCGGATCTGGTGAAGTTCCACGTATCGCAGAAGGTGACCGACCTTTTGGATCAGGCGCAGATTCCGTATAGCGTTTTTTCCAAGGTACAGGCAAACCCGACCATTGCCAATGTAAAAGAAGGCGTTGCGGCCTTTCGTGAATGCGGCGCAGACGGCCTGATCGCCATCGGCGGCGGCAGCGCGATGGATACCGCAAAGGCAATCGGTATCATCATCCGCAACCCGGAATTTGAGGACGTCCGCAGCTTAGAGGGCGTCGCTCCGACCAAGAACCCGGCAGTACCGATGATCGCCGTTCCGACAACGGCAGGCACGGCAGCAGAGGTTACCATTAACTACGTCATTACCGATGAAGAAAAAAGCCGTAAAATGGTTTGTGTCGATGTACATGATATTCCGCAGGTTGCCATCGTTGACCCGGATATGATGTCCAGCATGCCGAAAGGGCTGACCGCCGCAACCGGCATGGACGCGCTGACCCACGCGATTGAGGGCTATATCACCAAAGGCGCATGGGAGCTTTCGGACATGTTCCACTTAAAGGCGATTGAGATTATCTCCAAGCATCTGCGCGGCGCGGTTGCCAACACGCCGGAGGGCAGAGAGGGTATGGCGCTCGGACAGTATGTGGCCGGCATGGGATTTTCCAATGTTGGTCTTGGTATTGTGCATTCCATGGCACATCCTTTAGGCGCGCTTTATAACACACCGCACGGCGTAGCCAATGCCATTATTCTTCCGACCGTGATGGAATATAATGCATCGGCCACCGGTGAAAAGTATCGGGATATCGCAGCGGCAATGGGCGTTGCGGGCACCGAAACCATGAGCCAGGAGGAATACCGCAAGGCAGCCATTGACGCCGTAAAACAGCTGTCAAAGGACGTCGGCATTCCGGCAGACTTAAAGGAAATTGTAAAGGAAGAGGATATTGCCTTTTTGGCACAGTCGGCCTATGACGATGCTTGCCGTCCCGGCAATCCGCGCGATACCAGCGTAGAGGAACTGGCAGACCTTTACCGTTCTTTAATCTAACAAGATAAAAAAGAGGCTGTGGCGTTAGCCGCCACCGGATAAGGAAACATTGGTTTTGAAGCCGTACTTTAAGTTTATACTGCGTCAAAAAACCGCCGTATACGTCAGTATTACGGCGGCTTTTCTTCTTGTCTAAAGCTTAAACTACGATGTTCAAAACTGCTTTGCACCCTGGAAACAATATTTTTTGATGAAGGTCAAGGCAAAAAAGTGAGTAATCCTGTCGGATTGCGAGACTTTTTTAACGCAGAGATTCGCAAAAAAGATGTTTCTCAGGGCAACGTTTCCTTGTCCGGTGGCGGCTTTTGCCACAGCCTCTTCTCATATTTTAATCTTCATCCTCGCTCTTTTTTTCAATCAGTGCAAAGGAGATCTCGCCCTTGGCGGCGACCGCATCGCCGACATAGGCACAGGCATCCGCCTTACCCATATTGCCGCGTGCACGGGTCAACGTCACCGCAAGCCGCAACGTGTCGCCCGGCGTCACCTGATGCCGGAATTTAAAGTTGTTGATGCCGGTAAAGACCGCCAGCTTGCCGCGATTCTCCGGGGCGCTGAGCACAACGGCCGCGCCGACCTGCGCCAGCGCCTCACAAATCAGCACGCCGGGCATAATCGGCTCTCCGGGAAAATGCCCCTGAAAAAACGGCTCGTTCATGGTGACATTTTTGATGCCGACCGCATGGCTGCCCTCTTCAAACTCCACAATCTTATCCACCAACAAAAAGGGGTAACGGTGCGGAATAATTTTCATAATTTCTTTGATGTTCAGTTCCATTTCATTCACCTCTGCGATTCTTCTCTTGTTTTTGCGCCGACATAGGCGTCTAAAATTTCACGGTTCTCCAGCGCACGTCCGGTACCGCAAACCACGCAGTTTTCCGGTTCTTCGGCCGTTATGGTCTTAATCCGCGTTTCGTTTTGAATCAGCCGCTCCATTCCAAACAAAAGCGCCCCGGCGCCCGATAGAATAATCCCTCTTGCGCTGATATCGCCGAGAAGCTCCGGCGGTGTCTCCTCCAGCACGCCGCGGATCTCGTCCACAATGGTCATCGCCGGCTCAATCAAAGCATCGTACATCTCGTCCGAGGTTACCTGAATCGTCTTTGGCAGACCGGAAACCAGGCTTCTGCCCCTGACGTCCATCGCAAGCAGCTTGTCCCGTTTGCGGACGCAGCCGATCTTAACCTTTAATTCCTCTGCGGTTCGCTCGCCAATCAGAATGTTATACTTCTTCCGTATGTACCGGATGATGGCATCGTCAAAATTATCGCCGGCGACCTTAATTGATCGGCTGATTACAATGCCGCCCAGGGAAATCACGGCAATATCGCTGGTTCCGCCGCCGATATCGACCACCATACTGCCGCACGGCTGCGTAATGTCAATACCAACGCCGATTCCGGCCGCCAGCGGCTCTTCAATCAGATAAACCTTTCTCGCACCGGCCTGCATCCCGGCGTCAATCACGGCGCGTTCTTCCACCTCGGTCACACCGCTGGGAACGCAAATCATCACACGTGGCTTGAGCAGACTGCCGAGCAGACCGCGCTTGGTGACCCGCTGCATAAAATATTTGAGCATCCGCTCGGTGACGCTGTAATCAGAAATCACACCCTCACGCAGGGGGCGCACCGCTATGATGTTGCCCGGCGTCCGCCCCAGCATCTGCTGCGCCTCACGTCCGACCGCCAAAAGCCGGTTGGTATCCTTATCGACCGCCACAACAGACGGCTCGCGGATTACGATACCGCGTCCGCCGACATATACCTGTATGGTGGAGGTTCCTAAATCTATGCCAATGTCTTGTCCAAACATTTGATTACTCCTTTTTAATGTTACAGTTCTGTTACAATTTGATTACAGATCTATTTTACAACATTTTAAAAGTCCTGTCAATCGATTCGACATAAATTTAGAAAAAAAGATATCGGCTGAGGAAAAAAGCTATTGTAATCCGCATAAAACGGAATCCTTTTTCGTCGCAGAATTTTAGGGACTCCGATATTATTCTTTAAAAAACCCGGCTTCCTCCCGTCGGAAACGGGCACAGTAAATGCACAGCCATAAAAAGTCGGCCGCCATGTTCAGCGTTTTTAAAGAGGCAAGCGGCAAGCCGCCGCTGGCGATCATAAACCCATCCGGCCTCTTTGTTACGGTATAACCGTCCGCTGGCCGCGCGCTCTCTTCGGAACAAAAAGCAATGGGTGTTCCATCGCCGTCCTCTGTAAAGCCGCTGCGCAAAAAAACACGTTTTTGCATTGGCGATGCGCCAATCAAGCAGGCTGAAAGCGGCGTGTGCAGTGCGCGGCGGCGCAGGGCGTCAAAGCGCATCAGCTGCGGACGGCGTGCAGTAATGCCAAGCTCGGTATCATGCGCCGTTAGAGAATCCGCGTGAAAGCGGTATTCGTAAATCGGCGTGCGCTCCTTAATATGCCGAATCCGAAACAGACTGTTTACACGCATAAAGTAGTCATAATCCTCCAGCAGATACAGGTTTTTGGAATAACCGCCAAGCGCCGCGTCCACGCCGGCGCGGTATAAAAAGGCGGCGCCGATGGTGTTGTTTGCCACCGTGTTCAGCAGCGGTGTTGCCGGCGGAAAGCAAACCCGCCCGCTGCCGGGCGGCAATTCAAACCAACCGTGGCCGGTGATGCGTTTTCCGTTTTCATCAATGAGATATTCATTACCAAATACCATATCCCAGTCACTGTGCCGCCGCAGCGCGCCGGACAGCGCGGCAAGGCAATGCGGCAGCATGCGGTTGTCCGCGCTGAGCCAGGTATAATATTCCCCCTTTGCAGCAGCAAACCCACAGTTCAGCGCCGCCGGAAGCTTTTGGTTTGACTGATGAATCACGTGGATTCTTTTGTCACGGGCGGCGTACCGATCCGCAATCGCGCCGGAATCATCGCAGGATCCGTCATCGACAATCCAAAGCTCCCAATGCGGCTCCGTCTGCGCCATCACCGACTCGATGGCCTCGCCAAGATACACCGCGCCGTTATAGACCGGCAGCACGACAGAAATCAGCCCCGGCACGGCGCCGGTTCGGATTTTGACGGCGTGCAGTCTTTTTTTCATACGGTGTCCGCGCATGACCGCCCCCTCCTTTTCATCTCCTCCATACACAATTCCCCAAAGGCCTCGTACTCCCACTTTTTATACTGATAGGCAAGGCTGCCGCGCTCTAACTGCGCAAGCTCACGCGCGGCCAGTGCACAGCGGTTTTTTAAATAAGAAAGATCCCAGACAAACGGCGTACAGCCGTCAAGGCACAGTCGATACGTGGTATAAATGCCGGCCTGCAGCGTTTTTTTTGCGTGGGTCAGCGTAAATCGCCGTGCATCCACCCGATGCTCGACCTGTGCCTTGGGCTGAATCCCGATATTCCAGCCGCGCTGCCGCGAAAGATAGCATAGCGCCGTTTCCTCGCCGCCGGCGTAGTTTTCTCCGGTTCTGCCATAGTTCTCCGAAAAGCCGCCGAGCGCAAAAAGCACGCTGCGGCGAATGGCAAAACACGCCCCAAAGGGAAACGCGTACGGCTCCCGTACGGTGCGGTAGCGGCGATACGGAACGCGGTAGGCGCTCCAAAGCGCTTCCTGCCCGGATAGCACCGCCGCCGGGCGCGGATGCGGCAGCGTCAAAAAAATCTGGCCGCCCACAATGGCGGCGTCTTTGTGGCGAAAAAAGGTTTCCTTCATGACAGACGCCAGATTCGGCGCGGCCACCGCATCGTCATCCACAAATAAAAGAACCGCGCCGCGTGCATGCGCCGCGCCGGTGTTGCGTGCACGGGAAAGCCCCGTCTCCGGCTCTCTGACCCAGCGAACCTGCGGCGGAAAATCCGCCGCGGGCGGCGCATCCGCACGGTTCCAGACAATTAACACCTCATAGTCGCTCTGCGGCAGATCCTGCATGAGCGCCGCGCGAATTGCATCCTCCAGCACCTTACAGGTACCCAGGGTACAAATAATCATCGAGAGCGGCAATGCCGCCGTATCGGGAGGCAGAGCGGCCTTGCGGCGAATATGCCGACGGCGGCAGCAAAGCTCGCCGATTCCCTTGCGCAGCGCAAGCTGCAAGCCGCAGCGGCGTAGCTGCGCCGCCGATTGCAGACTGATATTAGCTTTCTCCTTCTCCATCTGCTTCCACCTCCGACGGAATATGAAAAATACCGAGTTTCCCCTCCGCGCCGGCACGAATCTGCATGGCGCCGTCTATGTAATCATAATAAGTAATCGGCGGTCCGCCGTCCTGTTCCAGGCCGACTGCCAGATAATAACTGCCGCTGCAAAGCGGACTGAGAAATTGAAAACGGACAGTGTTTTCGCCGCGGCAGAGACTCTGCCGGCCGCGCGTGGTAAAAACCAGAAGATCCAGCCCCTCGCGGTTTTTGACCGCAACAGAAAGCGCCGCCGTCTCCGGTACGGCCATGCTTGGCAGCGTAAACCGAATGCATAGTGTAATTTTTTGACCGTATGCCCAAAAGGAAGGCGCGCAAACCTGTCTGATCGCCCCTACCGCCGAGCCAAAGCGGCGCAACGCGCCCTCGCCGCAGCCCTGCCCGATGGCGTCCGCCATATAGGCCGCCGTCACTGTGTCCACGGCGCCATCCATCCGCAAACAGCCGTGATCGAGCCATAAAGCACGGCTGCAAAAGCGGCGGATGGCATCAATGTCATGGCTGACGAATAGAATGGTGGTTCCCTTGGCACGCAGCGTCTCAAAAAGCCGAAAACACTTTGCCTGAAACAAAAAATCACCGACCGCGAGCGCCTCGTCCACAATAAAAATATCCGGGTCGTCCAGAGCTGCCGCCGCAAAGGCAAGGCGTAAAAACATGCCGTCCGAATAAGTTTTGACCGGCTCTGATGCATAGTCGCCGATATCGGCAAAGCGGAGAATTTCGGGCAGCTTTGCCGATATCTCGGCCTTGGTCCGTCCGTTTACGGTTCCATTTAAGTATATGTTCTGGATGCCGGTATATTCCGGATGAAAGCCGGCGCCCAGCTCTAAAAGTGCGGCCGCCCGGCCGTCAACCAAAAGCGTGCCGCTGCTTGGCGCACTCACACCGGCAATCAGTTTAAGCAGCGTGGACTTGCCGGAGCCGTTTTTTCCGATGATGCCGACCGCCTCGCCCTTTGAGACCGTAAAGCTGATGTCTAAAAGTGCGGTCATAAAGCTTTTCTTCGTATCGCGCATTGCCGCTTTGCCGCCGGCTTGTTTGGGATAAATTTTAGTGACGTGTTCGGCCTTAATCATCGCTGCTGCGCCTCCTTTTTTGCTTTATTGTAGCATAAAGCCGCCGTTTTGACAAGATTGCGGCGGTTCTTGGAGCACAAAATCATTTGCATGAAAAAGTTTATGAGGACACCTTGCGCAAAAGCGCCGCCGCATAAAACAAAAAAATGAGAAAAAAAGAAGAAGCAGCAGGAACCAAAAAGAGGGGAGCGCATAGGATAAAGTGAACACAAAATAGGAGGTGGAAAACAAGATGTTTGGAAATGGTTGCGGATGCGGTGATTCCTGTCTTTGGATCATTATTTTAATCATTTTGATTTGCTGCTGCTGCGGAGGTAACGGCAGCGCAAACAACGGCTGCGGCTGCTGCGACTAAGCAGGGCATAGCTACATAAACAAAAGCGGGGGCGCAAAATCCGCGCCCCCTAAAAAATTGACACATCCCGGCGGTTTAGTCGAACACCATGGGGTTTAGGCAGGCAAATTTATGAAAATACTGCGTGAAAATGCCCGTCAATACGTCCGTATTCCCTGCGCTTTTGCCTTGTGTTTTGTAAAAATTTGCTCTGCCTGAACGCTTCGACCCCGTGTGCCCGGACTGCCTATCGATAGAAATAAAATTTTAAAAGGGGAGGAGGCGTCTTTATGGGTTGCTTTGGTAACGGTTGCGGCGGTGACAGCTGTCTCTGGATTCTGATTTTAATTATCCTGATTTTCTGCTGCTGCGGTAACAACAACAGCTGTGGCTGCGGCTGCAATAACGGCTGCGGTTGCTAGTACATCCTTTGCTAGGGGCTACACACCATACGGTGTGCAGCCCCCGCGGGGTTTTAGAACACCGCTTTTATCGTCACTGTGCATCTGCCGCACCGACTGCGGCCGATGTTTTTTGTGCTTTATCCTCAGTTTTTGGGATAAAACTGTTGACAAGCCAATGGATTTGTGATATACTGCCTTAGTGTCTTGAGAACGCTGTGTTTTGCTACTGTGGCTCAGGGGTAGAGCAGCTCACTCGTAATGAGCAGGTCGTCGGTTCAATTCCGACCAGTAGCTCCAAAAAAAGCCCGTTTTTACGGGCTTTTTTGCATGTTACGATTTCCTTATATTCTTTTGATTTTGCATTAACCTACTATTGACCTACTGTTAAACTATTGTAAAACCGGACAAAAAGCATATCAATATAATACTTACTGCAAAAATTTTATTTATGATATTATATGCAAGGTGATAACCATGAAAACAAAAAAACGGCTCGTCTATGGTATCGGTGCCGTCATTGCCATTGTTATGACAATCTGCGCCATAACGGCAATCAGCATCTATTATTATGGAAAAACGGACGAAAAACAAAGGGCAGATGTTGCCATTGTTCTTGGGGCTGCCGCGTCAGATTATGGAGTTTCGCCGGTATATCGGGAGCGCATCAACCACGCAATATGGTTATATCAAAACGGCTATGTCAAAAACATGATTACAACGGGCGGCGTGACAAATGGAAATACAAAATCCGACGCCGAAATTGCAAAGGAGTATATGGTAAACAACGGCATTCCCGAAAGCAGCGTTTTCGCAGATAACCAATCGACCATCACCGAGGAAAATCTAAAATACGCAAAAGCAATCATGCAGAGAGAAAATTTTGGTTCCTGCATTCTGGTAAGTGATCCGCTGCACATGAAACGCTCCATGCAAATGGCAAAGGATCTCGGTCTTACGGCGTTTTCATCGCCAACACCCACGACAAGGTACCAAAGCCTTAAAACGCAAATTCCGTTTCTTGCCCGTGAAGTATTTTTTTATTTGGGCTATTGTGTTCTTAGCCCGTTTCGGTAATTGCATCGGAATTTGTCTTTCCTTTCGTGCATCCGACAACACTGTAATAACAAACCGCCCTCAAAGGCCGGATTTTTCCGGCCGTTGGGGGCGTTTTTTGTTAAAATATATGGTCTTTCACCTGATGTCAGCGGTAAAGCGGACCGTATTCCTTGCAGGCGCGGTAATCGGTTGCCGTCGGGTCACTCCCTGCGCCAAAGCCTGCCCATGCCTGCGGACGATAGATCTTTTCGTCCGGGACATTGTGCAGCGAAACCGGAATCCGAAGCATCGAGGCAAGGGTAATCAGGTCTGCGCCAATGTGCCCGTGCACGGTCACGCCGTGATTGGCGCCCCAGTTTGCCATGACCGAATATACATCGCAAAACGCGCCGTTTCCGGTCAGTCTCGGTGCAAACCAAGTGGTCGGCCAGGTGGGATCGGTGCGCTGATCCAACGCCTTGTGGATTTCGTCCGGCAAAACAACCGTATAGCCCTCGGCAATTTGCAGCGTGGGGCCGACGCCGTCAATCAAGTTAAGGCGCAGCATGGTCACCGGCATTTCCGCATTGGTTTTAAAGTGGCTGGAAAAACCGCCGCCGCGGAAGTATCCGTAGTCTGCACGGCACCAATCGGTTGCCGCAAGGCATGCCTTCATATCCGCATCGGTCAATTTCCACCACTGCTTCATGGTGCCGTTGCCGTCCTCGTCCTTGGCTGCGCCGGTGCCATCAAGCGCGGTTGCGCCGGAATTGATTAAATGGATGATGCCGTCCTTTGCCTTTCCGGTCAGCGGCTGTCCCGTCACACGCTCGACGGAATCGGAGGACCAGTAGGTGCGCACGTCATGGAAGCAGGGCGCTTTGCCGGTCAAGAGCGTTGCAAACAGCATTGAAATCCCGTTTAAGGTATCGTTTTCGGTCGCAAAGGCAAAGGGCGCTTTTTTCCCGTTCCAGTCAAAGCCGGAGGCCATAATCGCCTCGGTAAAATCACCGTTCGGCAGCCAGTCTGTCCACATCCGCTGCCCCTGAAAGCCGCCGGCAATACCGTTTCTCCCCAGGGCTTCTTCGTCCCAGCCTAGCGTTTTCAGCTTGGGATTGCCCATTAAGATATCTTTGATAATCAGCGTAAACTTGGCGATAAATTCCCAATCCTTGTCCGCCGGAATCACCTTGGATTTTTTGATGATGTCGGGCAGCGTTTTTCCCTCATTCTTGTCAAAGCCCTCTTTGCAGTTTTCGTGAATCCAGGAAAGCGCCTTTTGATATTCGTCCGCATCATAGATGCCAAGGGTAATGCGGCGCAATACCTCGGTCAGATCGACCCACTCCGCACGCAGGCCCAAATATTTTTGCATAAAATCCGCATCACAGAAAGAACCGGCAATTCCCATTGCAACGCCGCCAATATTGACGTAGGCCTTGTTTCGCATTTGGCCGATTGCCAATGCGCAGCGTGCAAACCGCAGAATTTTTTCCGCCACGTCATCCGGGATTGCGGTCTGGTCCGCATCCTGCACCTCGCGGCCGTAAATGGAGAACGCCGGCAGTCCGCGCTGTGCATGGGCTGCCATGGCAGCCGCCAGATACACGGCGCCGGGACGTTCGGTGCCGTTAAAGCCCCATACGGCCTTGATGGTTTTGGGGTCTAAATCCATGGTCTCACTGCCGTAGCACCAGCACGGCGTCACCGACAGGGTTGCAACCACGTTTTCCTTTTCAAACTGCGCCGCAACCTTGGCGGCCTCAGCGCCGCCGCCAATGGTGGTACAGCCGATCACGCACTGCGCCGGCGTACCGTCCTGATAGCATAGGCTTTCCTCAATCAGTGCGGCAGCCGCGGTTGCCATGCCCATGGTCTGTTCCTCCAGGCTTTCTCTGACTCCGCCCCAGCGTCCGTCAATAATCGGACGGATTCCGATTTTCGGCTTGTTCATACTTCATTCCTCCTTAAAGTGTTTTATGATACTATCATTATAGAATTGACAGAGTAAAAATTCTTGTGTTATACTAAGAAAAAGTAGAAGTATTTTACGATTGGGAGGAATTATGAATTATTTATATCATGAACGGCGGCCGCGCGGCACCGCCGATTTCCCATTAGAACTCTATGAAATTGACGCATCACATCCCCGCTATCGGATGCAGACGCATTGGCATCAGGAATATGAGATCATTCACGTCGCGGAGGGAACCCTGCATCTTACCATCAATGAGCGGCCGCTTGCGCTTCGGACGGGCGAAAGCCTGTTTCTTCCCGGCGGCGTGATTCACAGCGCCGTCCCCAAGCAGTGCCGCTACGAATGCCTGGTCTTTATGCCGTCGGTACTCTACTGTGTACCGCGCTGCCGCAACCTTACAAAAACAAAGCTTCAAAAAACAGTACGCTACCGCGGTCACAGCGGTATCGCACGCATGTTTGCCGCAATGCGGGAGAGGGGCTGCGGCTTTGAGGCCGCCGTCATCGGCGAGCTGTATTTGCTTGCGGCCGACATGATGCAAAAAAATATCGGCGATACGGTACATTTTAATGTAAAGCTGGAAAAGGTCAAGGCGGCGATGGAGATGATCGAGGAAAATTACGCATCCAAAGTCACCCTTCCCGATCTGGCGCAGGCCTGCGGACTCAGCCCCAACTACTTTTGCCGGTATTTTAAGGAGATTACCGGGCAGACGCCGTTTGAATATATCACGGTATATCGCATCGAGGCGGCGTGCGAGATGCTGCTTGCCGGCGAGATGAGCGTGACGGAGGTATGCTTTGCGTGCGGCTTTAACGATTTAAGCTATTTTATCCGAATCTTTAAAAAAATAAAAGGACAGACGCCGCGCGCCTACCGCGGCGAAGGACTTTCCGATTGCCAAAGGCAAAAATCCGCCAAATTCCGATTGCGTGCGGCTGGTTTTTGTCCGACCGGGGAAGGAGAGGAAGATGATGAAATTTGCACTGATTGATTTAGGCTCCAATTCTTCAAGAATGTATTTGCTGGAGGAGGAAGAAGGCTCTGTCCGCATATTTGCCAGAGAACGCGTCATGACAAGGCTGAGCGAGGGCATGGGTGATGCACTGCTCATCAGAGAAGAGGCCGCCGCACGCACGGCGGCGGTTTTAAAAAAGTTCCGCGCCGTGGCAAAAGACGCCGGCGCTGAAATTCTGGCCGTAGCAACGGCGGCGGTGCGCAAGGCAAAAAACGGTGCAGCGTTTTGTGAAACCGTAGAACGCGAGACCGGAATCCGGTTGAACGTCATATCGGGACAGCTGGAGGCGTTTTTTGATTTTCAGGGAGTGATGGCCGGGCTGCCGCAGCAAAAGGACGCGCTGATCTGCGACACCGGCGGCGGCAGCACCGAGTTGATTCTCGTCCGCAATGGCCGAATCGGCGGCCGCATCAGCCTGCCGTTTGGCGCCATGTCGCTGACCGATCGGTTCCTTCGGGAGGGCGAGCGGTCAGGAAACGCGGAACAGGTCAAGGCAGCGCTGCACAAGACATGGGACGGCGTTCCTTTTTTGAAAGAGGCAGCCGGTCTTTCCCTGGTCGGGCTTGGCGGCAGCGCGGTTGCTCTGCCGGCCATCGACCGCATTTTATTTGAACATGAAACGGCGGCTTTTTCGCCGCACGGATACGTAATTAAAAGAAACCATATGGACGCAATCGTCCATGCCCTGGTGACGCGTACCCCGGCGGAACGAACCGATGAGCTTGGCGTGGAGCAAGGACGCGCGGACACTATACTGGGCGGCATTCTGCCGGGATATACGCTGATGGAGCGGTTTACCCTACCGCAGACGGTTGTCTGTACCGCGGGACTGCGTGAGGGCATTTTGGCGATGCTGCAGAGAGAGGGGATTGCCGCAGCGTTCTCAGACCTCCGGGCATTTTTGAAAAAATACGAAACACTTGCCGCAAACCCCCAATAATACACAACGTGGGACAGGAAAAATCCTGTCCCACGTTCGAGCGTGTCGATAAAACCTATTTTCGAAAAATTTCATTTTGATTTTATCGCCGTCCCCTGTTCCGCCATGCCGTCTCGGCTCTCGCCTCGGTCAGCGATGGACGACTGCCACCGGCAGTCATCGCCACGGCGGCGCGGCAATGAAATTTTTCGCCGATTTCACGCCGTTTTCGGCAAGATATTGCGACATTGCCGTACGGGCGCGGCGGAAAACATAGGGTATCCCAAAAATCTTACTTGATTTTTGGGAAAAAGGAGCAGCGCCGAAGCTTAGGCGATGGTTTGACGGTTTTTGTCAAATCGAGCCACTGCGCAGGCAGATGTGACGCGGGCGAAGGGCTATCAATTCAAAGCAATATCTTGCAGAAAACTAACTTTTTCGACAGTCTGCAACGTGGGACAGGAAAAATCCTGTCCCACGTTCTTATTTTAGGATTGTCCGCCGTTTTCAACCAAATACTTCTCCCGGTATTTCTCAAAATCCTCCCGGTAATTTCCCGGCATCTCGGAATGAATCACGCGCAGATAATCATGGCGGTTATCCACATCGCCATCGTGCTGTGCCTGCAGAATTGCTACGCCAATGTTGGAGCAATGGTCCGAAATCCGCTCCGCGTTGCTGATGATTTCCAAAAAGATCACACCGGCCTCCACATTACATTCCTTGTCTTTCAGCCGTCTCATATGCTCTTTCTCCAATTTTTCCTGTAGGCTGTCCACAACCTCCTCCAGCGGCTCAATCCGCCGGGTCAAGATGGGATCGCACGCCTCAAAGGCCGAAAAGGTCAGCCGTGTTACCTCCTCAATGGCAGAAAACAGCGTGTTTAAATCACTCTTTGCCCGATCGGTAAATGCAATGTTCTTTTCCACCAGCTGAATAATATCCTGGCGGATGTTGTCACAGTAGTCACCGATCCGTTCAATATTGGTAATCATGTGAAAATAGCCCGCCACACGCCGGGTATCCTCCTCGCTGAGCGGCAACTCGGAAATCTGTGTCAGATAGCTCGTCAGACGAATCTCATACTGATCCAGCAGCTCCTCATTTTCCTTACATTCACCGTCTAAAGTCAACTCCCGTGTTTTCAGCATTGTCCGGCAGTTCACCACATTCTTTAAGGCAACATTGCACATGTCTACCATTGCTTTTTTCATGTTTGCAATCGCAATCGGCGGCGTACTGAAAAATCGCGAATCCAGCAGCGCAAACGGATCCTCTGCGTCATGCTTGCCGCTGCGCAGCGTCTGGTTGGCAAGCCAGATCAGCAGCTTGCTAAACGGCAGCAGCAACAGGGTAGTGCATACATTAAACACCGAGTGAAAGATCGAAATATCAACGGCACGCACCGAGCTGTACCAAAACGGCAGCCCGATACAAAACTGCAGTAAATAAATAACCGTCATAAAGATAATAGTACCGATAACATTAAAGTACAGATGAATCATAGCGGCGCGTTTCGCATTGCGACTTGTCCCGATGCTGGAGAGCAGCGCCGTCACACAGGTACCGATGTTCTGTCCCATAATAATCGGAAACGCTGCGTTAAAGGACAGCGCCGTCGTCGAGGCAATCGCCTGCAGCATTCCCACCGAGGCTGCGCTGGACTGGATAATTGCCGTTACGCCGGTACCGATTAAAACGCCGACAAACGGATTACTGTCGCCGGCAAAGAGATTCTGCAGCGACGGAACCAGCGTAAAGACAGTCTCCATCGAGCCGGACATATACTCCATTCCGATGAATAAAACACCAAGGCCGATGACAAATTCACCTACCACAATCTTCTTTTTACTGCTGCAGAACAAGAGCATAAACGCACCGATCACCAACGCCAGCGGAGCGAGCGTATTGGGCTTAATCAGCTCCAAATACCAAACGCCGCCGGGAATATCGTTTAAACTCAGCAGCCACGCGGTAATGGTTGTCCCAATGTTGGCGCCCATAATAATGCCGACTGCCTGGCTCAGATTTAAGATGCCGGCATTGACAAAGCCCACCACCATAACGGTGGTTGCCGAGCTAGACTGCGTCAGGGCAGCCACAACGGCGCCGAGTATGACAGATTTAAAAAGGTTGCCGGTCACACGCTCCATAATCCTGCGCATCCGATTGCCAGCGGCACGCTCCAGTCCGGTACTCATGGTATGCATACCAAACAAGAACATTCCCAGGCCGCCAAACAATTTAATAATCTGTATTGCAATGTCCAAGACGGATTCCCCCTCCGCAAAGCGGTAAGGCGCAGTGTGCCCTTTCGCTTATCGAAATCGGTTCCGGTCAAAAAGCCAACCTTAACCAAATACATTATACACCGCAAGAATACAAAAAGCAAGTGTATTTTTTACGTTTTTCCCATTTTTTTACCTTGTAACCAAATCTTAAAATAAATTTTACAAAAATTGTTGAAACCTGTGCAATATTATGTTAAAATGATAGATGCTGTTGTAGTATCCTGTTTTTTCCGTTTTAAACGGGTTGGGGGACGGGATATTTTTCCTGTTCGTCTTTTCACTTAAAAAAAATTAAATTATTATACACTATTTTTTCCGGGAGGGAAATATTTTGGAAAAACTTTTTAAACTTAAAGAGCACGGAACCAACGTGCGCACAGAGGTAATTGCCGGCATTACCACCTTCTTGGCAATGGCCTACATTCTGGCGGTAAACCCGTCACAGCTCGGCACCATCGACGGTGTATCTGCCGGTGCAATTCTGACCGGTACGGCGCTTTCTGCTGCGATTGCCACCCTTTGTATGGCGTTTTTTGCGAACTATCCGGTCGCTTTGGCTTCGGGCATGGGTCTTAACGCGTTCTTCGCGTTCTCGGTCTGCGGCGCAATGGGAGTTCCTTATTCCGTTGCTTTGACCGCTGTTTTAATTGAGGGTGTTATCTTCATGCTTCTTTCACTCTGCAAGTTCAGAGAAGCGCTCATCAACCAGATTCCGGAAAACCTTAAATTCGGTATTACCGCCGGTATCGGTTTGTTTATCACCATCATTGCTATGATTAACGCAGGTATCGTTGTGGATAACGAAGCCACCCTTCTCGGAATCGGTGATTTCGGCTCGCCGCAGTTTGTTCTGGCGCTGGCCGGTCTTTTGATCATCGGCATTCTCCACCACTTTAAGGTTCCCGGCGACATTCTTCTCGGTATCCTCATCACATGGGTTCTCGGCATTGCTGCTGAGCTTTGCGGCTGGTATGTGGTTGATCCGGCAAACGGCGTATATTCACTGATTCCGTCGTTTGATGGCCTGAAGATTGAGGCGCCTGCTTTCTGTAACTTTGATTTTAGCTATATCGCTAAAAACTTCTCGACCTTCCTGGTTGTGATGTTCACCTTCCTTTATACGGATATCTTTGATACCGTTGGAACTCTGATCGGTGTTGCGGAAAAAGGAAACCTGCTCGACGAAAAGGGAGAGCTTCCTCACGCAACGGGCGCACTGATGGCAGACGCGGTCGGCACCTGTGTCGGCGCGGCTCTTGGCGTTTCGACCGTTACAAGTTATGTGGAATCCAGCGCCGGTGTTTCGGCAGGCGGCAGAACCGGTCTTGCTTCGGTTGTTACGGCCGTTCTCTTCCTGATTTCCATCGTATTTGCGCCGCTCTTCCTTGCGATTCCTTCGTTTGCAACGGCTCCGGCTATGATGTTCGTTGGTCTGCTGATGCTCAGCTCCATCAAGAATGTGAAGTTTGACAGCGATGCTGCAGATACGCTTGGCGCCTTTGCCGCTGTCGTATTTATGCCACTTACATACTCGATTGCAAACGGCATTATGTTCGGTATGCTCACCTGGGTTATCCTCAAGGTTTTCACCGGGAAAATTAAAGAAGTTAAACCGGTTATGTGGGTTACCACCGTTCTTTTTGCTCTATACTTCGTGCTTAAGTTCCTGCACATTATGGGCTAACAGTTTGACCGAAAGGAAATGATTTCATCATGAAAAGCCACTATACGATGGAAATTGCGGGTCTGACCCGTCACCTTCCCCTTTGCAGGGTGAATGACGATTTGTATATTGCCGCCTTTGTCATGTTCGGCGATGCAGAAATTACGGTTGCCGCTGCCAGAGAGCTTCTGGCGATAGCGCCGGAATATGATATCATGATTACTGCCGAAAGCAAGGGGATTCCCCTGATTCATGAAATGGCGCGGCAGTCCGGCGCAAAGAATTATATCGTTGCCCGGAAGGGGCCAAAGCTTTATATGCAGGATCTGCATACGACTTATGTCAATTCCATCACCACGGTAAGCCGTCAGATGCTTTGCATCAGCGGCGCGGACAGCGCCGCCATGAGAGGTAAGCGCGTCCTGATTGTGGACGATGTCATTAGTACCGGCGAGTCACTGACCGCGCTGGAAACGCTGGTAAAAGAAGTCGGCGGCATCATCGCCGGCCGAATGACCGTGCTGGCTGAGGGAGACGCCGCAGAACGGGACGATATTACCTATCTCGCACCGCTGCCGCTGTTCCACGCGGACGGCACCCCGAAATCTTAATTGCAAATAAAGAAAGCCCGCAGCGTGCGCTGCGGGCCTTCTTTTATGCTGTTTCCGCTAAATAGCCGATGAGAGAAACGTCATCAATGATCACATACTCCCCGGCCCCTGCTGTGACAGAAAACTGTAACCGTACCGTAGCCGTACCTGCCGGCGCAACGATACCCCGCTTTTGATACGTGCCAAACAGCGGCGCGGTTCCCGGAAGGTTGCCGGGCGTTATCGTAAGCAGCGTGCTGCCAAGCGTCCCCTCCGCTTCATCGATAAAGTCCAGTGTCACGTCTAAACTGCCCGAATTTCCGCTTCCCAGGGCAAAAAAGGATAGATCAAAACGCTTTGATTCCGTTTCCGTCTCCTGCGACAAATTCGCATTGTTTTGCAGCCTTACGGCAAGGTTCCCGGTATGAACCTCTCCCGCCGCCGTCGTTTGCGCCACAAGCGCTGCGCTGGAGGAACTCCAGCCGGTCGGTAAGTTTCCCTCAAAGGTTTCCATTCCCCCGTTGGTCAGCAATTCTTCTTCCCGTTCGGTTACGCCGATTGCTCCGGTTGCGCCGGTTGCCCCGGTTGCCCCGGTTGCCCCGGTTGCTCCGGTTGCGCCGGTTGCCCCGGTTGCCCCGGTTGCCCCGGTTGCGCCGGTTGCCCCGGTTGCTCCGGTTGCCCCGGTTGCGCCGGTTTCGCCGGTTGCCCCGGTTGCCCCGGTTGCGCCGGTTACGCCGGTTGCGCCGGTTGCCCCGGTTGCCCCGGTTGCCCCGGTTGCGCAACAGCAGCAACACCGCCTCGCTATACGCCGCGATGCTGTCTCATTGGTCTCTATTTGGTTCATAATTCTGGCTATTTCTTCCTGACAACTCATCAAGGATTCTTCCTTTCTTCTTTCACTTGGGCGCATTGGTTCAAAAAGTACGCCTTGTTGGACAGATATGCCGGCGAATCCGGCCGGTAACGGCCTGCCTCTTCGTTATAAAAAGCAGCCATCTCCCGGTTTCCTATCCTGTCATAGCAGACGCAAAGGTTAATAGCGGGAAGATATCCGTAGCAGTCTACCATAACAAATCCGCCCCGTTCCGGCTTCTGCGGAAGCGCCAGGGCCGCCTGATACCAGTAAATGGCGCTCTCATACGACTGATCCTCCATAAACAATCTGCCCATCTCACAGCAAATCTCTGCCCTGGGCGGCGCTAAAATAAAGCTGCGCAGCAGCGTGCGGTATGCCATCTCGCGCAGTCCTTGATTGGCATAACAATCCGCAAGCGTTCTGCACGCATCAATTTTATTTTCTACCCAGCCGCCGGGGTCTCCCCAAAATTCCTCCAAAACCTTGATTGCCTCCGCATACCGCTGATGCTCGTACAGTTCCCGCCCGTAATAAAACCGAAGCCTTGGGGAAAGGGTTTTCGCATCATATGCCTTTTGCAGAATCTTAAGGTTTCGGTCCGTCTGCGTCCTGTGCATCTTGCAGTGCGTGACCGCCGCCTTGGCATACAGGATATTTCCGGACGGCACAATCGCCTCGTGTACCTGACCCTCCCAGCGATAGCGCGGCGTGTTTCTTACAATTCTCTCTCGGTAATACCAAAATGTCGGTACACCGTTTTGATCCACCGCGGCATAATAAGGAAGCATCACCACATCGACCGATGCGGTCAGGGTCTTTTTTAATGAGAGAAACGATTCCTGCTGCTTTGGGACAATCACATCATCTGCGTCCAGCCACATGCAATGCTCCATCTTCGCCTTTGAAAAAGAAAAATTTCGTGCGGCCGCAAAGTCGTCAATCCACAAAAAATCATAAATCTGATCCGTAAATTCACGGGCAATCTCTTTGGTGCGGTCGGTTGAGCCCGTGTCTACGATAATGATTTCGTCCGCAATGGGCGCGGCCGACGTCAGACAGCGCGCGAGAACCTCTTCTTCATTTTTTACAATCATACATAGACTGATCCGAATTGACATACTATCATTCCTTTTTGATAAGGTGCATTCTCCATGCGCCCTACTACATCTTATGTTCGCCGCGGCAATCAGTGACATTTTTCGCGCTTTTTTTATAACCCGATATTCGTTATCCGAAAAAAGAGTTGACACCGAAAAAAAAATGTGGTAGAATACTCATCGTGCTGGTGTAGCTCAATTGGCAGAGCAGCTGATTTGTAATCAGCAGGTTGCGGGTTCGAGTCCCATCACCAGCTCCAAAAAAATCGACAGGCACTTTCGTACCTGTCGATTTTTTCTTATTTCCTATTTACTCTTTTTAGGCACACGGGAATTGAACCCGATATGCCCTGTAATTAAAAAATCACCATCTTTTTGAACCGTTGTCTTAGCTGGGCGTTAGCCGAAAGGGAGCAATCC
>CAKSFQ010000032.1 GCA_934454115.1 uncultured Clostridia bacterium
ACCGAGGCGAGAGCCGAGACGGCATGGCTAAGCAGGGGACGGCGATAAAATCAAAATGAAATTTTTCGCAAAATAGGGTTTATCGACACGCTCAGGCACAGCTCCGATCGGAGCTGTGCCTTTGTTTTGTCGGAATATGATTTCCTTGCAATTCGTTTTATGCTTTTTCGCAAATTGCACGGATAAAACTTTGAAACAGCGGGTGCGGGCGGTTGGGGCGGCTCTTAAACTCCGGGTGAAACTGTACGCCGACATAAAAGGGATGGTTCGGCAGCTCGACGGCCTCGACCAGACGATTATCCGGCGATGTTCCGGAAAAAACCATGCCGTGCTCCGCGAACAAATCCCGATAAGCGTTATTAAACTCATAACGGTGCCGATGTCTCTCCGCGATACGCGCCTCACCGTAGCACTGCTCTAAAACGCTGCCCGGCAAAATGTTGCACGGATAGGCGCCGAGCCGCATGGTCCCGCCCTTAGGGAGGTTCCCCTGCTGATCCGGCATCAAATCGATGACCTTATGGATACCATCCGGCGCAAATTCACCGGAATTTGCATCAGACAGGCCAAGGACGTCTCTGGCATAGGAAATTGCGGCAATCTGCATACCGAGACAGATACCAAGGTACGGGATGTTATTTTCTCTTGCAAAGCCGGCAGCTAAAATCATTCCTTCCACACCGCGGTCACCAAAGCCGCCGGGAATGATGATTCCGTCAGCGTTGCCGAGCCGCTCTGTCAGATTATCCTTGTTTAATTCTTCACTGTCGATCCAGTCTATTTTTACATTGACCCGATTGATCCATCCGCCGTGATGCAACGCCTCGACAATGGATAAATAAGAATCCTGAAGCTGCACATATTTGCCAACCAGAGCAATTTTTACTTTTTCGCTGCACGATTTGATACGTTCTACCATCTCCTTCCAATCGTTAAGGTTGCTCGCCTGCTTTTCTTCCATATGAAGCTCACGCATCACAATTTTAGCAAGTCCGGCATCCTCTAACATAAGCGGCGCTTCATATAATACCGGCAGCGTTTGATTTTGAATTACACAGTCTTCCTTCACGTTACAGAACAGGGCAATTTTTTTCATCAGACCCTCACTGAGCGGTGTGTTGCAGCGTGCAACAATAATGTCGGGCATAATCCCAAAGGACTGCAGCTCCTTGACCGAGTGCTGCGTCGGCTTTGACTTATGTTCTTTGGAAGATTCCAGATACGGAACCAAAGTAACATGAATAAACAGACAATTGTCACGTCCCTTTTCGATTCCGACCTGACGGATCGCCTCTAAAAACGGCTGCGATTCAATATCGCCGGTCGTACCGCCGATTTCAGTAATAATAATTTCCGCCTGACTCTTTTTTGCCACCGAATCAATAAAAGATTTAATTTCGTTTGTGATATGCGGAATCACCTGAACGGTTTCTCCCAGGTATTCGCCGCGGCGTTCCTTTTGCAGCACATTCCAGTAAACCTTTCCGGTTGTTAAATTGGAAAACTGATTCAGATTTTCATCAATAAAACGCTCATAATGGCCTAAATCCAGATCCGTTTCCGCGCCGTCCTCCGTGACAAATACCTCACCGTGCTGATATGGGCTCATGGTTCCCGGATCGACATTGATATACGGATCCAGCTTTTGTGCCGACACCTTAAAGCCGCGCGCCTTCAGCAGTCTGCCAAGACTTGCCGCGGTAATTCCCTTTCCCAACCCGGATACAACGCCGCCTGTTACAAAAATGTACTTTGTGTCCATTGGTTTTCTCCCCTTTTTGTTATAATTTCACGAAGAAAGGCGTCTCTGACTAAACTCTCGGCAGTGCGGAGAGCCCACTCAGAGACGCCTTTGTCTCACTCACGATTTATCATAGCACACTTAAAAATTCCTGTCAATCTTTTTTTAGAGAAAAGTTTCATTTTTTTTAGGAGAAAAGACCTTCTGCCGTAAACAACGCAGCCATGCTGCTTTATCCGGTGACGGCTTTCCCTTCCGCCGCTTTCTTTTGCAGCATTTCCCGGCTTCTCCGCTCCTTAACCTTCATTAGGCGCACCTGGCTGCCGCGCTCGTTTTCGTCCAGTTTCATGGTGATAAAACGAATGCTTTTGCAGTAATCCGGAATCATCACATGCTCCAGCGCATTGACGCGGCGGCGTGTTTTTTCGATCTCATCGGCCATTAAATAACACGCCTTTTCCTTTTCCGCTAAGGTGAGCATCGATGGAAAAACTTCCCTAAGACTCCCTATCGCCTCGTCAAGCTCAAAGGGTGTAAATGCATAGCCGTAAGGATAAATGTCGTCAGCATTTGGCGACCTTGTTTCAAACTGAAATCTTGGGATCATAACGCTCATGACATTCTGAATCCGAATCGAGAGATACACGGACTGGGTGGGCAGCAGCAGGGCGGAATATAGCGTAGCAGAATCTGACATTGCCTTTGCTAGTGCAAATTTTTGATTGACGCGGTAAAGCGCCTGTTCCGTTTCCGTGCGCAGCGCCATCGTCTCTTTGACGATCTCTAAAAAGCGCCGCATCAGTTCATCGAGCTTGTCCTTGAGCAGGCGATGCCCCTTTTGCGCCGTAGCAAGCTTTCGTTTCAGTCTGGACAGCTCCATCCGTGTTGGATTGACAACGGTTCCGGCCATATCATTTCTCCTTCCCTTCGGCTATGCGCCGGATTCTTTTTCTACATAATATCGATCAAGATATCGATCATCAATTCGTTTCAGCTCACTTCGCGGCAGCATGGAAAGCAGCCGCCAGCCAATGTCTAAGGTTTCCTCGATGCCGCGGTTTTCAAAGCTGCCCTGAGAAACATATTCCTTTTCAAAGGCGTCGGCAAACGCGGCATATTTTTTATCGATATCCGTCAGCGCGTCCTCGCCCAAAATCACCATCAGTTCCTTTGCCTCCTTGCCGCGGGCATACGCGGCAAACAGCTGATTCATGGTATCGGCGTGATCCTCACGCGTCTTTTTATCACCGATTCCTTTGTCCTTTAGCCGCGAAAGCGAGGGTAAAACATCGATGGGCGGCATCACATTTTTTCGGTACAGTTCGCGTGATAAAATGATTTGCCCCTCGGTTATATAGCCGGTAAGGTCGGGAATCGGATGGGTTTTATCATCCTCCGGCATGGTTAGAATCGGGATCAGAGTGATACTCCCGTTCTTCCCTTTTTGACGGCCGGCACGTTCATAAAGCGTTGCAAGATCCGTATACATATAACCGGGATAGCCGCGGCGGCCGGGGACTTCTTTTCTGGCGGCCGAAACCTCACGCAGTGCGTCGGCATAGTTTGTGATGTCGGTCAAAATTACCAGGACATGCATATTTTTTTCAAAAGCAAGATATTCGGCGGCAGTCAGCGCCATGCGCGGCGTGGCGATGCGTTCTACCGCAGAATCATTGGCAAGGTTGATAAAGAGTACCGTACGCTCCAATGCGCCGGATTGCCGAAAGCTGTCGATAAAAAATTCAGATTCTTCATAGGTGATGCCGATTGCGGCAAATACTACGGCAAACGGTTCCTCGCTTCCGCGCACCTTTGCCTGCCGTGCGATCTGTGCCGCAACCTGCGCATGCGGCAGTCCGCTGGCAGAAAAGATCGGCAGCTTTTGCCCCCGAACCAGCGTGTTCAATCCGTCAATCGCAGAGATTCCCGTCTGGATAAATTCCTGCGGATAGTTACGCGCGGTCGGATTTATGGGCAGCCCGTTAATGTCCATACGCGCCTTAGGCAGAATCTCCGGCCCCTGATCGATGCATCGTCCGACACCGTCAAACACTCTTCCCAGCATATCCTCGGAGACGCCGAATTGCATACTGTGACCCAAAAACCGAACCCTGCTGGTTTTAGGGTTAATGCCGGCCGCGTTTTCAAACAGCTGCACCAGCGCGTTCTTGCCGTCAATCTCCAAAACCTTGCAGCGGCGGACTCTCCCGTCCTCCAGCTTGATTTCGCCAAGATCATTGTAATTGACCCCCTCAACATTACGGACAAGCATCAAGGGGCCGGCAACTTCTTCGATTGTTTTATATTCCATGGGCATCAGGATTCCTCCTTTTGCGTTAAATTTTCAATTTCCTGATACAGCTGATGCCGAATGCTTTCGCATTCCTCTTTTATCTTTGTATCATCCGTATACTTTAAGCGCCCGATCCGTTCCCGAACCGGCAGCGTAACCAAGGATTCAATATCATATCCTTTTTGAAGGGCATCCAACGATTGCTGATAGTAAAAAAGAATCATTTTCATCATATCGTATTGCTTTTGGGGCGGCGTATAGGTATCTGTTTTGTGAAATGCATTCTGATGCAAAAAATCCTCCCGCACAGAGCGCGCCGTCTCCAGTTTTAACCGATCGGCGGCGGAAAGTGCGTCCATACCGACCAGTTTGACAATCTCTTCCAGTTCAGCTTCCTCCTGCAGCAGCTGCATCAATTCATTGCGCAGCTGCATCCAGTTTTCGTCTACCTGACCGCAAAACCAGGATTTTAGATTATCAAGGTATAAAGAATAACTGTTTAGCCAGTTGATGGCCGGAAAATGCCGCCGGTAGGCAAGCTCTGCGCTAAGTCCCCAAAACACCTTGACAATGCGGAGCGTGGCCTGAGAGACCGGCTCGGAGATATCGCCGCCGGGCGGTGATACCGCACCGATGACCGAGAGCGTCCCTTCCCTTGCCGGCGTTCCCAATGCGGTAACATAGCCGGCTCTTTCATAAAACTGTGCCAGGCGGCTGGCAAGATAGGCCGGATAGCCTTCTTCCCCCGGCATTTCCTCCAGACGCCCCGACATTTCACGCAGCGCCTCTGCCCAGCGTGAGGTGGAGTCTGCCATGAGCGCCACCGCGTACCCCATATCCCGAAAATATTCTGCAATGGTAATTCCCGTATAAACCGAGGCCTCCCGTGCCGCAACCGGCATATCGGAGGTATTGGCAATCAGGACAGTACGCTGCATCAGCGACTTACCGCTTTTGGGGTCAATCAGCTCCGGAAATTCATTTAACACATCGGTCATTTCGTTTCCGCGCTCGCCGCAGCCGATATAGACAATGATATCTGCGTCTGCCCATTTGGCAAGCTGATGCTGGACAATGGTTTTTCCGCTGCCAAACGGGCCGGGAACGGCTGCCACACCGCCCTTTGCAATCGGAAAAAATGTATCAATGACACGCTGACCGGTAATAAGCGGTACTGTCGGCACATGCTTTTTTTGATATGGTCGGCTGCTGCGAACCGGCCACCTTTGCAGCATGGTCAGTTTCACCTCCCCGTTTTCCGTGTTTAATACGGCAACCGTGTCCTCAACGGTAAAATCGCCCTCGCAGATAAACTGAATCGTCCCCCGCATATCGGGCGGAACAATAATCTTGTGCTCAATGACCTCCGTCTCCTGCACAACGGCAATGATATCGCCGCCGCTCACAACGTCTCCCGTCTTTTTAACCGGAACAAAATGCCATTGTTTTTCCCGACTCAGCGGCGGAACCTCCATACCGCGTTTTAAACTGTTTCCGGCAACGCTGCGGATTGCGTCAAGCGGTCTTTGAATCCCGTCAAACATACTGCCAATCAAACCGGGTCCCAACTCAGCGCTAAGCGGAAAACCGCTTGAGATTACCCTGGCGCCGGGGCCTAGGCCGGACGTTTCCTCATAAACCTGAATTGAGGCACGGTCACCGTGAATTTCGATAATTTCGCCAATCAATCCCTCTTCTCCGACGCGGACAACATCAAACATGTTGGCGTTTCGCATCTCGCTTGCAATAACCAACGGACCGGCTACTTTTTGAATCGTACCATGTACCATAGTAAAATCTCCTTACTCTTATTCCTTGTCAGGCAAAATGTCAGACCCGACCGCTTTTTTAACGGCTTCCCGGATTCCGGCGGTTCCGGCGCCCGTGTTGTTCTTGATGCCGGGAATCAGCACAACGGCCGGTGTTGTCTGCATCCGCTGCTTTTGGATTGCTGCCGGAATTTGTGCAGCCGCCGCTTCGGTCATGTAGATGATGCCGTAGTCGCTGCGGCACAGCCTTAAAAAGAGCGCGGACACATCTTGATTCTCTGTATCATAGGTATGAAACCCCAAGGCTGCAAAGCCGTAGATGCTGTCCCGATCTCCCATGACGGCAATATGCGGCATGATTTATCTCCACATCCTCTCTGTAATCAACTCGTTTGGCATATGATTTTGCTTTAGCGTTAAGATCAGCCGAACCTGATTGATTTCCTGTTCTACAAAAAACAAATATGCAAAAATCGGAGACAGCCCGAACGCTTTGTCCTTTTCCGTCTCTGCCGGGACGGATAACCGCCCGGCGCACCACCTGTAAAACGCCGGGTAAGACTGTTGTATCGCCTCGGCTGCCGCGCTGTAATCCGTGTGAACCAAATAATCGCAAAGCGCTTTTCTGCCTTGTGCCGCCCGGGCTGCAAGCTGATCTGTTGCCAAGCTTTTGCAGGGCGCAAGCGCACGTTTCATAAATTCCTTGCTCTTTTTTAACATGCAGCAGCGATAGGCAATCTTGATATCATACACCGCCACATAATTTTCCGCATAGCTTTTGAGATACGGAATTTCAGACGCTTGTCCCTCTTGGTATATGGTACGGAGCAGGGCGCGGTCAAGATAACAATCGAATTGACCGGCATCACGGGTGCGCAGCAGTAACGATTGTGCTGTCTTAGCATATTGCTGCATCTCCTTTGGCAATTTTCCAAACTTTTTTTGAAAAACCGCATCCCGAATCACTTCTGCCGGAACGGTTCCGCCGTCAAGATAGTCATCCTTGCTTTTATGATCGCTTATTTGCGCTTTTATGGCGGTTTTTAAGTTATGAAAATCATATTTTATATGAAGAATCTGAAACGCATTTTTGATATCGGTAAATTCGTCTATCAAATCCAGCATTTCGCGGCGGCGCGCAGAAAGCATCGCCTCGATGGTTCCACCCTCTAAAAAGCCCTTTCGCACCAAAAACTGCACGGCGTCCCGATAGGTCGGCGCAAGGCTCAGCTCCTTCATCTCCCGTGCCGACAAAAGACGCCCCTCCCGAATTTTCGTTCTTGTCACATAATAAGCATAACGGTCCGTCATTGCGCCGCCTCCGTTTCAAAGAGCAGAGCCGCCGCCCTGTCACGCAAATATTCTTTGCTTTGCGCAATCAGCGACTGATAGGTCACATCAAGATCCATGTCAGAGAGGCTGAGTAAAAATCCGCCGTCCGCATGGATGCGTTCTTTAGAAACCGTAAATTTGGGGTGTCTTTTTTTCAGTTCTTCCTTTAATTCATCGCTTATCATATCTCCCTCTACAAAATAGATCGTCCCGGCGTCATCCGGACAAAACGCTTGTAAATGGTACAGGACAAAGGATCGAAACGCGGTTTCCGACATCGAAAGAAGCTTTTGATAGACCATATCGATGGTGATGTCGATCAGCTGCTGCTTTTTTTTAAGCATGTTCCTTTCCAGGCGGCGCTGTGCCGAAACTTTGCCGCGCTCTTTGATTTCTTCTGCCTCCCGATAAATCTCTGCCCGATTGCTTTCTGCGATGGCGGCGGCCTCCTGCTGAACTTTTTCAATCTCTTTTGTTGCTTTTTCCTTTGCACTGCGAATGAGATTATCCGCCTTTTCCTGGGATTCCTGCAATATTTCGTTTAGAATGTGATCCAGCCCGGTCAAAAAAACACCTCCTCTTTTCCGTCATAAGACCTAAATGGCAAGCCCATTGATACCAACAATCGATAAAATCGAAACAAGCAGTGCCAAAATCGCGTAGGTTTCTACCATGGCGGCAAAAATCATTGATTTTCCCATCTGATCCGGACGTTTTGCAACCAAATGAATACCGGCGACCGCTGCACGGGACTGCCGAATTGCAGACCATAATCCGACAAAGGCCATCGGCAGACACGCAGCAAAATAGAGCAGTCCTTTGGCAAAAGAAACCTCGGCCGGAACGCCCAAAATACCGATTTGTGAGAGAATGATAAACGCAATCAGCAATCCATAGATTCCCTGCGTGCCCGGCAAAAGCTGAAGAATTAAAACCTTACCGAATTTTTGCGGATCCTCTGTAACGACACCGGCTGCGGCCTCACCGGCAACACCAACGCCGATGGCGGAACCGATTCCTGCCATCAGCGATGCCAGGGCGGCGCCGAGCAGCGCAAATACAATACCCAAATTATCCATGATTTTTTTCCTCCTTAAACTGATAGTATTTTGTATGAAATCCAAACGGCTGGTATTTTCTTCCGCCGCCCTGATAAAATTTTCCAAAAAACTCGACAAACTGTAATCGGTTGGTATGCACATAAGCGCCCAGAAGATTGATTGCCATATTTAAAGAATGTCCGATCAAAAAGACCGCGCAAAACAGAATTACCCCCAAAACACCGCCGCCGAACATGCTTCCCATTTTATTAAAGACCTGTGCGATGACGCCGGTTGCAAGACCTAAGGCCAGCAAACGGGAATAAGACAAGATATCGCTTAGATACCCGGTCACGCCGTACAGGGCATAAAGGCCCTTGGCAAATCGGATCGCCTTATTTTCAGAACTTCGCCCGGCAAAGAAAAGAACGCCGAATGCGCCGATCGCCGCAAACCACGCCGCTGCTCTTCCACAAAGGGGCGGCAGGGTAAAGCCCAATCCCGTCATTGCGGTAAAAACCGGAACGGAAAGCAAAAAAACGATACCTCCGGCAAGAATCAAATACCAGCATATGACGTCAAAGACAACGCCGCGATCATTGCGTTCCCGTACTGCGGCATAGAGCTTCATGCCAAGGCCTGCAAAAATATGAATCACACCGAGCAGCATGGAAAAAACAAGCATGCGCATCGGCTCTCTAACCGGCGCAAACCAAAGCGGCTCTATCTCATACGGATGATGAAAAAACGTTGTGGAGATCACCAAGACTGCGTCTCCAAAATAGCTGCCGAACATCACCCCCCAAAAGGTGGTGGAGATACCGCAGAACAAAAACATCGTCAAGGTTTTTTTAAGACCGCTTTCCATATTCCGAAAACGGGAAAGCGCCAGCGCGCACGCAATTACCATGATCAATCCGTAGCCTGCATCCGATAGCATGAGCCCAAACAAAACATAATAAAACACAGCCATGATATTGGTCGGATCCGCCTCGCCCCGTCCCGGCATACTGTATGTTTCCAGGACTGATTCAACCGGGGCTGCCAAGGCGGAATTTTTAAGCATCACCGGCGGATCGTCCGCATCGGTGGTGGGTGCAATCTCGACCGCGGCGGAAAGATGTGCCATATCGCGAAGGAGCGGTTTTGCCTTCTCGTGCGGAATGTACCCGGTCAAAGCAAAAATACGTTTTGTCCGGCTGATTTTTTCCAGCGTTTCATATTTTTCGATACGGACGCTGAGGCTGTCCTCTAAAAAGCACAGTTTTTGATACCGGGGCTTGTACGCGGCAATTTCTGCCTCCAATTCTTTGATTCGCGCTTCTGCCTCCCGGATTTTGTTTTCGTTTCGCAAAATACGATCCCGCGGCGTCATAGTGGTGATCACACCCGGCTTGGAAAACCCGATTTGATCTAAATGCTGTTTGACAGTTTTTTGGTCGCTCTTTTTGCACAGTAAAAAAATACAGGTCTGTTCCTTTGACGTATTGATGATAAAAAATTCGGTCGGCGGAATATTCTGCTGCGGCAAAAAGGCGGCCTGATACTTCAAAAGCAAATCTTCATAAGATATGGCATCTGCCAGCGTGCCGATGAACGCTGCCGTCTTTTTTGTTCCCTCAAAGCACATGGAAACGTCAAGGTTTTCCCACGGAGTAAGACTTTCTATGACGGCTTTTCGTCTTGCAATCAAGAGACGGAGGTTTGTTTTTTCCCTTTCCTTTGACAGCAAACTTTTTGCAATCCCCATGATTGCATGACTTTCTTTCTGCAAAAGAAAAAAATTGTGATAAGACATGATCTCTTTTCCGTATAGGCTGCGAAATACGGTGTTCTGCCTTGGCTGCGCGGCGTCCAAAACCGAGATTGCCTCACGAACAGTGGCAAGTGACTTTTCAAGCAACGCCTTCGTCTCCCCGGTTTTGGGATTAAAAAAACCATCCGGCAACGCAGTTTCCGAAATCTCAACACTACCGCAGCGCTGCAAAAGCTCTATCACCCTCTTTCGCCTTTTGCTTGGCGCATAGAGCGTTATTTTATCCATGCGTGCAACTGCCACTTCATTTCACCTCTCCTCTATCAGCGGTGTACTGCCCTTTAACTGTAAAAACAATTGCTCCGAGACCGAATCCAGATTTTTTTTCATGATTTCGTATTGCTTTTCAAAACGCTGCATTTTCGATTCAATCCATGCCGTCTCCTCTTCTTTGGCATGTTTTGCAGCTTTTTCTAAAATCTCCTGTCGATAGCTCTCTGTTTGTTTCTTTACTTGATCGAAGATCGCGGCAACGGTTTGTATCGCTTCCGATTCAATCTGTTTTACGGTTTGTACCGCATCGTTTTCGATCTCATCGGCCTGTTTTTCCGCCTTTAAAATGCAGTCGATAGCCTCTTTTACCAATTGATTCACCCCTTTTAACTACCATTTATCCTACCCTGTTTTGATATAATTCATTCTATTTTTAGAAATTTATGCAAAAAAAAATGACATAGCATTTCTGCTATGTCATTTGAGCGTGTCGATAAACCCTATTTTGCGAAAAATTTCATTTTGATTTGATCGCCGTCCCCTGTTCCGCCATGCCTACCACGGCGGCGCGGCAATGAAATTTTTCGCCGATTTTACGCCGTTTTTGGCAAGATATTGCGACATTGCCCAAACGGGCGCGGCGGCGGAGTTATGGGCTTTGGGCAATTGATTCAAAGCAATATCTTGCTGAAAACCGACTTTTTCGACAGTCTGAAATGACATAGCATTTCTGCTATGTCATTTTTCCTTTTCTTTCTATGCCATGGTGTCCAGCGGCAAATTCGGAATCGCGTTGAGCGACATATCCGCGGTGTCGCCGTTTTGCATCGCGTAAAAAGCGGCGCAGCCAATCATTGCCGCATTGTCGGTGCAAAGCTTAGGCGATGGATACTGAAACGCAAGCTGATTTTCCTCTGCCGCTTTTGCGATGCGTTCACGCAATGGCCGGTTTGCCGCCACGCCGCCGGCAAGCGCAATACGGGAAACCCGCTGTTCCTTTGCGCATTTTATCAGGTGATCGGACAAAACGTCAATCACGGCCTCCTGAAACGAGGCAGCAACATCATCTTTGTTAATTTTGATTCCCTTTTGTTCTGCGTTGTGGATATAGTTCAGCACCGCGGTTTTCACACCGCTAAAGCTAAAGTCAAAACCGTGCTCTCCCATATTGACACGGGGAAAATAAATGGCGTTGGGATCTCCGTTTTCTGCATGCTTTTGAATCTGCGGACCGCCGGGATACCCAAACCCAAGGACTCTGGAAACCTTATCAAATGCCTCGCCGGCCGCGTCATCCCGCGTTCTTGCAAGCACATGGTAGTTCGCATAATCCTTAACCAAAACGATGTGGCTGTGGCCGCCGGAAGCGACCAGACAAAGAAAGGGAGGACGAAAATCCGGGTTTTCTAAATAATTGGCGCAGATATGACCCTTGATATGATGCACCGGAATCAGTGGCTTTGATAGCGCAAAAGAAAGCGCCTTTGCCGTTGAAACGCCAACCAGCAGCGCGCCGACCAGCCCCGGGCCGTAGGTAACGGCGATCGCATCCATATCCGACAGGGCATAGCCGCTGTCCGCCATCGCACGATCAATGACCGCACTGATGTTTTCAATATGTTTCCGAGAGGCGATTTCCGGCACAACGCCTCCATAGATTTTATGCAGTGCAATCTGTGTGTTAATCACATTCGATAAAATGTTTGTTCCGTCCTCAACGACCGCAGCCGCTGTCTCGTCACAAGAACTTTCGATTGCTAAAATCTTCATAGTATGTCTCCCTTTCGGCTATCTCGACAAATCCTTAGTCATAATGACAGCATCTTCTCTGTCTTTGTAATACTGCCTTCGCATTCCCTGCACCGTAAAGCCCATCGATGCATAAAGCGCCCTGGCTGCCGCATTGCTGCGCCGAACCTCCAGCGTAATCGATGCCATGTTCTCCTCGATGCAAACATCAATCAGCTTGGTAAGCAGACGCTTCCCCAGCCCTCGTCGCCGACAGTCTGGGCAGACAGCCAGGTTTGTGATATTGCCTGCATCATACATAAGCCATACGCCGCCGTATCCGAGAATCGCTCCCGTCTCCGTGTCCGATAAGACAAAAAACCGGGACAGCGGATTGTGAAGCTCCTCTTCAAACGAAATTCGCGGCCACGGATCATTGGGAAAGCAGCGCTTTTCAATCGTCAAAACGATATCAATATCCGCATCTTTCAACGGCACAATTTGTATCATAAGTGCCTCTCCCATCCCTTTTGCAGCAGACGCGCGATCTGATCGCGGCACCTTTGATAATCCAAAAGCGTGCCGCCGTAGGGGTCAGAGACGTCCGTATCCTCGCCGCCCCACGCAGAGAGGGTGGATATCTTATCGGCATACATCGAAAACGCGTTACAGAGCATTTGCCGATGTGCTTTTGTCATGGTTAAGATGCAGTCCGCATTCTTTATTTTTTCTTCTGTGATCGGCGCGGAGCGGTGCGCACGCAAATCAATGCCAATTTCCTGCATTGCGGCGATAGCATTCTCTGATGCCGGTGCACCGCCGGCGCAGATACCGGCAGAAGAGATCCGATACTCCCTATGATGTGCGTCTGCCATATGCCGAAAAATCCCCTCCGCCATAGGGCTGCGGCAGGTATTCCCGGTGCATACAAACAAAAAGCTTTCTTTCGGTTTATCAAGATCCAAAACCCGATTGCCGGAGGCGCGGTACAGGCGATTGCGCACGGCGCTCCACATTCCGTAGTCCGGAATCTCCGGCGCAAGAATCAGTGAAACGCCTGCATCGTCAAGGCTTCGCAATCCGTCAAAAAGACGGTGCGCCGCCGATTGCGGATTATTTTTACCACCCAGGGAATAGGTCACCAATGCGGGGCTAAGGGTCGGAAATTCATCAAAGACCAGCATGCCGACCTTTTCGGTTTCGCAGCGGTTTTTCACGTAATTTTGAACCTGGTCAAAGCTGCCGTGCAGAATCAGAACCTCGGCACGAGGCGCATAGTGCTTATATTTAAGACCGGGAGACTTAGGCGCCTCCCCGGTCTTTGCCTCGGTAACCACCCGAATCGTACCGACGACCTTCTCCAGTTCTTCTTTGGTTACACCGCCCGGCCGATATAAAACAGGCGTCTTGCCGCTGATATCCAAAACTGTAGATTCAACGCCAACGCTGCAATCGCCGCCATCGATGATGGCGTCAACACGGCCATCCATGTCACGCTTTACATGCGCAAAGGCGGTCGGGCTGGGATAGCCGGAACGGTTGGCAGACGGCGCGGCAATCGGTAAATTTGCATACGTTAAAAGCTCCCTCGCGACCGGGTGAGACGGCATACGAACCGCCACCGTTTCCATACCGCCGGTTACTGCATAGGGGATTTGATCGGATTTTTGAAAAATCAGTGTAAGCGGCCCCGGCCAGAACCTCTCCATCAGCTGTTTGGCACAGGCCGGAATCTCCCGTACAATGTTGGGGAGCAAATCCGCTGAGGCGATATGAACAATCAATGGATTATCCGATGGACGCCCTTTGGCCTCATAGATTTTTTTGATTGCCGCAGAATCCAGGGCATTTGCGCCAAGCCCATAGACCGTTTCGGTCGGAAAAATCACCGTGCCGCCGCCTTTTAGCAGCTCTGCGGCTATTTTTAAATCTCCATCCTGCGGTTTTAAGTATTTTGTTTTCATAAATTTCGCTTCTTTCCTGATAAAAGGGGACGTAAAAAAGCTCAGACCGCAATAACGCCCGCTCTGAAGCATTTTTCTATCCCCGAAAGAGGGCGCATAGCCTGGTTTACGACAGATCCTCTGCCTGCGCCTTCAGTTTTTCACTTTGGTCCGAGGTAATCAGCGCGTCGATGATCTCATCCAGATCACCGTTCATCACCTGCTCTAACTTATAAAGCGTAAGCCCGATCCGGTGATCGGTGACTCTTCCCTGCGGAAAATTATAGGTACGAATCCGCTCACTGCGGTCGCCCGTTCCAACCTGACTCTTCCGATCCGCTGCAATCGAGGCGTTTCGCTCCTGCTCCATCTTGTCATACAGTCTGGATCGCAGCATCTTCATGGCTGCCTCGCGGTTTTTATGCTGCGAACGCTCGTCCTGGCAGGCGACCACGATGCCGGTCGGGATATGCGTAATACGAATGGCAGATTCCGTCTTGTTAACGTGCTGACCGCCGGCGCCGCTGGAACGGTAGGTGTCGATCTGCAAATCTTCCGGGTTAATGGCAACCTCAACCTCATCCACCTCCGGCAAAACAGCCACGGTAACCGTTGAGGTATGGATTCTGCCGCTGGACTCCGTCTCCGGGACGCGCTGGACGCGGTGTACACCGCTCTCGAATTTTAGGCGGCTGTAGGCGCCCTCGCCCTCCAGCATAAAGGTCACTTCCTTAATGCCGCCGATGCCGATTTCGTTCATGCTGAGGACTTCGGTTTTCCAGCGCTTGGTGTCGGCGTACATGGAATACATGCGGAACAGATCACCGGCAAAGAGCGCGGCCTCATCGCCGCCGGCGCCGCCGCGGATTTCCACGATGACATTTTTGTCAT
>CAKSFQ010000033.1 GCA_934454115.1 uncultured Clostridia bacterium
CATCGGAATGCTGAAGAGCAGAATGTGACGCAGGATATTGCCGCGCGTCATATCCACCGTTTTATCCATTTTCATACCCCACACCTCCCTGGGTCTTCCTTGTAGTCGTATCATCATACTACCATTTTTTCGTTTTGTCAAGACGTTTTTGGAAAAAATTATAATCTCTCCATCAATTTTTTGCAAAACAAAAAGGAGAGCAAAACTCTCCTTTATTCTTCAGGTTCTTCCGGCGGTGTGTAATGAATCAAAACCCGGCCGATTCTGCGGCCGTCCAACTCCTTTACCGTAACGTGAAACCCGCTGTCCTCAAACTGATCGCCGATCTCCGGCATCTTTTCCAGCTGCTCCATCGCCCAGCCGTTGATGGTGTTTTGCTCACTCTCATACTTCATGCCAAACTTTTCAAAAAGTTCTTCCACGTCCGCGCTGCCGAGCGCCAGATACTCATTTTCGCCGACGCATTCCATATCTTCGACCACGTCGTCGTGTTCATCCCAGATCTCACCCACCAGCTCCTCTAAGATATCCTCCATGGTTACAATGCCGACCGTGCCGCCATATTCGTCCGTCACCACCGCCATATGTGCCTGGGATTTTTGCAGATGCTTAATCAGCTTTGAAATCTTAATGGAATCCGAAACAAAAATCACAGGTGAAATAATATCCTGCAAGGTCTGACCCTTGGTGCGGATCATCACAAAAAAGTCCCGCTGATGAATAACCCCCACGATGTTGTCGATCGTGTCCCGAAAAACAGGAATCCTGGAATAGCAGCTCTCCATAAAGATATGATAAATCACCTGCGGATCCTCTTCAATATCCACTGCGGTCAAATCCACGCGCGGCGTCAAAATATCGCCGGCCTCTAAATCGTTAAATTCGATCGCGCTTTTAATCAGATCCCCCTCCTGAGCATTGATGCCGCCGTCACTTTGCGCCTCTTCCACAATGGTTAAAAGCTCCTGCTCGGTGATGCCGCGCTCATCCTGTGTCTTAAACACTTTTTTGAGCATTTTTTTCCAAATGCCAAACAGGAAATTAAAGGGAATCAAAACCGCCATAATCCCTTTCATAATCGGGGCCGAGAATATCGCAAACCGCTCCGGCGACTCCTTGGCAAGGCTCTTTGGCGAAATCTCGCCGAAGATCAGAACGACAACCGTCATAATCACGGTCGATAACGTGACCCCGTAATTGGGAAAAAACTTTAAAAAAAGTACGGTCGCGAGCGAAGACGCCGCAATGTTCACCACATTGTTTCCGATTAAGATACTGGACAGCAGCTTGTCATACTGCTCCGAAAGCCGCAGTGCCAGCGCCGCTTTTTTGTTGCCGTCTGCCGCCATGTTTTTCAGCCGGATGCGGCTGAGTGAAGAAAACGCGGTCTCTGTTGCAGAAAAATACGCCGAACAAACCACAAGCAAAATAATCAAAAATAAGGTTCCCGGGCTACCGTCCATAAGGAAAAATTCCCCCTAAAAGATAATTTTATTTCAGGCACAAAATATTTTCATTGTATTCCTAGAGTATAACACAATATCGGCTGCAATGCAACCATTGTCTCTTTCTGTCATACAAATTTAATCTTGATTTAGGGATTTTTCTCTGTCCTCCCATGGATTTTTCGCATAGAAACTCTTGTTTTTCTCAAACTAAAACCGTAAAAACAAAAGTCCGTTTTTGTCAATTGAAAAACAGGAGGTTTTTTTATGTTTGATTCTTCCTACCTTGGTTTATCCACGCTCACGGCAAGCCGTGCTTATCTCCCCATTTATGCACTGCTTTAGCCGAAAGATAAAAATTTTAAAAAGAGATTTCCTCCGCCATACTAGTATGGCGGAATACATAAATTTTATGAAATTGGTTCATAATCAATGTAGGAAATGAGCGCCTCGCCTCAATAGGCGCGCGCGAGCCGAACCAATATGCCCTGTAATGCAAAGCTCTTTCCCTTTTTCCCTTGTTGTCTTTGCCGGGCATTCGCCGAAAGGAAGGATTTTGATGTCGCAGTATCTGATTTCCCCTACTCAAAAATTTGCCGGAACCGTCGCAATCAGCGGCTCTAAGAACGCTTCGCTGCCCATACTGGCCGCCGGGCTTTTGTCCGAGGGCGCCTCCGTCTTTGAAGGCGTCCCGAACCTGCTCGATACCACGCATATGATGGAACTGATCTGCCGTCTCGGCGGCGCTGCAATCCGGGACGCTGCCGGTATGGTTCATGTTTCGCTGCAAGGGGACAGCCGCCGCAAAACCGCACCGCTTGCCCTGGTAAACCTCCTGCGCGCCTCCTTTTTGGTAATGGGGCCAATCCTGGCGCGCACAGGCAAAATCCGGATCCCTCTGCCCGGCGGCTGCCAGATCGGCGCACGTCCGATTGATTTACATTTAAAAGGATTTCAGGCAATGGGCGCAAAAATCCGTCAGGGGCACGGCTTTGTCGAGGCCGTCTGCGACCGTTTACAGGGCGCCGCCATATACCTTGACTTTCCCAGCGTCGGTGCAACCGAAAATTTAATGCTGGCCGCCTCCCTTGCAAAGGGACAGACTGTGCTGGAAAACGCAGCCGCCGAGCCGGAGATTGCCGACCTTGCCGACTGCCTGATCCAAATGGGAGCCAAAATCGAGGGCGCCGGCAGCGATACCATCACGATAGAGGGGCAGCGTTCTCTCTCACCCTGCCGACACCGGGTGATTCCCGACCGCATTGAGGCCGGAACCTATTTGGCTTTGGCTGCGGCGGCGCGCGGCGATCTGACGCTGACAAACGTATGCCCGGCACACGTAAAGCCCGTCCTTGCAAAGCTGGAGGAAATGGGCTTTGCCCTCAGCGCCGACGAAAATCAAATCCATATCAGCCCCTGCGAACGGTTTAAAGCGGTGGATATTAAGACGCTGCCCTATCCGGGATTTCCGACCGACATGCAGTCGCAGTTTATGGCGCTGATGAGTGTCGCGGACGGCACCGGCGTAGTGGTGGAGACGGTTTTTGAAAACCGGTTTATGCAGGTGCCGGAGCTTTTGCGCATGGGGGCAAAAATCAAACTGGACGGCCGCACCGCGGTCATTGACGGCGCAAAACGCCTGAGCGGCGCCCAGGTCAAGGCGACCGATCTCCGTGCAGGGGCCTCTCTGGTGATTGCCGCTCTGGCCGCACAGGGCGATACTGTGATTCATGATATTGAGCATATGGAACGCGGCTATGAAAATTTTGTCGACAAGCTTTCCTCTCTCGGCGTTAAAATCTGCAAAACACCGGAGGAAACGCTGCCTTGCTAGAGTATTGACTGAGCGTGTCGATAAACCCATTTTGCGAAAAATTTCATTTTGATTTGATCGCCGTCCCCTGTTCCGCCATTGCCCACCGCGGCGGCGCGGCAATGAAATTTTTCGCCGATTTCATGCCGTTTTCGGCAAGATATTGCGACATTGCCGCTGCGGCTTGGAAAGCATATATAGGGTCTCCCAAAAATCTTACTTGATTTTTGGGAAAAGGAGCAGCGCCGAAGCCTGGGCAATGGTTTGACGGTTTTTGTCAAATCGAGCCACTGCGCAGGCAGATGTGACGCGGGCTTTGGGCTATCAATTCAAAGCAATATCTTGCAGAAAACTGACTTTGGGGCAGTCTGCGTCAATACGCCGGTATTGACTGCGCTTTTGCCTTGTATTTTGCAAAAATTTACTCTGTTTAAACTCTCCGACCCTGTATGCAAAAAAATGATCAGATTTTTGTTTTTGGCGAACGAAGCAAGGCTCGGCGCCTTGCGAGGACAACAATGCAAAAAGATGATGGTTTTTTCATTACAGGGCATATTGGATTCGACTCTCGTGTGCCTATACGGATGGAATTTTGAGAAGATTTTGGTGCGGAAGATGCAGGAGGGCTTTCGCCCGGCAAAGACGACAAGCTAAAATATTCCAAAATTACGCCGATTAAGGCGGGTTCGGATTACTAACATCAGGTTAACTGTTAATCATCTTACTGATATCACGGCGCAGCCGAAGAATGATTCTCTTTTCCAGACGGGATATGTAAGACTGTGAAATTCCCAAAAGATCCGCAACCTCTTTTTGCGTTTTTTCACGACCGCCGCGATTGATGCCAAATCGCAGCTCCATGATTTTACGTTCCCGATCGGAGAGCTTTTCCATTGCAAGGTGCAAAAGCTGACGGTCAACCTGTTCGTCCAGACCGCGCTGGATCATATCTTCATCGGTGCCCAATATGTCGGATAAAAGCAGCTCGTTGCCGTCCCAATCCACGTTGAGCGGTTCATCAATGGAGATTTCGGTTTTCATTCCGTTATTTTTGCGCAGATACATGAGAATTTCGTTTTCAATACAGCGCGAGGCATAAGTTGCAAGCTTAATCTTTTTGTCCGGCTTAAAGGTGTTGATGGCCTTAATCAGACCGATTGCGCCGATGGAAATCAAATCCTCCACGCCAATCCCTGTGTTTTCAAACTTTTTTGCAATATAGACCACAAGACGCAGATTATGTTCAATCAATGTCTGGCGTGCCTCGTGGCGGCGTTCGGGATCGGTCAGACAAAGCAGCAATGTCTCCTCCTCTTCCCGATTAAGCGGCGGCGGCAGCACATCACTGCCGCCGATATAAAAGACCTCTTTCCGTCCGGGGATGCGCCATTTTTCCGTAAAACCCTGTAAAATTTGATGAAGATAGTTTTTTAATTTCCAATTCATTTTAAATGCCTCCGTTTTTGTATTACCTGGGGTTACTGCCGATCCTGCAGCTTTGCTATGATGATTTCATACCCTTGCTAACGTCCCCCGTCTGCTTGGATAGTTGTTTTAGCGGTTGGGGTTGTTTGGGTTGACTGCGCGCCTTTTGCGCTTTGTAAAATTTTTGGATGAAAAACGCCCTGATACAGATCATCCGCCGCAAAACGCTGTTTGCAAATTCCAATCAGCGGCGTCTCGGCCAATTCATATTCCTCGGACAGGCATCGGATTTCCTCCGGATAGAATGCGGCAATTTTAGAAACACCGCCGGCTGTGTGCATGGTTAAATCAAATGTCTGCAAAATGGAAATCCCCCAAAAAAGCTCACGGCTCAGCAGCAACACACCTTCACCGCTCAGCGGTGCGGTTAATTCGCATCCCGTGTCCAAAAGCGCGGTAAACGATACCGTATATCCATTAACAGAAAGTGCAAAGGGAACTAAAATTTGATCACGGCTGAAGTTTCGCACGGTGATACGCCGAAACACCATTAAACTGACGTAGGCGAGAATGATTGCAGGAATCAATGTCCCCAAAGACACCGGAATATAGATGCTCCCATTGACCGAGACAGCGTGCAGCATCTGCCCAAGGCGGCTTCCCATGACCAGGGCGAAAACCGCACCGCCGCATACAAAGGACGCCATAAAAAAAATAACCATGCCTTTTATCATTCCGCGCAGACCGCCGGGCAGGCGAAGCAAATAAATTGCCAGTACACCAACGGCGATTCTGCCAAGGACAGAATATAACATTTTAAGCGAGGGGATAAATACCAAGGTACCATAGAGCGCAAGCAAAGCGGCCGCAACGCTAATACGCAGCGGACATGTCATTGCTCTGGAAAATTGCACAGTTACAATCAGCAAGATAAAATCGATCAGATAATTTAGTGCAAACAAAACGTCAGCATAGACCGTGACAGCCATGTCCCTACCCCCTTTTTTCTTATTATACTTTTTGGGGGAGAAAAACATTGTCAAAATATGGAAATTAAATTCTAATTTATTAGACAAAAAACTGCAAAATAGTCATAAAGAACATATTAAAATAAAAAACCATTTTCAGCATACAAAAAAGCCGCAGCGCCAAAGGCGCTGCGGCTTTTTGTCAGAGCGTATACGCTCTTTGATTCTTATTTCTCCGGAGTCGTGTCAGCTGCGCCGGTTAAAGCTGCATAGGCAGCCTTGGATACGGCGTTGTCAAGCTTTAATACGCTGCACAAAATCTTAGAAACTTCTGCTCTGGTAGCATTTGCAGTCGGACGGAAGGTACCGTCTTCATAACCGTTTACAACACCTGCTGCAACGAATGCCTTTACGGCAGCTACTGCGTAATCAGCAACCTGATCGATATCGGTAAAGCTGCTGTCTGCTGCTGCGGACATGGTGTTTTCAGCATCCAGAATACGACCCAGTACGGTGCAGATATCCTGACGGGTGATCTGCTGATTTGCACCAAACTCGGTGTCAGAGATACCCTTTAAGATACCGGCCTCGGTACCTGCGATTACAAACGGGGTGTACCAGTCGCTTGCGGTGCAGTCAGTGAATACGCTCTCGGTTGCGGTAGCCTTCAGACCAAATGCCTGTGCAACCATCTTTGCAAATTCAGCACGGGTAATGTTTGCATCCGGTGCGAACTCGGTATTCGACACGCCGTTTACGATACCCAGGTCCTTCATCTCCTTAATAAAGGAGTATGCCCAGTGGGTAGACGGAACGTCGCTGAACAGGTCGCTGCTCGGCGTGCTCGGATCTACCGGCTCCTCACCTTCTACAAAGGTAACGGTAATCGTTACGTTTGCATCCGGCATGGTAAAGCTCTTATCGGTTACCGGAACATTGATTCCCTTACCGGTCTTAACCGTAATAACATCCGTCTTATAACCCTCAGCCGGGGTGGTGGTTACGGTTACCTTATCGCCCTTTGCAGCCTTTTCCGGTGCAGTAGCGGTACCGTTTTCACTCTTTTCTACTACGATGGTGTAGGTCTTCTTGATGCTGGTGCTGCCACCGCCGCTCGGAAGACCGCTGGGGGACGAACCGCTGCTGGAATTTGCAACCTTAACGGTTTTATTCATGGTTGCCGTACCATCTTCGGCAACTTCATATGCAACTGCAGCGCCGTCAACCTTAACGTCAAAGGTCAGGATCGTACCTGCACCCGGAACGGAAGTAAAGAGATCCTTCAGCTTGCCCAAAGCAGCTACATAAGAGCCCTTGGGTTGACCGGCTTCTACGGCCGGCAAATCAAATTCTTTATTCACCGCCGGATTTGTACCGTCACTTATGGATACAACCAGCTTCTTGCCTGCATATTCCGGAGCATACTCAATCGTAGCTTCAATCGCAGTATTGCTGGAGATTACATCGTTAGCCTTCCAGGAGATGCTGCCATCGGTAACCTCTGCCGGAATCAAGGTAATGGTAACTTCCTTGGTAACCGGAGTGGTAATGTTGAACTTGCCGTTCTCGGATGCGCCGCTTACGCTCAAGGTAGCGGTTGCGGTATCACCAAGGTTAGCCGGAGTACCGGTAACAGTTACGGTCGGAACATATTCTGCCTCGAGAGCGCCGTTCTTTACGGTAACCTTTTTGTATTTTGCTACAACCAATGCTTTGAGTTCCTCGGTGGTATAAGCAGCGTTTTCAGCCTTAACCGGAACCTTCATCTCAGCCTCTGCCTCGATGGTACCGGACGTCAAAGCGGTCAGCGTGATGTTAGCCTTTGCATTTGCCAATGCAGCAGCATCAACGGTAACACCGTCAACGCTCTTTAAGGTAGCAGTTGCAACCTGTACTGCCGGCGTGTCCGGGTTGGTGTTTACTGCGGATACATCCCAGCTTTCAACTGCCAGAGGTAATGTCTTGGGGGTACCGCCAGTTGTCTGACCTGCACCTTCCAAGGTGGTCGGCAGAGCAGCCTTTACGGCAGCTGCGTCAGCACCATAAGGAACGCTTACCTCAGCCGGAGTAATGCTGGTGATGTTGGTTTCTTCAATAACGTTCACCGTAGCATTAGTGTCGTTAAAAGGCACACTCTGCTTAGCAAAATTCTTTGAGGTCTCATATGTGATGCCAATAGTATAAGGGTCTGCATCTACCCCATCCAACACTTTGAACTTTAAGCTAGCAGCTTTTCCTGTTTGGGTAAAATCTGCGCGTGCAGTAGCATTCTGCCATACCAACGTTGAAGTTCCATTACCATTCCAGCCGGGGAACAAACCAGCATCCTGCTCTTCCGCAGACGAAAGCAATTGAAACTTTGTGTTATCGTAGGTAAACTTCAACTTTAAGTTGATAAATCCAGGATTTGAATCCACATTGATATCAACTACAAATTCTCCACCTGCTTTTACATTTCCAGGTGCTACCGTTGCAGAAATTACACCGGAATCAGCAGCTGCAACGTTTACCGTAACTAACGAAAGAATCATCGCAACTGCAAGCAGCAACGAAAAAACTTTAGTCATTTTCTTCATAATGAAAATCACGTCCTTCTAATTATTATTGTATAAATTGTACTTTTGTTTTACAACTCACGCTTACTCAGCCGGGATCGGCAAAGTCTCGTATCCTTCCCATTCAGCAAGATGACGACCGAAATCAATAAAGTCACTATCGTCTACATTACCGTCACCATTTATATCACCATTTACAGAGATAGACGGATATTCTTCCAACGTATATCCATCCCACTCAGCAAGGTAACGACCGAAATCAATGAAATCATCATCATCTACATTGCCGTCACCATTGAAGTCACCGTAAACGATCTCTTCGCCGCCTTCGCTTGCCAGGGACAGATCAATAAAGAATGCCTGCGCCTTATTGACACCATCAACGTTTGCGCCGAGTTTAATCACCATCTTTGCCGTATCGCTGACCGTCATATTGGTACCGTCGCCCTTTGCCAGGTTAAACTTAAACGAACCCTTGGTTGCAACGTCCTGATCCACCGCACGGATATTACCCTCTACCACGGTAACGGCGCTTGCGTCCGATGCGCTTGCATCATCAAAGATATACCCCAGCATTGCAATCTGAGACTTTGCAACCGGCGTTACGCCTTCTTTAAATGCATACTGCACGGTCACAGTATAGATATTGTCTTTCAAGCCTGCCTTTGCGCCGGTAATGTTGATTTCGGAATCGTTTGCACTGTCCGGAACCAAAACATTGCCGTCGCCCTCTGCTGCCAGGCTGACATCGCCCTCTGCTTCTTCTGCCGGAGCTTCTTCAGCGACGGGAGCCTCTTCCTCAACAGCGGGAGCTTCCTCCTCAGCGGGCTCGGTTACTTCTTCAGCCGGAGCCTTAGTGATCTCATCCTCCAAAGCGGGAGCCTCGATCACAGGTTCCTCCACGGGCGCTGGCTCGGTTACGGCCGGAGCCTCCGGGATCTCTTCTGTTACATCTTCATCCGCAAACACTGCTGCATTCAGCGAGCCCAGCATCATAGCGGCGGTCACTGCTGCACCGAATCTTTTCATCTTATTCATGTTTTTCATGTCTTACGCCTCCTAAATAATTCTATCAACCATTTTCTTTCCCTTTTGTCAATCCATGATGTCTGTTTACCACAACTTATTATCTAGTGTTTGGCTCTCCTCCTTTCTGCAAAAATAACTTGGAACAAATGCAGAATGCCCAAGGCCCTGTACCACAAAAAGGTCATAGACTATCCACATTTTAATTTATTTCATTCTTATACTCTTGCATTATACTACGTTATCAATCTTTTTTCAATAGATTTTTGAAAAAAATTAAAAAAATTTCAAAAGTTTTTTGTATTTGCACCAAAACTTTTCATATTTTCTATTACTTTTACATAAAAAATAGATACATAGCAGCCAAAACACGAACATTTAGGAGTGAATCCCATGAAACCTGTCTATGATTATCGTACGCTTATTACCGATCTCACCGCCTTTTCTCAAAAGAATCCGCAGGTTCCTGTCTTTTCCATCGGGCAGAGCCTGCGCGGAAAAAACCTATACGCCATCAAGCTCGGTTCCGGGCATAAACGGGTGTTTTTTAACGGCGCTCATCACGGGATGGAATGGCTGACCGCCAAGCTGCTGATGCAGTTTGCGCAGGATCTGGCGGCCGGCGCTTACGGAACCTCTGCGCTTTTAGACGGCTGCAGTCTCTATTTGGTTCCCATGGTCAACCCGGACGGGGTTGAAATTGCGGCCACCGGCAAAAAATGGCAAGCCAATGCCCGCGGCGTGGATTTAAACCACAACTATGACGCGCTGTGGAATTTATCCAAAGAGGGCGAGTCCGCGCTTGGCATCACCGGCCCCGGTCCGACGCGGTTTTCCGGTCCGTACCCGGAGTCGGAGCCGGAGAGCCATGCGATTGCTAATTTCACACGGCTGAACCATTTTGACCTGGTGATTGCATTTCATAGCCAGGGCGAGGTCATCTACTGGGATTTTTGCAGCTTTGCGCCGGACAAATCCTTTGCCTATGCCAAACGCTTTGAGACGGTCAGTCCGTATCGAATGGACAGCCCGGAAGGAATGGCCTCTTACGGCGGCTACAAGGACTGGTTTATCAAGACCTATAAGCGGCCCGGCTTTACGGTGGAGATCGGCCTTGGCGAAAATCCGCTGCCGATGGAGGATTTTCCTAAAATTTATCAAAGAACCCTGCCGCTGATGCTGGAGGCGTTAAAAACCTGATGCTAGCGATCTAAGTCCGATTTTAGGAGGCGGCTTTCCGCAAAATCCCGTATTGACGAATCGGAGAAAACTTGTTACAATAAAAAGGTATTATTGCAGACTGCCGGAGTTTTTCGGCAAAAGAGAGGTTTTTCATATGGGATTTTGCTATAAAAAACAGATGCCCTCTGCGGCACATTTGAAAGAATTGATTCCGGTGTCCGCTGCGGCGGAAAAACGGCGCAAGGCACGGCTGGAGCGGCTGAACCGGATTCTTGCCGGAGACGATACGCGGCTTTTGTTGATCATCGGCCCCTGCTCCGCCGACAGTGAGGATTCTGTCCTTGACTATATTCTGCGGCTGAACCGCCTGCAGGAGAAGGTTGCGGACAAGATTTTTCTGGTGCCGCGCGTCTATACCAACAAACCGCGCACCACCGGCGAGGGCTATAAGGGCATGATGCACCAGCCCAACCCCACGCAGGCGCCCAATGCCTTTGAGGGGTTAAAGGCCATCCGCAAGATGCATCTTCGCGTTTTGGAGGAGACGGATTTCATCGCTGCAGACGAGATGCTGTACCCGGACAACCATTCCTATCTTGACGATATTTTGGGGTATGTGGCGGTCGGGGCGCGTTCGGTCGAGAACCAACACCACCGATTGGTTGCCAGCGGCGTAGACCTTCCGGTCGGGATGAAAAACGGAACCGGCGGCGACACCGGGGTGATGTTTAATGCGATTTATGCCGCGCAGCACGGACACGATTTTATTTATCAGACCTATGAGGTCAGTACCGGCGGAAACCCCTACGCCCATGCGATTCTGCGCGGCGGCGTGGACGAGCTGGGACGCAACATTCCCAACTATCACTACGAGGATTTGCTGCGCATTGCGTCGGAATACGACCAAAAGGGCTTTTCAAACCCGGCGATCATTATTGACACCAACCACAACAATTCCGCTAAACAGTATATACAGCAGCCGCGTATCGCGTCGGAAGTGATGCACAGCATGGCCTATGAGCCGATTCTGCGAAAGCTGATTAAAGGGTTTATGGTAGAAAGCTATTTAGAGCCGGGCGCGCAGAAAATTGAAGAACACCGCGTCTACGGAAAATCGATTACCGACCCGTGTCTCGGCTGGGATGAGACGGAACGGATGATATATGATATGGCAGGCAAACTGTAAAACAGGGACTATAAAAAAACGTACCGACCGCAAAAAGGACTTTTTGCTACGAACAAACGGAACCCATTGGAGTACCTTTTATGGCAAGCAAACTGTAACATAAAGACCCTCCCGAAAAGGAGGGCCTTTTTATGTAAAATTCTTTATTTTTTCAAAAACCAGACCAGCATTTCCGCTGCGCCCCGATTTGCAAACGCATAGTACGGAATCAGGCGCAGCGTCATTGCCTCTTCCTCGCTCTCGTCCAACGGCGCATACAGACGGTCGGATTCTTTTTCGCGGTATGCATGGGCGGTAATGGACGGCAGGATAAATTCGTTATCGCCAAGCGCAAACGGCGCATTGGTATCAATCTTTATGCTCTTTAAATCCTTGCCGTTATCGACGCTTTCCGCACAGTAGACCAAAGGTCCGCGCATCACGGCGATTCTTCCGGCGTTTTCATGTACGCGCCGGTTGGCTTTTACGCATACAACCGGCATATCAAGGCAAAGCTCAATTTCGGTCTCGCCCAAAAGGCGGACATAGGCATAGCCGTTTTTCATTGTATAATCGGCATTCAGCCGGAAATTTCTGCACCAGGCGGGAATCCGCAGCGCAAGATATTTTTGCGGTGCGCTGCACGTGATTGTTATCACGCCGTCCGCCGGATAGGCCGTCTTCTGCGTGATTTTGATATCACCGCACGCGGCAGAGGAACTCATGTACTGGTTCACATACAGCGTCTCATTATCATAATGGTACATCAGATCCGCAATGGACGGAATAAAGCGCACGACATTCGGCGGGCAACAGGAGCAGTCAAACACCGCCTTCCTCTGCGTAATCGGAAAGCGTTCCTTCTCATGCGAGGAAGGGTTTGGAGCATTAAAGTCAATGTCAATCTCAAGCGGATTTTCGTAGAAAAATTCCTTGCCGTTCATCGAGATGCCGGAAAGAAATCCGTTATAGATCACTCTTTCGGCAACGTCCGCATATTTTGCATGGAGATCCAGCGTCTGCATCCGTCTGCAAAATAATGCCATTGCAATCGCGGCGCAGGTTTCGCTGTATGCCGTCCTGTTCGGAAGATAATAGGGAACCGAAAACGCCTCGCCGATGTACGTCGCACCAACGCCGCCCGTAATATACATTTTCTTATTCACCATATCGTCAAATACCCTTTGGCAGGCCCTCAGAAGCGCGGCGTCGTTGTACTTTTCGGCGATGTCGGCCATACCGCAGAACAGGTAGAGCGCACGCACACAATGTCCCTCCGCCGTGGTTCGCTCCCGCAGCGGCATATCGTCCTGGTTATAAAGCTCGTTCCACAGCAAAAACGTGGTGGCCGCATGATCCTTGCCGCACCCGTGCTCATCAATAAAGAATTTAGCGAGCGCCAGGTAGCGTTTCTCGCCCGTGGTCTCGTACAGGCGGACAAGCGCAAGTTCGATTTCGGGATGTCCCGGCGTGGTAAATGCCGCGCTCTTTTCCTTTTTAAATACTCTTTCAATATCATCGGCAAAGCGGCACATTGCCTTTAAAAACGCGTCCTTGCCGGTCGCTTCATAATATGCGCACGCGGCCTCCATCAGATGGCCGGCGCAGTAAAGCTCATGACAGTCTCTGTTCTTAAAACGCTTTTCCTGATCGGTCACAAGAAAGTGGCTGTTAAAATACCCGTCCGCGTCACTGTTTTCCACAATGTTTTGAACGGCCGCATCGATAATTGCCTCCAGCTTTTCATCGCGTTTTTCAAGCAGCAGGTAAGAGACGCCCTCCATCCATTTTGCAACATCGGAATCCCAAAAGATATTCGGCCGGTTCGGATCGCCCGGCTTCCAGGTACAGGAAAGCGCGTCAAACCGATGCGTATCACGAAAGCGGTCATACACGGCCAAAACGGTGGATTCCCTCACCATGTCCTGTTTGATCTTCCAAAATCCGTCATTGATCTTGATATCGGAAAATTTAATGTGCTGCATATTATTTTTCCCCCTTTTACATATTGACTTTACTTTTTTTATGATTATAATAAATGAAGAATGCAAATTCAATACCGAGAAAAAGAGAAAAAGTGAGAAAATCAGATATGATAAAAGTAGATAAAACCCATTTTTTTGATTATGCCATGATCGGCGAGTTTCACTCCGACGGCAACTGGATTCACCCGGCAAGGGTGATCGACAGCTATGAACTTATTCTCGTGCTCGAGGGGATCGTGCACATCAAAGAGGACGATACGGTCTATACACTGCGACCGAATGAGTGTCTGATCCTGGAACCGGGACGGCCGCATACCGGTTCCAAGATCAGCGATATTCCGACCGCATTTTATTGGTTCCATTTTACGACCAATCTGCCCATTCCGTTTAAAGAGAATAAAAGCGGCAGCCTGTATGATGTGAAGTATCTTTTAAAAAAGCTGCTGCACATGTCCAAAACGCCCTCCTATCCTGCCGCTGCCAGAGATGCCGCCGGGCTGATGATTTTTTATGAGCTTAGCAACGTGGAGCTTTCCGGGAACAGCCTTGCAAATAAAATTGCAGAATATATCCGGGTACATAAGACAACGAGCGTCATAAAAATTGCACAGCAATTTGGTTATAACCCGGATTATATCGGTAAGCTTTTTAAAAAACATTTTGGATCATCGATCAAACAATACATCAATCTGCAAAGAATGAATTATGCCAAGGACCTTCTTCTAACGACCGACCTGTCCGTCAAAGAGATTGCAGCGCAAATGGACTTTGCAGAAGAAAATCTTTTTATCAAGTATTTTATTTATCACGAGGAAATCAGTCCCGTAAAATTCAGAAACAAATATTTTAATACCCACATGAATAACAAATAAAAAAGACCCTCGACGAGTAATCTCATCAAGGATCCTTCCGGTTCCGGCGACGACATAGGTTTCCGGGCG
>CAKSFQ010000034.1 GCA_934454115.1 uncultured Clostridia bacterium
GCGGGAGTGGCTCAGTGGTAGAGCGTCACCTTGCCAAGGTGAACGTCGCGAGTTCGAATCTCGTCTTCCGCTCCAAATATGACAAAAGACGCATAGTTTTGCGTCTTTTGTCATAACAATAGAATATGGCGCCATAGCCAAGTGGTAAGGCAGAGCTCTGCAAAAGCTTTATGCCCCAGTTCAAATCTGGGTGGCGCCTCCAAAAATCGGCAAGTACGGAAGGTACTTGCCGATTTTTTCACTCTTCACTAAATTTGTTGATTTTTGGAAAGCACCGTGTCATTCCCAAAAAATAAATTTTGCCATCCATCGGCTATGGCTGCGGTGCAAAGACATGTTCCTTGCGTGCAAGCATTTCATCAATCCGTTCGATATAGTCTTTGGGTTCTTTGACGTTGAAGATCCGTTCAATCCGATCAGTGACGGGATCCACCGTCTTGGTAACACCGCCGCATCCTAAGGACAAAATGGTTTGCAGCTCCTCCATAATATAAATATTATAAAGACTGTCACAGCCCTGCTTTGCATACCCCACATTTTCCAGATTACCCAACTGGTGCTTTTGCCGATACAGATAATACGGATGCTTTCCCTGTGTTTTTAAATAGGCATAGGCAAAATCTACCATTTCTTCTACCGTGTCCGCGGCGGCCAGCGTATACTGATCCAGATACTCATGCAGCCGGGAAGAACGTTTAATGCTCATGGTATGTACCGTGGTATTCTCCGGGGAGAGCATCTCTACTTCTTCTATGGTACGGCGAAAATCGTCCGGTGTTTCGCCCGGCAGACCGGCAATGACATCCATGTTGATGTTGTCAAAGCCGCAACTGCGTGCCAGAGCGACCGCATCGCGAATCTGTGCCGGGGTATGCGCGCGCCCAATGATGTGCAATGTTTTTTCGTTCATGCTTTGCGGATTGATGCTGATGCGGCTGACATGGTGCCGCTTTAAGACGTTTAGCTTATCCGCAGTCACCGTGTCCGGCCGCCCTGCCTCTACGGTAAATTCACGGCAGCGGGACAGGTCAAAGCTATCGCGGATCTGCGACAGCATGACCGAAAGCTGTTCGGCATTGAGGGTTGTCGGGGTGCCGCCGCCAATGTAGACCGTCTCAATCTGCTTGCCGCTGCGTGCGGTCAGTGCGCCGGCATAAGCGATTTCTTTGTTTAAACAGACAAGGTAGTCGGGAATCAGCTTGGCCGCCTGACGGGTGCCGCAGGTCACAAAAGAACAGTACAGGCAACGGGTGGGACAAAAAGGAATCCCGATATAAAGGCTGATTCCGTCCGGGTACATCGCCTGCTTGACCGGAAGCTCCTGCTTTGCCGTCTCCAAAACCAGGGCGGCCTTTTGCGCCGTTGTACCGCATACATTGATGAAATAAGCAACGACTTCATCATCTGTTTTACCCTCGGTCAGCAGCTTCATTGCAATTTTTGCAGGGCGAATCCCGGTCAGGATTCCCCAGGGGCTTTTTTTCTCATCACTCATTGAAGATACGGATTCTCCCTTCTTTCCTCTCCGATCGTGGTTGAGGGACCGTGTCCGGGATAAACCTTGGTTTCGTCCGGCAGCGGCATCAGTTTTTGTAAAACAGAAGCAATCTCCTGCTGCATATCGCCGGTCGGGTGGTCGGTACGGCCGATACTGCGGCAAAAGAGAGTGTCGCCGCTAAAGAGAATGGCATCTGTATACAGACAGATGCAGTCCGCAGTGTGTCCCGGTGTGTAAAGAACCCGAAAAGACAAATCATCCAAGATGACGGCATCGCCGTCATGCAACAGCCGCTGCGGTCTAACCGGCGTCCAGGGGATGCCGGCATAATGACAGAGATTGTTGATCCCGTCTTTTAGAAATGCCGCACCGTTTTCGTGGATGGCAATCGGTGCGCCGGTGGCATCGTGAAGCGCTGCGAGGGCAAGAATATGGTCAAAATGCCCGTGTGTTAATACAATCTGAGAAACGGTCAGGTTCTTTTCCCTGATAAATTCTAAAATGGCGTCTGCATCATCCGGCGCATCAATGACCAGGCAGTTGCCGCTGCTGCTCGCTGCAATGTAGCAGTTGGTGCCAAGTTGCCCAAGCGTTAAGGTATATAGCTGCATAGGGTTTCTCCTTTCAAGTCGTGCAAGGGATGTCTAAGCTTTGCCGGTGAAGGAAAAGCTTGGTTCCGTTCTGTCGGCCTAAGACTACTGGCGGCGGCGTACCACCGACAGCACGCTGTCAACGTGCTTTAACCGTTTGGCTGTCTGCTCCAGCTGCGCCGTGTCCGAGACGTCCACCGTCAGCTCAATCGTAGCCAGGTTATTCTTGCCGCTGCGCGCGTTGACGTTAACCAGCTTGGTTTTCAGCTCCGAAATGGCGGTTACCAGATCCAGCAGCAGATTCGACCGGTCGCTTGCCGTCACGTACAGGGTTGAATGGAAGGTATTGTCCGTTTCACTCGCCCAGTGCACCGGAATAAATCGACTCATTTCAGCGGCATTTTGCTGCGCGTGCAGCATGTTGATACAATCGGCACGGTGAATTGCCACGCCGCGGCCGCGTGTGACATACCCCACGATTTTGTCGCCGGGAACCGGGTTGCAGCAGTGTGAAAACCGGGTCAGACAGTTGTCAATGCCCTCCACAACCACGCCGCTGGTGTTGGGCTTTGTGGTGGTTTTCACCACCATCGGAATGATTTCCTCCGGCGGCAGCGGCTCCTCTTCCAGAATACGCTTGCGGCACTCGGCCTTAAAACGGCTGACAAATCGGGTTGCGTTATTGCTGCCATAGCCAATGGCGGCATACATATCCTCCAGGTTATGAAATCCGTATTTTCGTAATAATCCCTGGATAAAGGGCTTATCCTCCAGGAACTTGTTGGAAATGGAAAGCTGCTTCATGACCTTTTCCAAAAATTCCTTGCCCTTTGTCATATTTTCTTCGCGGTTGACCTTTTTAAACCACTGGCTGATTTTGTTGCGCGCCTGAGAGGTTTTGCAGATCTTTACCCAGTCAAGATTCGGGCCGTGGCTGGCGCCGGAGGTGATGATATCGACAATATCGCCGTTTTTTAAAGTATAATCTAAGGTTACGATTTTTCCGTTGACTCTGGCGCCGGTCATCCGATTGCCAATGGCACTATGGATGGCGTAGGCAAAGTCAATCGGGGTCGCGCCGATCGGCAGGCTGATGACATCGCCCTTCGGCGTAAAGACAAAGACCTCATCGCTGAACATGTCGATCTTCAGCGTCTGCATAAAGTCCTCGGCGTTGGTCATATCCTTTTGGATTTCCAGCAATTGCTTGATCCATTCCAGCTTACTGTCCATGTCGCTGGCGCCGCTCTTGCCCTCCTTGTATTTCCAGTGGGCAGCAATACCGTTTTCGGCAGTGCGATGCATCTCCCAGGTGCGGATCTGGATCTCAAAGGGCGTCCCGTTCGGGCCGATCAGGGTGGAGTGCAATGACTGGTACATGTTGGGCTTGGGCATGGCGATATAGTCCTTAAACCGGCCGGGGATCGGCTTATAAAGCTCATGCACCATGCCTAAGACGGAGTAGCAGTCTGCAACGGTGTCCACAATGACGCGGACGGCAAACAAATCATAGATCTCATCAATGCTTTTATTTTGCATGAACATTTTGCGGTAGATACTGTAAAAGTGCTTGGCGCGGCCCTCTACGTGTGCCTTGATATGCAGCGACTCCAGCTTGTTTTGCAGAATCTCGATAATATCCTTGATATAACGCTCCCGCTCCTCGCGTTTTTGCGCAATCTTATCCACAATCTCATAGTAGCCGATCGGGTCAATGTAGCGTAGCGACAGATCCTCCAGCTCCCACTTGATTTTTGACATACCAAGTCGATGTGCCAGCGGTGCGTAAACCTCCAGGGTTTCTCTGGCGATTTCGCGCTGCTTTTCCTCCGGCTGGTATTTCAAGGTGCGCATGTTATGCAGACGGTCGGCCAGTTTGATGACAATCACGCGGACGTCCTTTGCCATAGCAAAAAACATCTTTCTGAGATTTTCAATCTGCTGTTCCTCTTTCGAGGTATAGGGGATTTTATTCAGCTTGGTGACGCCGTCGACCAGCATGGTGATCGTTTCGCCGAATTCCTCGACGAGTTCCTCGTGCGAGGCATCGGTGTCCTCGACCACGTCATGCAAAAGTGCAGCGCAAATGGACTGGGGGTCAAGCTCCATCTCGGCCAGAATATATGCCACCTGCGCCGGATGCGTAAAATACGGCTCGCCGGATTTGCGAGTCTGCCCCTCGTGTTTTTTCATGGCGTAGCGATAAGCTTTTTCTACAATCGCAAGGTCATCCGCCTTGTGGTACCGACGAATGCGTGCAAGCAGGTTGTCTAAAGTAATAAGTGCCATGGAAAATGCCTCCTTAAAATACATCAGCTTTTTGCAGTATTGTCCTCACAAGGCGGTGAAAATCAGATCGTTTTCGCAAACGATGGCGCCGATGCGAATATCGTGGGCGTTGTGCGGCAGATTCTCCGTCACACAGTCGGAAAACGCAAGCGCCGCGCTCTTTCCGCGGTAGCCGCAAAGATAGCGGTCATAATAGCCGCCGCCGTAACCGAGGCGGTAGCCCCGGCGGTCAAAGGCCAGACCGGGAAGTATCATCAAATCGATGTTATCCTTTAAAAGAATCGGCAAACGGCCGCTTGCAATGCCATTGGGATCCGGTTCTAAGATGCCGTAGTTGCCGGGCTTTAAATCCATAAAGTCCGTAACGCCGACCGCGTCCATCGTATGATTTTGAGGATCTGTCCGCGGAACTGCGGTAACAATGCCGCGTTCATTGAGCAATCGCAGCAGGGCGTAGGTGTCCGGCTCGCTGCGAAAGGAAAGGTAGAGCAGCACGGTTCTGCAGCCACAGAGCAGCTCCGACGAGAGCAGCCGCTCCGTAATCGCAGCGCTCTTTTCCGCGCGGTGGGTTACCGCATCGCGGATTTTGGCATAGCGGCTGCGCAGCGTTTTTTTATCTTCCATTGCACAAAACACCCGGCGTTTGCATCTGAGCTAAAATGGCAGCCCCGGCGCCGGTACCCTTGATGTAGTCGGCAATCGCCGCCCCGAATGCCGGTGCAGCTCCGGCGCCCTTGGCGGTAATAATGTTGCTGTCGCATGCAACATGGCCGTCTGCAATTTCTGCGCCGTGCAGCGCGTCCTCAAAGCCGGGAAAGCATACGGCGCGCCGCCCTTTCAGCAGTCCAAGCTCACCGAGAATAGACGGCGCGGCGCAGATGGCTGCCAGCAGTTTTCCCTCTTCTGCGCAGGATAAAATCCACTGCCTGAGGGTTTCGCTTTCCTTTAAATTGGTTGTGCCGGGCATGCCGCCGGGCAGAATAATGCCGTCCATATCTGTCGGTACCACGTCCTCCGGCAGGAGGTCGGCCGTGACCGTCAGATCATGGGCGCCGGTCACCAAACGGCCGGTCATACCGACAGTCTGAACCGGAATACCCGCACGCCGCAGAATATCGAGCGGTGCAATCATCTCGGTTTCTTCAAACCCGTCAGCAAGCATCAGATAATACATGTTTGTCGCCTACCCTTCTTTTTTTACGGTCAGCATAAACTTCGGCAGCGCCGCAAAACGGTTTAAACGGCTGGGCTGCTTGATAAAGCGGTACAGCCATTCTAAGTTACATTTGATAAAAAATTCCGGAGCACGCTTTACTGTGCCGGCAAAGACGTCCAATGCGCCGCCAACCCCCATGCAGAGGTTGACACGGAGCGCATCTTTGTGCGCGGCGATCCATTTTTCCTGCTTGGGTGCGCCCAGGCAAACCAAGAGCAGCTTTGCCCCCGATTGGTTAATGGCGTCAATAATGCCGTCCTCATCCTCCGGCTTAAAGTAGCCGTCATGGGTACCGCAGACGTTTAATCCGGGATACTTTTGTTCCAGATTTTTCTTTGCGGTTTCTGCCACACCCGGCTTTGCGCCGAACAAAAAGACGCCCTCGCCCGTTTTGGCAATGCTCTTTAAAAGGCCGCAGGTCAGGTCAAAACCGGGGACGCGCTCCGGAACCGGGTTATGCAGCATCCGGGATGCGTAGACAACACCGATTCCATCCGGCGTGCATAGATCAGCATCATTTAATATCTTGCAAAAAGAGGGATCCGCATAAGCAGCCATCACAATTTCGGGGTTTGGGGTATAGATGACCGAGACCCCCTCGGCACGGACAAAACGCTCCGCCTTTTTTAATGCATATTCTGCCGTAATTTTATCAATCCGAACCCCCAGAATGGTGACTGTATCGCGCATACCAAATTCTCCTCTTTTTCCTAAAATCCATTTTTAATCGTACTATCTCAAAATATCACAAAAAGCACATTCTGTCAAGCCGTTTCGGCATTGCGGCCGCATGGCAGAAAAATGCGCCGCATCAAATTTGCCGCGTGCGCGGCGCGGAAAACAAAAAAATGTGAAAAAAGGCTTGCAATTTTTTGGATGCTGTGGTATACTATCTTTCGCTTGATGAAAAATGAATACGCCGCTGTGGTGAAATTGGCAGACGCAACGGACTCAAAATCCGTCGGGGGCAACTCCGTGCCGGTTCGACTCCGGCCAGCGGCACCACGTCGGAATGGACTGCGCTCCATTCCGATTTTTTTTGCAAAAAATCAGTCATGCGCTCCGTCATTCCTCCTTTGTCCCACAAAACAAAGGCCGCTTTGTGGGAGCCCTGGCGCGTCTGCGCCGCATTTGATGGACTGCGCTCCATTCCGATTTTTTTTGCAAAAAATCAGTCATACGCTCCGTCATTCCTCCTTTTTCCCTATTCCCCATTCCTTATTCCCTCTTTTCCGTCCGCTCTCTCTTCCATACAGAACTTGTCGGCTTTTAGAAAATAATATGAAATCGCACACGAAAAAGATGGAATGTTACGTTTTGATTGCCGGTATTTACAAAATTAAAAAATTAGGCTATACTATCAGAAGAAACGAAGACAGAGCTTAATATTTCATTGATCAGACAGGAAAGACAAAAGGAGCGATCGCACCTATGAACGAAACGCCGCAAAACGGGAAAAAGGCCGTAAAAACCATCGGGCTGATGGCGGTCATTATTCTGCTTGCAAAATTTATGGGACTGCTGCGCGAAACCATGGTTGCCAATCTGTACGGCCAGGGAACGGCGTCTGATATTTTAAATACCGCGACACAGATTCCGCTCCTCTTTTTTGATATGGTGCTGGGCGTGGCGATTTTGTCCACCTTTGTGCCGGTTTTTAACCGCCGGATGCAGCAGGAGGGCGAGGCTTCTGCGCTGGAATTTGCCGATTGCTTCATGACGGTGGTGGTTTCCATCGCCATGGCGGCCGCGCTGCTTGGGATATTCCTTGCCGAACCGCTGGTACGTCTGATGACGCCGGGCTACGCGGCAATCCCCGGTAAGGTTGAGGCCACGGCCGCACTGCTTCGGATTCTTTTTCCGTCGATTGCGTTTACCGCGGCGGCCTATATCTCGGTCGGGATTTTGCAGTCGTACGGTGAATTTACCATACCGTCGCTGATTAGCGTGGTATCAAATGGTGTGATGATTCTCTATCTCGCCGTTTTCGGCAACCGTCTGGGGCTTTTTGGCGTAGCGGTGTCCATGCTGGTTGCGTGGATGCTCCAGCTTTTTGTTCAGCTGCCCTGGCTGAAAAAGTTCGGCTACCGCTTTCACGTGCGGTTTCGGCCGACCGACCCGGGCATGAAGGAGGCGGCAAGCATTGCGCTGCCGGTGTTAATCAGCTCCTGGGTGCAGCCGCTTTGTAATGTCATTAACATGTCCTTTGGATCCTCTTTAGGGGATGGCGCAGTCTCGGCGCTGAACTGGGCCAACAAGATTTATATTATTATGGTAGGCGTTTTTGCCTACGCCGTGACGAATTTCATCTTTCCGAAACTGTCAAGGCTTGGCGGCGAGGAGCAGGGCGACGGCTTTGCAAAAATGACGCAGCAGTCGCTGGGCTGGATTTTTTTGATTATTACGCTGATTTCCGCGCTGTTCCTGGCGCTTTCGCAGCCGATTATCCGTGTGGTATTTGAGCGCGGCGCCTTTACGGCGGAATCCACTGCGATTACCGCAACGGCATTGTTTTATTACTCGATCGGGATGGTCGGCTACGCCGTGTGCGAGGTGCTGAATAAAAGCTTTTATGCCATCGGCGATGGAAAAACGCCGATGCTGGTTTCGCTTTTCGGAATTGCGGCAAACTTCGCCGGCGCCTTTGTCTTTGTACGGCTTTTTGCAATGCAGGTCGGCGGATTGGCGCTTGCCAGTGCGGTCAGCTCTTTGATGATGGCGGTTCTTTTGATGGTGATGATCCAGCGCCGCCGCCGCGGAACCATTTCACGCAGATTTGTCAAAGACGCCGTAAAAATGCTGCTTTGCGGTTTGCCGACGGCCTATCTTGCACATATTGTCTATGCCGTTTTGTCCGGACTTGGCGCCGGAATGGTAATGACCCTGCTGCGCCTGTGTCTTGCGGCCTTGCCTGCCGCCGCACTCTATTTGGGACTTTGTTATTTGCTGCGTGTGGGGCTATTGCGCAGCGGTTTGAAAATCTTTTTGAGAAAGTAGGGGTAGTATGAATCAAACTCCCGGTTATTTTGAAGCGATCTGGCTTTTCCTTTGGCGATGGATTCAAAACAGTGTACTGTATCGCCTGCTGCGCCGCTTTTACGACGGCCTGTCCGGGCTTTGGCAAAAGAGCCGGATCGCCGGTTGGTTTCGGAAGGCGCATATCAGCGAGGACGCCGCCGCAAAAAGCGTCTTTGGCAAGATTTTATTCTGGCCGTTTTCGCTGCTGGAGGCGATCGGGCAGCGTTTTGCAGAGCCGCTTCGCACACTTTTTAAAAAAAGCTGCATTATCGGAATGTGCCGTCTGTATCTGCATAATGTTTTAGCCCTTAATCTGCGGTTTTTGGGGGTTTTAACCCTGGGCTGCACCATGGGAATTAGGATCGGCGCGACGCTGTCCAAAACAGTAATTTCACCCTTGCCGCTGCTGCTTGCCGCACTTTTGGGAATCGTTCTTGTGTTTTTTGACCGCAACGCGACCGACTGGCTGCGTGCCTCAAAGTTAATCTCGTTTCTTTGCAGTATGCTGCAGATAAAACCGCGCTATGATTGGTATGATGGAAAAGAAACCGAGGGAAAATGGCGGCTTGTGATCGCGGCGCTTTCCGGTCTGCTTTGCGGCCTGTCCGGCGGTCTGACCAATCCGCTGCTCGGCGCGGCCATGCTGTCGGCGTTTTGCGTGCTCTTTCTGATTTTAGAGCGGCCGATTGCCGGGTTGTATCTGCTGGTCTTTTTGGCGCCGCTTGCGCCGACCATGGCAATGGCGGGACTGGCGATGCTGACCCTGTTTTCTCTGGCGCTTTACAGTATGACGCACCGCGGCTTTGTATGGCGCCGTGACGGCATGGGACTGCTGCTGATTTCCTTTGTCCTCATTTATCTGCTTTGCGCCATGACCTCCTTTGCACGTGCAAAAAGTCTGCAAATCTGGGCGATTTATGCCGTGTTTATTGCGGCCTACTTCCTGGTAAGCAACCTAATCACCACCAAGCGTCAGCTTTGGCAGCTTTTGGTGATTTTCGTGATTTCGGGGTTTTTGGTATGCCTTTACGGCCTTGCGCAGTATCTATTCGGCTGGGATACGGCGCAGGCATGGATGGATGAAGAAATGTTTCAGGATATCAAGATGCGGATTTATTCCACGCTGGAAAACCCTAACGTGCTGGGTGAATATATTCTGCTGGCGCTGCCGGCTGCGATCGGCTTGATGTGGGTGGTGAAAAAACCGCTCGCCCGGCTGACCTATGCCGGAATCGCTGCCGTTATGCTGCTTGCGCTGATTTTGACCTTTTCCCGCGGGTGCTGGATCGGTCTTTTGCTGGCGGCTGCCGTCTTTATCACCTTTGCAGCCGGTAAGCTTTGGGGGCTTGCCTTAATCGCGCTTCCGCTGCTGCCGGCGGTTCTGCCGCAGAGCATCTTAAACCGCTTTACCAGCATCGGTAATATGGAGGATTCCTCCACCTCGTACCGTGTCTATATCTGGATGGGAACGCTTGCCATGATCCGTGACTTTTGGGTATCCGGTATCGGGATGGGCGCAGAGGCGTTCACGCAGGTCTATCCCTTTTATTCCTATAACGGAATCGTGGCGCCGCATTCGCATAACCTGTTCTTACAGATTCTGGTGGAATCCGGCGCGGTGGGAATCGGCGTCTTTCTCTTGGTTCTTGTGCTGTTTTTCAAAAAGGCGATGGTGGGCTATCAAAGCGGCGGCGGCAAGGGAAAACCGCTGTCCACGCTCGTTTGCGCACTATGCGCCGGCGTATGCGGCTTTTTGATCCAGGGCATGTTTGACAACTGCTTTTATAACTACCGCGTAATGCTGATCTTTTGGCTGACGCTGGGAATCGCGATGGCGGTCTGCACGGTTGCGGCGCAGCTTACCGCCGGAGAAAAGGAGGCGTTTGGGTGTTAAAAGTATTAGAGGTGTCCTCCGATTCCAACATCGGCGGCGCCGGAAAATGTATCCTGACCTTTTTAAAAACGTTTGACCGAAGTCGGTTTTCCGTCGGGGCGGCGCTGCCCAAGGGCAGCTTGTTAAAGCCGGAAATCGAAGCGCTTGACATCCCGGTGTATGAGATGGAAAACCTGGCGGAAAAATCACTGGATTTTCGTGCGGTACGCGCGATGCGGCGGCTTTTTCAAAAGCTGAAACCGGATGTGGTGCATACGCACGCCAGCATGTCGGCGCGGTTTGCGGCGTTTAGCCTGGGTATTCCGGTGGTGTATACCAGACACAGCGTGTTTCCGCCGCCGGCAGCGCTGACGCACTTTCCGGGCAAGCAGATCAACGGACTGGTGAATAACCTGACCGCGGCAAAAATTATTGCAGTGGCCGAGGCTGCCAAGGATAATCTGACCGAGACGGGTGTGAGCGCCAAGAAGATCGAGGTTATTTTAAACGGCGTTGCAGCGCTGCCGAAAGTGTCGGGGGAAGCGGTCGAAAAACTGGAACAAACCTTTGGAATTGCACCAAACGAAAAGACGGCGGTCATGGCCGCACGGCTGAATGTGGTAAAGGGGCATACGTATTTTATCGAGGCCGCCGAGATTCTGCGCAGCCGAGGCGTTGATGCCAAGTTCCTGATTGCCGGAACCGGCGAGATGGAACAAAAGCTAAAAGCGCAGATCAAAGAAAAGCATTTAGAGGATCGGGTCATTATGATGGGCTTTGTCACGGACGTTGCGCCGCTGATGCAGCGCATGGACGTACAGGTTAACTGTTCGTTCGGCACCGAGGCAACCAGCCTCTCGCTTTTAGAGGGGATGAGCCTCGGAAAACCGGCCGTCGTATCGGACTTTGGCGGAAACCCCGGCGTGATTGAGGACGGCGTCAACGGATTTATCACTCCCACGCATGACGCGGCTGCGTTGGCGGATCGGCTGGAGCAGCTGTTCTGCGATGCGGCGCTGTATCAAACGATGGCGCAAAACTGCCGCAGGATTTTTGAAGAAAAGTTTACGGCTGCGGTCAACACCCGCGCGATCGAACGGGTGTACGAGTCGGTGGCGGATCAGAAACGAAAAACAAAGGCATAACATAGAGAAAGGTTGTGGATTATGAAAGCGAAATGGAATCTCATGGACGGACTGATTCTTTTGGTTTTGATTGCCGCCGTGGCGGCAGGCGGATATCTTCTGCGCGGAAAGAAGGCACAGCAGGCCGCCGCACAGGACACCGAGGTCACCATAATGGTAGAGCTGACATCAAAGGAAAAGGATTTTGCGGAGCTTCCCAAGGTCGGCGACGCGGTTATCCTCGGCGAAAAGGAGAAAATGCAGACCCGAGTGACGGACATTACGGTGACCCCGGCGGTGACGCTCAGCTATGATACCAAAGACGGCGCCGTACGCGAAGGGCATGTCCCCGATCGGTATGATATCAAGCTGACCTTAGCGGGACAGGGAATCGAGACTGCACAGGCAGTTGAAATCAATGGCAACGCGGTGCGGGTTGGTATGGGCGCCGCAATGAAGAGCAAGAACTGGGCAGGCTACGGCTTTATTCTGGCGGTAGACACCGCAGCGCAGTAGGAGGTGGATGAGATGCTGACAAGAGACGGAAAATTATTTGGTAGAATCAGCGTAATTGATTTGCTTGCAATTTTGGCGGTTATTGTGCTGATTTTCGGGATTCGGATGCGCTTTTCCGACACAGGCGAGGTTCCCTCTGCCGCGGGTGAGCCGATGGAATGCGTCGTAGAGGTGAAAAATATCCGGCAGTATAATGTGGACGCGCTCAAAAAGGGCGGTCAGGTCTATGACCGCACCACCAAGGAATATGTCGGTGATATCGTCAGTGTGACCGCCGAGCCGGGAACGACCATGCTCCTTTTGACGGACGGAACCTACCGCGAGGTGCCGACAGAGAATCGCTTTACGGCACATGTGACAATTTCCTTCCGCGGCAAGGACGGAGAGAACGGGTATTATACCGACACCAACCGTCAGATGAGCGTGGGGTCGACCTTAAATATGAACGCCAAATTTTCGCAATGTGACGGAATCATTGAGGCTGTGCGGCATGCCAATCCGTAATTTTTACAAAAACTGTCGCTTTTTTTAAAAAACGGTTGACGAATCCCTTTTTTGTGTGCTACAATAAAAGGCAATTACAACCGCTGTCCGCAGCGTCTGGACGGCGGTTTTCTTGTAGGCTTTGTTCGGACAAGTGCGCCGAACCGTTTGGATAAAATCATGAAAGGATGTGGACAAATTTGTATACCGACAAATTTCAAAAAGAGGGATTGACCTTTGATGACGTGCTTCTGGTACCGCAGGAGTCCGACTTTGTGGGAAGAGAGGCGATTTTATCAACGCAGCTGACCCAAAAGATTACGCTGAACATTCCGCTGATGAGCGCCGCGATGGATACGGTAACCGAGGCCAATATGGCAATTGCCATTGCGAGAGAGGGCGGTATCGGTATTATCCATAAGAACATGAGTATGGAAGAGCAGGCCGCTGAAGTCGATAGGGTAAAGCGCAGTGAGCATGGCGTTATTGTCGATCCGTTTTCCTTATCCCCCAACCACACCTTAAATGATGCAGAAGCGCTGATGAGCAAATATAAAATCTCCGGCGTGCCGATCACGGAGAACGAGCGGCTGGTGGGAATCCTCACCAACCGTGATCTGAAGTTTGAAAACGACTATTCCAAAAAAATTGAAGAATGTATGACCAAGGAGAATCTGGTAACGGCGCCGGTCGGCACCACCTTAGAAGACGCAAAAGAGATTTTGCGCCAGAATAAGATTGAAAAACTGCCGATCGTGGATCAAAACGGCTGCTTAAAAGGGTTAATCACCATTAAGGATATCGAAAAGGCGATCCAGTACCCCAATTCCGCGCGCGATGAAAACGGCCGTCTGCTGGTCGGTGCGGCACTGGGCGTCACCGGCGATATTTTAGAGAGGGCGCAGCTGCTGGTTGATGCAAAGGTTGACGCGGTGGTTTTGGACTCCGCGCACGGCCATTCTAAGAACATTGCCGACTGCTTAAGAAAATTAAAGGCTGCGTTCCCGGATTTACAGGTGATTGCCGGAAATATTGCAACCGCAGAAGCGGCAGAATTTTTGATTCGCGCCGGCGCGGATGCGATCAAGGTTGGTATCGGCCCCGGATCGATCTGCACCACCCGTGTGGTTGCAGGCATCGGCGTTCCGCAGATTACCGCTATTTGTGACGCGGCAGAGGTTGCCGCAAAATACGGCATCCCCGTGATTGCCGATGGCGGCATCAAGTATTCCGGCGACTTGGTAAAAGCGATTGCGGCCGGTGCAGACGTAATTATGATGGGCAGTATTTTTGCCGGCTGCGAGGAAAGCCCCGGTGAGACTGAGATTTACCAGGGACGGCAGTTTAAAGTATACCGCGGTATGGGTTCGATCGGCGCCATGAACAACGGCAGCAAGGATCGTTACTTCCAGGAGGGTATGAAAAAGCTGGTGCCGGAGGGCGTTGAAGGCCGTGTTCCCTATAAGGGCGCTGTGTCGGATACCATCTTCCAGCTGCTCGGCGGTTTGCGTTCCGGCATGGGCTATTGCGGAACCAAAACGATTCCGCTTCTTAAAAAGAACGGCCGCTTTGTCAGGATCACCGGCGCCGGTCTCAAGGAGAGCCATCCGCACGATGTCAACATCACCAAGGAATCGCCCAACTATTCGATCAACGGCTAAACAGAATAAGTGAAAAGGAAAGGGGCTTAGCCGCCGCCAGATAAGGAAACATTGGTTTTGAAGCCGTAGTTTAAGTTTATACTGCGTCAAAAAACCGCCGTATACGTCAGTATTACGGCGGCTTTTCTTCTTGTCTAAAGCTTAAA
>CAKSFQ010000035.1 GCA_934454115.1 uncultured Clostridia bacterium
GTCTCCCCCCCCCCCCATTTGCCGGCTCTTTTTTGTGTGCGGAGGGAACTATTTTTTGTGGAAATGGAGCCTTTTTGTTGACAGTGATTTCAGGATATGCTACAATAATTTCTCGAAAAAATGTATTTTGTTGGGAGGGATTTCGTTTTGCGTTTTTTGCAAACATGGATGGGCGCCTGCGTGCGCGATGGAGAATTATCCCCTTTTTTTCCGGCATCGGTTCCGGGCAATATTCAGCTTGACTATGCAAAGTACCGGCAGTTCGGTGATGTCAACTACGGAGATCATGCGGAAAAGTTTCGGGAGCTGGAGGACTGCGGATGGCGTTATCAAACAGAGCTGGTTTATGAAAAGGCCGAGGGCGAACGTGTATTTTTTGTGTCCGAGGGGATTGAATATGAATATGATGTTTGTCTCAACGGGAAAAAACTGCTGCACCACACAGGAATGTTCAGCAAAGTATCCGTCGATATTACCGATGAATTGGAAAACGGAAATCTTCTGACTGTCTCGATCGCACCGCATCCCAAACGGGCGGGGGCAGACGAGTGCAGAGAACAGGCAGATCAGTCCTGTAAGCCGGCAGTCGGCTATGGGTGGGATTGGCATCCGCGCCTTTTGGTGTCCGGAATCTGGAACGATACTTACCTTGAAACCAGAGACCGCTCCTACATCGATGACTGTGACGTGACCTATACCCTGTCGGAGGATTTGGCTTCTGCGAAGGTTTGCTTTCATATTGATTGCAAAGAGGAAACAACGATTGAACTTTTGGACGCGGATGGAACGGTCGTATATCGCGGCGCCGATCCCTGTTTTGAACTTAAGAACGTCAGACTCTGGTGGTGCAACGAACAGGGAGAACCCTATCTTTACCGCTGGCGCGTAAGCAGCCGCAGTGATGAAAAACACGGACGGCTCGGATTTCGGCGCGTTCGGCTTGTGATGAATGGGGGTGCATGGGACGAGCCTTCTGCTTTTCCGAAAACGCGGAGCATACCGCCTATAACCGTGGAACTGAACGGAAGAAGGATTTTTGCCAAGGGCAGCAACTGGGTTTGCCCGGAGATTTTTACCGGTACCATAACAAAAGAGACCTATGCGCCGCTGCTAAAGCTGGCAAAGGATGCGCATATGAATATCCTGCGAAGCTGGGGCGGATCTATCGTCAACAAGGATTCTTTCTTTGAACTGTGTGATGAACTGGGACTGATGGTGTGGCAGGAATTTCCGCTGGCCTGCAATTGCTACACCGGCAGTGAGGACTATCTTTTGACGCTAAATCAAGAGGCAACGGCGATCATAAAACGTTTGCGGTCACATCCCTGTATTGCCTTGTGGTGCGGCGGGAACGAGTTGTTTAATAGCTGGTCGAAAATGACGGATCAGTCCTATGCGCTGCGGCTGCTCAATAAGCTTTGCTATGAGTTGGATCGGGAAACGCCGTTTTTGCCGACTGCGCCGGTCATGGGCATGGCGCACGGATCGTACACCTTTTATGATGCCGATACCGACCGTACCGTCTTTGAGATATTTACGCAAGGCCGGTGCAGCGCATATTCGGAATTCGGTGTGCCGGCGATTACACCCATGCCGATTTTAAAAGAGATCATTCCGCCGGAGCTTTTACACGATCCCAAGCCTAAAACAGCATGGGAGCTGCACCATGCCTTTCATGCCTGGGGGAGGGATCGCTGGCTCTGTCGGGGCGACGTTGACGAGATTTTCGGCAAACAGCCGGATCTTGCGGCGTATATAGAAAAAAGCAGCTGGATGCAGACCGAGGGACTGACCTGTATTTTTGAAGAGGCACGCCGTCAGGCGCCATATTGCTCCATGGCGCTTTCCTGGTGTTTTAACGAACCTTGGATTACCGCCGCAGGACAATCGCTGATTGCATATCCCTGCCGCCCGAAGACCGGATATGAGGCGGTGAAAAAGGCGCTGCGCCCCACCATGCCGAGTGCGAGAATCGAGCATTTCTCTTACATTAGCGGCGAGACTCTGGTTGCCGAACTTTGGCTGCTCAATGACAGTCCGAAGGCGGTGACGGACAGTATCACGGTTACTTTGGTGATGGATGGCAAAGAAGCCGAAATTTTAACCTGGAATTGCGGCACAGTTTTGCCCAACACAAACTGCCGCGGTCACAAGGTGCAGATTCCGCTGCCTATGGTAAAGCAGGCAAAACCGATTACGCTTTGCTTAAAAGCGGCATGTGGCAGCAGCAGCTACCGGCTTTTGTTAAAGCCAAAGACAACGCCGGAGGTTGACGCACACCAGTTGAACGTATAGAAAACGACGGACGGCAAGCAGACGTATTTTTCGGACTTGCCGCCAATACAAAATAAAAAAGGAGAATCAATTATGCCAATTCAGTACGATCAAAAGGAACGGGTTTTTATGCTGCAAACGCCAAAAACCAGCTACGTGCTGGGCGTGTATGAGGGAAAGTATCTTTTGCACCTGTATTACGGCAAAAGGATTGAGCGGTATACTGCGATGCAGCATCGGCTGCCGACCGATGGCGGAAGCGGGTTTTCTGCAACTGATGTCGAGGAGAGCCGGTACAGCACCAATGTGTTGCCGATGGAATTTCCCTGCTACGGCAGTGCGGATTATCGCTCCCCTGCATTTCATGCCGAATACGAGGACGGCAGTGCGGTTACCAAGCTGCTTTACCAGGGGTATCATATCGAAAGCGGGAAAAAACCGCTTTGCGGCCTGCCGGCAACCTATGCAGAAGATGAGGCAGAGGCAGAAACCTTAGAGATTACTTTAAAGGATGCGGTGACCGGGTTGGTTGTTATCCTGTCTTATACGGTATTTAACAATCTTGACGCGATTGCAAAGAGCGTCAGAGTGCAAAACGGCGGCAATCAAAAAATCAACATTAAGTCCCTGCTGAGCAGCGCCTCTTATCTGTTTGATAAGGATTATGAGTTTGTCCACTTAGCGGGCGCCTGGGCGAGAGAGCGGCATATTCAAAAGCAGCCGCTTCAAAACAGTACGATTCTGATCGACAGCAAGCGTGTGTCCAGCAGTCATATGCACAGTCCGTTTATGGCGCTGGCAAGACCGTATACCACCGAAACACAGGGGGATGTCTACGGGTGCTCGCTGATTTACAGCGGAAACTTTATCGCCCGTGCCGAGACTTCTGAACTGGATACGGTGCGGCTATCGATCGGCATCAATCCTTTTGGCTTTCAGTGGTGTCTGAATCCGGGCGAGGAATTCCAGGCGCCGGAGGCGGTTTTGGTCTATGCGGCAAACGGATTCGGCGAGATGTCCCGTACCTATCACAAACTGTATCGGACGCGCCTTTGCCGCGGAAAGTTCCGTGATACAGAGCGCCCTGTTTTAATCAATAACTGGGAGGCAACCTACTTCGATTTTAACGAAGAAAAAATATTGGATATCGCAAAATCGGCAAAAAAACTTGGTATGGAGCTTTTGGTGCTGGATGATGGGTGGTTCGGAAAGCGCGACAGTGACAACTGCTCGCTCGGCGACTGGGTTGCCGACCGCCGCAAGCTGCCGGACGGTATTGACGGACTGGCAAAAAAGGTGACGGCGCTTGGAATGCAGTTTGGGCTTTGGTTTGAACCGGAGATGATTTCAAGAGACAGCGACTTATTCCGTGCGCATCCGGATTGGCATATCCATGTAGAAGGACGCACGGCCACCGAGAGCCGGCAGCAGCTGGTGCTTGACTTGTCGCGGGAGGATGTGCAAGATTATATTGTTGATGCGGTATCCTCTGTTTTGCGCAGCGCACCGATTTCATACGTAAAGTGGGATATGAACCGCAATATTACCGAGATCGGTTCCGCGAAGCTTCCGCCTGCACGGCAGCAGGAATTGCCGCACCGCTATATTTTGGGATTGTATCAAATCCTAGAGCGGATTACATCGGATTTCCCGGATGTGTTGTTTGAGGGCTGCAGCGGCGGCGGCGGACGGTTTGACGCCGGTATGTTATATTATTTTCCGCAGTACTGGACCAGTGATGACACCGACGCGATCGAACGCCTTTTTGTACAGCACGGCACCAGTATGGTGTTTCCGCTCTCTACCATGGGCGCCCATGTCTCGGCGGTTCCCAACCATCAGCTGCATCGGACGACACCGCTTGCAACGCGCGGACATGTTGCCATGGTCGGACAGTTTGGGTACGAACTGGATATCACCAAATTTACCGAGGAAGAGGCCGAGGCCGTCAAGGAACAGATTGCGCAGTATAAGCAGGTGCGTGAAATTTTCCACCAAGGAGACTTTTATCGCTTAAAATCCCCGTTTGAGGGAGAGATGACGGCATGGCTCAGCGTGTTAGAGGATCAGAGCGCAGCTGCGCTGATGGTATGCACCAGGCTTTGCCGCGTGCAGCCGCCGCTTTGCAATGTGAAGCTTGAGGGATTGTGCCCTGCGGCGCAGTATAAACTGGACGGAACGGATGAGGTTTATGACGGTGACTATCTGATGAATGTTGGCTTGTACTTCCCGATCGAACAGGACTTTGAATCGAAGCTGCTCGTATTTCAAAAGATGTCGTAACGGTCGGACACATGGAAAATAAAAAAGATGGCAGACGATAAGGCCGCCACCGGACAAGGAAACGTTGCCCTGAGAAACATCTTTTTTGCGAATCTCTGCGTTAAAAAAGTCTCGCAATCCGACAGGATTACTCACTTTTTTGCCTTGACCTTCATCAAAAAATATTGTTTCCAGGGTGCAAAGCAGTTTTGAACATCGTAGTTTAAGCTTTAGACAAGAAGAAAAGCCGCCGTAATACTGACGTATACGGCGGTTTTTTGACGAAGTATAAACTTAAAGTACGGCTTCAAAACCAATGTTTCCTTGTCCGGTGGCGGCTAAATGTCTGCCATCTTTTTTGCGTATGTAAAGTCATGAACGGAATTATGAATACATTTGCGTATGTAAATACGACTTGGCTTTGAGCGAGGTTTTTATTCCATCATAAAGGCGGATTTTGCCGGGGCGTTCTCCGGCAGGCCAAGATTCGACCAGAAGGAGAGGCTGCACTGTCCGTATTTATTATCGCCGACTGCATAGGCTGTTCCGTCCTGACAAATCCCGATGCTGTGGTGCACCCCTCCGGCGGCGGCAATCAGCCGTGTCCAAATGGCGGTTTCACACTGGCGCCAATCATTGTCGCCGACGCCCTGTGCCTGACCGTCCGCACGCAGGGTGAGGGCGTGAAAGTCTCCGGCGGTTACAAAAACGGCGTTTTCAAGCGACGCGGTTTCACATTCGCGATAGGTGTTGTCACCGACTGCAAGTACAGTTCCGTCTGCGCGGACACCGAGGGTAAAGCCGTTTCCGGCCGCGATCGCAATGATATCCTGCCAGGAAGAGACGTTGCAGGCGCCCATGTCATTGTCGCCGGCGGCAACTACGGTGCCGTCCTGGCGAAGCCCGACGGTGTGAATGCGCCCGGCGGCAATTGCAACAATGCCGCTCCAGTCCGCGGTGTTGCATTGGTCGTAGTCGTTGGCGCCGGCCGTAATCACCTTGCCGTTTTTGAGCAGTCCGACAGAATGCTTTTCACCGGCTGCAATGGCAAGCACATTTTCCCAGCTACCGAGGGCACATTGAGAGTAGGTGTCATCTCCGACAGCCTCTAAGGTGCCGTCGGCTTTCAGACCCAGGGTATGATTCAGCCCGGCGGCAACCGCAACCATATCCGTCCACTTGGTAACCTCGCATTGTCCGCTGCGGTTGTCACCGGCAGCAAGCACGGTGCCGTCCGTTTTCAGTGCGACGCTGTGCCGTTCTCCGGCACCGGCAAGGCCGGACAGCATTCCGCCAAGATAGCGCAGACAGCTGCTGCTGTCCAGGCGGCCGTCAAGCGCCTTTAAATCCTGGATAGCCTTGGTAAAAGCGCCGGTTTGAATCTTTGATAAGGCGCGGTAACGCAAAAGCCGATCGCGGTTTTTCTGCATAAAACAGTGGGATTCTAAGCGGTCGAGCGCATTGGCAGCCTCGGCATAGTCGCCGCTGTGATAAAGGGCGCAGGCGGTATCGAGCGCCGCGCTGCCTGCCGCACTGTAACTGCCGATGCCAAATCCGACGCCGAGAAGTAGGAGCAATGCCAAAAGCCCGGCATATAGCCGGCGTTTTTGCTTTTTATGCGTATTGGCTGCGGCTTGGGACGGCGTTTTATCTTCGAGCCAGAGCAGTTCCTCCGCGGTGCGCTGCGCTTGCCTTTTGCTCTTTAGGGAGGGAGCGGACTTAGCTGTCTCCGATTGCGCGGACTCTAAAATAGGGGAATAAGAGGCTCTCTGCCAGAGGGTTTGATCACGGTACACGACCTTGCGCAGGGTGGCGGTCACACTGGCGGTGCGCAGTGAGGACAGATAGATCGGAATGTTAAGACCAAAATCTGCGCCGTCTTCGACCGAAAGACCGGTATACGTAAAGGGCTTGGTTAAAAGCAGCTGGATACGGTCGTCAAAGCAGCAAATGTCAACGGTGACGGAGGAAATTTCCTTGCCGCTGATATTTTGAAGCATCAAAAAAAGAGCGATCCGCATGGTTTCGGGGTCTCGGCATAGCCGGCTCTCCAGGATTTCGACCGGGCGGCTGCCGAGCGGCGGATAGACTTGCTTTTTCAAAAGACTGAAGCGGTCAGGATTCATCGAATTCACCGTCTTTCAACAAAATTTTGATTCTATACTATACCACTTTTTCAAAAAAAGCAAGACATAAAATGTAAATTTTTTACACCTATTCCTCCGACGACAAAATGCAGCGTTCCAAGAACGTGATCCGATGGCATAAAGCGCTGATACAAGCATAAACTGTATTAACAAAATCTTTGGGAGGGATAACCGTGACAAAATCCGGTGTTCGAGTCATGGCGGCCGTGTTGGCGGCACTGCTGCTTTTTTCTTATATCCATGTTTTTGCAGAGCCTTCGACCCAGGTGGACACCAATGTGTCAACCCAGCTGGTAAAAGCAAAGTCGGGAATTTTAATGGAGGCCAATACCGGGGAGGTGCTTTATGAGTGGAACCCGGACGAAAAACTGCAGATTGCCAGCGTCACTAAGGTGATGACCATGCTTTTGATTATGGAGGCCTTAGACAGCGGAAAAATTAAGTTAGATGACATGGTGACGACCAGTGAAAACGCGGCGTCCATGGGTGGCTCACAGGTGTTTTTGGAGGTGGGCGAGACGATGTCGGTCGATGATATGCTAAAGGCGATTGCGGTTGCCTCCGGCAACGATGCGGCGGTGGCAATGGCGGAGTTTATCAGCGGTACCGAAGAGGCGTTTGTCGAAAAGATGAATCAGCGCGCCGCAGAGCTTGGCTGCGTCAATACGCATTTTATAAATTGTAACGGTCTTGACGAGACGACGGATCATTACAGTACGGCACGGGATATTGCCTGTATTTCCAAGGAATTGCTCTGCCATCAAAAAATTTTTGACTATACGACCATCTGGATGGATAGCCTGCGCGGCGGCCAGTTCGGGCTTTCTAACACCAACAAGCTGATTCGCTTTTATCAAGGGGCCAACGGACTGAAAACCGGCTCGACCAGCACGGCAAAATATTGCCTATCGGCGACTGCGGAGCGGGACGGTATGCAGTTGATTGCGGTTGTGCTTTGCGCGCCTTCAACGGCCGAACGTTTTCACAGTGCGTCGGCGCTCTTAGATTACGGATTTGCCAATTATGCGGTTGCGGACAGCGAAAAGCTGGGCATTACCCTGCCTGCCATCACCGTGCAGGGCGGAACGGAATCTGATGTGCGCCCGACAGGAGACGCGATCCGTTTTGTGGTGAAAAAGGGAAACCAGGATCGGGTAGAATACGAGATTTGCGCAGAGGACAAAGTAAAAGCTCCGGTCGAGGAGGGGCAAAAGCTGGGAGAAATTCTGTTTCGGATTGACGGCGAAGAGGTGGCGCGCAGAGATCTTTTGGCAGAAAAATCGGTGCCGAGAATTCAATTTTTAACCATGTTCCTCCGTATGGCAAGACGTTATTTAACGATGTAAAAGTTTGCCGGAAAAATCTTTTCCGTCCAATGCCGGATCATAAAAAGGAGCCAAGGCAAAAATTATTTGCCTTGGCTCCTTTTTGCTATGTTTCAAGTTCCGGCAGGGCTTTGATTAGCCAAAACCGTTACACGATTTTTTCAAACACCATGGTTGCCTGAATGCGGTCGCCGCCCATCAGGCCTTTGCTGCCGCCGTTTGATGTCGTAATCGTATGCAGCCGATAGCCCTTTTTTGCCTGGTGGTTAATGGCCTCTTCCAGTTCGGTCAGGTTGCCGGAGCCGCTTCCTAAAAACTTCTCCTTTAAGGTAACCTGAAGCACGACATACTGATAATCTTTGCCGGACGCGGTTGAGAATGTGGACGAATCACTGTAATCCATAAAACGAACCTCCTCATATAAAATATTCGATAGAGATACTTTATCATATTGCGGCAGTATTTGTCAAGCCGGATAGAGGCGGTTTGCCCGGCGGCGCGTTTACCGCAAAAAAACAACCCTGAAAGATGATCCTTCAGGGTTGTTTTGCATGGCGTACCTTCTGTTATTAAATCCGAACTTTTCCAGATCGGATATCCGCAATTTTTTCAAATTTTCACCCTCGCGGAAGTTGTAGGTTATTATCATCTCATCGTCAAATAAATATACCGCATTAATAAACGTATTGATAATTGTTTCGATTTTTTCTTCTTCATTGTATACCTTGTTTTTGACGTCGTAAAGGAAAAATTTAATGTCTCTTTCTCTTAATTCGGGCTTTGCTATTTTTTCTTTCTCAATCGAAATGAGCAGATTGTTCTTCCGCTCTTCCGCCTCCATCATACGTTGCTTGGTGGTTTCAGTTATAATGCCTTGCTCGATTGCTTTCATAATGTTGTCGATCGTTTTTTGAGTTTCTTTTAACGCATGCTCCAAAGCGGTAATCTCCGAGGTGTCCTCTCTGTCCTTTTTGTAGACTGCATACGCAGCCTTTGACAGTTTTTCTATATTTTCATCCGTGAGAACCTGGTTGACAGTCACATCCACAATGGTGCGTTCAATGAAATCCTTTTTGACCGATTTCTTTTTGCATCCATGCTTACGTTTCCTTTCGATACAGGAATAATAATAATGTGTCGCGCCGGTGCCGCTTGTTCCGCTATCACCAACCATACTACTGTGGCACTTACCACAGAACAACTTTCCGGTCAAATAGAAAGTTTCGTCGCTTTTTGCGCTCGCCGGAGCTCGTTTGTTGTGCGCAACTCTTTGTTGTACCTTTTCAAAGGTTTCATCATCAACGATTCTCGGTATCGCATCCTCGAGCACGGTGTCTAGATACTCGTATCTTCCAATGTATTTTCGATTTGATAGAATTCTGTACAAGGAATGGTAGGAAAATGGTTTTCCTATTGATGTTTTGTACCCGGCGCTGTTAAGTTCTTTGCATATTTCCCTCACGGTATATCCATCTGCGTACATTTCATAAATGCGCTTAACAATGCCGGCAGTGTCCTCGTTAATTACATAATTTTTATCTTTATCAATTTTATAGCCAAGCGGAATCGTGCCTCCCATATATTTGCCAAGTTCTGCCCTCTGTCGCATTCCTCTTAATACATTTTGCGAAAGATTGGCAGAATAGTATTCCGCCATTCCCTCCAACACGCTTTCCAAAACAATGCCTTCGGGGCCATCCGCTATGTTTTCCATCGCAGATATAATTCTTACTCCATACTTTTTCAGCTGCGCCTTATAAATAGCACTGTCATAACGATTCCGCGCGAAACGGTCTAACTTGTATACAATGATATAGTCAAATCCGGCGCCTTTTGCATCTCTAATCATGCGTTGAAAATCCGGTCTGTTGTCCGTTTTGCCGGACAAGGCCTCATCGTGATAAATATTTACAATGTTTATGTCATTATTTTTTGCCCACTCGCTACACACATCGATCTGCCCGGCAATACTCTGCTCGTTTTGCCGATCGCTGGAATACCTGGCGTACACTACTGCTTTTTTCATCGTTTGCACCTCATTTACACAAATTCCTCTTTCAAAAATAAAAAGCCCAAGGGTTCGTCACCTCCCGTATGATGGGATGACTACTTCCAAAGGGCGTATTATCCATTACACGCCCTATTATATTACCTATATGTAATAATGTCAACAAATAAATTGTTATTTCTATAAGATAAGCAAATAATACCAGATTTTGATGGACAAAAAGTGTCATAATCGTTTATTTTTATAAGCAGCAAGGTCATTTGCTAATGCTAGCGTGTTATTGATTATGTTTCTGCAAGGCGGAGGCTTTCCCGGTATTGCTCGGCTTTGGCAACCATGGTGAATGTGACCGCTGCATTATGATTTTCCCTTACAACCGTTTCGATTTCCTCAAGAGGCACTTTAAAAAATTCCTTTCGGTTATTTACCTTATTGACCTGGTATTTTCTAAAGGTTTCATGGAGAATATTTTCGAGTTTGGGCGCGTCCTCACTAAATATCATGGCATGAACATCAAATTCAAACGGAACGGAGGCATCACCGAGTTCTTTTACCCTATCCATCGGTTCCAGACGGCGCGTCATGCCTATTTTGTAGACGTTTTCACCGAATGAGCCGATATTAGAGATTACATAAACAAAACCGGCTCTTGTATTTTGTTCGCGTTCCAATACATTTTCTCTGTCTTTTTCCAAGAGTTTGAGTTTTCCCTCCAACTCGTTTATCTTGTCGATATAAAGCTGCTTTTCAATATCAGATGCCTTTTGCATATATTTCATCAGCTTTGATATTTCGTTCTTAAACTGGTGTTCTTCTTTTTCGAGTTTTTGTTTTTCCTTTTCGATTTCACGGCGAACCTTTTCTTCTTCCAGCATTTGAGCCTTAATCGCTTTTTGCTCTTCGCGTTCCGCCTCTGCTTTCAGCGCTGCTGTATGTACTAAATTTAGTTCATTCAGTTTGATTTCTAAAAGTGCAACATCGATGCGTACGCCGTCTACTTCAAATATTTTATTCAGGGTTTCAAAAGATCGCTGCATTTTAGCACGTAGAGAATCAATATTTTTGACTGATAAGGAAAGCAAAATATTATCGCACTCGGCGTTAAAACACCGCAAAATTTGTTTTGTGTTGTTATTGTAAGCTTTCTTTTCACATTTGTGCGGCTCAGATTTTAATATTACGGCTTTTTCGGACTTAATGAGTTCTTTCTCTTCGAGTTTTAAGAGCGAGAGTTTATTTTTACATTCTTCCGAAGTAAGTCCGTCATAATCAGAAAAGTCGTATGTTTTAATCATTACCTCTGTTTCAAGTTCTTTTAACTCTGCCTTGCTATTTTCGATATATTCTTTGAGAACGTCCAAATCATGTGAAGCCCAATGGGCTTTTTCATACTTTTTTTGTTCATTCCGCAGGGCAAGTTGAAGATCTGAAACTACATTGGAAAGTCGTGCAATTTCATCGTCGCGGGATTTTAATTGTGCGTCATCGACATTTTTGGAAGTCTTGGCGCGCCGACGATTGCCGACGCTGACAACAATAATCCCGATTAAGCCAATGTAAAACATTATTGCGGAAAGCACGAGTATAATCGTTAGCGTAGTTTCTTCTGGTGAATCGGGTGAAAGGCTATCCGGGTTGGATAAAGAATCGCCGAAGAAAATCCCGGCTATAATGATTGCGAAGATTGAAATACACAAAAGAATGACATACGGTGTGACTTTTCTTGGTTTCATAATTTTATCCCCCAATATTTTTATCTTATGTTTGAATAACAATAAATGACATGATCTTGCTGCAAATACATTCTTCCATTTAGGCACCGTGTAGGAGACGAATGGTACGTCTCCCGCACGAAAAGTATAGCACAATAACAGCCCTTCGTCTTTTGTTAAAATCTAGCTGTTATCTTTGTGCACTGCTACGGCCTGCATACGGCGCAGGGAGCATATTTCTTCTCTGCGTCAGCACGGCTGATTGCAATGGTTTCTTTATCCTTAGTGTAATGACAATCGGCACGGTGATATTTCGTCCCGGAAGGCGTAACGTATACGGTGTCAGAAATCGGGCTGGTTTCCTCGATGCCGGATTCCGTCTGCGTGGCAGTTGTCCATTGAGACAAAAGATTCCCTGCCACACAACCGATAAGCAACGATAGGATAATAAGCGCGCCAACCAATATTGGAGGAAAAACAGTGCGCTTTCGGTAAAGCACGGCGTAAACAAACGCTTCTGCCTCTGCTTCTATCTCATCATTGTTTTTTAAGTATAACGTTCCTGCTCCGGTATGCTGTAGCTTGATATGCCCTATCTCGTGTAACAATCGATGCAGCTTTTCCGAATAAGACAAATTGTTACTTACAAATACCACATGTGCCAATTCGTTGTAGGTAAACGCCGTCGTTTTTTGAGCAATATCGCAAAGACCATATTTTGCAAGAGTTTCATCGTTTTCTGATGCGTAAAACACTACATGATACTTTATGCTTTCCAGATATTTGACAGCGCGCTCCAGTGTTACTTCGCCGTAAACGGCTTTTTTATAATTTTTAGCAGCCTCGTGAATCTTATTGGCCATGAAATCACGTCCTTTCAAGGGCTGCTATTATGCTATCACACTAATTGTGTTTTTATTTTTGCGGCAATGTAATTTCTCTGTTAATCTTGGGTTGCATCGCTCTGGTTTCTTTACCCTTGTAAGCAGCTATTTCTCCCGATGTATCAACGTCATATTTTACGTGTTTTTCGTCTACACTTTCATTTAATAGGTCATATACATTGGTTTCTAAAACGCCAAGCAACAAATCTAATTTTGCAATGCCTTTCGTGCCGGCCTCGATATCTGTTGTCAGAAATAACTTGATCTCCATAAGCGAAAGGCCGGTGTCTCGCTCTAAATTTTCATAGCCATAGGCATCGATCCGTTTCTTTAAAGCCGGTTTTATTGCGTTAATTCCCCGGTCAGAAAGAAGAACCCGAAAAAATTCTGCACTAAGCGGATTGATCGCCTTGTTATCCGTGCGGCCGAGTAGGTAATCAATAGAAACATTGAAACAATCTGCTATTTTAGTCATTGCAGATAAGGATGGCTTTGCTTTTCCCTTTCGCCATTCGGTTAAGGCCGTAGATGGCAATGCTGTTACTTTAGTGAATTGTTTGTCATTAAATTTTTTTTCATCAATCAATTTTTCAATTCGTTCTAACATATAAAAATCCTTTCTGTAGAAATGTAACAAAACTATATCAAGTATGTTGTGTATTTTTAACAATAATTAGAAAACTCTAAATATTACATTGACAAATTAGAATTTTCTAATTATAATATAACCATGGCACGGATAACAGGCATCCCCTCCGGTAGGCGAGGACGGATTGCGTTACCGGTTGCTTTGGTAAAACGTATACGGTCGGCGAAACCGTATATGATCGCCATAGGTCGAAGGTTGTTTAAATTTTGTGTGCAACTCAATTTTACAACATTCGACCTGTAATGTCAACAAATTTGTAAACGCGTTTGATTGATATGCGGGGAGGTGAAGAACAATGATGAATAGAAAGGAACTTAAGCTAAGACTTGTGGAACTTGACAAGCGGCAGACTGACATCGTCAGAGAGTTGCAGAAGAGAGGGTTTAAAAGTCTGGATCGGGCTACGTTTTCATCCTATTTGTCCAGAACCAGGACAGGCCCGCAGGCTGATACGGTTCTGGCACTGGCAGAGGAAATTGTAACGCAGTGGGAAAAGGAAGCGAAAGAGGGGTAAAAAATGGTCGAAATTGACACATTGCCTGCTTACGAAAGACGATATTTTCTAAGGTGGATTGCGAGAGCGGCCGAGGAATACCTAAAAGACCCGGAAGTCAGAAAAAGATATGAAGCATGGGAAAAAGAGCAGGCGGAAAAAGAAACTGGCGGCGCTGAAGCTGCTGGATGTGTAAAGGAGTAAGGAACATGAAACGGAGAACAAAACAAAGACTATGGTACGAAATATCACGGGCGGCGTGCATGGCGTCTGTGATCGGGGTATTGTCCGCGGTCGGACGGATGGAATGGGGCGAGATATCGACCGGTAGAGGATTTCTCCTTGCGGCGGCGTGTCTGCTGACGGCGGCCTTGTCCGGCAGACTTGCCGGGGCGATCGATACGCAGATGCGCTATGAAAGCAGTCGGGGCGGACAAGCTAAAAAGGAGGCGGCATAAATGAACATCAGTGAAAAACCAACATTGGAAGAATTAAACGCGATTATGGAACGAACCGGCGGCTATCTTAACCTCAGAGGCACAGCAATTCAGCAGCTGCCGGATAATCTCACAGTTGGCGGCTATCTTAACCTCAGAGGCACAGCAATTCAGC
>CAKSFQ010000036.1 GCA_934454115.1 uncultured Clostridia bacterium
GCGAGGAAAGTCTTTCATCCCGGTTTTAGATCATATGTGTACTTGGGATAGAAACATAAAGTGAAAAATCAATAATATGCAGGGTGCTGCTTATACATGCCCGCCCGAATAAATCTGCACCCCCTAAATGAAATTTTATCAAAATATACGCTTTTTCACACGTCGGAACAGCCTTTGCTTCGTTCCGATTTTTCTTTTTCTCTCTTCCTTTCAATCCCAGCTGTCGATTTCTTCTTTATAATAAGGAATCATAAAAATAGCACAGCCCCCCAAAAGCAAGCCCGTCGTTTTCAACGTACCGTATTTTCCATAAAAATCGAACGTTTTTCATTGATGTAAGATTTACTCCTACACACACGTCAAAACCCCTTGCCATTTTGCAGAATTTGTGATAAAATGATTTGTAACCTGACAATAAGGGCAAGACTCTGACGGGAAGGCACACAACCAAGTTGCGTTATGTGGCCGTACTCTGTCCGGAGTACGGCCTATTTGATGGGAACTTTTCATCCGGCAGCCGAAATTGCAGTTCCGCGCCTATGATGGCAAGGATGGATTTTCGTTGTTGGCATGCCGAACCATTTTTGTTTTGGGAGGTCACACGCTATGCAAACCAGAGTCGCAGTCATGTCCATCATTGTGGAAAACAACGATTCCGTAGAACGGCTTAACCATTTGCTGCATGAATATAATTCTTATATCATTGGCAGAATGGGCATTCCCTACCGCACGCGCAGTATCAGTATTGTCTCGGTCGCATTGGATGCGCCCCAGGACACGATTTCGGCACTGGCCGGAAAGCTCGGCTCACTGCCGGGCGTAAGCGTAAAAACGGCGTGCTCCAATGTATTTGGCGGTGCAGAGGCACAATAATCCGAAACGCCGCCGCTTTCGGCTCACGAAAGCCTAACAAGTCAGAAAAATAAAAACATATTAGAATCAATCTGCCGGAAAGGGTATCAAAAAGGATGCGCCTGACCGAAAAGAAAGGAAGAAAATCATGAGCAACTATAATCCAAAATCCATGCACGCAGAGGAATTTATCTCTGACGAGGAAATCCGCGAAACCGTCGCCTATGCCGAAGCAAACAAGCACAACGAGGCGCTGATTGACGCGCTGCTTGAAAAAGCACGCCCGAAAAGAGACGGAAACAATATTACCTGCGCCGGGCTGACCCACCGCGAGGCGTCCGTGCTGCTGGCCTGTGACATCCCCGAAAAAATCGAGGCCATGTACCGGCTTGCGCACGAAATCAAGCTGGCGTTTTACGGCAACCGTATTGTAATGTTTGCGCCGCTCTACCTCTCCAACTACTGTGTCAACGGCTGCGTCTACTGCCCCTATCATTTGAAAAATCAGAAAATTGCACGCAAAAAGCTGACTCAGGAGGAGGTTCGCGCCGAGGTCATTGCTCTGCAGGACATGGGGCACAAGCGCCTCGCCATTGAGGCCGGCGAGCACCCAACAATGAACCCGATTGAATACATTTTAGACTGCATTCATACCATCTACTCCGTCCATCACAAGAACGGTGACATTCGGCGCGTCAATGTTAACATTGCCGCGACCACCGTGGAAAACTACCGAAAGCTGAAGGATGCCGGCATCGGTACCTATATTCTGTTTCAGGAAACCTACCATAAACAGAGTTATCTTGCCATGCACCCGACAGGACCGAAGCATGACTATGACTATCACACCGAGGCAATGGACCGCGCCATGGAAGGCGGCATTGATGATGTGGGGCTTGGCGTTTTGTTTGGACTGGAGGGATATCAGTACGAGTTTGCCGGTCTGCTGATGCACGCCGAGCATTTAGAGGCCGTGCACGGCGTCGGACCGCACACCATCAGTGTGCCCCGGATCAAACACGCTGACGATATTGACCCGAACGTCTTTGACAATAGCCTGTCAGACGAGCTGTTTGCAAAAATCATTGCCTGTATCCGTATCGCCGTGCCATACACGGGCATGATTATTTCGACCAGGGAGAGCGAGGCGGTACGCGGCCGCGTCCTTGATCTCGGCATCTCGCAGATCAGCGGCGCGTCACGCACCTCGGTCGGCGGCTATTGCGAAGAAGAACGTCCGCACGACTCGGAGCAGTTTGACGTATCGGATCAGCGGACGCTGGACGATGTGGTACGCTGGCTGATGACGACCGGGCATATTCCGTCCTTTTGTACCGCCTGTTACCGCGAGGGGCGCACGGGCGACCGGTTTATGAGCCTTTGCAAAACGGGACAGATTCAAAACTGCTGCCACCCGAATGCACTGATGACCCTGACCGAATATCTGGTTGACTACGCCTCGGAGGAAACAAAAGAAGTCGGTTTTGCCATGATTGAGCAGGAACTTTTAAAGATCCCGAACGAAAAGGCACGCGCCATCGCACGGGAGCATATTGAAGATATCAAAAACTCCAACCGCAGAGATTTCCGCTTTTAACCATATGACGAAAAATCCCTTGCTGCCAGGCACCATTTTAAAAGATTGCCATATAGTAAAGTAGATGAAGTGCCATGTCGGATTTTTGCAAGGAGGGGACGCTGCCATGTGGAGAAATCGAAGATGCTGCTGCAGACCGCAGCGGTGCAGGGGAATCGGCGTGATCCTGATTTCGGTCGGCGCCGGCATTTTGCTCGGCTATATCATTCCCTATTATCTGCTGATTTTTCTCTTGGGCTGCGTTCTGATCTTTTTGGGGATCCGCGCAATTTTAAAAAAATAGCTGTTTCATGTGAGAAAGGAGATCATTATGCAAATTGTAGTTGTCAAGGCGCCGAAAATATTCCGCGGGATTTTAAGAGCCATGTTTAAGATGAACCGTCCTTCCGCCTGAACATTTTTCCTTTTTCGGCGGGGTTCCGCTCCGCCTCCCGTCCGGCCGCATTTGCTTGCGGCCGGACATTTTTTCTTTTTTCGAAAAACGGAAGAAAACAAAGAACCAATCAGAAAAACATCGTATTTTGTCTCATGCTTTTTGCTATTTCCGTGAAATTCCGGTTGCTTTTTTTTTAAAGGTGCGTTATAATGAAGAAAATGAATCAGTTTAAAAAATAAGGCAGGCTTTACAGCAAAGGGATACCGCCGCACGGCAGCGTCTTTTTGCAGTCAGGAGGAAATATGAAAAAAATAGCAGGAATTTTGGCATGTTGTATGCTGGCCGGAACCTTGGCCGCCCCCCACGCCTTTGCGGCGGAAAACCAGGTTGTGGTCGGTGACCGTTTGGAGTTTGCCGACGGCGCAGAGCCGATTATTATCGACAACCGCTTGATGCTGCCGCTCCGCGCCGTGTCGGAGGCGCTGGACGCCACCGTTTACTGGTTTAATGACGACAAGCGGATTCAGATCGTACGCTACGACGCCCTGCTCTCCCTGCAGATCGGCAACAACATGATGGGTCGCTACCGCATCACGGACGGCAAGGCATCTTTGATCGATAATGTCGAGATGGACGTTGCCGCAACCATTCAGAACGATCGCACCTATGTGCCGGTTCGCGCCATTTCTGAGGCATTTTCCGCGGACATTCAGTGGGACAACCCCAACCGCACCGCAACCATTATCCCCAAAGCGGTGACCGAAAACCAGCTCAGTCTGAAAGAGATTAACGTGCAGCCGGAGGGAACGCTGTGCAGCGTCTACGGCGTGATTATCCGGGATAATGCAAGCGGCACGTTTTATCTGCGCTCGCTGCAGATGAACCAGGACGGCGACTATGACCGGATTCCGTTCTGTACGCCGACCAAGACATCCATGTCCGACAACACCGCTTACGGAGAATATATTTCCGCTTACTGGCTGGAGCAGTTCGGAACCGAAAATCCCGCCGGGATTGTAGTTGCGTTCAGTGGTATCACCCATAACGAGGGCGGCGCAACCTATCTGGTGGTAAACAAAACCACGACCGGGATTCGCTCCTTGGGTCACTATGACACCTATATGAAGTCGCTGGGATTATACTATAACACCTTTGACAACGTCTACTCGTAAGAAAATGATTTTGTTGCATCGCCGCTTGCCGGGGCATATCCCGGCAAGCGGCTTTTTTATGGGCAGCGCAGAAAAAGCATCCGCTTTATGAGAAAGCATATATTTTTTAAACTTTACAAGAAACCATTCGGTATGATACAGTGAATCTGACGAATATTGTAGAGTCGAACCCCATGCGGTGTTCGCTAACGCAGACTTCCTGGCTTGGTCAATGTTAAACAGTAAAAAATAATAAAATGAAATATATGATAAATCACATGTTATCGGAGGTCTCATTATGAAAAAGATGATCTGTATCTTTCTTTCTCTTGCGCTCATTATTTCACTGACTCCTGCCGTTTTTGCGGCAGAAAGCAGCAATGCCGACCCGATTCTGATTGCAACGGCAGATGAACTGATTGCCGTTGCACAGGAAATTAACAAAAGCGGCAACGGCGGCAAGGGGAGACTTTACCGGCTAACCGAAAACATCGACCTTAAAGGCGAGGTGTGGTTTGACAGCATCGGTTCAAAAGATATCCCTTTTTCCGGCACTTTTGACGGAAACGGCAAGATCATCTCTAACTTCAAAATTCCTACCTACGCTTCTCAATCCTATGTCGGCACCGGCTTATTCGGCACCGTCGGCGGCAATGCGGTCATCAAAAACCTTGGTTTGGAAAGAATAACCGTATTCGGCAAGGATTCTTATGGCTGGGACGTGTATGCCGGCGGCTTGGCAGGCGAAGCAGTCGGCAATGCCGGCATCGACAATGTATTTGTCAGAAACATAACCTTTGATACACTGCCTGTCCATATCGGCATAGGCGGCGGCATTCTTGGCAGAGCCAATGGCGAGGGCGTGACAATCACAAACTCGTATTGTGTCAATTTTTCCGAGATGAACGATTGCTGCGCCACCGAGGCCGGCGTTGTCGGCAGACTTGAAACATTTGCGAAACTTGCCAACTGCTACTCCACCGCAAACTTAGCGACATACGCCGCTGAGAACCATGCAGTGAGTGTCGAAAACTCCTATTGTATCAACCACAATTGGTATGCAAACATCAACATTGCGGCCGGAAAACAAATTACCGACGCACAGTTAAAAGACAAATACACGGATTTAGGATCCGCATTCAAAAAGGGTATCCCGGCATACGGCGGCTATCCCGCGTTGGTCTGGGAATCCGCGCCCGAAGAGCTTTCCGGTTCCGGCACAGAAAGCGACCCGTTTCTTATCAAAAACATTTTTCATCTTATCGAAATGTCAACTGCAGAAAACACGGACGGTGTATATTACCAATTGGCAAACGATATTGATTTGGAGCATGCCGGATTTAGTAACTTTATCGGTTCGTACAGCAGCCCGTTTATGGGAATATTTGATGGCAACGGGCATATTATCAAAAACTATAAACTGATCGCGCCGCCGTCCGATCGAATCGACGAATGGCAGATTGCCGCAGGTATTTTTGGTTATATAAGCAAAAATGCCGTCATAAAAAACCTGGGCGTAGAAAATGTTGTGTTCAACTCGGCAACAAACAACTATCGGGAATGTATCGGTTCCATTGTCGGCATTGCGGACGGAAACGCAACCATTTCCGGCTGTTACGCAAAAAATATTGTAAATGCCGATTTAAATTCCCCTGAAATAATGGCTGCCGGCGCAATCATTGCGGCAACAGTAAATAGCGGCGTCAACGTCGAAAACTGCTATTCGATCGGTGTGGATTTTAAAGACAGCACCATTGATTGTGATGCCGGTATCGTCGGTGCCGGCATCGCGTTCGGCACAATGAAAAACTGCTACTCGACAGCTACCGTTTCCCGTGTTGATAATGTCAGCTATCACGAAAGGGTGAAGAACTGTTATTACGTAAGCGCCGCTCCCTGGCCTGCCGATAAATATGTCGGTACATCTGTTACCGTATCTGAATTGTCCGGAATGGCAAATACGCTGGGTGCTGCGTTTAAACCGGGTTCCTACGCAACGGGTGGCATGCCGGCACTAACGTGGCAGCCCGACACAGAATCTTCCGGCGGTACGGGGACAAAGGATGACCCGATGATCATCAAAACCGCACAGGATTTAATATGCGTCGCAAATCTTGAAAATACAGCCGGCATGTATTTTCGATTAGAAAATGATATTGACTTAAACGACAGCGAGTGGCTGACCGCCATCGGCTCCTCGGAAACTCCGTTTTGCGGCGTCTTTGACGGCAATGGGCACACCGTCAGTCATTATAAGTTAGTCGCTGCCGGCAACCGGATTTACGGCTTATTCGGCGTCGTCGGCGGAAATGCCGTTATCACAAACCTGGGTGTGAAAAATGTCAAAGCGATTTTAACAAACGCACAAAGCTGGAACTCCACCTGCGGCGGTATGATTGGTTTAATCCAGGATAATGCCGTTTTGATGAACTGCTTTGCAAAAGACGTTGATTTCGGCTTAACATTCAACCGAACCTGGGAGGGTGAGTTTGAATATGGCGGCGGCGTCATTGGAAGGATAAACGGCAGCGGAGTTGAAATCAGAAATTGTTATTCAAAAGGATTTACCCAAACCTATGACGATAACGGTGTCAATATGCCCCCGGTCAATAACGACGGCGGATTCGCCGGCGAAGGCGCCTGCTTTGCGGTTGTTTCCAATTGTTATTCCGACACAACGATGTTTCGGGCACCGGCCTGGCTCACAAACGAAAACTGCTACCAGGGTCAAATTGCAAGGGAATGGCCCGGCGGCTACGAATGGGACGCCGACGTCGTCAGCGATATTACCGGCATTGCCTATAAATTGGGAAAGGAATTTGCCGGTGTTGACAACGAAGCCCCCATCCTGAGGTGGGAATTAGGCAATGGATTATACAAAAATCTTGTTAGCAACGGTTCTTTTTCAGATACGGACCTATCCGCTTTTGAAGCGCCAGGGTTGACTATTGTTTTAAACAAAAACGGAAGAATCTCAAAGATGGGACACATAAACGGCGGCGCAACGATTTTGGCAAAGGCTGCGGTAAAGCGCGGCTCCTATTACCGAATCAGCATCAGAACAAGCGCTGCTTCAACCGAAGGCGCATTTGATATATCCGTAAACGGTACGGATTTTACTGCGCATTTGAAAGACAATCGCATCGATACAGCATGGGAAACGCAGACAAGTATCATAAAAGCAGATGCCGACGAACTAACGCTGACATTTAAACCCGGTGTCGAAACCTACATTGACGATGTTGAAATCATGGAAGTTGATGTTGATACCGAAGAAAAAATGATAAAAGAATCCATACGGGCGAATTATCAAAAAAATTCCTACGTTGACGACAGAGTCGCCATCGACCTGTCCGTAAATGACGGTCTGCCTCTAACCTACGAAAGCGAACACGGTTACATCGACGCCAATGGCTATCTGACAGATCTTGTACCAACGGGTTTTGGCATGACAGAAGAACGGTATACCGGCTCTTATGCGTACGCAGACAGAACCGTCTCAAATTCTTTTACCGTAACCGTAAAAGAACGGGAACCGATCGCCATTAAAGAAGTAAATCTTTTTGACAACGACGGTAATAAAATATATGGTATGGCAAAGGCAAAACGAATCGGCAATGTTGTTTTGGAAATTAACGAAGAAAAAGATGCAAAGGTAGTCGCTTCTCTGTACAAAAACGGCGTTATGACAGCGGTTAAAGTCGTACCCGTTGAAGAAAGCGGCGTCTGCGAAATCAATATGGATGTCGAAGGAAACGATACCTACAAAATGTTTGTGATGACAAACAACACCTTAGCGCCTCTAGCAATTCCTGCGCAGCCCTACAAATCGCTCAGCACGGACGACAAGGTTAAAATTCTGACAATCGGCGACTCCATTGCTGCAACTTACGATCCAAACGCAACCGTACTACGCGGCTGGGGACAAATGCTTGGCAATCAATACACAGCTAACGTGACTGTTGATAACAGCCTATCCCTCGGCGGTATGACGGCATATAACTTTTTGTTTAACGGAAGATTTGATACCCTGCTTGAAAGAATGAATGCGGGCGATTACGTTTATATTCAATTGTGCACAAATGACCGGGTTCAGAATTTTACAAAAGAAGAGTTTAAACAGTTCTTAACGCAGTTTGTGCTGATGATCAGAGACCGCGGCGGCTATCCCGTACTGATAACCTCACCGGAGGAATCAGAATGTGCCACAAACGAAAAAGGCGCCGATGGAAAATTTAAAATCAACCCGGTTCACCAAGGATATCCCGACGTTATGAGAAATATCAGCAAGGAAAGAAATGTTCCGTTGATTGACCTGAATAAAGAAACGCAAAGACTTATGGCAACACTTGGTTTGGATGCGATTCTTGCCCTAAACTACTGGACGGATGACACCATCCACTTTACCGAAGCCGGTGCAAACTACTTAGCAGACTTTATTGCAAAGGAGTCCGCGCGAATCGGTTTGCCCATCGGCGAGTTTGTAAAAAACAAATAAATGTAACAAATTTTATTATGTACGATATGCAAAAAGAGGCGTCAAGGCCTCTTTTTGTATGCGGCGGCACAAGAGTCCCGCTCCCCTTGACAAACAAAGGAAAACAGTGTAGAATAAAACAGATTGCAGGACATAAAAAGCAAATTGTTTTGTACGCAAAAAACGCAAAAAAGAAAGAGTGAAATTAAATGGCCATTTGGAACCAAAAGTTTGAACCCATGCCTCGTGAGGAACTGCAAAAATGGCAGAGCGAGCACTTGCGTGACGCGGTGGCACGCGTCTATGCAAACGTGGCGCCCTACCGGGCAAAGATGGACGCCATCGGCTTAAAGCCGGAGGATATCCGCGGCATTGAAGATCTCGATAAGCTCCCTTTTACCACCAAGCAGGATCTGCGCGACAACTTTCCCTACGGCTACTTTGCCATCCCGATGGAGGACGTCACTGAGATTCATGCATCGAGCGGTACAACCGGCAAGCAGACTGTTGTCGGTATGAACAACCACGACCTCGGCATCTGGGCAGAAATCACAGCGCGTGCGCTGACCTCCTACGGGGTCACCAAACAGTCGGTGGTTCATACGGCTTATGGGTTTGGCCTGTTTACCGGTGGGTTTGGCGCGCACTACGGCGCACTGAAGATCGGCGCACGCTCCATTCCTGTCTCCAGCGGCAACTCGCGCAGACAGATTCAGATTATGCGTGATTTCGGCAGCACCTTCTTGGCATGCACCCCCTCTTATGCGCTTTCCCTGGTTGAAACCCTCCACGACATGGGTTATTCCAAGGATGACTTAAAACTGGAGGGCGGCGCTTTCGGGGCGGAGCCTTGGACGGCACAGATGCGCAAGGAACTGGAGGATAAGCTGGGGATCAAGGCCTATGATATTTACGGATTGAGCGAAGTAATGGGGCCGGGCGTTGGTTATGACTGCGTCTGCCAGAACGGCATGCACATCAACGAGGATCACTTTATCCCGGAAATCATTGATTCCGACACGGGAGAGGTTCTGCCCCAGGGCAGCGTCGGTGAGCTGGTGTTTACCTGTATCACCAAGGAGGCGTTTCCGCTGCTTCGTTACCGTACCAAAGACATTTCTTCCTTAAACTATGAACCGTGCTCCTGCGGCAGAACCTTCGTCCGGATGAGCAAACCGATGGGCCGCAGTGATGACATGCTGATTATCCGCGGCGTTAACGTGTTCCCCTCTCAGATCGAAGAGGTGCTGATGAACACCAAGGAGACTATGCCGCATTATCAGCTGATCGTGGATCGCAAGGATAACAAGGACACCCTGGATATTTTGGTGGAGGTATCACCGGAAATCTTCAGCGATGAAGTGAAGAATCTGGAGGCCATCACCCGCAAGGTACAGGGGAATCTGATGACCGTCTTAGGCCTTAAGGCAAACGTCAAGCTGGTAGAACCGCGCAGCATTGCCAGAAGTGAGGGCAAGGCCGTACGCGTGATTGACAAGCGGCATTTATATACTGAGGAAAACAGAAAAGGATAGGTGATATCCATGGATAAAATCACAGTGGTTGTTCCCTGCTATAACGAACAGGAGGTTTTACCCCTGTTTTATCAGGAAATCGAGAAGGTGCGCAGTAATATGCCGGAGATTGACTTTGAGTATCTTTTTGTCAATGACGGCTCCTCGGATCGGACGCTACCGATGCTGCGTGAGCTTTCCAAGCAGGACAGCCGGGTCAAGTACGTCTCGTTTTCCCGCAACTTTGGAAAAGAGGCGGCGATGTATGCCGGTATGGATCGGGCAACCGGCGACTATATCGTCATTGTGGACGCGGATCTTCAGGATCCGCTCGATCTGATTCCCATTATGTACCGTGAGATTGTAAGCGGCCGCTGCGACTGTGTTGCCGCACGCCGCGTCACCCGTGAGGGCGAGGCGAAAATCCGCTCTTGGTTTGCGCGGATGTTTTATAAGCTGATTAACCGGATCTCTAAAACCGAGATCGTGGACGGCGCCCGTGACTACCGTATGATGACGCGACAGATGGTAACCAGCATTTTATCCATGCAGGAGAGGAATCGATTTTCCAAGGGTATCTTCAGCTGGGTCGGCTTTGACACAAAATGGCTGGAATATAAAAACATTCAGCGCGCCGCCGGCGAGACCAAGTGGTCATTCTGGAAGCTGTTTTTGTATTCCATCGACGGTATTGTTGCATTCTCTACCGTACCGCTGGCGGTTTCTTCGGTGATGGGCGTGCTGCTTTGTCTGTTGTCTTTTATTGGGATTATCGTTGTCATTGTCCGTGAGCTGATCTGGCACATGAGTTCTTACGGATGGGCGTCCACGATTTGCGTGCTGTTGCTTGTCAGCGGCGTGCAGCTGCTTTGTATCGGCGTTTTAGGGCAGTATTTATCAAAGACCTATTTAGAGAGCAAGCAGCGTCCCATCTATATCATGAAGGAAACCAATACAGATACAGAACCTGACAATAAGACAAAATAACGGGGCGGCTCAGTCGTCCCGTTATTTTTATGTACGTTCTGTCTCAAACCGACGTTTTAGCCGCGGCACCTCTACCGCATAGGCGATGATAAATAAAACTGCCGCGCCGCACCATGCGGCAGGACTTGCAAAGCATACCCCGGTGTAGCCAAAAAACGCGGCCAGAATAAACGCACCGACTAAACGTGAGATGAGCTCCACGATACTGCTGACCAGCACAATCCCGGTGTTTCCCAGTCCCTGCTGCACATTCCGAAAGATAAGTACACAACTGAGCACCGGGTAAAAACAAGCCGAAATCGTCAGATAATGCTTGGCATATCGCACCACCTCGCCGACGTTTTCCTCCGATGCACCAATAAAGATCATCGTCAGTGCACGGCCGAAAACCGTAACCAGAACGCCGCCAAGCACTGCTATCAACATAATGATAAACGTACTTTTTCTGACGCCTTCCCGGATACGCCGATAAGAGCGTGCCCCGTAATTTTGTCCGACAAAGGTCGCCAGCGTCATGCCGACCGAGATCATGGTCTGCGTCACCAACGCCTCAATTTTGCTGGACGCCGCATAACCGGCCATTGCCACCGCGCCGAACTGATTCAGGCTGGACTGGACTGCCATGGCGCCGGTTGCAATCACCGAGGTTTGCACCGCCATTGGCACACCCAGTCGCAAGTGATACCAGGCAAACCGACCGTTCCACTTCCAGTCGACGCGGCCGGGGAATAAATCCGGCAGTCCCTTCTTCACATAAATCAAGCACAAAACCGCCGATACCCCCTGTGAGAATACGGTTGCGACACCTGCCCCCATAACCCCCATGCGGAAGTTCAAGATGCAGACGTAGTCCAAGATAACGTTTAACACCGAAGCAATCAGCAAAAAATACAACGGTGTCCGGCTATCACCCAGCGCACGCAAAACACTGGATAAGTAATTGTAAAGCACTGTAATGGGAATCCCCCAAAAAATCACTGTGATGTATGCTTGTGCGTCGTCAATGACCTCCGGCGGCGTGTTCATTAAAACAAGAAGGCTCCGCGTCCCCGGAATGCTGACCGCCATCAAAAGAGCGGAAAAGACCACGCAAAGCATGGCGCCCATGGCGATGCTGCGCCGCACGCCCTGCATGTCCCCGGCGCCGAACCGTTGCGATACCATAATGGCAAAGCCACCGGAAAGCCCCATGGCAAAACCAATCACACAAAACACCAAAGAACCGCTTGCACCGACCGCCGCCAGCGCATTCACGCCGATGGTTCGTCCCACGATAATGGTGTCTGCCATGGAATATAGCTGCTGAAAGATGTTTCCGATAATCATCGGAATGCTGAAGAGCAGAATGTGACGCAGGATATTGCCGCGCGTCATATCCACCGTTTTATCCATTTTCATACTCCACACCTCCTTGGGTCCTCCTTTGTAGTCGTATCATCATACTACCACTTTTTCGTTTTGTCAAGACGTTTTTGGAAAAAATTATAATCTCTCCACCAATTTTTTGCAAAACAAAAAGGAGAGCAAAACTCTCCTTTCGGACTGTCGAAAAAGCCGGTTTTCAGCAAGATATTGCTTTGAATTGATAGCCCAACGCCAGCGTCACATCTGCCTGCACAGTGGCTCGATTTGACAAAAACCGTCAAACTATCGCCTAGACTCCGGCGCTGCTCCTTTTTCCCAAAAATCAAGTAGGATTTTTGGGACACCCTATGTTTCCCGCCGCGCCCGTACGGCAATGTCGCAATATCTTACCGAAAACGGCGTAAAATCGGCGTAAAATTTCATTGCCGCGCCGCCGAGGGCGATGACTGCCGGTGGCAGTCGTCCATCGCTGACCGAGGCGAGAGCCGAGACGGCATGGCTAAGCAGGGGGCGGCGATTAGATCAAAATGAAATTATTCGCAAAATAGAGTTTATCGACATGCTCAACGGGGCGGCTCAGCCGTCCCGTTATTTTTATGTACGTTCTGTCTCAAACCGGCGTTTTAGCCGCGGCACCTCTACCGCATAGGCGATGATAAATAAAACCGCTACGCCGCACCATGTGACAGGACCTGCAAAGCATACCCCGGTGTAGCCAAAAAACGCGGCCAGAATAAACGCACCGACTAAACGTGAGATGAGCTCCACGA
>CAKSFQ010000037.1 GCA_934454115.1 uncultured Clostridia bacterium
TCCATAAATGCCATGACGGCAATGACGCGAGATATAATGTTGTTTTATATAGAGAAATAACATTAAAATCCGTGTCATTGCCGTCATTTGTGTTGCAGATGATGGGCGTATGCACTCATAGCCGAAAAGAGTGCAAAGCGATTTTGTAGTTTTGCGATTATATCCGCAAAACTATTGATGCGGTGCTGGTTTTGCGGTATAATATATGCAGTCGGAGGTGTTATGTAATGATATACAGACCTATGTATGTTGATAGTACGGGACATTGCCAAGAAAGCAAATCGCACAAGTGCTTCAAAAGCCGCCGGACACTGCGAAAAAGATTATAAATAATCTCAAGCGGCAGCTCAGAATATCGGAAATCGGCGACGGATATTATCTGGCGCTTGATCCTATGAGCAAGCCGGATCAGAGAGTTATCCTTGCAGTGTGGGTTTTGCTCCAATATATTGACATGGTGAAATCTATGGCACATTACCCGGCTGTTTATCCGTCTCAGATATTTTTTCTGAAAGATAATATCGGATATGAAATTGTAATTCTTTATGACGGCGAGGAACATTTGCTAAGGCTTCTGCGCCCCGAAGACGATCTTAAATATATCATCATAGTTCCGACAATTACGATGGCGGTAAGTTTGAAACTGACGAAAGCCCCGTTTTTTGGAAAGAAAAACATGTGAAAAAAGAAGTGCTTGAGATATCCCCTGTTGAAAACGCTATCGGAAACAACATAAATCAGATAGCATATATCGCAAATGCCCAGCATCGTATCTCGGAGGATAAGATTGAAACCGTGCTGCAAATGCAAAACGATATTATGCGTCTTGTAAGGAGCGTTCGATAATGGAAATTAAGAAAAGCGGTATATGTAAGTTATATTTTTATTCTGAAAGGAAAAAGTCATTCAGAGCTTTTTCAAACCCATAAAACTCCTTGCCCGTTTTCAAATATTCGTCCATTTTAGTCAAAGCGTCAGCAATGGCTGTCTCCTCGTCACTAAGCCTTGCAACACTAAACGGAGAAGTATACAGAACTTGATTTTCAAATGTTATTTTTCCGTTATAAAAACCGTCAAGATTTCCGCTTTTGTGCTGAATAATCCTGCTTTCGACAAATCGGTTATCTTGGTTGAAGTAGCGAACCGTATCGTTTTCTATCTCGCCGCGGTAGCCCCTTATGAGCAGGCGGTCAGTGCGGATAGGGGAGAAATACTGCTCTGCGTCAAAATCATAAACAGCGGTTTTGCCTCCAAAGTCAAATATTTTTATGGTATGTCTTGAGTTGTGATATGTTTTGATATCAACTTCCCCGTTTCTGAAATTAGTGTGCAGAATAGGGGAGTTAAACTCGGTTTGTCTGACAAGCTTTCCGTTATCGGAATCCAAAAAGAAGCGTATAAGGCTCATTGCATGATATTCGTGAGCGACGGATATATTTATGTAATTAACATTGCCGATTATGCCGTTTTCAATGATTCTTTTAATCGCCTGATACATAGGTTTTAAGTGAAATTGTTCCGCTATCTGAATTTTGTATTTCGGGTTAAAATTTTTTATCAGATTTTTTGCTTGTTCGCTGCTTGTGCAGGCCGGAGTTTCGGCAAGAACGCCATACCCTTCCGCTGCAAGCGAGAGAGATAATTTCGAAATGTCATCTTTGTTTATGCAGTTCACTATGAAATCGCATGGAATTTTTTTTAATTTGTCAATGGTATCGACAACTGTCACATCGAATTTTTCTGCTATTCTTTTTGCGCGCTCTTTGTTACGCACACATATACACGCTGCCGAAAAACGATCCGAAACAAGTGCGGCAATTCTCAAATAAAATTCGGCTCTCCAACCTCCGCCGATTATGGAATATGTTATTTTATTCATTCTGACCTCCGATGTATTTGATGTAAACTTCAAGCATTTTTGCGGTTGATTCAATTCCGCTCCCGGTGAGCAGACGTTTTATTCTGTATTTAACGGAGCTTTCCGATATATACAGAGCGTCTCCGATTTTTGTGTATGATTTACCATCAAGCAGACCGCCTATTATTTTGAAATCAATGTCATCACGCATTCTGAGCATTTTTTCAAGTGATTGTATTTCCAAAAGCTGTTCGTCTTGCATGAAAATATTATCTGATATATCGGTTTGCATAAAATTATTCACCGATTTTACATATGGTATATTGTCGGTTGACTTTGCAACGTTTATTTCGCACGGTACACTCACTGTCACACTTATATTCTCAGACAAGGTATCCGGGAAACGGCAAAGGTTAACCGCCTGAATGCCGAGTTGCTCGTGGTTAAGCGTAATTGTTGTAAGCGACGGGCTGAATGTATTGCCTATTACGGAGTCACCGTAGGCAACAACATATAAATCCTTAGGAACGCAAATTCCGGCACTTTTCAGCCTGTTCATAAGATATATTGCCGAGATGTAGTTTGAACAGACAACAGCATTGTAATAGCTTACCTGATTTACGAAGATTTCATAACAGTCTTGCATTGCGTTTTTGCCTGCGCTGTAATATATGTTTTTATCGTCAAAGTATTTTGTTTTTATCATATCGGCATATGAATTTCGATTGATGCCGTAAAGTGCTATGCTTTTTCGCCCACAGCTTTGCAAATACTCTATACATTCTTTTGTTGCCCGGTTGTGGTCTATGAGCACATAACTTGTTTTTTCTTTTGTTTCCACAGGCTGGCAGCTGATTGCTATTGCTCGTATCCCAAGCAAGGTTGTTTTGCCCAGAATTGATGCAACATATCCCGGCGATGTTCCGACTATAATTATGTTCTCCATATCTGCGCTTAACATATCAAATGAACATATTTTTGTCTTATAGCGCAGTGATGCGGCCTTTTTTTCTATTCCGCAGAGCGTTTCACGGCACCACACGGTATCTTTGTATTCGGGTTCTGTTATTATATTAATCGTCATAGCAATCACCATGATAATTATATAATACATTTATAAAGTTTGCAAATCAAATTTCGTGCATAATCTTCAAAATTTTTTGTCTTGCGATTTGTTAGTGCTTTTGTGTATTATAGCATTAATAAATTTTGGAGGGTAATTATATGGTAAGTGCAACAGAATGCAAAATTACAATACCTACATATCGTGAACCGTCGGCAGAAGAAATGCCGATGTTTGCGGAAAATCGTGTACATCAAAGAACAAGCGGAAATCCGTATCCGAACCATATTGTGCTTGAAGTAGATAGAGAGCACAAAGAGGATAAGGAATACACATGTATACGTCTTGAAAATGAGTATTTGAAGATAGAAATTCTGCCGGAGCTTGGCGGAAGAATATATTCTGCATATGACAAGACAACGGGATATGACTTTTTCTACAAGCAGCATGTAATAAAGCCGGCTCTCATAGGATGTTTCGGCTCATGGATTTCGGGCGGTTTGGAGTTTAACTGGCCTTTCCATCACAGAGCGTCTACATTTATGCCGACGGATTATTATATTGAACGTCAGGACGACGGCAGTGTTATTGTGTGGCTTTCCGAGCACGATCCTATTGAGCGTATGAAAGGCATGGTAGGGATTGTCTTAAAACCGGGAGAAGCGAGGTTTGAAACCCATATGAAACTGTGCAACCGTACATCGGTTACAAGTTCATTCCTTTGGTGGGAAAATACGGCTGTTCCGGTAAATAAGCAGTATCAGATTTTTTATCCAAAGGATGTTTCGTATGTTAATTTTCATTATAAACGTTCTGTAACAACATATCCTGTTGCTACCAACGCTCTCGGTGTTTTCAACGGCATTCGTTATGAAGGTGAAACGGATATTTCCATGCACAAAAATACCGTTCAGCCGACATCATATTTTTGCGCACCGTCAAAGTATGATTTTTTCGGCGGATTTGACCACGGAAAGGGTTGCGGTGTGGTACATATTGCAAATCATCACACTGCTCCCGGAAAAAAGATGTTTACCTGGGCATATAATCAACTGTCAACATCGTGGGAAAATGCACTTACGGATACCGACGGCGCATATGCGGAGCTTATGGCAGGCTCATATTCGGACAATCAGCCTGATTTTGCTTGGATTGAGCCATATGAAACCAAGGAGTTTTCGCAGTACTGGTATCCGATAGGTAAAGTGGGCATTCCGTGCTATGCAAATTTGAACGGTGCGGTTCATTGGGATAATGACGGGTTAATTATTCAAACAACGAGCAGCAGAAAGGCAACTGTGGTTACAGAGTATAACGGAAAAGTTGTACTGAAAGAAAATGTTGATTTTTGTGCCGGAGTACCGCATACATTTAATGCAGAGTTTAAGGGCGTGGGTTCGTCCGTTAAAGTTATTTGTGACGGTATTGAAATAATTTCTTATACAGAGGAAAAAAAGAATGTTTATGACATTCCCGATACTACGGAAGATATGCCGAACTTTAAGGAAGTAAAAACAGCGCAGGAACTCTACCTTGAAGGAGTTCACGTTTGGCAGTACAGGGACCCTGCGATTTTGCCGGATGGCTACTGGAAGGAGGCGCTCAAACGGGACGGCGAACATATAGGATCGCTTAATGCTTTGGCAGTGTTTAATTACAAGCATACTGATTTTGAGAAGGCATTGGAATACGCAAAACGTGCAGAAAAAGTCGTCTGCAAATACAATAAGCACCCGCAAAGCGGAGAAACATTCTTTAATCTCGGTCTGATTTATCTTGCAAAAGATGAATTGGACACCGCATATGATTATTTCTATAAATCATCGTGGAATATGGATTATTATTCTGCCGCAATGACGCATATTGCTGCAATAGACGGCAAAAGAGGGCAATTTGAGAATATGCTGTATCACAGTAAGAACGCACTTAGATATAATACGGAAAATCCTATTGCATCGGTGTATGCGGCAATAGCACAATTTGGACTTGGCAATGTAACAGGGGCGGCAGATGAGATTGAATGTGTCTTAAACAGCGATCCGCTCAATCATCTTGCGCGTTATGTGTATTATAAACTCGGCAGGATAGACAAAGAAGATTATTATTTTGCGCTCAAAAGCGATATCTCGCAAACTTGCATGGATGTTGCCTTTGACCTTTATGCTTGTGGTATGAATGATTGGGCAGCAGAACTTCTTGGCGGTGTTCAAAACAAATCGCCGATGATTTACTATATTCTCGGTGATTACAAAAATGCGGAAAATACGTCTCTTCACAGTTCATTCCCATTTAGAATGGAAGAATACAAAATTCTGAAAAGTATTTTGGAAAACAATCCCGGCTTGCCGATGGCGCACTATTATTACGGTTGTTTGTGCTACGCAAGCGGCAAATATGAGTGTGCGGCAAAACATTTTAAGAAAGCTATTGATTTAAAGCCGGAATTCTATATTCCGTACAGAAATCTTGCCATTGCATATTACAGCCACTTAAATAAAAAAGATGATGTACTTCCTCTTTTGAAAAAGGCTTTGGAGCTTAATCCAAAAAACAAGCAACTTGTATATGAGTATGCATATGTTTCGGCAAAATTGGGTGTAAATCCCTGTGAAAGAATAAAATTTATACTTGATAATTCCGAAGGTACATTACGTGACGATATATGTATTGAACTTGCACGCGCATACAATCAAAATGGCGAATACAAAAAAGCAATAGAACTTTTTGACTCGCATACCTTTGTTCCTTGCGAGGGTGGAGAGCACGCTGTTGCTGAACAGTATATGTTTGCATATTATGCAATAGGCAGAAAACTGCTCTCGGAAGATCAATTTGCCGAAGCGGCAGAGGCGTTCAAAAAAGCGCAGGTTCTTCCGCAAAATCTTGGAGCCGGTCTATGGAACGAGTGCAAGATTTTGCCACATCAGTTTTATTATGCCAAGTGCTGTGAGAGTATGGGAAAACTCGACGAGGCAAAGGCGATTTACGATCACATATTGGAGCTTAAAATCGATTACTTCTCAAATATGCACTTGCCTGAACTTCCTTATTATCAGGCAATGGCATATACCGCAAACGGCGACTTCCTTATGGGCAGGGCACTCATTGACGATTATCAGAAAAAGTGGAATGATGCAATTACAAAAGAAGATGTCGGCTACTTTGGCACAACGCCGTTCTTTATATCTTACTGTGATGATGCGAGGACAGCAAGAAAGGCATACTATTCTTACCTCTTGGGATTTGCATACAGATTTATGGAAAGATATGAAAATTCAAAGAAAATGTTTGAGATGGCATCTGATTGCGACAAAGCAAATTTGTGGTACTGCATTGAAAAATAGATAAATAAAGGCGCTGCATCGTTTGTAATAATCAAACGATGCAGCGCACTTTGTTAGAATTTAATACTGTCTTTTATATTATCATACGCATAAATCCTAAAGTCGCATTGTTTTATCTTTCTTGCTTTTTCAATGTATTCGTCAGCCTCATTAAACTTACCCGTTCCGAGGAGGGCATATGCTTTGAGCACATATCCGTCTGTCAGGTTGTTTTTCACAATGTCAAGTTCAAACGGCATCGGCGACGGCGAACCGACTCCGTAATATGTCCTCATATCACAATTTTTAATAAAGTTGTCGGCGACGCTTTCCATCTCGTCAAGCGCTGCTTTTGCTTCGGCGAAGTTATGAAGTTTTCTGAGAGCCAATGCTCTGAACAGCGACAATTCGGAAACGGCAGCTTTGTATACCGCAGCCTCGTTGTATGCCTTTGAAGCGTCTTTTCCCTCGCTCTCAAGCAGCTTTCCGAGGTAATAGTATATGTGTGCCTCCTGGTTAAAGAATGTTTTAGCCTCACCATAGGATTTAGGCATATTTATGCCGTCTTTGTAAATTCTTTCAGCCGTTTCAAATTCACCTTTTTTGAACAGCTCGTTGCCGTACAGAACATACATCCATGCGTGTTGCTTCGTGAGTTTTCCTTCGCCGCCCTCGTAGATATGAAAGCGTCTGTTCTTTGCCATATCTATTGCTTCTTTGTATTCGCCGACCATGCATTTGAGTGTTATTTTATCTAGATAACAGTCGTCACGCCAAAGCATCAGATTATCGTGTTTGTCATAAACATCAAGCATATACTCCGGAGAATAATTCATGTTACGCAGTATTTGCTGATACTCCAAAATTAATCTCGGATCATCGGGCTTGTTTTCAAGTGCAATTTCCATGCATTCCTTTGCCGAGAGTAAATCACCTTTTTTATCAAAATACGAAAGTGCAAGATTTCTGAAAGCCTTTGGGTGTTTGGGGTTGAGTGCAATGCACTTTTCCCAGAGTGCCGTTGCTTTTTCAAATGCAAATCTGTCATAGAAAAGACAACCGAGGTAGTAGTAAGCATTGTCTCCGCCTTCGTTTTTACAAATTGCATTATTAAGTACGGCAATGTCGTCAAGCCTTGACGGGAAACAGTAACCGGTGTCTTGCATCTCGGCAGATTTAAGCAACTCTTGTTCTTTGCTTTCGTCACCGAGTTTTCCGCAGCAGTATGCTTTTATGTAATCAAACATAGGATAAGCCTTTTCGGACAAATCTATTGCATCGATTGCCTTTTCATAAAATCCGCCGTTTATTAGGTCGTATGCGACATCAAGATAATTTTCGCATTTTTCACCGAAAATTCCGTTGAATTCTTCTTTACCTTCGCCAAAACTCAAAAGCTGGTATTTGCTGAACATATCAAGACGGTCATACTTTTGTATATCGTCAAGCAAAGTTTTTGCTTCGTTGTTTTTACCGATAATTTGCAGCACGAGCGCTTTTATGTTCATAGCCTTTGTGTGACCGGAATTGTAGCTTATCGATGTATCAAGCTTTTCAAGCGCTTCGGCAAAGTCACTGTTTTTGCAATCAAGAAGTGCAAGTTCAAAGTATGCTGCGGAGCGGAATTTGTAATCCCACGCTGCCATAGAGAGTATATCGTATGCTTCTTTTTCTCTGCCGACGGCATTCAGGGCAAGTCCTTTGAAATACATAGCCTCGGTGTCCGTGGGGTGCATATTTCTTTCGGTTAATTTCTTTATTGCCGCATCGGCATATATTATGCAATCCTCAAATTGTCCGTTTTTGTAAGAAATTCTCGCCATGCCGGTATTGCATCTGATATCAGATGGGTCACGGTGCAAGCCCTCAAGGTAGTAATCCCGCGCGTCATAATTGTGCTGCTTGTACTGCTCAAGATGAAGCCCGTTGATATACAGTTTTTCCAATGTTTCAAGTTCGCTTGGGCGAACAACGGGTTTTCTCGGTGTAATGGGCTGCTTTTGACCTCTTACATATGTTTTGTAGTCAACAAGAATTTTGCCGTCATTTGATACAAGCTCAACCTTTATGTCATTGATATTCATATTCTGCATATCAATCTCTTTGATATATGCTTTTGCAGGATCAAGGTCTGCGCTGTCCGTAAATACGATGGAATCCTTGTTATATACATTTATCTTTGTGTTTTCAAATTTACCTGTCACATTAAATCCGAAGAATAACTTTTCGCCTCTCTTTTCGACATTAACCGCGGCGTCAATCGTTGCATTCTTCACATCGCCGATTTCACGAATCGGATACCAATACTGCTCAAACACACGGCTCTCATACGGCGCAATCCAGGTAAAGTCGGGCTGATTGTCCGTATACACACCTGTCATAAGTTCAATGTACGGACCGTTTTCGTCAGTCAGATTGGAGCACCACATATCGCCGAAATCGCCTTTGCCCCAGTGCCACATTTTTTTGCCGGGTGAAATGTGATGATCGGCAACGGTTACGATGCCTTTTTGCTTTCCGCCGTCATAACCTGCTACAAAGTTCATATCGGACTGCCCCTGTGACACAAGGAAAGATGAGGGAACTTTTATGGCGTCATACATGGATATATCTGTTCCGTTGCCGTAGTCAAACGGTCTTGCCGTGTGATACACGCCTTTTGCAATGGGCCAGCTCATAGTGCAGCGCCTGTCGTGGTCGTTTACCCATTCCACATCGGGCGGAAATATTGTTTTGTACGTTTCGTTTACGGGTACGGCAAGGTTTGCCCACCACATAAATACTTGCGGCTGATTTGTACGGTTGTATACCTTTACTTTTGCTTTTATGTAGCTTCTGCCTTCATCAATGGCGATACCCGCCATGCCTTTTAAGCGGTTAAAAGGTTCAACCTCGCCTGTCCACACCGTCTTTTCGCCGTTTTCGCTTTCTTCGATTACGGCTTCAAGCGGCATATATGTTGTGGGGCGGTGGTGCTGCGGATAGTTAAACTCAATTCCACCGGAAATCCACGGACCGGCAAGTCCCACAAGCGCCGGCTTTACAACTTCGTTGTAGTAGATAAAATCGTAGCTGCCGACTTTGTCATAGCCGCGCAGAATCTTGCCGCCTTTGTCGGGGAGTACCTGTGTCATAATATACTCGTTTTCGAGAGTATACACATCATATTCAACATCGGTTTTCTCATCGCTTATGCTGTCGGAAAACGGGAGGGGATACAGTCTGCCGCTTGCGCCCTGGTACGGCTTTTTCTCAAAGAACATCGGCAAATCCATAGCCCTTTTCGGAATATATGTGGGTATGATTTTCTTTTCTTTTTTTATTGAATTGCCCATTTGCATTCACTCCTTCTGATGATATTATACAATCTTTCAATAGCGGTGAACAGCAAGAAAACGGAGGAGAATTTTCTGCATTTTCTTGCTTTTAATATTTTAATGGTGTATTATGATTAGAGTGGAGGTGGTGCACGGTGATACATATAGTTCCCGAAGATAAATACCGCGAGACTACTTGGTGTGAACGAATACTAAGCGGAATTGAGCAGCAGGCAAAGTCAAAAAAGATGAAACTTGATTTTGAGGACGGTAGTTTTGTATCGGATGACACAGACGCGATTATCGTTGCCGGAACCACGCCGGCGTGGATATACGAAACGGTAAATTTACTGAAAGTTAAGCACAAGTCTCATATAATACTCGTGAGCAACAGACCGTATTCTCTCTCTGTCAGCAATGTATGCACAGATTTATACTCCGCCGTGAAGGAGGTGCTGAGTTATTTCTCCGGCTGTGGCAGGAAACAAACTGCGCTTTACGGAGTAAATCCGTCATCGACCGCCGACAATATCAAACTGTCGGCGTTTGAACAAAAGGATAATGTGTACTACAACTTTGGTGATTTGCGCGAATGTCGCAACGAATTTTTGCGGAATATGGATAAATACGATTCCGTAATTTGCACAAATGATTATGCGGCAGTGTCGCTTATAAATCACTTGAAAAAGGAATTTCCGAGTTTTCTGAACGACTTGTTTATAGTCGGATTTGCAAATACACATCTCGGCAGAATAAACGAACCGTCGGTAACAAGTGTTGCGCTGAATTATGAGGAATACGGAAGAACTGCGGTAGATATATATCGTATGCTCAAAAAAAATCCGAATCTGCAATCCGTAAATGTCAATGTAAAGAGCAGTATCGTTGTGAGAGATACCACGCATAATATTCCGCTGAACGGAAATTCTTCTGAGCCTTCCGACAGTCAAGGCAAAGATTTTAGGTTTTATGATGACACGGAAGTACAGCAGATGGTTAAGATAGAAAAGCTATTTGAAAACTGCGGTGAAAATGATGTTGCCGTACTGGGTATGCTTGCAAACGGCGATAGTTATGAAAAGGTTGCCGAAAAATGCTTCATTACAGTAAACGGAATAAAATATCGGCTTGACAGACTGTGCAGAATCTGCGGATTTGAAACCAGGAGAGAACTTATAGGCGTGATAAGAAAAGGGGGGTGAATCGGCGCTTAATGCACGGCTGTGCTTCGGCTTTGCTATATATGAGTTTTTTGCATATTATTCAAAGAAATGTACCTATTATTGAAACGGCAAAAAATATATACTACATATGTGTTTTATTAAATTTTAGATGTATAGAGAGATGAAAAATGGAAGAACTGAGATTGTTAAGCAATAAAATTAATACTTATGTCAAAGAGAATTGGCGCAGGTCAATGAATGAGCCTGCAGGAATTTTGAAATACAAATTTCTTGATCGGAAGAAAACAGCTTTTCTCCCAAGTATTATCGTGTTACCAAACGATTGCTTTTTGATATATTTCAAAAATTAGAAAATACCTGTTCTTTTACGGATGTTGCAAAGATGTCTAATGTATCTGTATCTACAGTCATTCGATTCTTTGACATACTTTCCTATCATCCTCCCCAAAAACTACTTGATGTTATTGCTATTGATGAATTCAAAGGGAATGCCGGTAAAGAAAAATATCAAGCCATTATTACAGACCCTCAAAACAAACTTGTTTTAGATATACTTCCTGATAGAAAAATATCTCATTTAACCGCATATATGAAACAATGGACTCGTACAGAACGTACACAGGTCAAATACTTCGTAAGCGATATGTGGAAGCCTTATGCCGATCTTGCAAGTACCTATCTGAAAAACGCTGTTCCCCTCGTTGATAAATACCATGATATCAGACAAATTATCTGGGCTTTTGAACGGGTTAGAAAGACTATCCAAAAGAAGTATGGAAAAGAAAACCGTTTGCTTTTCAAGCGCTCCAAGCGACTCCTTACCATGCGTAAGGCTAAACCGTCTCCGGAACAATTAGAACAAGTTGGATATTTGCTTTACCTATCCGATGATTTAATAAGCGCCTACTTCTTAAAAGAGAAATTCTATGATATGATTGATTGCAAAGACCGGAATCAAGCAGAAAAACTGATGTATCAGTGGATTTTACTCGCACAAGCAAGCAGACTTACGGATCACAACAAATGTGCTGATACCTTACAAAACTGGGCAAAACCCATCTTTAACACATTCCGCTATCCTTTTACAAACGGTTTTACCGAAGGTTGCAATAACAAAATTAAAGTTCTTAAACGAAACGCCTACGGCTACAGAAACTTTGCACGTTTTAGAAACCGCATTTTGCACATCTTTTTCCACAAACATTTTGCCATTGAAAAAGTGGCTGCATAAATCTGAACAGAACCAGTAAAAACGGACAATAGAAAAAAAGAGCCTCCTATGGTATAATAAAAACAAAACCATAGGAGGTATTTTTATGCCAAGAAGTTATCGTCATATACAGGAATACGAAAAAGAAATTATAGAATTAAAGCATAACGGCTATACAGGCAGACAAATATGTGAGAAATTTGGATTTAGCAAAAAGCAGTACGAAAATTTCATTACGAGATATAATCGTCGTCAAGCCCAAATAGCCGCGGGAATAGCCATCAAAAAGAAAGGCAGACCAGCAAAAGACGGTATTGTAACGGAGAACGATAAGCTGGCCGATCTGCGTTACAAGTTGGCTCGGAAGGATGTGCGGATAAAACAATTGGAGATGGAGAACGAACTGATGAGGGATTTTCTCTCGCTCACAGAAAGGAAGTGAGGACAAGTGTAAAATATATGGTTATCTACCGTCATAAGGAAAAGTATTCAATCAGTGAAATGTGTAGATTTTTAGAAGTTTCACGAAGTGGGTACTATGGGTATGTTGCCCGTATGAGCATACCTGCAAAAGATTTAAATTTAGCAAATAAAATTCAAGAATGCCAAGAAAAATGTGGTAAGACTTATGGATATCGCAGAGTACATATATGGCTTGAAAGACAAGGG
>CAKSFQ010000038.1 GCA_934454115.1 uncultured Clostridia bacterium
ACCAACCCGTCCCTGATTGCGCGTGAAGGACGCGACTTTAAAGAGGTTGTAACCGAGATTACCTCGATTGTTGACGGCCCGATCTCTGCCGAGGTGATCAGCTTAGAGGCGGACGGTATGGTCAGCGAGGCGCTGGAGTTGAGTAAGATTCACCCCAACATTGTCATCAAAATCCCGATGACCAAAGAGGGTTTAAAGGCCGTAAAGCAGCTGAGCGCAAAGGGAATTAAAACCAACGTAACGCTGATTTTCAGCCCGGCACAGGCATTGCTGGCCGCAAAAGCCGGCGCAAGCTATGTCAGCCCGTTTGTCGGACGGCTGAACGACATTGCCTCTTGCGGCAACAACCTGATCTCCGAGATTGCCGAGATGTTTGATCTGCACGCCATTGACACCGAGATCATCGCAGCCAGCATCCGCAGCCCGCAGGATGCGGTCGATGCGGCGCTGGCCGGCGCGCACATTGCCACCATCCCTTATAAGGTGCTGGAGCAGATGCTGCATCATCCTTTGACAGATGCCGGTATTGAGCGGTTCTTAAAAGATTGGGAAAGCGTAAAATAAAGGAGATTACCATGCTGACAGGGATTGATATCGGCGGCACTAAGTGTGCCGTCTTAACCGGCGACGGCGAGAACATCATCGAGCGGATTGCGTTTCCGACTACCAATGTGACCGACACGCTTTCGGCCATCTATGCCGCGGTGGAAAAGGTCGGCTGCGGTGACGCGATCGGCGTCAGCTGCGGCGGACCCTTGGATTCGGAGCGCGGCGTCATTCTTTCGCCGCCGAATCTGCCGGGCTGGGATAACATCGCCATTGTCCGGGAGCTTGTGCAGCGGTTTTCGGTTCCGGTCGGGCTGGAAAATGACGCAAATGCCTGCGCCCTGGCGGAGTGGCGGTTTGGCGCCGGCCGCGGCAGCAACAATATGATATTTTTGACCTTCGGCACCGGCATGGGCGCCGGGCTGATTTTAGACGGCCGCCTCTATCGCGGCGCCTCCGGCATGGCCGGCGAGATCGGTCATGTCCGTATGGAACGGTTCGGGCCGTGCGGCTACGGAAAGGCCGGCTCGTTTGAGGGCTTTTGCAGCGGCGGCGGGATTCGGCAAATCGGACAGATGGTTGCCGCAGAAAGGTTACAGATCGGGCAAACCGTGGGATTTTGCCAAAGTGCGAACGACTTAGACCGCATTACGGCAAAGTCGATTGCCGAGGCGGCAGTCGCCGGCGACACGGACGCCATCCGGGTTTATGAAATTTGCGGCGAAAAGCTGGGGCAGGGGCTTTCTGTTCTGATCGATGTTTTAAATCCGGAAAAAATTGTGATTGGAAGTATTTATGAGCGCAGCGGCGCACTGCTGAAAACCTCGATGGAGGCTGCGATCGAGCGGGAATCACTGGCGGCGGCACGCAGCGTCTGCCGAATTGTTCCGGCAGAGCTGGGCGACAGCGTCGGGGACTTTGCGGCGATTGCGGTTGCGGCCGATGCGCTTGAGAGGAGTCAGGAAAAATGAATGATAAGATGAAAGAACTGTTTCAGCGCTATCCGGCGCTCGTATCCTGTGAGGAAAGTTTAAATGCCGCACTTTCGGCGATGGAAAAAACCTATCGCAATGGCGGAACCATTTTGCTTTGCGGAAACGGCGGCAGCTGCGCTGACTGCGACCACATTGTCGGCGAACTGATGAAGGGCTTTTTAAGTTTGCGTCCGATGGACGATGCGACAAAGCGTGCGCTGACCGAGCGCTGCACGGAGGATGGCGCGAAAATGGCAGAACGCTTGCAGCGAGGGATTCCGGCGATTTCGCTTGCTGCCCATGCCGGTGTGATGACGGCATTCTCCAATGACGTGGATCCCGACCTGGTTTATGCCCAGCTGGTTTATGCCTTTGCAAGACCCCATGATTTGGTAATGGGTATATCCACATCGGGTAACTCCAAAAATGTGGTGGCCGCGCTGAAAATGGCTGCTGCGATGGGATTATCCACCGTTGGTCTGACCGGAGGAAAGGACTGCGCCATGGATTCAATCTGCGATGTGACGGTCAAAGCGCCGGAGACGGAGACATTTAAGGTGCAGGAATATCACTTGCCGATTTATCATTACCTTTGCGCCGCGCTGGAAGAAACCTTGTTTGGAAAAGCGTAAATCGCAGACTGCCTTTAAAAATGAAAAGGAACCCGGAAGGCGCTGCTTTAACAGCCGCTGCCGGGTTCCTTTTTGTCATTGGATTTATAGCTTTTTTAAGGCAGAAAACATGGCTTTCTCTCCCTCTTTTGCCAAAATGGTAAAATAATGCTCGGTCATGGCCGCGGTTTCGGGATGCATTTGCTTTTGTGCCATGCCGTTTCGAAAGTATAAAAGCGGATGTGCATCGGTATAAGCTGTGCCCTGATAGATTTTGCTGGCGGCAATCCGATCACAGATCAGCTCTTTGAAAAATCGTTTCGGCATTGCGACCGGCATATATTTTTTTTCGGCGGGGTTATAATCCTGCCAATATTCAAAGTGGTGGCGATTTCGGCCTTTGTGATGCATCCATGCAAGGGAATATCCAAGCGCCAGCCGTTCCGCCTCGTTTGGACTTTTTCGGCCATTGGTATAATACCGTGCGCCGCTGCAAAATTCGGTCGGGGTGTATTTGGAGAGATCGTGAAACAGTCCCTGCCAAAAAATCCCTGCCTTTTTGCAGTGGGCAATCACCTGATGCCGATGGGCGGTGATGGTCTTAAAATGCCTCCATGCCTTCTTCCATGTCATCTGCACGTTACCATTTCCTTTTCCTTATATTCTTACAGAGCATGCCGCAAATTTGATTTTCCTCCGGATTCCGGCATTTAACCCTGCGAAAACACTTCGCCGGGGGACAGTGTCTTCCCCTTGCGTCTTGCCAGCTCCGAGACGGTGACCATTTCATAGCCGCGGTCTTTCAGTGCCGGAATCAGACGTTCTGTCGCGTCAACACTGGTATCATAGATGTCGTGAAACAAGATCACGGAGCCGTCCCGTACCTCGGCAAGAACCTTTTGGTAAACCGCGTCAGCGTTGCGGCTTTTCCAGTCCAGGCTATCGAGAGACCAGAGCACAATCGGCACACCGGCCGCCGCTTTGACAGCCGCATTATAGGAGCCGTATGGCGGCCGCATTAGGGTCGGGGCTTCGCCTGCTGCGTTCATGATGGCAGCGTTGGTTTTTTCTATCTGGTCGGCCAGCGCTGCCTCGCCAAGCTTGGTCAGTTGGGTGTGGTCGTAGGTGTGGCTGCCAAGCTCCATGCCCAGCGCTTGCATCCGCCGAATGCAGTCGGCGCCGCTTTGGGCACGGTTGCCCAACATAAAAAAGGTGGCTTTGACATTTTCCCGTTCTAAAATCGTCAAAAGGCGGTTGGTAGTGGATGGGTTTGGCCCGTCATCAAAGGTCAGGGCGACAGAAGGGGTTGTATCTGTAAAAGAACCGGTTGCTTTTGCGGCCGGTTTTGCCGCGGAGACAAGGGTCCAGCCCTTTTGCTGATACTCCTCTGTCTTATCCTTAAATACATCCTTTTCTTTCCCATCGGTGTTTTTCATCTTAACGGTGACGGCGCGCAGGTCGTCCGACCAGCCCTCTGCCTTGTAAAACGGGAGTTTGCTTTTAAAAATCAGCCGATTGTCCCCGGCCGTGTTCCAGATATCACAGGTGACCTCTAAAAAATCCTCTGACCAATCCGTGCTGTCGCTGTAATCCTTGGCAGCGTCCGCCGAAAGATATAAGATTCTGCCGTCATTGCAGTATACAACGACCAGCCCCTCTCCGGGATCGGCCGGAACGGTAAAACCGCCAAAAACACAGATGCAGAGCAAAACAAAAAGAATTGCGCTAAGCAACTTGCGCAGCATTTTCATAATACTTCCTCCTTTCATATCCGGATCAACGGACTTTTCAGGGTTGTTGCGCCTAAAACAGTTGCCAATATTCCTAGACGGCCAGGCAGGCACTGATTTGATCTTTCGGTGCGACAAACAGACGCATATCTGATCCCGGTTTGATTCCGGCCATGCGCAGCGCGCACGCAACCGTCTCTTCTGCCAGATAGGGATTATTATTTTCCGGGCTGAGATGCCCCAAAAGAATTTGTTCCGTTCCCATTTTTACCAAAAATTCAGTTGCCTTTGCCGCATCATCATTGGATAAATGACCGCGGTCGCTGCGGATCCGCTGCTTTAGCTGCGGCGGGTAGGGCCCCATGCTCAGCATGGAAAGATCGTGGTTGGATTCCAGCAGGACGGCGCCGCTGCCTTTTAAGGCGCGAAAGACTGATTCTTCCAAAATACCCATATCGGTCGCAACCGAGACCTTTTTATCGCCGACCGAGACACTGTAGCCGACCGGGTCGGCCGCATCGTGCGGAATCGGGAATGGCTGCATGATAAAATCATCGACCGAAAAGGCGTCTGCATGGCAGAATGTGCATTTTTGCGCCTCGCAAAGGTTGCCGATGGACGATTCCATGGCAGCCCAGGTTTTATCGTTGGCATAAACGGGAATCCCAAGCCGCCGCGCCAGAATGCCGACGCCGCGGATGTGGTCAAGATGCTCATGCGTAACTAAAATTGCCTTAATGGCGGCGGGAGACAGCCCTGCCTCTAAAATAGCGGCTTCGGCAGCCTTGCCGCTGATGCCGCAGTCAATCAGGACGCCTGCATTTTGATAGGATACCAATACGGCGTTACCGCGGCTGGAGCTTTTTAATGAACGCAGCTGTAACAAAAGACCTCGCCCTTTCTGTCAAAAAAATTGTAAGGTGTAACTTTAATAAGGAAAGAAATCGCCGTATCTGAGCGTTACGGCGATTATTTCAAAGAATCCATTACGGTCTTAAAACCGTAAATTTTTGCTTAAATCACATCATCATGCTTTGCTGCCGGCGTGGTTATCCCCTGGCGGCGTGTAATCTGTGCGCCCAATGCGCGAAGTTTTTCAACCAGACCCTCATAGCCGCGATCGATGTATTTCAGATTATAAATCTCAGTTACGCCATGCGCCATCAGACCGGCAATGACCAAGGCGGCTCCGGCGCGCAAATCGGTTGCTGAGACCGGCGCACCACTGAGATACGGCGTGCCTTCTACGGTTGCAATCCGCCCCTCGACCGAGACGTTAGCGCCCATACGGTTTAACTCGCCCACGTATTTAAAGCGGTTGTCCCAAACGTTTTCCGCAACCAGACTGGTACCCTTTGCAGTGGACAAAAGCGTCAGCATCTGCGGCTGTAAATCGGTCGGAAAACCCGGGTGTGGCTGCGTTTTTACATTGGCGGCGCAGTAAGGCGCCTCATCCTTGGCATAAATCCGAATTGCATCATCGTACTCCTCTACGCCGACGCCCATCTCAAGCAGCTTGGCGCTCAGTGATTCCATATGCTCAGGGATAATATTATTGATCAAAACGTCGCCGCGGGTTGCCGCAGCGGCAATCATAAAGGTGCCGGCCTCAATCTGGTCGGGAATCACGCTAAAGCTGCCGCCGTGCAGCTCTTTCACGCCCTTAATACGGATAATATCCGTGCCGGCGCCGCGAATGTTGGCTCCCATACAGTTTAAAAAGTTTGCAACGTCAACAATATGCGGCTCCTTGGCGGCGCTGTCAATCACTGTGACGCCGTTAGCCAGTGTGGCGGCCAACATAATGTTGATGGTCGCACCGACCGAAACCACGTCTAAATAGATATGTTCACTCGTCAACTCGTCCGCCGAAAGCGTAACCATGCCGTGGCCGATTTCAACCTCCGCGCCCAGCGCTTTAAAGCCCTTGATGTGCTGATCGATCGGACGTACGCCAAAATCGCAGCCGCCGGGCAATGCTACGGCGGCGTGATGAAAACGGCCGAGCAGCGCGCCCATCAGATAAGAGGACGCACGAATCCGCCGTACTGTTTCGTAGTCGGCTTCCCAATTATGAAGGGCGGTGCAGTCAATCTCCACCTCACCGCGGCCGACAAAGGCTGCCCTGCCGCCCAAATTGTTGATAATTTCAATCAGTGCCTCAATATCGCTGACATGGGGTACGTTATCAATATGGCACTTTCCCTTTACCATGATTGCGGCAACCAAAATCGCAACGGCCGAATTTTTCGCGCCGCTGATTTCTACCTCGCCTGCAAGACGGGCGCCGCCTAAAATAACCATTTTCTCCATGTTCTTGCCTCCAGAAAATCCAATCCATCTTCCCTCATTCTATCACATGATTGTTACAGATAAATGACATCTGCATTAAACTTTGATGATAGTATACGGGCATATTCGCCAAAAGGGGATCATCCAGGCTCTGCATTCGGGAGACGGATCCTATCCTTTTGATGTTACGGCAGGTCAATCAATCCTTTTCAATGACGGTTTTGCCGCCCATGTAGGGGCGCAGAACCTCCGGAATGGTGATGCTGCCGTCGGCATTCTGGTAGTTTTCAAGAATGGCGGCGGTGGTACGGCCGATGGCAACGCCGCTGCCGTTTAGGGTGTGAACCAGCTGCGCCTTATCCTTTGCGGAATCCTTGTAGCGGATATTGGCACGGCGCGCCTGGAAATCTTCAAAATTACTGCAGGAGGAAATCTCGACAAAGCGGTTGTAGCTGGGCATCCAAACCTCGATATCGTACTTCATGGCAGCCGTAAAGCCCAGATCGCCGATACAGATTTTTACCACGCGATACGGAATCTTCAGCATTTGCAGTACGTCTTCGGCATCGGCAACCAGTTTTTCCAGTTCTGCATAAGAATCCTCCGGTCGGGTGAACTTTACCAGCTCAACCTTATTAAACTGGTGCTGACGGATCAGGCCGCGGGTATCTCTGCCGGCCGACCCGGCCTCGGCGCGGAAGCATGCGGTATAAGCGCAATATTTTACCGGCAGCTTTGTGCCGTCTAAAATTTCATCCCGGTGCATATTGGTGACAGGAACCTCGGCAGTCGGAACCAGAAAATACTCAGTGCCGGCTACCTTAAAGGCATCCTCTTCAAACTTCGGCAGCTGGCCGGTGCCGATCATACTGTTGCGGTGTACCATAAACGGCGGAAAAATTTCCTTATAGCCGTGCTTTGTGGTATGGGTATCCAAGTAAAAGTTGGTGATGGCACGCTCTAGCTGTGCACCGGCGCCGCGGTAGACGGTAAAGCGTGTGCCGGTAATCTTTGCGGCGGTTTCCGGGTCTAAGATATTTAAATCCTTACCCAGATCCCAGTGTGCCTTCGGCTCAAAATCAAAGACGGTCGGCTCCATAAAGCGGCGAACCTCTACGTTATCCGCGTCCGTGTCACCGTCCGGGACGGTCGGGTTGGGGATGTTCGGAATGGTGTAGGCAATGGCGGTGATTTTTTCGTCCAGTGCGCGCAGCTTTTCATCGCATTCTTTAATGGCGGCAGACAGCTCTTTCATTTCGGCAAAAACGGCCGTGGTGTCCTCGCCGGCCTTTTTCATTGCCGGAATTTTTTTGGAAACAGCGTTCTGCTCTGCCTTCTTCTGTTCTGCCTCGTATAAAATTTCGCGCTTTTCCTTATCCAGTGCAAGCAGTCCGTCAATGTCCACGTTCTCTTTTCTCCGCGCCATTGCAGCAATGACCTTTTCCGGCTCGGTTCTCAGTAATTTCATATCAATCATGGTATTCTAGTCCTTTCTTTTTTGGGGTTCGCCCTCGTTGGTTTCGGTTTGTGCCGCGGCAAGAAGCTTGTCCAGCGCCTCACAGGCGGCGGTTTGTTCCGGCGTCAGCGCGCTTCGGTCGACGGACAAAAGCGCCGTCCTGGCCTCGTCTGTGCGGTCTTCCTGCCATAATATCAGTACTTGATTGATGGCGTCGCTGACACTAATCGCCGTCTTTTGTGACTCCAGTTGGCTCTGAAGCGCCTCCTTTTCTTTGCCCAGTGTATAATTTTTATCCTTTAAGCGAACAATCTCGTCCTGAATGCTGACGTTCAACTGTTCCTTTTCGGTAATCTGATCTTCATACTTGGTTTCGCGGTTGTCTGCCATGGCTGCTATGATAATAACAATCACAGCCGCTAAAATCATAATGATGGCATAGCTGCTCAGTTTTCTGAAATTCTTTTTTTCCTCCGACATGGTTTCCTCTCCTTCTCTTCCAAACGTAAAGGCAGATCGCAATAATTTTTCAAAAATATGCAAAACACCTCCAGCGGGCTCAAAATTGCGTTTTAAGGCACAAACGCGCTCTCGACGGCATATTTCACTGCGCTATATTAAAATGCGGCTTTAAGCCATCGTTTTTCGTTGTCGAAAATTGTCGATTAACGACGAAGTGCAAACAAAAGCCGTTCCAGATCGTCCTTACTGTAATATTCAATTTCGATTTTTCCTTTTTTTGCGCCCTCCTGGATTTTCACCTTGGTACCAAATTGAGAAGAAAGGGAGTCCTCGATTTCGCGGTAGTATTTCTGCATCATCGGATTCTGCGGTTTTGCGGCGCTCTGCTTTTGTGGCTTGTAGGCGGCGGCAACCAGCGCCTCCGTCTGCCGAACGTTAAGACCTTCCTTTATAATGCGCTCTGCCAGGGATAACTGAAGATTGTGGTCTTCAACCGGCAGCAGGGTACGCGCATGGCCCTGGGAGAGCTTGCCCTCGATCAACAGAGCTTTTACCGCATCGCTCAAATGGCTCAGGCGCAGGGCGTTGGCAACTGCGCTGCGGCTTTTGCCGACCCGCTTGCTGATTTCCTCTTGCGTCATATGAAAGGTGTCAATCAGCTGTTGATATCCCTCGGATTCTTCAATGGGGTTTAAATCCTCACGCTGCAGGTTTTCCACCAGTGCAAGCTCCATGACCTCCTGTTCTTCAAAGCTGCGGATGATACAGGGCATTTCCTTTAATCCGGCCAGCTTGGAGGCTCTCCAGCGGCGTTCGCCCGCTACGATACGGTAGGTGCCCGCCTTGGTGGGAGTGACTAAAATCGGCTGAACAACGCCGTGTTCTAATATAGAATCGCGCAACGCCTCTAACTTGTCTGTATCAAAGTTTTTTCGCGGTTGTCCCTTGTTCGGCTCAATTTCAGAAAGCTTTAATACGACAACCTGCTTGCCGTCGTCCGACGTTTCGCCTGATCGGTTGATTTCATCGGCAATATTGCGAATGGCATCGCCATCATCCTTGATTTGGAATAATTGGTTCATGCCGCGGCCCAATCCGGACTTTTTTGCTTTATGATCTGCCATTTCTTCACTTCCTTATCGATTTTTTCGAATCACTTCCCCGGCCAGCTTTTGATAGCACTGCGCCCCTTTGGAGCGTGCGTCAAAGGCAATGACGGGTTTTCCGTAGCTTGGCGCCTCGGACAGGCGCACATTGCGCGGAATTATGGTTTTGTATACGGTCGCACCAAAATATTTTTGCACCTCTTCGGCAACCTGTACCGACAAATTGGTGCGCGCATCGTACATGGTCAGAAGAATGCCTTCTATCTTTAATGCCGGATTCAGCCCCTGTTTTACCATCTTGACGGTGTGCGTCAGCTGGCTCAGTCCCTCCAGTGCGTAATATTCGCATTGAATCGGAATCAGCACGCTGTCTGCGGCGCCAAAGGCATTCAATGTAATCAGTCCCAGGGAGGGCGGACAGTCAATGAAAATAAAATCAAATGAATCACGAACGGATTCCAGCGCCTTTTTCAGCTGATATTCCCGATTTTCAATATTAACCAAGGAAATCTCCGCACCGGCCAGATCCATATTTCCCGGACAGAGCCAAAGATTTTTATACTCGGTTTCCATCATAATCTCTTGCATAGGGCGACGCTCAGCCAGACAATCGTAGGCAGAGTGCTCCAAAGAACGGCTGTCAATGCCCAGACCGCTGCTGGAATTACCTTGCGGATCGCTGTCAATCAGCAAAACCTTTTTTCCTTTTTGTGCAATGCACGCGCTTAAGTTGATGGCGGTCGTTGTCTTGCCGACACCGCCTTTTTGATTGGTGATTGCAATCACTTTTGCCATGAAATCTTATCGCCTCCTTCTCTATGCCTTTTACCATTATAGCACATAAATCCAGAAATACAAGGGAAAAATGTCAACTTTTCAAAAAATGTTTCACATGAAACAAAAAGGTCGGTGTTGATGCCCCCGTGTGCTTAACGTTTTCTATATTCCAGAGGCGTCATGCGCATGATTTTTTTAAAAGAACGACAAAAGGAACGCGTTTCTGAAAAACCTACGCTTTCTGATATTTTTTCTATAGAATAGTCCGTTGTTCTCAAAATGTAGCATGCGTTAGATATGCGATATTGGGCAAGGTATTGGTGAAAAGAGGTCCCCGTGGCTAATTTAAAGTTTCTGCAAAAATTGCTTTTGGAATATCCGGTTATTTTGGCGGCGTCGTCAATCGAAATATTAGAATTATAGTTAAGGTAGATCAGCTCAAGAGCTCCTTCGATTTTACGCTTATAGACTTTTTCGGATGGTACGGTGTCCGATGAGTTCATAAATAAAGAAACCATGTATGCGGATATTTTATAAAGCTCTCCGCTAATAAGCAAGTCGGCGGCAGAGTCCGTTTCTTCACAAATTTTTAACATGGTCTTTATGGAAGCATAAATATCCGCATATGGCTTTTTATCTGTATTGGCGATTTCAAATACCGGGCAGGCAAATTCTACTTCAGATATAGCTCTGAATTTTTCGCGCAGCAGCATCGGCCCAAATTCAATAAGAATGAATTTGCAGCAGCTTTTATCCCCAATAAGCTCGTGGTCTGTCATGCTGCTGATAAACAAAAGCTCCCCGGCATGGATGTGATATTGCTCGCCGTTGAGTTTGGCGACAAATGCTCCTTCCAGGCAATACAACAGTTCGATTTCATGATGCAAATGCAATGGAAAGGAACAGAATTCCTCAGATTTTTTTATTATGTAAGGTGTTCCATATTTTAAAAGAGGTTGATAAAGCATAATACTCACCCATACCAATTTTAACATAATACAATATCGCTGTCAATGCTATTTTTGTGCATATTCAAAGTAGGAAAGCAAACATATAGTCGCAAATACCTTGGATATTACGGGGTTTGTTGAATATTTTGGCTCTGTAAATTGTTAAGAAGTTTTGTGCATTTTATAGGAATATAAATCATTGTTTTTTAAAAAAAAGGATTTATAATCAAAGAAAAGAAGGCGATAAGGAGGCAGGATTGTGAAAAAGATAGGAATTCAACTCTACACGGTAAGAGACTATATGACAAAGGAACAGAATATAAAAAAGCTGTTTCAGGATTTAAAAGCCGCTGGATATGACGAGGTTGAGATTTTTGGCAACATCGAGAACATGCTGCCGGCGCTAAAGTGCGCTGCGGAATTGGATCTGGAAATTGCCGGGACAATATGCAATTTAAATGATTATTCCGATCGTGAGAAGACAGTTAAATGGTGCCGCGATTT
>CAKSFQ010000039.1 GCA_934454115.1 uncultured Clostridia bacterium
AAAAAGATGATGGTTTTTTCATTACAGGGCATATTGGATTCGACTCTCGTGTGCCTATACGGATGGAATTTTGAGAAAATTTTGGTGCGGAGGATGCAGGAGGGCTGGCGCCCGGCAAAGACGACAAATCAAAATATTCCGAAATTACGCCGATTTAGGCGGCTTAGATTACTAACATCAGGTTAAAGGGGGGAGAGAGAATGGAAACAGAGATCATGATTGCGGCGCTTTCGCTGATCGGGACGTTGTTTGGGTCGCTGGCCGGTATTCTGACCGCCAACCGATTATCCAACTACCGCATCGGAAAGCTGGAGGAAAAGGTCAACAAACACAACAGTTTGATCGAGCGCACCTTTCGGATCGAACAAAATATCGCGGTACTGGACAACCGGCAAAAGGTGTCCGAACACCGCATCGAAGATTTAGAGGAGGCAAACAAATGAATCAAAAACCAACCGTAACACCCGGCACCGTTGCGCGGACGCTGATCCTCGCCCTTGCGCTGATCAACCAGATTTTAACCGCATCGGGACACAGCATCATTGCGGTGTCGGACGATGATATTAACACCTTAATCACTACCGGCTTTACGGTGGTTTCCGCCCTGATCGCCTGGTGGAAAAACAATAGCTTTACCAAGCCTGCCCTAAAGGCGGACGAGGTTTTAAGGGAGGAAAAGCAACGATGACGGGCGTAAAGCGACTGATTCAAACCGCAAAAGCGGAGGTCGGATATCTGGAAAAGGCAAGCGGTGCAGATTTAGACAGCAAGATAAAGAATGCCGGGAATCAAAACTACACCAAATACTGGCGTGACATCGCGCCGAACTATCAAGGCCAGCCCTGGTGCGCGTGCTTTGTGACCTGGTGCATCGCCAAAACTTTTGGGCGGGAATGGGTCAAGCCGCTGCTTTTGCATGATCCGTTTGTCTATTGCCCGACCCTGGCAAGGCTTTTCCCTCTGCACGCAAATCCCAAGGCCGGGGATATCGTGTTATTTTACCGCGGCGGCGCCTTTGTCCATACCGGGATTGTGACAAAGGTTTGCGGCGACGCCTTTTGGACGGTCGAGGGCAACACATCAAACGGCCACGCCATCATTGCAAACGGCGGCGCAGTCTGTGAAAAGCAATATCAAAATTCCGCGCTGCCCGGCACCAAATTTGTGCGGCCGGGCTACACAAACATTGAGGAGGGACTTACCGTGGAACAATACGAGGAACTCAAACAGGAAATCCGGGATTTAACCGAAACGGTAAAAATTTTGGCCGTGGAGCTGCACGACCTAAAATATCCCATGATTTACAATTATGTGGATAAAAACATGCCCGTCTGGGCACGCGATGCGGTCAAATGGGCAATGGATACCGGCATCTTAAAAGGGGACGGCGATGGGCTGAATCTTGATGATAAGGATCTTCGGTATCTTACGATACTGTACCGAATGCAAAACACAAAAACCGCATTGTGAAGCGAAGGCCTCCCTTTAGCCGCCACCGGATAAGGAAACATTGGTTTTGAAGCCGTATTTTAAGTTTATACTTCGTCAAAAAACCGCCGTATACGTCAGTATTACGGCGGCTTTTCTTCTTGTCTAAAGCTTAAACTACGATGTTCAAAACTGCTTTGCACCCTGGAAACAATATTTTTTGATGAAGGTCAAGGCAAAAAAGTGAGTAATCCTGTCGGATTGCAAGACTTTTTTAACGTAGGGATTCGCAAAAAAGATGTTTCTCAGGGCAATGTTTCCTTGTCCGGTGGCGGCTTTCGGGAGGCCTTGCGGCCCTTCCCCCGTTATACCACGTCAAATCCAACGCCAACGATCGCGTCCTTCATTTCCTGCGGCGTCACCTGGTTTTCATCATAGGTCACACGAGCCGTTTTCTCCTCCAGGCTGACCTCTGCGCTGCTGACACCGGAAAGCGCCGTGAGCGCGTTCGTCACCGAGGCACGGCAGTGCATACAAGACATTCCCTCTACATGAATGGTTTCTGTTTTCATCATATTACCTCTTTCCTCATCTTTCTTCTACCCGATACCGCAGCAGCAGGGAGTTGGTTACCACCGACACCGAGCTGAACGCCATCGCGGCGCCGGCAAGTGTCGGATTTAAAAAGCCAAGCGCGGCAATCGGAACACCGATTCCGTTATAGAGAAACGCCCAGAACAGATTTTGGCGAATCTTTTGCATGGTCTTTTTCGATAAGTCAATTGCGGCAGACACCATCATCAGATCGTCGCGCATGAGCGTAATATCTGCGGATTCCATGGCGATATCGGTACCGCCGCCCATCGCAAAGCCAACGTCCGCCATGGCAAGCGCCGGCGCGTCGTTAATGCCGTCACCGACCATGCCGACCACTCTGCCGTCCTTTTGCAGTTCTTTAACCTTACGTGTTTTGTTGTCCGGCAAAACCTCGGAAAAAACGTGGTCTATCCCCGCCTTTTTTGCGATAAATTCCGCGGCCGCCGCATTGTCCCCGGTCAACATATAAATCTCACAGCCAAGCCTCTTCAGCGCCGCAACCGCGGCCGCCGCATTGTCCTTGATAGTGTCGGCCACCGCAATCAGCCCCAAAAGCGCCTTATCATCGCGGCCGGCAAACATCACGGTTTTTCCGTCTTTCTCCAGCGCCTTAGCGCGTTCCTCATACGCGTCCGTATCAATGCCTTTTTCGTGCATCAACTTGCGCGTACCGATGTACCATGTCTGTCCGCCGATCACACCCGATACACCGGCTCCGGTCAGAGATGAAAATCCATCGGCCTCCAAAACAGACAATCCTCTCTCTTCGGCAAAGCTGCAAATGGCACGGGAGAGCGGATGCTCCGATTCCTTTTCGACCGCGGCCGCTCCGGCAAGCAAATCTTTGGCGCTAAGCGATGCCTCCACCACATCGGTCACCCTGGGCTGACCCTTGGTGATTGTCCCGGTCTTATCCATGACTACGGCGTTTATTTTATGCGCCGTCTCTAACGACTCTCCGCCCTTCATTAAGATACCGTGTTCGGCGCCGAGTCCGGTGCCGACCATCATGGCAGTCGGCGTTGCCAGCCCCAGAGAGCAAGGACACGCAATAACCAACACCGAAACGGCGTTTCGCAGCGCGGTCTCAAAATGATGGGTCGATATCAGATATCCCAGCATGGTAATTAAGGCAATGCCCAAAATCGTCGGCACGAAATAAGCAGATACCGTATCTGCCAGTTTTTGAATCGGCGCCTTTTCTCCCTGCGCACTGCGCACCAGCTTAATAATCTGCGAAAGCGTGGTCTCCCGGCCGATCCGCTCCGCGCGGATGCGGCAGGCGCCGGATAAGTTGATAGAGGCGCAAAAGACCTTGTCCCCCTCTTTTTTATCCCTTGGCAGGCTCTCACCGGTCAGCATGGACTCATCAACCGAAACGGCGCCGCCAACCACCTCGCCGTCAATCGGAATCTTCTCGCCCGGCCGTACCAAAATGATATCGCCGATCTCCACCTCTGCCAAGGGGACAACCTTTTCCTTGCCGTCCACCCAAAGCCGCGCGGTCTGCGGCTGCAGCGCAATCAGCTTATGAATGGCATCCGAGGTTTTTTCCTTTGCGCGCATCTCCAGGTATTTTCCAAGCAGAATCAGCGTAATAATCGTCATCGAGGATTCAAAATACAACCCCTCCATGGAGTTGTGCGCGGTATGACCGGCAAGCACGTTATACAAGCTGAAAAAATATGCCGCACTGGTGCCGAGGGCAATCAGCACGTCCATATTGGGGCTGAGCGCACGCAACGCCAAAAAGCCATGCTTATAAAACCGCCAGCCGATGATAAACTGTACCGGCGTTGCCAGAATCAACTGCACAATCGGGTGATGAAGCGCCGGAACCATGATCCCAAACCAGCCTAAAATCATCCCCAGGATCAGCGGCGCGGTTAAAACCGCCGAAACGCACAGGCTGATTTTCAGGTTTCTTGCCTCGCGGATTTGACCGCCGTCCTCTTCTCCTTCAACAAAAGGCGCAGCCTCAAACCCCAGCTTGACGATGCGATCCATGATGTCTTTTGCGCTGAGAACATCCTCGCGGTAGGAGACCTCCGCCATCGCGGTTGTCAGATTGACGCTGATCTTCACCACGCCCTCCATCTTGGCAACAACCCGTTCAATCCGGCCGGAGCATGCGGCGCATGTCATTCCTCCGATTTTTAATTCCACTGTTTTCATGACATCGCTCCCTGCTTGTATCAATGGCCGGGCTTTTCCTTTTGAGACAACCCCGGAATTTTCGTTTTTACTAGCTTTTCCTAAAACAGAAAAAACATACAAAAGCGTTAATTAGTCTACACTAACCTTATTGTAGCACCGTCCCCTACTTTTGTCAAGCGAAAACCCGTACCGATTCGGCACGGGTTTTTCGGATTTATTTGCCTATTCTGTCCAAAATTCTCTGTCAAAGGTCTTGATTTTTTGATTGAGCACCGGCGCACGCAGTTCTTCAATCTCTGTGATTTCACCGTTTAAATATTGCGAAAGCCGCCCGGTCGCATAATCAATCCGCACAAGCTGCTGTCCGTAAAGCAGGCAGCTCCAGCCCCAGCCGAACGCCTTGTTTTCCGCAAGATAAAGCGTCTCGTGCAGCTTCTGCATCGTCTGATATTCCGTCTTTAACCGCGGAAAAATCTCCTCCGCAAAATACGTCAGCTTCTCCCGGTCATCCTCCTGATACGCCTTTTGCAGGTCGGTGTAGACAACGCACTTATCCGCCGCCGTCTGCATCACCGCCGCAATCAGGCGAAAACGCTCCGCCCATCTTGGATTCTTTGCCGCTCTTTCCTCCAGTCGCTTGGCCGCCGCGCGGTAACGCGTGACAATCTCCTGTTCCGTCACCGACGGCAGTACCATACTGTTTGCGCCGCCGCCCTCGATACAAAACTGCGGTACATTCAGCACGTCCTTTCGCAGCAGCCGCCGCGCTGCCTTCACCTCGCCGTACTGATGCAGGCTAAGCTCGCTCATCAACAGCGATTCTTCCTTGCTGCAGCCGCTGATCAGCGCCGCGATCTCCCAGGCATACGCCTCATCGGCCGCAAGCGCACCGCTATAAAAAAACTCTGCATACAGCGCATTGGTCGGCATGCACAAAAAGGGAGAACACTCGCTGCCGCTGTCTCCCCACAGCGTGTTAATCACCCAATCCGTCCGATCCTCGCGGCAGGCCGCAAGCGCCGCTGCATTGCACTCCCACGCAAACTCCGTATTGGGCGCAAAGGTTTCAAAGCTCCAGCCTGCGCCGGCAAAGGCAATTTCGCGGCTCATCTTGCGATGCTCCTTTAAAAGCGCCGCGTACTTCTCCTTCCGCTTGCTGGAATAATACCAGTAAACCGGCACCAGATCCGGCACCTTGCTGAGGGTCTCTTCCGACAAAACGATCGCCTCATCATAGTTGCCGTGCTGCCCCCGATCTTCCATGGAAAAGAACAGATCGCTCCAGATCATGACCCGGCGGCCGTATTGCTTGGCAATGGCGCAGACGCGGTTTAAATGCCGCAGAAACACCTCGGTCTGGTTGATCCCCTCCTTGGCATGCTGCTTAAAATAGACGCCCGTGCCGATTCCCAGCGCCTCGTCCATGCCGATATGGATATATGGCGACCGAAAGCATACCGAAACCGAACGAATGCAGTCCTCAATAAACCGATAGGTCTCCTCCGCGTCCGGCAGCAGGGTAGACGACGTATCGCGAACCGGCGCGGATTCCGCCCAGCCAAGATACCGTTCCATGTGACCTAAGGTCTGGATGCAAGGCACCGTTTCAATCCCAAACATCGCCGCGTAATCATCGATTTCCCGAAGTTCTTCTGCCGTATAGGCGCCGCGCTGATACCCAAAGTAAGAATACCCCTTTAGCGGATACAAATCCTCTAGATAAAGCATCAAAACATTAAGCCCCAACGCCGCAACGGAGCGGATATACTCTTTGATTTTATCAACGCGCATCGCGCCGTCACGGCTGAGATCCAGCATGACGCCGCAGTGCCGGAAAGCACGCTCCTGGCGAATGCAAAAAGCGTTCTCTCCCTTTAAAAAGTGTGCGGAAAACTCGGTCAGTGCGCGGCACACGGCCGCCGTATCAGGGCCGCCGATTTTCGCGCTTGTTCCGTCATATTCCGCATAGACGCCCTCGGTCTTGACAAAGGCGATCTCCCCGGTATAAGCACATCCCGTCACCGAAAAAATAATGTCCTTTACGGTATGAAAATTCTGCATTGCGTTTCTTCCTCTCTCTTTCGGACTTTGACTTTATGATACTGAATTTTTCGCATCAAGGCAAGTTTAAAAAATATATGCAAAAGTATTATCACACCACACCGACAGCCTATTTAAACGGGCTTCGGCTCAACTATGCCGTCAATCTGCTGCAATCGAGCAACCTTAGCGTGACCGATATCTGCTTTGAATACGGCTTTACCAACCTATCCCGGTTTTATCAGCTGTTTGAACGGGAATTTCACATGCGCCCGGCGCAGTTTCGCAAGGCGCGGCACGGCTGACACGTTCGGCGCACGAAGAACAGCTCCCTGGTTTAGGCGCCGCCTGCAGAACCCTCTAAAAACGCAAGAATATCGGCGTACACCTGATCTTTTTTGCGCTCCAACAACAGTTCATGCCGCAGCTTTGGATACAGGCGGAGTGTGACATCACGATAGCCGCGCTCTTTCAAAAACCGCACCAGGTGTCTTGCCTTCTTTTGGCTCTGCACCACCGGATCCTCGCTCCCTGCCAGAATCAGGATCGGCAGATCCCGATTCTTCATCTGCCACCCTTTTTTGACATAGGCGCGCTGCATCAGGGCAAAAAGGTGATAGTAGCCGTTGACGCTAAAGTGATAATTGCAGAGCGGATCTTCTAAATATTTGAGCACTTCGTGCGGATCAGAATTGAGCCAGCCGCCCGGCGTATCATAGCCGCGGTTATACATGCCGTTTGACGCACGGTACAAAAATCTGCTGCAATACCGACCGCCGTGACGGTCGCTAAGACGCTTTGCCAGGGCAGCCGCAAATCCGGCCGCCGCCCTATAGGTCGGCGGTCCGCACAGGATAACCTTTTGCACCGCATCGTCATGCTCTTTGAGGTAGCAGCGCAAGATGAGCGACCCCATGCTATGCCCAAGAATCCAAACCGGAAGATCCAAAAACCGCCTCTTTGCGTAGCACGTCACCTGATAAAGATCCTCCACGGTATCCATCCAGTCCTCGGTATAAAAGTAGCCGAGATCCTTCGTATCCTTTACGCTGGCGCCATGACCGCGGTGGTCATGGATCACACAGGCAAACCCATGCCGATTTAAAAATTCCATAAAAGGAAAGTAGCGCTCCTTATGCTCCATCATGCCGTGCGAAATCTGCACCACGGCGCGCGGCGTTTCCTTCGGCTCCGACACTGCAAGCTGAAGCAGCAGCCCGTCACGCACCGACTTAAGTTCCGTAAACTCCATGTTGTTTCATCCTTTCGTCTTTCCGGTGTGCCTGCTCTCTCCTTATTATACCACAAAAAAATGGCTGTGACATATTTTTTATTTTAATATTTATCAAAGGCTTGCAAAAAAAGAAATCTGTGCTATAATAAGCGGAGAGTATTCCATTTGCGGCGCGTGGTGCGCCTTTTTTTATCGTTTTGACGGAGGAGGAATTTTCGATGTCAAAAATCAAGCCGGGCGCAATCCAAGAGGTGGATATGTGCCACGGGCCTCTGACCCTAAAAATTATTGCCTTTACCATACCGCTCATCATCTCCAGAATGCTGCAGCTTTTATTTAACGCTGCCGATGTGATTGTGGTCGGCCGCTTTGCCGGCAGCGAGTCACTCGCCGCCGTTGGTTCGACTTCTTCGCTCATCAATCTTCTGGTAAATCTGTTTGTCGGGCTATCGGTCGGCGCTAATGTGATTCAGGCACGCGCCTTTGGTCTGCAGCATCAAAAGGATATCCGCGAGACTCTGCATACCTCCATGCTGATCAGCATTTTCGGCGGTGTGCTCCTGATGCTGATTGGGATTCCGCTCTCCCGGTACGCTTTAGAATGGATGGGCTCGCCGGAGGATGTCATCGACCTGTCAACGCTGTATCTTCGCATTTACTTTTTGGGTATGCCGGCTATGATGGTCTATAACTTCGGCGCCGCCGTGTTAAACGCCGCCGGCGACACCAAGCATCCGCTCTATTACCTTATGGCCGCCGGGGTTGTCAACGTCATCTTAAATTTATTTTTCGTCATTGTGTGCGATCTGGGTGTTGCCGGTGTTGCCATCGCGACCGTACTCTCTCAGTTTTTATCGACCTTTCTCGTGCTGCGCTGTCTGATACGCAGTGAAGGAAGCATGAAGCTGGAGCGAAAATACCTGAAAATCAGTCGCGATAAGCTGACCCGGATCTTAAAAATCGGGCTTCCGGCCGGCGTACAAGGCATGGTGTTTTCCCTGTCTAACATTGTATTGCAATCGGCAATCAATTCCTTCGGTTCCGCCACCATGGCCGGGAATGCTGCCGCACAGAGCATTGAGGGCTTTATCTATGTCGCGATGTCGTCCTTTCAGCAAGCGGCGCTCACCTTTACCGGCCAGAATGCCGGCGCAAAGCAGTGGAAGCGTGTGCGCCATACCTACTTTTTATGCTCCGTCCTGGTTGCGGTCTGCGGCGCAGCGCTCAGCCTGCTTGCCCTTTTGTTTGGGCGTGAGCTGCTGGGGATTTACACGGATAAGCCGGAAGTTATCGTCCAGGGCTTAATCCGCATGCAGTACATTTGCACTACCTATGCGCTTTGCGGTCTTATGGACGTTGCGGTCGGCAGTCTGCGCGGACTCGGACACTCCGCCATTCCGATGGTGGTCTCGCTCTGGGGTGCATGTGGTCTGCGGATCTTGTGGGTTGCCACCGTCTTTCGGGCAGACCACACCTTAAACAACCTCTACATTACCTATCCCATCAGCTGGATTATTACGCTTGCCGCTTTGGTGATCTGCCTTTTGGTTGTGTGGCGGCGGCAGTGCAGAGATTAGCTAAAATACTTCCTTGCAACAAAAAGCGCCGGACAAAATGCCCGGCGCTTTTTGTCATGATTACGATTATTACGGTTCGTACCAGAAAATGTCGTCATTGCCGAGCAGACGGCTGAGCGCCTCCACGAAGAAGTAATCGCCGTAAATCAGACCAACATTGACGTTTTGATCTGCCGTAAAGTGGCCGGTACCCTCGTTTAAGATGCACTGCTTCTTGTCGTTGTCCAGGTTACTGTAATGCTCTGCCAAGGACTTCAGCATCCGAACCGCTGCGGTTTCGTACGCTTCTTTTTCGCACTCCGGCACGTGCTTTGCAATCTCCAAAAGGCCGCAGGCCGTGCAGGACGCTGCCGAGGTATCGCGCGGCGTATCGGCGGTACGCGCTACGCGGAAATCCCAGTGCGCCACGTAATCCTCCGGGAGGTTTGCCAAAAAGTAGCTTGCCGCCCGTTTTGCGCCGTCCAAAAATTCCGGATCCTTGGTGTGCCGATAGCTGAGCGCTAAGCCATAGATCGCCCACGCCGCACCGCGCGACCAAGCAGAATCGGGTGACGCCGCCTGTCCCTGGATCGACTCGATCAATTCGCCGTTTTCCGGGTCAAAGGACAATACGTGATTCACGGAACCGTCCGACCGCATAAAGTGCTTCAGTACCGTTTTTGCGTGCGCCACGGCAATGTGGCGGAACCGCGGATTTCCTGTTACCTCGCTGGCCCAGTATAAAAGCGTTAAATTCATGGTACAATCGATAATGGCCCAGCCGTCCTGTGAATTCCATGCCTGAATAAACTGTCCGGCCAGGTTAAACCGGGACGCCAGATAAGACGCCGCCTTTAAGCAGCGGATCTTGGACGCCTCATTTTGCTTAAGGCGATATTGTGCGCCGGCAGACGGCATCCATAAAAAGCCTGCGTCATGATCGACATTTACATAAGACTCTAATACCTCATCCATTTTTTCTTCCACTTCATTGGCGGTCTTTGCAAACTTTTCATCGCCGCTCTGCTGATAAGCGATCCAAAGCATGCCCGGCCAGAACCCGTTTGTCCACCAGGAAGGATGCATCGAATCGTAAGTATCCTGCTTACATGCATGCGGAAATCCCGCGCCGATCGCCGGCAAAATCTGCTCCATTTTGTTCATTACCTTTTGCATGGTCTCTTTTGCCCAAGCCTGTTCCATGATAATCTCCTCCGTTTTTAGAATTTCTGCTTTCATTCTAGCAGGGCTTTACATTTTCGTCCATATAGGATATAATGAATTTATAATATCTTATGATGAAATTGGCGGTGGTATCATGCATACAAACGAGATGGAGATTGACGATTTATATGTAATCCCGTCCTATGTACACAATCGCAGAGCGACGGCGCAGTGGCAGCTATCCGACAGGACGCTGCCCTCGCACAACCTGGTCTATCTCTATGGCGGCAAGGGGATTTTCACCTGGGACGGCGAAGTGCAGTCGGTCAAAGCCGGGGATTTGGTATACTTTCCGGAAGGCTGCCACCGATCCATGCAAACGGATCCGATGGAGCCTTTAATGTTTTACACGGTGAATTTTCAGGCAGCGCAGCCGCTTTATGTTGAGGAGTCCTGGAGTATCCGACCCGTTTCGTTTCCCTTTCCGCTTATAAAATCCATTGATGATACCGCGCTGCATCAACGGTTTATGACCCTGTTCGAACGGCTGCATCAAAACTTTTTGACCGGAAAAAACCGGCAAAAGGCAAAGCTGCGCGAAACCTTGCTTGAAATTCTGTCGCTTGCGGCATTTGCCGGTGATGAAAACCGCGTCAGTTACAGCAGCCGCCGCAAGGCGCAGCAGGCCGCGCAATATATGGCGGCGCACTATCGTGAAAAGCTGACGCTTTCCTCTCTCTCGGCGGCGGTTGGGCTCAGTCCATCCCATTTTTCCGCCATTTTTCGCGCCGCAACGGGATATTCGCCCATTGACTACCTGATTTCGCTGCGTATTTTCCAGGCAAAGCAGCTGCTCCGCGACGGATACTCCGTCACCAAGGTCGCAGAGGCCGTTGGATTTTCAGACATCTATTATTTCAGCAATACCTTTAAGCGGGTGGAGGGCATTGCCCCCGGTCACTACCGCAACGCACTCAAACAGGAGGAAAAGAATTAACCGAAAGATACCGAAATTCTGCCTTTTCAGGCGGGTTCGGATTGCTCCCTTTTGGCAGCCGTACGAAAGCCGAACACAATATAGTTTGACAAAATACAATTTATAAATTGTACCGAATCATACAAAAAAGGCCGCGCCGAAGCCGCCACCGGATAAGGAAACATTGGTTTTGAAGCCGTATTTTAAG
>CAKSFQ010000040.1 GCA_934454115.1 uncultured Clostridia bacterium
TGTTGGAATTGACAAGGTTATACCTTGTGCAATTTCGTCGTAATACTGTACTCTTCGTACTTTTGTATTACCGCTTTCTCACTGTTTACTTTTCAAACATCACTCAGGCTTTTCGCCTCCCTGCCTCCTTTGAGACAGCTAGACCATTATAGCACGCGTTTCATTCTTTGTCAAGCATTTTTTTCAAAAAAAATTATATTTTTCAATTTCCCCCGCAAATCCCGGTTTTTTTCACCCTTCTTTGCAAATACACACCAAAAAAGGCGCCCGTGCGGACGCCTTTTTTGGTTTTAATCCAAGAAATAAATGTTGACATCGCGTCTGCCGAACTGGTTACAGGTGCCGCGGTTCGGGAAGAACAAGTCCACGCGGTTCCCTTTAATCGCACCGCCGCAGTCGCCGGCAATCGCATAGCCGTACACATACTGGCCGTCTACCGACTCGATATACATCTTGGTTCCGTAAGGAATCACCCGCGGATCAACTGCGATGACACCATACACGAGCGGCATACCGGTCGAAGTCTTTCCTGCCCAGATACCGTTATCCGCCGGAGACGCATCATAAGCGGTCGCGTGAAAGCGTTGCACGCTCTTATACTTGCTCGGACGGCTGGCGGGAATCGCACCCAACTGCCATACACTCTCCGGCCCATACTCAACAATCTCATCCACAGGATCGGAAAGCCGGGTCTCGCGCACCTGATCGCGCGCAATCTCCTTGCCGTCCTGATACGAAATGTCGTATTCGTACTCAACAACACCGTTTTGTCCCGTTTGTACGGTGCGGCGTTCGCCTGCCGCAAGATTTGCGTTTTCACGCTCCCGGGTCTGATATGCAATTTCCTCCTGCACGGTAACCGTATGATGATCGTACATCACCACACGGATCGAAAGCCCCTCGCTCACCGTGGTATCCGGCGCCGGTTCTACCTCGTCATTTTCATCCGGGGTAATCCCAAGCTCCGACAGCACATCCGAAACCTTTGTCTTTGCGGTCGAAACCGTTTTGGTCTCGCCCATATACGTTACAAATACTGTGCATGACCGATAAATCTTAATGACCGCGTCATCGGAGACCTCGTCAGACAGGGCGTAGTTTATTTCATCTCCCTGATTCAGCACAATACCCTGTTTGGAAAGAATTTTTCCCACGTTCGTGTCTTCTGTTTTAATCTGAACAGGAGCACGGCCGGTATCCGCAATCGTAACCGTATTTTGTGCAGCGTAGGTAAAGCTGCAGCAAGTGGTTGCCAGAATCGCTGCCGAAACAACCAGGGCAACTCTCCGTCGCACGACTGAGGAGACACGGGTCATCTTTCCTCTCAGTTTTTTTAGCATCCAATCACCTCGTAATAATTTTTGGCCAATCTTTTTTGCGGCCTTGCGGCAATGCAAATTGGAAAAAATTGGTTTATCCTACTACACCGTTATTATAACCGCAACCGACGGATTCGTCAAATTGAAAATTTTTATCAATTCCTGATTTTTTTTGCTCACCTCCGCTCACCCCAAATCATTTTAAATTTTCATGCGATTTGGTCTGTTTTTCTCCCAAATCCTCCCCAAACACCCTAATTTGGAAATTTATGCCATGAATTTTGGTTATTGTGCAATACAAAAATATCTGTTATACTAAAAATCGGGTCGAATATTTTCGAACCGCAAGAGTGTTACAAAACGATTACAGCCACAAAATATTTCCCTCAACTCCACGAAATATCGTTGGTTTTGCTTTTGGGGAAAGCAAAGAATTATTTCTAAAAAAAGTCTGTGTGCAATTTGCACAAACAAACGCATGTTTTGCTTTATTTTTCAGAAAAAAGAGAAAATTGGAGGCATTTTTTATGGAAGAGATTTTTATGCACGAAGGGGAACGGCTTGACGATTTACAGCGTGACGGACTGCATCTGATTCAAAACCCCGACTGGTTTTGTTTTGGGGTAGACGCCGTTTTGCTTGCCGATTATGCCGCAAAAAATATTAAAAAAGGCGCCAAGGTTTTGGATCTTTGCAGCGGAAACGGCATTGTTCCGCTGCTGCTCAGTGCCAAAAGCGCCGCGCAATCCATTGTCGGTTTAGAGATTTTAGCGCCGGTTTGCGAGATGGCTGTCCGCTCTGTGCGCCTCAACGGTCTAACTGAAAAAATCCGGATGATTTGCGGCGATTTAAAAGATGCGGAGGCGCTGCTCGGACGGAGTTCTTTCCAATATATAACATGCAATCCGCCGTATAAGGAGAACGGCGGCGGACTGCGCAGCAGAGACGATATGATAACGCCGACCAGGCATGAAATTTTATGTTCTCTGGAGGATATTATCCGAGTTTCTTCTATAATATTAGAACCGCTGGGAAAACTGTGTATGATTCATCGCCCGGAACGGCTGGCAGACATTCTTTGTCTGATGCGCAGGTATGGCATTGAACCCAAGCGGCTGCGCTTTGTGCATCCTTATCCCCAAAAGACCGCGACCATGATTTTGGTGGAGGGCGCACGCCAGGGCAGGCCCAAGCTGTTTTTGGATCCTCCCTTATATATATACGAAAGACCGGGACAATATTCTGCTGAAATCGATGAAATTTATGGAAGGGAGACGGCAAAATGAATGGAAAGCTCTACCTATGTCCCACGCCGATCGGCAACCTCGGCGATATCACACTGCGCACTCTTGAGGCGCTAAAAACTGTGGATCTGATTGCCGCTGAGGACACGCGCGTCAGCATGAAGCTGCTGCGGCACTTTGCAATCAAGACGCCGGTCACCAGCTACTACGAGCACAACAAGCGCGAAAAAGGCGCTTATCTGATTGAAAAGCTAAAGGAGGGAAGAACGGTCGCCGTGGTAACGGACGCCGGTATGCCGGGCATTTCCGATCCGGGCGAGGATCTGGTGCGGCTTTGCTTACAGGAGGGCATTCCGGTCGAGGCGCTGCCCGGCCCGTGCGCCTTTGCCACCGCCCTGGTCGCCTCCGGCCTGCCGTCCGGCCGATTTGCTTTTGAGGGCTTTTTAAGCGTACAAAAACGGGAACGCCTTGAACGTTTACAAGGCCTAAAAGACGATCTTCGGACTCTGATTTTTTATGAGGCGCCGCACAAGCTACTCGGTACGCTGCGCGACTTTTTGGACGTGTTCGGCAACCGCGAAATCGTTCTCGCCCGCGAGCTGACCAAACGCTTTGAGGAATACCGCCGCACCACACTGGCAGACGCCATTTCTTATTATGAAGAAACTCCGCCCAAAGGAGAATTTGTGCTGCTTTTGCACGGCGCGGACGAGGATGTCATTCGGCGCGAACAGGCCGCACAGCTCCCGTCGGCAGAAGAGTTGATCCGCCGCTACGCATCCGAGGGGATGCACGCCAAAGAGTTAACCAAACGAGTTGCGGACGAGCTGGGTCAGCCCCGGCGCGCCATCTATGATTTATATTTAAAGCTGAAATGAACACTAACCTCCCTGTTTGAAAGCAAAGAAAATCCACTGTTTCATAAAATCGGACTTTGGCCGCAGCCTCAGTTCGATTTCTTATCATATCCTACCGTGTTTCTTCATATATATTATCAAAGCATGGATTATGATAAGAAATGAGGGAATAAACAATGGAAATGAACTTGGTCAAGGAGAATATAAAAACCGGAGAGGTTGTCTGCCAGAAGTACAGTCAGACCATGGCTGAGAGCGATGTGATTGTGCCGGATACAAAGCCGGACATCCAAAAGATACTGGAGGTCAGCGGAACGGTCTGCATCACCAAAAAGATGCTGCAGCAGGATAAAGCATTTGTTCAGGGCATCATTAAAATAAACGTTCTATACCTTCCGGAGGACGATGAAAACGGACGAATCCGAAGTCTTTGTGCTGATCTGGAGTTTAACCATTCCTTAGACTGCCGCGGTGCAGCGGCCGACATGCAGCTTTTTGCCGAGGCGGTGTCGGAAAGCTTTGACGCCACCTTAATCAACGGGCGGCGGCTGAACCTGCGCTGCGTTTTGGGAATCAGCGTTAAGGTGGTGCGGCCGATGCTGCTCTCTCTTACCACCGGGGTGGAAAACGCGGATGACATCGCCCTGAAAAAGGAGCGGTTTCGCTTTATCAGTGACACGGACGGGTGCGAATGTCAGATTATTTTACGCGATCAGCTTGCGCTGCCGGCCGGAAAACCGGCCATCGGCGAGATTCTAAAGGTAACTGCCGTGCCGACCGGAACTGAGCTTTGTCTGATGGAAAATAAGGCTGTTGTAAAGGGCCAGGTGCGAATCGCTACATTATATAATAGCGAAGAGGATCACAGCCTACAGTTTATGGAACACACACTTCCCTTTACAGAAATTTTAGATGTGGACGGCGCCGCCGAGGGGATGCAGGGCGATGCGGATTATCACCTCAGCGACATGTATTACGAAATCCGCGATGACGCGGACGGCGAGGCGCGCAATCTTGGGATTGAGCTGGCGCTTTGTGTCAACGTTCGCGGCAGCGAAATCACCGAAATTGACGCGGTCACCGATGCGTATTCTTTAAGCAGCGGCCTGGACCTGACCACCAAAAGCTATCATATTGAGCAGCTTTTGGATCATAGCAGTGCGGAAATCTCGCACAAGGATCAGGCGCAGCTGCCGCCGATGCTGCCGCGGCTGAAACAGGTCTGCGATGTCAATGCAAATGCCAAAATTGACCGTGTCCTGGCAGAAAACGGGCAAGTCACCATATTTGGCACGGTACACACCAACATTTTATACCTTACTGCCGATGAAAGCGCCCCTGTCTGCGGTTTTCATCACGTTTCGGAATTTTCGCAGAGCATTGCGGTGGCAGGCGCCGGCCGCGACACCGCCTGTGATGCGCAGGTATTTTTAAACCATGTCAGCTATACCTTGAGCGGTGATGACAGTCTGGAGCTGCGCTTTGTTTTGGGACTTCATCTCAAATCCTTAAAGACCGGCGAAACCGTATTGGTTGACACCATGGCCCCCTTTGACCTGGAGGAAAACACCAAGCCCTTTGGCATCATTCTATACTTTGTACAAAAGGGCGACAGTCTATGGAATATCGCAAAGACCTACCACACCACGGTGGAAGAAATCAAGACGCAAAACCAGCTGGAGAGCGATGTCATTCATCCCGGTCAGCAGCTGAAGATGATGACAAAATGCGCCGGATAACAAAAGGGGGCCCTTTTTCGTGTATCATACGAAAAAGGGTCCCTTCTCATCTTTGGGTTTATGCTTCCGCTGCTTCTTCGGCGGTTTCTTCCAGGATTTCCTGATACTTTTTCAGGATGCTGCTGTGAAGAATCTCACGCGTTTCCGCATTGATCGGATGGGCAATATCTTTAAAGTCGCCCTCCGGCGTCTTACGGCTGGGCATTGCAATAAAAAGCTTGTCTTGTCCCTCGATCACTTTGATGTCATGTACCACAAACGCATCATCAAACGTCACGGACACAACCGCTTTCATTCTTCCTTCCGCATTGATTTTTCTCACCCGGATGTCTGTAATCTGCATACAAGTTCCTCCCCTTTACCAGTTGTCATGTTCTGGATTTAAATTGTGTTTTATGTAAAAATTTTGATTATAATTTTTCCTGATAATTTACAAGAAATGATTGAAAAGCCAATAGGTGTGTGGTAAAATGTGTGTTAAATAAAGCATTTTCAACCAGATTCAGGAAGGAAGGTTTTTTGATGCAACAGTTTCAAATGTCTAAGCTCAAACCAGGCTCCTATATTCATATGATTGGCATCGGCGGCATCAGCATGAGCGCGCTGGCGCATATGCTGCTTGATTTTGGCTACCGTGTATCCGGCTCCGACCTCAAGGGCTCCAACCTTACCGATGACCTCCGCGCACGCGGCGCAGAGATTTTTCTCGGTCAAAGCGCCGACCATATCACAAACCCCGATATGGTATGCTACACCGCAGCGATCGCGGCAGCCAACCCGGAACTTCAAAAGGCACGCACCCTCGGTGTGCCGGTGATTGAGCGTGCCGAACTGCTCGGCGCACTGATGACGCTGTATGAACATCCCATCGCCATTGCCGGAACCCATGGGAAAACCACCACTACGTCCATGCTGTCGCTGGTTCTTCTCGCAGCGGACACCGATCCGACCATATTGGTCGGCGGAGAACTGCCGCAAATCGGCGGCAACTTCCGTCTCGGAAAGCGGGACTACCTCGCCTTTGAAGCCTGCGAATATGTTGAGAGTTTTTTACACTTTCATCCATTTTTGTCTATCATCACAAACGTTGAGGAAGACCACTTGGATTATTTTAGTGATATTAACCACATTATATCATCTTTTCAAAAATTTGCAAGCCTTACTTCCCCCTATGGATGCATTATTGTTTGTTCTGACGATAAACACGCAACTCAAGTTGTGCAAAATGTCGATAAAAAAATCATTTTTTACGGAATAAAAGAAAAAAATGCGGACTACACTGCCGCAGAGATTCAGTATGACGCCATGGGATGCCCCCGTTTTACGGTACGCCGCCGCGGCGAAGATGTCATTGATATCTGCCTAAAGGTTGCAGGTGAACACAATGTTTTAAACGCCTTGGGCGTGTTTGCTGCCGCCGACTTTTTGGGGATTGCGCCGGAGGCCATCAAAGAAGGGCTGGAGAGCTTTACCGGAACCAAGCGGCGTTTTGAGCATATCGGCAGCTACCACGGTTGTGATATTGTGGACGATTACGCCCACCACCCGACCGAGATCGAGGCCACACTGAAAACCGCAAAATCCATGCATTACCGGGAGACCTGGGTTGTATTCCAGCCGCACACATACAGCCGCACCAAAAGCCTTCTTACCGACTTTGCGCGCGTTCTGCCGCTGGCCGACCACGTGATGATTGCCGACATCTACCCTGCAAGAGAGCGTTATGACGGTACGATTCACGCCTGCGATTTGGCCTTTTTAATCCCCGGCGCGATTTATATGAGTGATATGAACGCGATTGCACGCTATTTAAAAGAGCATGTGAAGGACGGAGATCTGTTGATTACAATGGGCGCCGGCAACGTCAATCAGATCGCGTATCAGATGGCTGCCGACAAGACGTAAAAAAGGAAGGGCGGCTGCCCTCCTTTTTTATGGATGCGGTTTTTGAAATGGCTAAAAGACGGCAAGCATCGAGCTATAGAATCGGAAAAGCAGTATGGCGGCGCCGATAAAGGCAAGCAACGCCAGGGCCGCGCATACGCCGCGCCGCAGTGCGCCATCCCGGCCGCTACGGACTTTTTTTCTCTTTCTGGCGCCGCAGCGTGCCTTTTCAATTGTCTTTACGTATGCGTTGATGACACGCTGCGCCTCCTGTACCATATGGGTACCGGAGGAAGACACGCCGTGCTGCGGCTCTCCGGCAGAACGTAAAATAAAAATCGCCTGTTCAATGGTATCGGAATGAATATCGTTGATAATAACCACTTTTTTGGATGGATTTGTTTTCATGAGATTATCCGCACCTTTCTGAGTCGTTATTTGCCGTTTTATCTTTTTTCGGCAAATAATTTTTCTTTCTTCTTCATACTTATGGCTATTGTTCACACAAAACGGACGATCTATACCGATTCCAAATGCAAATTTTTCTTGATTTTTTGAAAAAAAAAGAAAAATCTATTGACAAACCGCCACATAGCTGATATAATATGACAGTCGCTTTAAAACGGGCGGGTGTAGTTCAATGGTAGAATCTCAGCCTTCCAAGCTGATTGCGTGGGTTCGATTCCCATCACCCGCTCCATTTTGTTTTTTTGCGATTGGCTTAGGCAAGCATGCGCCTGTAGCTCAGCTGGATAGAGCAACTGCCTTCTAAGCAGTGGGCCAGGGGTTCAAGTCCCTTCAGGCGCGCCACATATACGGTGGGTATAGCTCAGTTGGCTAGAGCGCCAGATTGTGGCTCTGGAGGTCAAGGGTTCGATTCCCTTTACCCACCCCAGTTTATATTTTGGGCTGTCGTCAAGCGGTAAGACACAGCACTTTGACTGCTGCATTCGTAGGTTCGAATCCTGCCAGCCCAGCCATTTTCTTTTTGTATATGACCCATTAGCTCAGTCGGTAGAGCACTTGACTTTTAATCAAGGTGTCCGGAGTTCGAATCTCCGATGGGTCACCAATTAAAAAACGGCTTACCTATGCGGTTTAAGCCGTTTTTTCGTGTCTTTTTTTTCTTCCTCTAAAAACGCTTTGACCACAATTTTGACCACAACAGACAAAAAATCACCCATTCCGATATAAAATCAGAACGGGCGGCGGTTATATTAAACCAATAATTTTTAAAAGCTTTATACAGTCCCTATAACCTTGAATATATAGCATATCACTTTCCATATCATACAGACTATATACATTTTCTTTAAAGCTTTCAAATTTATCTAAATCATCTTTTTTCAGTGTTTTGGATATTATAATGCTGTTTTGTGTGTTTATATCTTTTAATTTTCTATACTTTCTATTATGTTTTGCAAAATCTAAAATAGCCTTGTATTTATTTTCAGCCAGAAAATCATTTAAAATTTTTTCATATTCATTCATCTTGATTTCTCCTTTAAAATGCGTTTGACAGCTTTTGCAACTCATTCTCCATTGTTTCAACTGACACATGAGAATAAATATCTGCCGTAAGTGCTATACTGCTATGACCCAGCATATCCGAAACAACCTTTAACGGTATTCCGTTTTCTAATGCACGTGTAGCAAATGCGTGCCGTAAAGCGTGTATATTTATATGCGCTATTTCAGCTTTATCGCATACTCTGCCAAGAATACGAAATAAGTTTCTCGGCTCAAGAGGTTTTCCAAAATCAGTACAGAAAATTAAATCATTATCTTCCCACATCTGACCTGCTTTAAGACGATTTACTGCCTGTTGTTGTCTATGTACATTTAATTTATTCGCTATATCTGGCAAAAGCGGTATAGTTCGCTTGCTTGAAGCCGTCTTAGGAGTGGTAAAAGTTAAATGAGATTTTCCGTCTGCCCCTTTTAATCGGCTTAAACTTTCCGTTACGGTGATATACTTTTTTTGATTGTCATAATTAGACCACCTAAGAGCCAGAAGCTCACCGCGCCTTAAACCTGTAGATAACGCAAAAAGCAATACAAAGCCCGATTTTTCATCTGACAAACATTTTATAAAGCGTTCCTGTTCCTCTGCCGTTAAAAATTTTCTGTCTTTTTGCTTGCGCTCTGGGAGCGTTACCGCTTCTGCCACATTGCGCACAATAAGACCGTTATTTATTGCCTGTTTCAACGCACTATGAAGCAGAGTATTTATATATCGTATCGTCCTTGATGAAAGACCCTCGCTTATCTTTTGATTAATAAATCTTTGTACGTTATCTACCGATAATTTTTTTAGTTGTATTTTTGAAAATGCGGGAATAAGATGTTTGTTGACAAGGGCTTCATACCCCTCAAAAGTCTTTTGCTTGACCGTATTCTTTTTATAATCATATAACCAAGTGTAAAGCCATTCGCCCATTGTTATACGGCAATCCTTAATATATATTCCGCTATCAATATCATTTAACACCTTATTTAATTTTTTTCTTACTTCCTCTTGTGTCTTGCCATATACGCTTTTACGCTTATTATTGATAGAGTAAAGCCCCTCCCAACGTCCGTCTTTTCTTTGCCTTATACTTCCCTCTCCGTTCGCTCTCTTTTTTGCCACAATAAACACTTCCTTAATTTCTTCGATAAACACTGCAATATATATTTTTAAAGAGTCAAACCTTTAAGCCAGTTTGTAAATGCCGTTTTTTCCGCTAAAACGCGCTTTCCTATTCTTAATGTCGGAAAATTATCAGAAGCCATAATCTTGTAAGCATTTGCTTTCGATATTCTCAATATTTCCATAACATCATCAACAGTCATAACCGCTGGCAATTCGTCCAAAGTTCTGATTTTTCTTTTTAATGTTTTCATAATAATACAACTCCTTATAATAGGTAATTGATATTAATAAATATATATTGTATATTTATTATAGCACACTATTGACAACTTGTCAAGTATAATATATAATAGGATTATAAGATTAGGTATTTGATAAAAGGAGCTGTATAGAATGAATGTAAGCAAATACATTACAATAGATAAAAAACATATGTATTTACCTATAACAAACGAGGAATTTGAAATAGGCACTCTCTTGCTTGATTTTTTGGAATTAGATTTAAGCACATACCAAAAAGAAGTAGAAATAATTAAACAGCTTAAAGCTGAAAATATCAGAAAATGCCGACCGACAGGCAGAGGGTATAAAGGTTACAAAGGTATCATTCTTCAAATTGATAACAATATGTCAGATGAGGAAAAGTATGTCCGAATGGCTTTATATGACGCTTTAAAAGCCACCGAACACCCATACGCATATGAGGTTGAATATTCTGCACTTCACGATATAGACTATATGAAATTGTTTGATATATTTGACCTTGCAAAGCTTCAAAAAGAATATAGGGCGGCGGTTAATGCCTGTTTGTTAAAACAGGACGAAAACGAGAAGTTTAACCCATTGGAAAGGTATCTTAATTATGCTCACGAATTAAACGGCAAGGCAGAAATTGTATATACGGTATCTAAAGATTTAACGCTGTGTGAGGAATATATTGCTTCTGATATATCATCGTTATTGTACCTTGAATTTATGAAAATGTTGCAATACAATATATTTGTGAGGAAATGTGAAAACTGCGGTAGGCTGTTTGCGGTAAAGGGAAATTACAATAAAAAATACTGTGACCGTAAAATTTCGGGTACGTCTAAAACCTGTCAAGAAGTCGGAGCGGTAAACAGCTTTAAAAACAAAACTTTGAAAGACCCGATTATAGGTGAATACCAAAGGGCATATAAACGTCTTTACGCACGGAAAAGGACAGGAAAAATCACAAAAGAGGAATTGTATATACAAATAAAAAAGGCTACCGCATTACGTGATGAAGCCGTAAAGGGCAGTCTTTCAAAAGATGAATATTTAGAACAAATCATTAAAATTTAAAGATGTTTTAATGCTGTACGTACTATATCTAAAACCGCTTCTTGTGTCTGGAGCGGTTTTCCTGTTATAAGCTGTTTAAAGTCTATAATAATCTGTTCCTCGCTTGTGGGAACACTTTCGGAAAACAGGTAGTTCATATCTATGTCAAGCTCTGTAACAAGCTTTACAAGCGTTTGCAG
>CAKSFQ010000041.1 GCA_934454115.1 uncultured Clostridia bacterium
TTTGCAGCAACTTTATTACTTTACCACATCTTTTTGCCTTTGTCAAGCATATTTTGCAGAAAAAAATAAAATTTACTATTTTCGGGACGCTTACTCCCTTCCCAAAACGACTTATTTAGTCTACCACGTTTTTCCCTCTTTGTCAATCCTTTTTCCTCCTTAATTCAGCACAAAAGCCGGGGGCAATTTGCACCCGGCTTTGTTCATTTATCCAATGAAAGGATTAGACTGCATGTTCCTCTGCTGCGTCGGTTTCTGCATTTTCATCATTATGGTAGGTCGGATAAACCTCAATATTATTATACTGGGGCATACCGGTACCGGCCGGTACCAATTTACCGATAATAACGTTCTCTTTTAGGCCGATCAGCGGATCCTTTTTACCCTTAATCGCAGCATCGGTCAGAACACGGGTTGTCTCCTGGAAGGATGCGGCCGACAAGAAAGATTCGGTTGCAAGCGCAGCCTTGGTAATACCCATCAGAACGGTAGAAATGGTTGCGGGCTGCTTGCCCTCTGCCTCCATCTGACGGTTGATTTCTTCCACCTCATAGATATTAACCAAAGCCCCGGTCAAGAGGCCGGTATCGCCGGCATCCTCAACCTTAACCTTATGCATCATCTGACGAACAATAACCTCAATATGTTTGTCGTTGATATCAACACCCTGCAGACGGTACACGCGCTGTACTTCCTGAATAAAATAGTTCTGCACGGCAGTCGATCCCATAATCGCTAAAATATCGTGCGGATTGATGGAACCCTCAGTCAGCGGCGCACCGGCCTCCAAATCCTGACCATCACGCACCTTGATACGGGAACCGAACGGGATAAGGTAGGTTGCCGTTTCACCGGTTTCTGTATTGGTGATAATGACTTCGCGCTTATTATTTACCTCAGTAATCTGCACTCTGCCGGATATCTCGGAAACGATGGCAACACCCTTCGGGCGTCTTGCCTCAAATAACTCCTCAACACGCGGAAGACCCTGTGTAATATCGTCACCTGCAACACCGCCGGCGTGGAATGTACGCATGGTAAGCTGAGTACCCGGCTCACCGATCGACTGTGCGGCAATGATACCAACAGTCTCACCGACATCAACCGGTCTGCCGGAAGCCAAGTTGTGACCGTAACATTTTGCACATACGCCGACCTTGCTGCGGCACTTTACAACCGAACGAATCTTGACTTCCTGGATGCCGGCTTGAACAATCTGTTTTGCCTGCTCCATCGTAATCATTTCATTTTCTTTTACAATGATCTCGCCCGTCTTGGGATGAACAATATCCTCTGTCACCGTTCTGCCCTCTAAGCGATCAATCAACGGTTCGATAATTTCATTACCGTCGCGGATATCACAAACCACAATGCCGTCACGGGTTCCGCAGTCCTCTTCACGGACAATGACATCCTGCGAAACGTCAACCAGACGTCTGGTCAGGTATCCGGAGTCTGCGGTACGCAGTGCGGTGTCGGTCAAACCTTTCCGGGCGCCGTGTGTAGAGATAAAGTATTCGAGCACGGTCAGACCTTCACGGAAGTTTGACTTGATCGGAATCTCGATCGTACGGCCGGAGGTATCTGCCATTAGGCCACGCATCGCAGCCAGCTGACGAATCTGGTTCACGCTGCCGCGGGCACCGGAGTTCGCCATCATATAAATCGGATTCAGCTGCTTCAGGTTTGCCATCAGGGCATCAGTCACCTTATTAGAGATTTCCGACCAGATATTGATGACGTGACGATACCGCTCTTCGTCCGTCAAGAGACCGCGGCGATATTTTTTCATGATTTGGTCGATACGATCTTCTGCCTCGGCAAGGAATTGTTTCTTTGCCTCCGGAATCTGCATATCGTCCACACAAACCGTAATTGCGCCGATGGTGGAATATTTGTAACCCATTGCCTTGATATCATCCAGCAGCGTCGCCGTTTCGGTGATGCCGTGGATTTTAATGCTGGCGTTGATAATCTTACCGAGCAACTTTTTATCGACACCGGGTTCTACATTATCATTGATAATTTCCTTTACCGGCGGTTTTTTAAGAACATTGTCACCGATTTCCAGATCCAGTTCATGACCGGGATCTGTTCTGTCAACAAATCCTAGATCCTGCGGAATCTTGGAGTTAAAAATCAAACGGCCGACTGTAGCATCAATCATACCGGTCTTTTCTTCTCCGTTTACGCTACGCGTCACACGAACCCGAATCGGAGCATGCAGGCCTACCGCGTGGTTGGTATAAGCCAAAACTGCTTCATCATAGGAGGAGAACACCTTACCGGTGCCGATTTCGGTATCGTCCTTTAAGGTCAGGTAGTAACTGCCAAGAACCATATCCTGGGTTGGTACGGTAACCGGCTTACCATCCTGCGGTTTAATCAGGTTGTTGGCGGAAAGCATCAAAAATCTTGCCTCTGCCTGCGCCTCTGCCGACAAGGGAAGGTGAACCGCCATCTGGTCACCGTCAAAGTCCGCATTAAACGCCGTACATACCAACGGATGCAGCTTCAGTGCCTTACCTTCGACCAGGACCGGCTCAAACGCCTGAATACCCAGTCTGTGCAGGGTAGGTGCGCGGTTTAACAGAACCGGATGCTCGGAAATAACATCCTCCAAAACATCCCAAACCTCCGGACTGACACGTTCTACCATCCGCTTTGCCGACTTGATGTTATGTGCCAGGCCATCGGCAACCAAACGTTTCATCACGAAGGGTTTGAACAACTCCAGCGCCATCTTCTTCGGCAGACCGCACTGATAAATCTTCAGTTCCGGGCCCACGACAATAACTGAACGGCCGGAATAATCAACACGCTTACCCAAAAGGTTCTGACGGAAACGGCCTTGTTTTCCCTTTAACATATCTGACAAGGACTTGAGCGGACGGTTACCCGGCCCGGTGACAGGGCGGCCGCGGCGGCCGTTGTCGATCAGGGCGTCAACCGCCTCCTGCAACATACGTTTTTCGTTTCGTACAATAATTTCGGGCGCACCCAGGTCAAGCAGTCTCTTTAAACGGTTGTTACGGTTGATCACGCGGCGGTACAGATCGTTTAAGTCCGAGGTCGCAAAGCGGCCGCCGTCTAACTGTACCATCGGCCTGATTTCCGGTGGAATAACCGGAATTACTGACAAAATCATCCATTCCGGTTTGTTGCCGGACTTTCTGAATGCCTCTACCACTTCAAGACGGCGCACGGTTCTCACCTTTTTCTGTCCCTTTGCGCCCTCCAAATCATTCTTTAATTCAGTATAAAGCGCCTCAAGATCAATATCGCGAAGCATCTCTAAAATTGCCTCGGCGCCCATACCGGCACGGAACATATCGCCGTATTTTTCGTAATATTCACGATATTCTTTTTCGGACAGAATCTGGTTTTTCATCAAAGAGGTCTTGCCCGGATCAATGACAACATATGCCGCAAAATACAACACCTTTTCCAATGCACGCGGAGACATGTCCAAAATCAGACCCATACGGCTGGGGATCCCCTTAAAATACCAAATATGGGAAACCGGCACGGCCAGTTCAATATGCCCCATACGCTCACGGCGCACCTTAGAGCGGGTAACCTCTACGCCGCATCGGTCGCAGACAACGCCCTTGTAGCGCACTCTTTTATACTTACCGCAGTGGCACTCCCAGTCCTTTTGCGGACCGAAAATACGCTCACAAAACAAACCGTCTTTTTCCGGTTTTAGGGTTCTGTAGTTGATTGTCTCCGGCTTTTTCACTTCGCCGCGAGACCACTCCCGAATCTTTTCGGGTGAAGCAAGCCCTATTTGTATCGCTTCAAAATTTTGATATTCGCTCATAACGACCATGCCTTTCCAACTCACAAATTCAACCGCTGTCTGCCGTGAGTTTGGCAGACAGCCATGCGCCTGTTCTAATTTTGCTAATCGTTAGAACAAGCCGTCGTCATCATCAAAATCATCTTCCTCTTCGGCCATCATTTCCAGCGATTTTACATCATCGGAATCGAGGTAATCTCCCTGAAAGTCTTCGCCTTCCTCACTCGTATCGGCAGCGCCTAAAATCGCATCCAGACCGGCTGCAATATCATCGTCCTCCTCCTCGCTGAGGATATCGTCCATGTCGTCCAAAAGGTCATCGCCGTCATCGGGTTCTGCATCCCGGGATAGGATATCCTCATCCTCCACACCGGCAATGTTTACCGGCAGATCCTCCGGCTCGTCATCGATGGATTCACGCAGAATAATCTCATTATCATCCTTATCCAGTACCTTGATGTCAAGTGCAAGACTCTGCAATTCTTTCACTAATACCTTAAAGGATTCCGGCACGCCCGGTTCGGGAACGTTTTCGCCCTTGACAATGGATTCATAGGTCTTTACACGGCCGACCACGTCATCGGATTTCACCGTCAGGATCTCCTGCAGAGTATAAGCTGCACCGTAAGCCTCCAGCGCCCAAACCTCCATCTCACCGAAACGCTGACCGCCGAACTGTGCTTTACCGCCCAGGGGCTGCTGCGTTACCAGAGAGTAGGGGCCGGTTGACCGTGCGTGAATCTTATCGTCAACCAAGTGCGCAAGCTTTAAGTAGTGCATATAACCGACCGTAACCGGGTTATCAAACGGTTCGCCGGTACGCCCGTCATAGAGAATCGTCTTACCGTTGCGGTCATAGCCTGCCTGCTCCAGTGCGTCCATAATATCTTCCTCGTTTGCACCGTCAAACACCGGCGTTGCCACCTTCCAGCCAAGCGCTTTTGCGGCATAGCCCAAGTGTACCTCAAGCACCTGACCGATATTCATACGGGAAGGCACGCCCAAGGGGTTTAAGACAATCTGCAGCGGTGTACCGTCCGGCAGGAACGGCATATCCTCCTCCGGCAGAATCCGGGAAATAACGCCCTTGTTACCGTGACGGCCGGCCATCTTATCGCCGACAGAAATCTTTCTCTTTTGCGCGATATAGCAGCGAACCACCTGGTTCACACCCGGTGACAACTCATCGCCGTTGGCACGGGTAAACACCTTAACATCAACAATAATACCATACTCGCCGTGCGGCACCTTTAAGGAAGTATCTCTGACCTCTCTTGCCTTCTCACCGAAGATGGCGCGCAGCAAGCGTTCCTCTGCCGTGAGTTCAGTTTCGCCCTTTGGCGTTACCTTGCCGACCAAAATATCGCCGCTCTTGACCTCAGCGCCGATGCGGATAATACCGCGCTCATCCAGGTCGCGGAGTGCGTCCTCGCCGACGTTCGGAATATCTCTGGTGATCTCCTCCGGGCCGAGCTTGGTATCTCTTGCCTCAACCTCATATTCTTCAATATGAATGGAGGTGAATACATCCTCTTTCACCAGCTTCTCGTTAATCAGGATCGCGTCCTCGTAGTTATAGCCTTCCCAGGTCATGAACCCGATCAGGATATTCCGTCCCAGACCGATCTCACCGTTTTTGGTAGAAGGGCCGTCAGCGATAATATCACCGGCCTCTATCTTCTCGCCGGCATTCACGATCGGACGCTGGTTGATACACGTTCCCTGATTGGAACGGGTAAATTTAATCAGTTTATACTTATCCAAGGCCTGATCATCGTTGCGAATCACAATTTCATCGGCCGAAACCTTCTCCACTACGCCGGAGTTTTTCGCCAAAACGCAGACACCGGAGTCGCGCGCCGCTTTGTATTCCATGCCGGTTCCGACAATCGGAGATTCCGGAACCAAAAGCGGAACCGCCTGCCGCTGCATATTAGAACCCATCAGCGCACGGTTTGCGTCATCGTTCTCCAAAAAGGGAATCATCGCAGTCGCGATGGACATCACCTGACGCGGCGAAACATCCATGTAATCCACACGCTTCGGCGATACCTCCAAAAATTCATCCTTATATCTGGTTACGATCTTTTTGCTGATAAAACGACCGTCCTCATCCAGAGGCTCGGTAGCCTGTGCGACATAATACCCTTCTTCGGTATCTGCCGTCATGTATTCCACTTCCTCGGTGACGATGCCGGTTTCTTTATCCACTCTGCGGTACGGAGTCTCAATAAATCCGTACTCATTCACCTTTGCAAAGCCGCTCAGCGAGTTAATCAATCCGATATTCGGACCCTCCGGCGTCTCGATCGGACACATACGCCCATAGTGTGAATGGTGCACATCGCGCACCTCAAATCCGGCGCGCTCACGGGAGAGACCGCCCGGACCGAGGGCTGAGAGTCTCCGCTTATGTGTCAGCTCACCCAGAGGGTTAATCTGATCCATAAACTGCGACAGCTGCGAGGAGCAGAAAAACTCTTTGATTGCCGAGGTAACCGGACGAATATTAATTAGCGTTTGCGGCGTAATCACATCCAGATCCTGGATTGTCATACGCTCGCGGACAACGCGCTCCATTCTGGAAAGTCCGATACGGAACTGATTCTGTAAAAGCTCACCCACGCTGCGCAAGCGGCGGTTGCCCAAATGGTCGATATCATCCACCGCACCGACGCCGCATGCCAGGTTTCCGATATAGGAAATAGAGGCAATAATATCGTCGATTAAGATGTGGCGCGGAATCAACTCATCCTTGCGCAGACGCAGCTGCTCTTTGAATTCATCCGACTCCACATCCGGGTACTGCTCTAATATTTCATGGAGAACAACGCCGTGTACCCGTTCGGTAATCCCGTATTCACGGGGATTATAGCTGACAAGGTTTTTAAGATCCACCATTTTGTTGGAGATCACCTTGGTACGGGTGCCGTCCACATCCAACACCAGCTCGTTCACCTCCGCCTTCTCCAGTGCGTCTGCGATCTCCTTGGTGATCACGTCACCCTCGGTCACAATCAGCTCCCCGGTTTCGGGATCTGCGACCGTCTGGCCGGAAACAAAGCCGACAATACGGTTTTTCAGCTGCAGCTTTTTATTAAATTTATAACGGCCGACCTTGGCAAGGTCATAGCGCTTCGGATCAAAAAACAGGTTTTGAATCAGGGTTTGCGCACTCTCTACCGTCGGCGGTTCACCGGGGCGCAGCTTGCGGTACACTTCCAGCAAGCCCTCTTCCTCCGTCGAGGTAGTGTCCTTTTCCATAGTGGCCAAAAGTCTTGCATCCTCACCGAAAAGCTCGGTAATCTGGGCGTCGGTGCCAAAGCCCAGCGCACGGATCAGCACCGTTACCGGAATTTTACGGTTACGGTCGATGCGGACATAGTAGATGTCATTCCCGTCCGTCTCATACTCCAACCATGCGCCGCGGTTCGGAATCACCTGAGAAGAAAACAGTTTCTTTCCGACCTTATCAAACTCCTCTGAGTAGTATACGCTTGGCGCACGAACCAGCTGAGACACGATAACGCGCTCAGCGCCGTTGATAATAAAGGTTCCCGACGGTGTCATCAGCGGAAAATCCCCCATAAAGATTTCCTGCTCCTTTACCTCGCCCGTCTCCTTGTGAATCAGTCTTACCTTCACGCGCAGGGGCGCCGCATAGGTTGCGTCTCTCTCCTTGCACTCTTCGATATCGTATTTGGGATTATCCTCCAGGCGATAGTCCACGAACTCCAGCACGAGATTCCCGTTGTAGTCCGTAATGGGCGACACATCATGAAAGACGTCCTTCAAGCCCTCATCCAAAAACCAATCGTAGGAGTTCTTTTGAATCTCAATCAGATTCGGCATCTCCAAAACCTCACGGATTTTGCCATAGCTCATACGAGTGTTTTTTCCCAGTTTCACAGGATGTACCATAAAGCCGATCACCTCATTAGAATTTTTTACCCCGGCCGCCGACACCGCGAAAACCCACGCTTTGCCGCCGTGCAGGTACGCTTTTCCGTCCATTTCGCTCATGCAAATTGAAAAAGGACTTGAAAATTCAGAAAAACTATGCTATACTGCACTTATGTTTTGTTTTTCCTAATATATTATAGGGAAACACGCATAATTTCTCATTATAAACAGATAATTATTATATCATGGAAAACGAGGGTTGTCAAGTGCTGAATTGCCCGAAAAAAGAACCGAAAATTTGTGGGTTTCGCCTTGCTTTTTCGGCGTATTGTGCATGACCACTCCTTCGCGAAAGGAATGACTTCATGAACCAACAAAAGAAACGTCAATTTTTTAAAAAAAGACGGCCTATCATGCAGGCGGCAGCGGCGCTTACGGCGCTTTTTATTTTTTTAAGCCCGATGTCCTCGCTGGCGGCCGTTCTCGGCACGCCCGGCACGACAGAGGCAAAGCAGCTTGCACAGGGCACTGTTTTGTATACCAACACCTTTGATGGCGGCTCGGTGGGACAGCAGACCGAGCGCTACGTTGCGTATACGCCGAACCCGGACGTGGTTCCCGTCTTAAACAACGGCTATTCCGTCTACGGCAAGCGAACGCTGCTCCAGGCCAACCAGGTGCTCAATGCGCGCGGCAGCTTTGCCGCTGCCGGAATCAACGCCGACTTTTTCTCGTTTCAGACGGGCGTTCCAATGAGTAATGTCATCATTGACGGTCAGGTTTACTCCAAGGATTCCGGCTGGCTGCCCGCCGTCGGATTCCGGGAGGACGGTTCCGCTTTTATGGGGACGCTTCCCATCGTAACCACCATGACGACAAACCTTGGCAGCATCACGGTAGAATGCTTAAACAAATACCGTCAGCCCTACGCCCTGTACCTTTACAGCAGCGTTTACGGCGACAGTACCCATGCAAGCGGTCAGGGAATCAACGTCATTCTAGGCTCAGTCAGCAGCTGCATCACCTTAAACAGTACCGTCACCGCCGTGGTGGAAAGCGTCACTGAGGACGACGGTTCGGTACCGATCCCGGATGGAAAGCTGGTTCTCAGCGTGGACGCCTCCGCCGCGCAGGAAATCAAAGACCGGCTTCAGGCTCTGCCGGTTGGGGCTGCGGTCTCGATCCGCACCGAGGACGCCACCCATGACGCACGCTGGGAAAGCGCAAAATACGCACTTGGCGCGCAGGGCGGCAAGCTGATTACCGGTGGAAACCTTGATTATACGGACGAGTCTGCCGCTCCGCGGACGGCGCTCGGCATTCGTGCCGACGGCACGGTTCTGTTTTATACCATTGACGGCAGACAGACCGGTTACAGCTATGGCGCCAGAAAGGAAACGGTCGCACGCAGACTGCTGGAGCTCGGCTGTGTGGAGGCCATCAACTTAGACGGCGGCGGCTCTACCACCATCGGTGGGACGCTCCCCGGCACCACGGATTTTCGGGTATTTAACTCCCCGTCGGACGGTGGTCTGCGCAGCTGTGCCAACTTCTTCTTTTTGAAAAAAAACAATGCCCCCAGCGGAATCCCTTACGTTTTAAATCTGTCTGACTGGGGAAAGCCGGTTCTCTCCGGATCCTCTATTCAACTTAGGGTCGAGAGCGCCTACGACACGTCTTACGGGCCGGCAACCGTGCCGCAAAACGTCACCTTTTATCTGGAAAAGGATGCCGCAACGCCCTCGCCGGACGGCCTTGGCAGCGGCGTTTACGAAAACGGCTTTGTCACCGTCCGCGGCAACGGCGATGTCTATGTGGCCGCAAAGAGCGGCGATGCCTACGGCAGCACACTATTGCGTGCGGTTGCCACGCCGGAGCAGCTCCGTATCTTTAACGCTAACACCGGGGAAGGGGTCAGCGACCTGGTGATGAACCCCGGCGACAGCATCGCATTATCCGCCACCGCCTACTGGGGCGGAGAGGCTATGGTGGTTGCCAATGAAAGCTTTACCTGGCGCGTGATCAGCAATAGCAGCAGCATTGGAAGCATTAGCGATAACGGCGTGTTCACGGCAGGGCAGAACAATGGCGCAACCGGCATTGTCGCCGTCAACGCCGGTCTTTGCACGGCAGAAATCCCGGTTCGCATCCGCACCACCGATGAAATCGTGGCGCCGCCCGTCTATCCCCAGATACAAGCCGGCATCACGGACGGCGTTTACCGCGCCGCGCTCAGCTGTACCGGCAGCAGCATCACCGCCGAAAATGTCAAACTGTATATGGACGGCACGCCGGTTCCTTTCCAATACGATGCCGCAAGCCAGGCGCTTACCTATTCCTTTGCTGACACTGCCGCACAGTACCACCGCTTTACGATTTCCGCCACGGCTGAAAACGGAAACAGCGCCATCAAAACCACCGACAACGGCTCCCTTTTACAGTTGGAAAATCCGTTCCCGGACACAGGAAATCACTGGGCTAAGGACTTCATCAACTATATGGCAAAACACGGCGTGGTCAGCGGCAGCGATGACGGAGACGGAAATCTGCGTTTTCTTCCGGACAACAACATGACGCGCACCGAATTTGCCATTATGCTTTGCAATTATCTGAACCTGAACCCGGACGATTACAACGATACGCCGCTTCCCTTTACCGATACCGCCGATATCCCTTGGTGGGCGGTTGCAAGGGTTCGGGCAGTCTACGCGCGCGGCATTATGCAAGGACAGCTCACCGATTACGGCGTTGCTTTTAAACCAAACGATCATATCCGTCGTATGGAATACGCGATATCGGTCGGCAGACTGTTGCCCAAAGGCCTGGCCGGCGCACCGATTACCGCGGCAGACGGCACAGATATTCCCTTCTGGGCAAAAGAGGATTTGAAAATCGCCACCGCACAGGGAATTTTAAACGGCTATCCCGACGGCACCTTAAAGCCGGAACGCAGCGTCACCCGTGCGGAAGCCGTAAAAATTCTATACACCATATTTGGTATCGGAAAATAAAATATCGGGGCTTAGCCACCATCGGCTAAGCCCCACAGACTGTCGAAAAAATCGATTTTCAGCAAGATATTGCTTTGAATTGATAGCCCTTCGCCCGCGTCACATCTGCCTGCGCAGTGGCTCGATTT
>CAKSFQ010000042.1 GCA_934454115.1 uncultured Clostridia bacterium
TTTCCGCAGTATACTTTCCGTTCGTACTCGTTATTGTGTCGGGGTCAGCGCTTACGTACCTTCCGTGGGCGCCATAGAACACCTCGTCAAAGTCGCTCGCCTTGATGTGGTTGATCGTCTGCCAGAACGTCTGTCCATTCTCCGTCTCGTCCGCGCTGACTGCCGCCGGCAGTGCGGAGACTGCCATCAAGCCGGCAACAATCAGAGACGACGCCTTTTTAAGCAGGCTGTGCCGGGTTTTCTTTAAACCGTGTTCTGTTTTCATTGCAATTCCTCCTTAAATATATTTACCACTTTTCATTTTCCCATTTTAGATTTCACTGTCGTCTAAGATGATGGTCATCTCGTTCTCATATCCCCGATGGAACGCTGCCATCTCCGTCTTGACCTCCCGGCCGTTTACCGTTACGGAGATATCATAATCGCCGTAAAAGCCGCGTACGCTGCCTTTGCCCTCGCTGTCCGTTGTTGTTTTGGCGTCCTTTGTCCACCACTTGTTATAGATCAGATCCTGCCACTGTCGAAGACCCAGCTTTTCGTTAAACCTGTCGTCAAAGAGCGGTGCACAGCCGGCCGTTGCGCTTGCCGGGCCGCCGCTGTATACATCACTCGGCCAGAAGATGTAGAACGATTCGCAGCCCGGATGACTGAACGCCGTGATCAAAAAGTCACGGGTAAAGTCCGCCTGGAACTCCTGCGTCTCGGAATAACACGACATCTCGGTGACGCCAAACTGCTTGCCGTACTCGTAAGTATACCGGTCAAACGTCTCGTTGATGGTGCTGAGCCGTCTTGCGTTATCAAGCGGATCGTTTTCGTGGTCATAGCTGTGTCCCTGATAGAAGAGCATCTCCATCGGCACGTTTGCCTTTTGGAAGCCGTCCAGCTTTTCCCAATACTTGGGGTTGTTCAGCTGGTTATCGCAGTAGCCGAGGGTGCGGTTCTCCTGCCCGTCCTTTTTGCGGATTTCGTCCGCCCAGCGGAACAGATCATGCAAATAGTTGGGCCCGAATTTTGAGTCCCAGGTAACACGGTTTACCATCTCGTTGGCAACCTCTTGCTCGTTGATCTCCGGGAACATGGTGATAAACCGGTTAAAGTCGTTCTTGACGTAATTCTCAAAGGTATTCCAGTCCATAGTATCGACCCGATCCGGCCCGTAATAACGGTACGGCCGCTCGTGGCCGGATGAGAGCGACGGCATCCAAAGCACGTGGGCGTGGAAGTAGCGGATCCCTAAGTTTTTGGCATCGTCAATCTTTCGGCGCAGAATACGCTGATTGCCGTCATAATAAGCCAGCTTTGCCGCGTTTCCGGCGCCCATTGCGTTAAAGTTGACGCCCATGGTCTCAGAATACCTTTGCACCCAGTTGCCGGTGCCCTCATCGTCCCAGAAGGACGCGTCCAGCACGCCGCCGAATTTAAACTCATGCTCAAACATGTTAAAGGTAACATCGGCATTCTCGACCGGGTTTCCGTCTTTGTCCTGTACCTTGACCTTAAAGTCGCCCTTGCGCATCTTTTCGATCCGATCCAGTGCCTCAGCACGCCAGGGCGCGTCCTTTGACATCTGCGGACTAATCAGGTCGACATCCTTTTTGAATGCGTCAAACATCGAGGTATCGGCGTCACGGGCCAGCTTTTGTACCTCAAAGCCGCCGATCTCAATCGTCTGCCGCCAGAAGCCAGTCGTTACACCGATGTGGTTTGCGTTTTCTACGCCGGTTGCCAGCGCGTAAACCTCTTTCCACTCGTTGCCAAACTCAACCGTCTCAGAAACGGACTTAATCCAGGTAGGGATATAGCTTTCCTCGACATGGACATAGACCTTACCGGCGCCGGTGTCGACATGGCCGCCGCCGACCAGTCTGACATAAAACTTTACCAGATATTTATCCTTTGGGTCGACATATTCTTCAATCCGCTTGGTCGGCTTTACGATAAAGAAGGTCGTATTGCTGGGCGGATAAGTACAGCAGATTTGCACCGCGCGGTCAAAGTCAACGCTCTCGTCCTTGATCTCGACCGGCTTCCACCAGCCGTTGACCGTCTCGCCGGAGCCGGCGCTGTCCACAAAGTCATCGTTGGTGTAGATGACATCGCCGCTGGGAAGGTGACTGGTATCCAGCACCCTCTCCTCGGTCAGCTCCTCCTCCGGCACGTATTTGAAGTCGGTATAAAACAGCAGATCGTCTAGGCGGTTGGACTTTTCAAACTTGGTCGGCACGTCTCGGTGTACCTCGGAGACCAGATCCGCCATACCGGGCTTTAACTCACCGTTATACTTGGTACTCTTTAGCCCCGTCTTTGACACCAGGCGGATAAAACGGCCGTACGACTCACGCAGAACGGTAAAGTTCAGCGCGCCGCCGACAAACTCAACCGGGACATACGCCTGATCGTTAATCATCTCGGCCGGGGTCTCCAGTTTAACGGATTCCCCGTTTTTTACGCCGTTTTCCGCATCGATGGTCAGTGCCGCCGTGTAACCCTCTTTGGTAAAGGTCACGGTGTTTGTCGCACCGTCCCAGGAGACCTCGGCCCCCATCGACTCCGCAAAGGGTCTTGCCGGGGCAAGCACCTGATAATTCGCCCGCGCAAGCGTAATCAGCTTCATATCATAATCCTGATACTCGGTGTTGATCTTCAGCGTAATTTCAAGCTGCGCCTCCTCGGCAAGGACTGTTGCCGGAAGCATGGTCAGCAGCATGACTGCCGTCAGCAAAAACGCCGCGAATCGTTTCATTCTCTTCACTCCTTCTGTTGAGAGCTCGGTCACTCTTATTTTTTGTTATGGTTTTTGAAGATGATCGCACAGGTCGAGGCGTCAATTCTTCCGTATATGAACATCAGATCGCCGACGTTATAATCGCCGAAGGTACCTACCTGGTACTGCTGTCTTGCCTCGTCCCAGATGGTGGTGTTACGGTATACCGGGAATACCACCTCACGCTCGGCAATATAATTACCCTCGTTATTGGCGGCCTGGGCGTAAAGCGCGGACGACGATGATACGATATCGGTCGCCGACGGCCAGTAGAAGCCCTTGACCTTGATATACCCTTCCTCATAGTTCACCTCAGTGATCTCGCCGTTTGCAAACCCGGCGCCCTTTTCAAAAAAGCCGTCTAAGTTTGACCTACTGATGGTGGAATACGATACCATCAGCGCGTCATCAGCACGCCGCAGCACCTCAATGTAGTTGATCTCGCCGCCATCGTCATTGACGTTCACCACATCGCCGGCCTTTAGTACGCCCGGCTTTACGTACGGGGTCTCCATGCCCAGCGCCTCATAAGAGCACTGATACGGCAGGGTACCTGCATAATTCGGGATGTTATCCCAGGTTAGCTTGACGCCGCTGCTATCCGGCTTGGTCATCCAGAGGTTTTCAAACAATCTGGTGTCCTTTTTGATTTTGCAGCTATAGTTATTATTCGAGGTCGTCATCTCAACGGGATGATAACCGTTTAAGATGTAGCCGTCCGCCGTCTCCTCAATATTTTCTACGATGACCGGCTTTTTCTTATTTTTACCTTCAATATCGATTTTTTTGGTGTTCATCACCATAAAGTCGATCGTCTTACTGCCCGGCTGCCGGTACAGCTGTGCCTGTTCCCAGCTCTTGCCCTTGAAGAAGTTATCCTCCCACATGCCGGTTCGGCCGGTCGTGCCCTCATAGTCTGACTCCGAATAGTCCTGCGCCCAGGCAGCATACTTAATGACATCGTCTGCGATACGATAAGCCGTCTCGGTTCTGCCGACCACGGAGGCGTGGAACAGGAACATCGGCCATGCGCTATGATACAGAACGCTTGGTGTGGTATTGCTTTCGCTGTACTCAAAGTCCTTGACCATTACGATCTTACAGTCGGGATTGTCCTCCGGCATGGACGGAACCAGAATGGTCTGAATCTTGCCGTCAGAGTTTACCTCATAATAGACAATCTTTCTTGACGCCGCCTTAGACTTTTCGGCATCGGTCAGCCAGGTTCTGGAAATCGCCTCAAAGTTTTTGGCGTTGTTCGTCGACCACAGATGCCAGTCCGTCTTGGGATCGGCCGGCTCGTTCGTCACAAGCTCTGCCGCCGGCATCTTGGTAACCTCGGTTCCGTTATAGGCCTTGATCTTCTCGGTGGTCTCATAGGTCGTCAGCACATTGTCGCCGTCTAAAATCTTTACCATCAGGCTGGTTTCAAACGCACTGTTTCCTATGCCAACATCCATCAGCAGACCGTAGCCCGTCTTGGAAAGACTGCGGATATAGCCGACGATCTTATCGTTTTTGTCAAGCAGGACCGTCACCGTTTTACCCATCTCCAAAAGGCTGGATGGAAAGCTGGATACCGTCTTATACTCGGTACTGTCAATATAGATATGATAGTCGGTCGTATCTACCGAAAGCTCCGGTCTGCCCGCTGCTTTGCTGGGGTCTACATACTGTTCTACCATCACGCCGGCAATCGCAAGCTTTAACGGGAAGTTTGCCACATCATGGCTCGCGTTATCGTTGTTAATCTGAATACTGGAGATCGAGGCGTTGTCCGTTGTCAGCTCATATTCCAAAACCAGCTTGGTCCACTCGCCCTCTTTCATGGTTGCCGTAACCACCTCGTCCGGCTTTTGGGGATCCGGCGCTTCTTGGTTATAGTTCTTATCCTCGCCGTACTGCCAGTCCCGGTCGCTCGCGTTGGATTCCGAGATCCACATCTGCACATTGGTCTCTTTGTTGGCAGAGGCGGTGATTCTGCCGTCATCGCCGTACTTGGCCTGCAAAACGTCCGACACATCGGTGCCGATCACCCATGCCGTGATTCGCATTTTGTCACCGGTCGAAACCGCGCCCTCATTAAAGAGGTTGGTCAGCATGATGGACGAATCGGGCGCTCCGTAGCCGGCGCCGGCCCAGGTGGATATCTTGCCGTAGTACGGACTCCACGGATTCCAGAGCGTCCAGTTACTGGTCTCCTCGCGGCTCAGCTCAAACACCTTGCCGCCGTCAGCAAGATCCGACGGCCAGGGATACGTCAGCTCTGACCGCGGCTGGAAATCGGTTTTGTGGAAGATACGCTTATAGTCTTTATCGGTTTTAAAAATGTCATAATGCTCACCCGACGATGCGTACAGCCAGCTTGTACGGCCGTCAATTGCCGCATTTGCATATACGTAGGTTGTCACGTTATCCGCCTCCGGCGCAACGCGGTCATACCGATCCATCGTCACATTGGTCACCGTTTTCCAATACGGCTGCGGCCGCTCTGTCGGCGTCGGCTCGGTGCCGGCGATCTTATCGCGCCGATTTAATAGGCCGGTCAACTGCTTTTTGCTCTGGTGAATCTTATAAAGCTCCTTGTCTCTGGAGGCGTAAACCATGATGACATCGTTCTTTTCCAGTGCGGAAATATCGATCTTTTCATCGTTTTCGCCGTAGAAAAATACCTTGCGGCTATTTACGTCCTTGTCGGACAGATCAAGCGTCTTGGTATCGACCTTGCCCACGCCATAGACGTTATAGTTGATCTGCATATTGTTTGCGTCCACGCTGGACACCACATAGGCATCGTAATTTTCTACCGAAAGCACATTCTGAAAATCGTTGTTGGCGTTATTTAAAATCACCAGTCTGCCCTGATTCCGGTTTTCGTCCAAAAACTTCTGCGTATCCGCTGCGGTCGCAAACTCCTCCGCCTTGCCGTTATACATAATCACCGGCTTTTTCAGCGTAATCTGCTTTGCCGTTCTCTTATTCTCAACCTCGTACGAGACGGTAACATCAAAGCTTTCATTCACGCTGACGGATTCGATATCGTCAAAATCAATTTCGGTCGATACGGTGCTGTCCTTCTGCGGAAAGAATGCGATAACCTTATTCTTTAACGCATTCTTGTCGATGCTGTAATAAAAATCGACATGATATCCGATATAACTTCCCATATCCAGGTCGGTCGTATATACGGTATCGTCAATCATCACATCGCTTGCGTACAGGTCGTCACTGTCCAGCGTTGATTCGTAACACGCAACCACGGTACCGCTTTTCTTTTCGGTGCGGTGATAGGCAGACAATGCCGTCTTGTCCTTTGCAACCTCGATGCGGCGATCCTCACCGTAGGTTTTCACCTCCATCAGCTCAACCTCTAAGGACTGCTCAATCAGCATTGCCAGCTTCCATCTCGGAATCGGCTGATCGTAGCCGTCCGAAAAATCGATGCCGGTCAGCATGCCCAATTCGTTGGCAACGGTGATATATCCGCCGGGGTATGTACCGCGCATTTGCGCCTTAGGCTCATAACCCAGTGCGCAAACCATAATCTTGATTGCCTGTTCGGCGGTCACCTCGTCCTCCGGGGCAAAGGTGCCGTCTCCGTTTCCGTTTACCAGGCCAAGGTCTGAGGCCGTGTCAATATAAAACTTGCCCCAGTAATCATCTGCCACGTCGCTGTACCGGCTCTTGGAATTCCCCGGATTTTCCGTGTCGATGCCCAGAAAACGAACCGCCGCCGTGCTCATTTCCGCACGGGTGAGAAAATCGTTTTCTCCAAAGTCCGTCTCTGATTTACCCTGCATGATACCCAGCGCTGAGAGCACCGTCACCGCACGGTAATAGGGCATGCCCTCTAAAGATACCGCTGCCGTTTCCTGCTCCTCGGCTGTGGCGGCCGCCGTCTCATCGTCTGCATACGCAAACATTCCGGCTGACATCACAACCATGTTGATCATAAGAATTATGCTAAGAAATTTCTTCATTCTTATTCCCTCATCTCCTTTTTTCGTTGACTTTATCGCCTTACCGCAACGCCGCTATTTTGGGAAAACAACGCAGGTTGTCAGCGGCTTTGCCGACCATGCATCCCACAGCATCACCTTCATCGAAAACTTTCCGCTCTCCCTTGCTTTGTCCGTCTGAAAGGTCATTAAAACATTTTGGGATCCACCGGCCGTCAGGCTGATGCCGCCCTGATGTATGAGATCAACCAGCGTTCCGTCATCATAGAGCGCTATGATCGCATTTGCGCCATCCAGTCCGTTTTCGGAGTAAAGTTCAATTTCAAAATCAACGCCGCTTGAAAACCCCTCTGCAGACACCTTAGGCGTTATCAGCGTAAAGCTGCCGCGCTGCGCGCCGCCCAGCTCCTCGTTTGCCCAGTAGCCCGGTGTCACGATTTCGATTTCTGCCGTCTGCATATTGCCTTCCATCACCGTATCTAAGGTCGGCAGGATTTTCCTGTAATTTTGCATTTGGATGCAGATAGTTTTTTCGGACGTATCAAACGTGATATCTGCCGGGCTGACCTTCGCCGTGTTGCCGCCGGTGCGAAGCGTCACCTCCATTGCATCCTTTTGCTTTACCCAATCCTCAAAGTTTACATTATCCTTGACGTCAAAGCCTAAGACAATGCTGTTTTTGTAGTCGTCATACTGGAACGTTTCGCCGCCCCTAAGTTCCGGTGCGAACCGGGTGCTGACCGCAAAATACCGAACCGCGTTCTCAGTATCGGTTCCGCCGGCATACAAGGCGTACACGCCGTCCGGCAGCGATTCCTTGAATAAGAACCGGAAGGTTGCCTCGCCGTTTGTGATGGGCTGCTGCTGCATCAGCACGACATTTTCCTCCGTCGGCGCCATCGGCGCCCCGTCTATCACGGGAACCGCAGTCAGCGATGCATAACCGGCCTTCTTCTGCTTGAAGGTTACCTTCACCGTATTTTCCAGGTCATCTTTGACTGCCGGCAGGTTTCCGTCCGCACTCTCGGCCAGATCAACGCTGCCTTGCTCGGTCGTCCACGTGATGTTCTCGATGGTGTTCATATCCTTGACCTCAAAATATCTCGTCACCGATTCACATCCGTCTCCGCCGATGTGCATGGCATAAACGCCTACGCCGGCTGATTCCTTTAACCCAAAGTCAAAGACCGCGGTCCCGTCCAAGATCTCCTGCTGCTGCATCAGCACGACATTCTCTTTTGTTGCATCCAATGCGATTCCATTTTCCGCCGGGACCACCGTAAGAGAAGCGTACCGCGCGGTTCCGCCCGAAAACGTCACGCGCAGCGTATTTTGTTTTGTCATGCCGATTTTCGGCAGCGTTCCGCCCGGCGTCTTGGCCGGAATGACGGTACCGGGATTGGTTTCCAGTACAACTGTCGTAACCGTGTCGGCAAAAGCAGTCATGCCTGCAACCGCCACAACTGCGGCAAACAGATATGCAGTAAGCCATTTCAGTATTTTTTTCATCACGGCATCCTCTCCATTTTCTCTGTCTCTTTACCTTGTTTTCATTTCCATCCCACATTTTTAACGGGTTTCTACACACAGAATTTTGCAGAGGAGGACGACTGCCCTCCGCTACAAAACTCTGCCGATTTCAACATTGTATTTGTGTTTCCAAACTCCGTATGCCGCTTAGTGAATAGTCTTTAAGAACTCTTTATATTCCGTCGTGATATCCTTCAGCTCCTGATCAAGGCCGGCCTTGTCAAGTACGCCGAGGAACTCATTGAGTGTCGGTTCAATCTCCACAGCGCCGAGCTGCAGCTGCTTTTCGTAGTTGGAAACCGCCGTATTGATTTCAAGCTGTCTCTGCTTTCTTTCAGGATCGGTAACCTCTTTCAGGTTAAACTTACCGGCATCCCAGTCCGCCGCACTGTCGTTAAATGCCTTGAGCTGCTCATGCTTGTCGGGATCGTCCCCCTCTACCAGATAGTCAAGAAATACATTACCGACAATCCAGCTATTGTTGTAAAGGTCATAGCCGCTGCCCTTGATCGGCGCTACGGTCTTATCATCGATCTTGGTATAGTGCTTTCCCTCAATACCGTGAATTACAAGATTCTTTACATACGGATCGGTGTTTAAGATATTTAAAAACCTCATGACTCTCGCAGGATTCTTGCTGGTTGCAGAGACTGCCTGCATCGAACCGGTGCCTGCAAGGTGATCCATTTTCGGCTCTGTGATGCCGACCTGTGCAAAGTCGTAGTTGCTGTTTTTAAACAGCTCCTGTACCTTACCCGGCTTTAACGGCTGCAGCATCACAAAGGTCTTTCCTTCGCTCATTCTTGCAACCTGATCCGTTGTCGTCAGCACATCGGGGCGAACATAGCCTTTGGTATAAAAATCTCTCGCAATATCCAATGCCTGTCTGTATTCGTCGGTTGCATACTTGTTAACCGGCATACCGTCGTACTTGCCGTCCATGATGTAGTTTGCGGACTGAACCAGACATGCAGGCTCGCTGGCGCCATAAGCCCAGTCAATCGGATATTTCATATCGGGTTCTTTTTCTTTGATCATTTTAATGACCGGTTCCAGTTCTTCAAAGCTCTTGTACTGACTCATGTCGATATTGTACTTTTCTGCGATATCTTTTCGGTAAATCCAGCCGTACTGAGTTGCCATTTCCTTATAAACGGGCAGTGCGTAGAGTCTGCCGTCCACATAGGAATATTCCAGCTTTTCTTCACCCATGGTATCGGTGATATCCTTTAAATAAGTGTCCAGATAATCGGTCAGATCATAGAATGCACCTTTTCTGGAGTTGCCGATATAGTCAAGTGCCCATCTTGCAACAAATGCCAGGTCAAAATATTCCCCTGCGTTAATCATGGTACCAAGCTTGCTGGTGTACTGTGCGCTCGGCAGGCAGTTGATTTTTACGGTTGCGTTGATTTTGTCTTTCAAATAAGCGTTGAGCGCTTCTTCTACGCTGGCTACATCATTCTGTGCATCGCACATGAGATACCACTGAATTTCATAAGTATCCTCCGGAACCGTGTTCGGATCCTCTGTCAGTGCAGCCTTGTCATTCTTGCCGCTACAGCCGGCAAGCGTCCCACAAAACATTACGAGCGTCAAAAGCATAGCTAAAATTTTTTTCATGCGATTACCACCTTTTTTATATCATTTTTTATTATTTTTAATTTTTAGGACGGAAGTTATTTCTTCCTAAATATATAACAACGTTTTTTCTTACTCCTTGACTGAGCCGACAGTAAGGCCCTGGATAAAATATTTCTGGAAGAACGGATAGGTGATCAGGATTGGTC
>CAKSFQ010000043.1 GCA_934454115.1 uncultured Clostridia bacterium
TCTTTACATCCAGCCCTTTCATGATGTTGCGCAAATTCTCCTTGCGTTCTTTTTCCGCTGCCCTCTCTTCGGGACTTCATTTGTACCTTGGCATAATTAAAAACCTCCAAAATGATATTTTTATGATATATCATCTTGGAGGCTTCGTAAAGTCTTTACACAAATTTCGGGGTTGACTCGTTCTCGCGATGCTAATCGAACATTGTTGTATCACATACAGTGAGCTTTTGGTTAAGCTGTGCTACTTCAAGCTCCTCAATTTTTTCAAGCTCACCCGACAAATATTTTCTAAGTGTATCTGCCGCATATTCTAAGCGTTCCAACTGGAATCCCTTTCGCGCGCAATGAATTTCCCATCCGAAAGCTTTACATTCTCTCAGCCATATCTCTTGGAACAGCTTATAGAATTCCATATAGTATGCTGTTGTTTGAGGAATGATAACCTCTGCTATTCTGTTAAGCTCTTGTTTGTTGTTGGATTTATATGCGTCAAAAAGCCTTGCGTGAAGCTCTGCCTTATTTGCTGTTGCACGCAGAGCCAGCACTTCAATGGCAAAATATCCTCTCCAATCGCCATTTTCATTAACATATTTTTCCAAGTAATCTGCCGCTTCTCTCATGGTTTTCATCGGCTCATCACCGACAAAAATTTCTTCGGGCATATTGTCCTGCGGCAACACCGTCTTAACACCGACAGTTTCGAACACATCCTGTTGAAACAACCTTCTGCCCACGGCAACATTGCCGTAAAGTCCGTATGAGAGCGCATCCATTGCATCATACACACTCTTGGGCGTTTTTGTTACAAACTCATTAAAGGCCCATGCATTCTCCGGATTTGCGTCTTTACCGTTCCAGCAATACTCCGCATAAAGAGCAAATGACGGCATGCAAAGGAAAAAGGATGTCTCAAATGCAGCCTCCCCCCACGTGGTAATAAGCGCCATTTCCGGATTTTCTTCAATGCAGGCCTCAAGGGCAGGAATATTGGTATCCATTGCAAACTTTGTATTCGGCGCATATCCTTCCCAGCACCATGCACCGCCGGCAAAGCCGACAGGGTTTCCCGTTGCTTTGTGCTTTTCGAGAAGTGCAAGATATCTTTTTTTATTAACGCTAGAATAGTACCAATACATAAGTCTCGTTTCTTTGGGAAGCTTATCCTCAAACCCTTTGGGAAGCTTTGAATTGTATGTGTATATTTCGGGTGAATCGTAGTCCGGGAAGAATAAATCGCTCCAGATTATAGGTTCGTAGCCGTACTTTACGCACAACTCATTAACCTTTGCAAGGTGATCAAACAAAAGCTTATGCTGGTCTATAATCTCACCCCTGTGTTTGTCAAAGTACTTGCCTCTGCCAACATCAAAAGCCTCATCCATACCGACATGAATATGCTTGGAACGGAAGGCTTTCCTCATCACGGCAATCATTTCCTCAACAAATTTAAGGCTTTCCTTTGTTCCGGGCATAATATTAAATTCCGTATCCCTGAAAGGAGCTGCCTCTGCCCAGCCCAAATAACGCTCCAAATGCCCCAGCGTTTCAATGCAGGGAATCATTTCAATGCCCAGAGAATATGCATAATCATCAATTTCCCTCATTTCTTCAATCGTATATCTTCCGCGTTTATACCCAAAATACGGATACTTATCCATCTCGAATATATCCTCAAAATACAGCATCATCATATTGTTGCCCAATGCAGCATTAAGATCAAGCATTTCTTTTATTGTATCAACTGTAAGGGTTGCGTTTCTTGAAACGTCAAGCATCGGACCGCACCATTTAAAATGCATTTTTTTGAAAATTTCAAATTCGCCCTTTCCGTCCGTTACCGCTTTTGCAAATTCTGTCAGAGCACGGCACACGGAGCTTTTGCAATCAGCGCCAATAACCGCCTTTCCGTTCTTTCTTGCGGCATACATCCCTTCGTGCTCCGTAAACTCAATTTCACCGTCATAGGAAAAATTAAGCACTCCGAATATTTTTTCCTTTAAATAATTGTAATTCATTTTATTTCCTCCGTATAATCATTAGATTTTCCTGATTCATTGCTAATAGCCCCTAAGAATATTCAGAAAAATAGCATTAATTTTCCATCTGTATCCGTTTGCGGTAGAAATTTTCAGTCTGAGGTATTCATCCTTTTCCTGCACTATCGGTATAACCTTACACTGATAGCAGCCTTTTTTTATAATCTCTCCTCCTGTTTTTCTGCCGTTTACAGCATTTAAACAGGTTACGCTGTCTTCCTCCTCATCTCCTGATATAACAAGCAGCTCATATTGTCCGCGCGGAATGTCAAGAACAAATTCGCAGCTTTCTTCGCCTTCTGCAAAATCGCGTCTGAGCTCATCCGGACCGTTTCGGTCTGTAATTTTCCTTTCACCTTCTCCAACAAAACCGTATCCGTCAAACTCACTGTAACCAACGCCCGACACAGGCTCGAAGGGAGTCGCCGGAATCAGCATTTCCTCGGCTGCAAACGTTTGGCGAATGAAAAGAGCGGAATAGTTTTTGTCCTTAATCTTGGTAAAATCAAATTTATGCACAGTGTGGTTTTGAATTCTGCAGTTACCCAGGTACCGATCCCTGATAAATCCGTCAATACATTTCTGATATTCGCTTTCAAGGTTTCCGCCCATAAAAAGCCTGTGTTTTGTATACGTTTCATGTGACATTATTCCGTTGCCGTATTCCTCATTGTTTTTTGCCGTATATGCGTCAGTGCCTTCGGCAACAATATACTCATAGCCTGTTTCGGTATCAAAGCTTAGAATTCCTTCCTCAAGCTGAACGTCAAGCTTTTCTCCGTTTGAATATACATTCATTTCCGGCTTTATAAACGGAGAGGTCACACGAACTCGCCCTCCTTTCAGGCTCTTTACGGCAATCCATTTAAGCTCCCCGTTTTTAAGCTCGGCGCTGATTTCAAACGCCCCTTTCGCAAGAAGCTTGTCGATGCGCACGTTACTCCAAGCTTCATATACGGTACATCTGTCAGAATAATCCGCAATTGAATAGCCGTGTCTGTGAAACCTTCCCCATTCCCTGTTGCCATCGGGAACAGCGGGAAACACTCTTATTACTCCGTTGTGCGATTGAAGCAGCATCTCGTTTACAGCCGCAAGCATTTCACCCGTAAATTCCATCATGCACGGATAATACAACGGCTGCCGCACAATCAGGCAATAGTTCATAAACCTGCTTGTTTCTTCTGCACTCAAACCGTTTGAGCGGAGCATATGATCTATACCCCTCTCATAAAGCAGTCTGAGCGCCGTCTGCCCCCTGCCGAGCCTCGCGGCGGCGGCTGCGAGCCAGCTTCCTCCAAAAATTCCTATCTCACACCTGTCCTCAAGAAAATCAATTGTGTTCGACAAAATACTCTTTATCTCTTCACCGGAGTCCAAGCCGAATTCGCCTATGGGAAAAAGAGGCATCAGCATGCTCGGGTGCCGTATCCACATATTGTCCGGTGCGTCTGCGGAATCCTTAAAATGCACACCGTATGTTCCCTCCTTGCTTAACGCATAGGGCGCCATATTAGCAACTATTTCTCTGACTTTTTCAAAAACGGGTTGATTGTCGCCTAAAATTTCCGCCGCCTCAAGAGTAAATTTGAACAAATACTTAACCGCCGCCACAGTTATCGTTGTATCGTGAGCAAGCGGCCCCTGCTCCGGCGATATATCCGGGTATATGCTGTAATATCCGCGCTGCCCGTCATATTTAAACACCCGGACAAAAAATTCACAGAGCTTCACAAATAGCGGATACGCTTCATTTCTCAGATAATCCTTGTCCATACTGTACTCATACAAATACCACAAATACTGTGCGCACCATGGCATAATACAATAATAAAACGGGTACGGATAATCCCCCGAAACCCCGGTTATGTTATGAACATCCTTGGCAAAACGCTCGCTCAGCTCACTGTATGACAGAAGCCCGTCTGAAAACACCTTTGCCAAATCAAGGCGGTTGCCGGAAAAAACGCCGGCGAACGCCGCCTGAATGTTGACATCCCAATACCACTCGCTTCCCCACAAATTTGGATGGCGAATTGCCCATAATCCGTTAAGTCCGCATGCCTGATGCTTCATTATACCGTCTTTTCCGCTGCAGCAGTCCAGTGCATACAAATTTATGAAATAAACCTGCTCCAGAAATTTATCAGGCAGTGTTACGGATGAACGGGCAAAAAATTCTTCCCAGTATCTTGCGTGTTCATCATAAAGCTTATTTATTTTGTTCTCAAATTCAATAATTTTTTTCAGTCCGCACTCCGCAACCGGAGCATATCTCCAGTCGGTAAAAATCCCGGTCAGAATTTTGAACTCTTTACTGTCATTCAACACTTTAATTTCCGCACCGTTTTCTTTGATTTCAACAGAACATTCGGCGCCCGCAAACCGCACTGCACCACAGAACTCAAATCTGCTATCATCAATAACTGAGCCGTAATTAACCGTGTACAAAACCGTTCTGTTATCAACCGCCCTGTATTCGATTTTATTTTCAGCTGACCGGGCATATTTTGGGAAATCAATTTTAATGCTTTTTACTAATCCTGTCCGCTCCTGCTTCACGGATGTTATAACGCAGTCCTCTCTTGCAACAACAGTATCCGCGCAAAGAAATATGCCGTCCTTTTTTAATGTCAGCCTTGTTTTCGCATCCTCAACAAAAAGCTCAACCGTATTTTCGGCATCGGAAATTATGTCGGAAAATGAATATATGAGTTCTCCCGTCTGCGGAAATGTTGACGAAAAAATATCCAATCCCTTCTTGTCCATGTCAAATGCCGTTTCCTTTTTGTCGTGATAGTCACAATATGGCTCATCACCCACCGGTTGATTATCATTTGCCTTTTTTTCTGTTTGCGCATGCAGCTCTCCCGGATTTTCGCACTGCACTGAATTCTTTAATTTGTCACACGGCAGCACATTACCGGATATGTTATAATATACTTCATAATGATTCATCGCCTGATGAAGCATACCGTCTTCATAATAAACCATGCAGCCAAAGACGCCGTTTCCCAGCGGTAATGCATTGTCCCACCTGTTGCCGGTTTCTTCAAACCTTATATTATGTTTCAACAACGCCCTCTCCTTTCATCAAAGCCTTTCGTCCCACAGCAATATTCAGCTGCCGTCCGGATGTTCGGCAGCTGAATATAAAAATCAGATTTTGAACGCCTAAGCTATTTCACCGGCACCAGATCGTCTGACCATAAAAAGGTCTTTACGGTCAGGTTTCCCGCCGCCGCAGCCGGAATTTTCACACTGAAATTCCTTTCCGCATCGGCATCTGTGCTCAGAATGTTAAATCTCACTCCTTCACACGCGCACAAAGCCTCGTCGTTGTATACGGCTATAAATGCCATATAGTTGCCTTCCGTACTGTTTTCATTATTGAAATACGCAGTACCCGACAGAGTGTTTCCCGCAGCAACGGTTCCCGTGAAAGTAACGCCTGTATCCTGAGCTTTCCTAACCTTCATGGCCGGGCTGCTCACCGTAACGCCCGTTGCCGGATACGAGTTCATCGAGGCGCCAGACGGAATGCTTCGCGGTGTAACCTCCACGCGCACATATTTGCCCTCCATTTCACCCGTAAGGTTCAGCGTTGAGCTTGTCGCTCCGTCAATTGCAGTCCAGCCACCGCTTTCATCGCCATAGGCATTGTCTGCCATATACCACTGGTATCTTGACTTGTCTATCGTTCTCGGATATTCAGTTGTGCTATAAACAAAAACACTATAGTCATTATTCAAAGTGTAATCTGCCGTTACATTCTGACCGCACTGCATTATTCCGTTTATGTTAACATTTTCGGCATACGGTGCATTCAGCGCAAAAAACAGATCCTTTACAATGATTGTTCCTGCATCGGCAAAGTTGCTCCACCCGTTTTTTCCGTCACCGACAAAATCAAACCATCCGAGAGCCCCCTGTCTGTCGCCATATTCGGGGTGCAGTGTTCTGTATTTGTTAGTTATTGTTTTAAACTCTTTGGTAATCTCCTCGCCAAAGCCTAACCAGTTATCGTAATCATGATTTCCCTTGCCGATTCTCATGCCGTATTTCAGCGGTCCCTCCGCATCACTTGTGCGTTTTACGGCAATTGATGCCCAAACGGCCTTGTCTGCCTGGTTTGAGCTTCCGTCAATATCCTCCTTATCCGAAACGTCAAAAAAGGTTGAACCTATCCCGAAATACCCCGCTGATTTGTCGGAGCTTAAATTCAGATTACTCGTATCAAAGCTGTACGTTCCGTCTCCGTTATCCGTTATTGCCCCGCTGTATGAAGGGCTGGTCAAGCTTGTAATTGCCGATTTGTGAACAAGATTATGCTCATACTTGATTGCCGGTGTAACCTCACTGTAATAACTGCCGCTTGCGTTCGTATACATAAATCTCACATACTTACCGGCTAAATCCTGCGTAAGGTAGATTGATTTCGGAGACGGCGACGCTTCGCCGATTGTATGCCATGCACCGTCCGGCGCGTCTGCTGTCCATGCCCACTGCCATGCAAACGCAGTAACCGATTCTGCCGCAACCGATGGGCTGAGCGTGCTGTTTGTGAGGTAATC
>CAKSFQ010000044.1 GCA_934454115.1 uncultured Clostridia bacterium
TATGCCGGTTATGTGTATATAAAAACAAAAAATCTGTGTTCCGAAGGAGTAAAGAAGAATTATTTGGATTCGCTTGAAATTATGGGGACGCAGCAGCCCGGACCAAACAGCTCGGTTGAGGAGCTGACACAGGCGATAACGGTGCCTGACGGCGTGAACTACAGCATATTCCAGCTTAAGTGGATGGTATTTGACCCCGTAAAAAAAACCTATGTGGATGCAATGAATTTCAAAAACACAACCAGATGCGCGCTGACGATTCTGTTTAATTTTGAGAAAGACTTCGGCATGAGTCAGAATACACAGATACTGCTGTCGGACGGATCTCTGCCGGCCAAGATAACAAAAAACACCGTAGGAGTGAATTGGCCGAAGGTTACGCTGGAATACAAAATCAAAAGCCCGAATCCATACACGGTGACGCTTGACGCAAACGGCGGCAGCTTTGTCGGAGCCTCCGGCAGCGCGACGCTTGATATGACGACGCAGATTGACGGAACGATTACGAGTTTATTTTATGATCACACCGTTATCAACAGAGAAGGGTATTATCTTGAAGGCTGGTATACCGATCCCGAAGGCGGCGAATCGGTTGACAGCAGCAGGGTATACAATAAAAATACGAGAATCTACGCGCAATGGAAGCCGATCATAAAAGAGCTGCGGCTTTACAATGTCGAGCCAATGCCGGGCAGAAAACCCATTTTTTATCCTCTCGGAACATCGGACTATACCGTAAGGCAGATTTATGAAGACGATGACGGGGATATGATTTCGGACAGCGCGGCACAAAATGCGCTGATTGAGAAAGAAGCCGAATACAACTTATTGAATGAATATATCGAGAATACCGTATACGAATACGGCGCCTATGCAAAAGCCACGGGTGATGCATGGTTTACGGCAGAAACAAAGCTGTATATAAACGATGTCCCTGCGGAGAATCATCTTTCCAAGCCCTCCAAGGACATACATGTGTACCGCGATTATACTTGTGCGGAGGCTTCGGGGTTTAAGGTATATTGCCAAAAGCCCATCGAAATTCCGGCAGGTGTTTCGGGATCGCCCATTAACATTGACCTGAATAATTACATAAGCGGTGCCGGCAGTTATACGGTGACGGGCAATGCGGAATTTGCAGCTTACGGGCTTTTAATCAAAGACAATCGTTATATCGCCGGCGTTTACCCGTCCACGGCAACGGAGGAAAAAAGCTTTACGCTGACGGTGACATCGGACAGCGAGAGCATGGATCTGCCTGTGCGCATCGGGCGAACGGAAACAGCGTCCTTTATCGAAAGTCTTACGGATAAGGTCGTCGCGGAATGCAATGAAAGCACAGCGTTTTACATTAAGGTATGCGCGCCGGAGGGGGCAACGGTTACCTATGATTGGCAGATTAAATCCGATTCGACGTATATCAGCATAAAACAGCTTGTTGATTATGGGGTAGGCATCGGCATGTTTGCCGGTTATGAGACGCCGGCATTTGTTGTGACAAACAGGACACCGGGAAGCGAAACATACAGATGCGTTGTAAAGGTAAACGGCGAGGAAGTTAAAAAAGGTGTAAACGACAACCTTGTCAGTCACTCCGTAAGACATAAATTTGATTCGTGTGCCCAAAAGGACAGTACAAACCACAGCCGTATATGCAGCCGCTGCAGCTATGAGGATGCGGACGGAAATATCGTGACCTACAAGGAGAATGAAAAGCACAGCTACAAATACGAGCTTTTAAGAGAAGCAACCGACACCGAAGAAGGGCTATATCGTAAAACCTGCGCCAAGTGCGGATATCAGCCGTCTGCTGTCAATTCGTTTACAAAAAGCGATATGCAGGAAACCGCGTTTCTTTTTCTGTTTGATAAAGCGGAGGCCGGCAGCCAGCCGTATAAATCCATACGGATGAAAACGTACAATCAAGTAGTTCTGCCAAAAGTTCACCCGATAAAAAGCGGATACAGCTTTTTGGGATGGACGGTTGAAAAAGGCGGCAAAACGGTGGATTATTTGTCGGGAGATAAGGTTTTTGTGCCTACGGGACTTTCGCTTTATGCGGTATTTGCCGAACCCATAATAACGGTGGAGGGCGAAGACGCCATACAGGGTGATGCCGAGACACTGTTTGGCGGTACGGTCAGCTTTACGCCGGAAACGGCAATGTCTCCCGCAAAGCTGACGCTGAACAATGCGCATATCGGGACGCATCCGATTTACGCCACGGCGGAATCTGTCGGAATTTATGCAAACGGCGACCTTGATATAGAGCTTACGGGCGACAGTATCATCGAAGCGGATGTCACCGATGCGGTGGGTATTCTCTGCGGAGGTACGGTTTCTGTTTACGGCAGCGGAACGCTCACAATCAAGGGCGCGGGCAAGACAACGTACGACAAGGGCATAAAAGCGGCGAAAATTGAAAACCTTGCTGAAAGACTGAATATAAGGGACTGCAAAACTGCGTTTGACGGTAAAACGATGCTTGCCTACGGCATAACGGAAATCTATTGGGGAAATTACAGCGGCACAAGCTTTAAGGCATTTACACAGACATTTACGCAAAGCGAGTATTCTCCCATGAAAGTCGTAGGAGCAAAAAGCAGCACCGCCTTGTCGACTATCATGTCCGACACCGATGCAACGGACGCGTGGTATGCGCTGATTGCGCCGAAGGTCGCAGCCTTTATCAGCTGCAACGAAGACCTTAATACCGTAATCGGCTTTGCGCCGAACAGCAGTGCGAGGATTTACAGTGTGAAGTATAACGCGAACGGAATATTAGTCGATCATCGGGTAGAATATGTTAACCAGGAGAATTACTATTTGTATGGAAACTCCGGTGACGGATACATTTACAAGCTTATGCTCTTGGATCACGAAGACGGCGATGTGAAGCCGCTGTGCGAGGCTGTAACGGTAGAAAGATAATACTTTGTCATATCCATTTTAAAAATGTGGATATAAATAAAAATTTTTTTAAGGAGGTTCATTATGAAAGGAAGGAAGTTTTTGAAGGTCACGGGGATTCTGATGATTATCGGCGCAGCGTTCGGTATTATCGGAGGAATTATTGCAATGATCGGAGTGGGAGCTTTGGCAGCGGTTCTTGAAACAAGCGCCGTTGGTCTTATGCTTGCGAGCGTGCTGGTTTTGGCAAGTGCAGTGTTTCAGTTGATTGCCGGAATTATGGGCGTGAAAAACTGCGATAAACCCGAAAAGGCACAAGCCTGCCTGGTTATGGGTATCATTGTGGCAATCTTAAGCGTAGCCGGAAACGTTACCTCAAACGTACTTGGCAGCGATTTCAACGTCTTTAACTACGCCACCGGCTTGGTTATTCCGGTTCTGTACATAATTGGTGCAGCCAAGAATAAAGAGACGGCATAAGTAAAATATCCGGATATTCCCGCCGCCCGGTTTTCGGCGGCGGGAGCGGCCGGGCAAAGAGGAAGTGAAACAATGGATGTGGTACAAAGCTATAAGTGTCCTTGCTGTGGCGCTTCGCTGATTTTTCAGAATGAATCGCTGCACTGTGATTCTTGCGGAAATGATTTTGAACTTGACGCGATGCGGCAAATTGATGATGCCGGAGCGCAAATGCAGGGCGAGTCAAAATATGACTGGGAGCATTACGAACCGAGAAACTATGAAGCAGACGGAGAGATTGAACTCGCAAGCTATACCTGCCCCTCCTGCGGGGCGGAGATAACCGGTGACGATACGATGGGATCAACCGTCTGTCCTTACTGCGGCGATGCGGCGGTGATCAAGGGACAGTTTGAGGGAACGCTCCGCCCCGATTATATTATTCCGTTTAAAACAGAAAAAAAGGCGGCAATGGAGGCATTTGAGGCAGATTTTAAAAATGCGCCGTTTCTGCCGGACGAATTTAAGGTTAAGAAGAAAATAGAAGAAATGACAGGTGTTTACGTACCATTCTGGATGTTCGATTGCGATTGCAGCGCGGCGATAACTTACGGGGCACAAAGAACCACAAGCTGGAGTGATTCTAATTACAATTATACCAAAACAGATTATTACCGACTTTTCAGAAGCGGCAGTGTGGGCTTTGCCAACATTCCGGTTGACGGTTCAAAAAAAGCGGATGACGCGTATATGGAGGCAGTAGAACCGTTTCACTATGAGGATGCCGTAGAGTTTAACGGTGCATATCTTTCGGGGTACATGGCGGATAAATATGATGTTTCGGCAGAGGAAAGCATAGAACGTGCAAATGAGCGCGTGAAAAACTCCACGGTTTCCGTATTCCGGGAAACGACGGACGGTTATGCGGCGGTGATGCCCGAAAGTACAAAAATCAGCTTTTCCGGCGGCAAAATACGATATTCGCTGCTTCCGGTGTGGATGCTTAACATCAAATATATGAATAATCTTTATCGGTTTGCCATCAACGGACAGACGAGTAAGGTTGTGGGCGAGTACCCGATTGACAGCAGAAAAAAATGGCGGTATTTTGCGAAAATTGCGGGGCTTTCTTATGCTGCGGCTGCAGCCATAGCATATTTTCTGCTGCGTTAAGGGGGTGCACGTAATGAAGAAAGCAATCATAACGATTATTGCTGTGCTCTGTATGGTATCGGGAGTTATCGTATATGCGGATTTTGTAAATCCGCCGATAACGGATTCTGCCGGATATCTGACAAAAGAGCAGAACGAAGAATTATCGGCACAGCTTGATAAAATCCGTGAAAAGTACCGATTTGACGTTGCGTTTGTTTCGGAGAAAAGTCTGTCCGCTTACGATGAACAAGCGGCGGCGGACGATATTTACGATTATAACGGCTATGGATATGGCGAAAGCTATGACGGTATTCTGTTTTATATAGCGGATTCTGAAAGAAAATATCATTTTTCCACCTGTGGCAGCGGAGAGAAGATATTTAACAAAAATGGTCTTGCGTATCTTGAAAAAAAGATAGTACCCTTTTTAAAAGAAGGCGATTATAGTACGGCGGTCAAAACCTATGCGGACTGTGCGGAAGAGCTTTTGGAGATGGCGGCGCAGGGAAAACCGTATAATAAGAGACAGCATAGTACGAAATACATTTTGTGCGTCATCGCCGGAGCGTTTCTTCTTCCCGTTTTTTTTGCATTTGCTATGATGCAGAAGAAGCTCGCCAAGATGAAAACGGCGGTGAAAGAGGATAACGCCGGAAACTATATGAAGCCGGGCAGCATGAGACTTGATTTTTCAAGAGACATATTCTTATACAGCACGGTAACAAAAACGGAAAAACCAAAAGCGGACTCTGACAGTCATACTTCGTCTTCGGGCAGAAGTCATGGCGGACAGGGAGGAAGCTTTTAAAAATATAAATTTTAAAGGAGGAAAAAGTTATGGGACTCGGCGATTTTTTTAAAAACATTTTTGGTAAAAAAAATTGTGCTTTGTGCGGTAAGGAATGCGGTGTGATGCACCGATCAAAAATCAAAAACAAGGAATTTCTTTGTGACGACTGTGGGAACCTGTGTTCCAAATATATTCGTTTAAGCGAGCTCACACTCGATGAAATCAAGGGGCATGTCGAGTATATGAAACGGCAGAACAGACTTTATGAGGAGGTTTACGCCAAAGAGGGCAAAAAAAGCACCTGCCCGTCCACGGTTAAGGCCATGGGTATCGAATTTTGCGACGATTTGGGAATGTTTCGGATCGTATACAGAAGTGACGCGAGCAGAGGTAAAATGAAAGAGCTGTTCCGTTATGATCAGGTGGCGAGCTATGAGGAATATTTAGAAGAAACGCCGGCAAGCGAACCGGGCAAGCAGCCCGAATTTAAGGAGTGCGGCTTGAAAATCAAGTTCTTGGGCGGAACCATGAACAGAGTCAATATGGAGAATAAAAAAGGACTTCGCCCGCATCCGTATATCAAGCGGGAGATTAAAGTTTGCTTTAGCAAAAACAATCGGTCAGATATGCAGTATGTACTTAATGCAAAGCAACATTTTGATTATATTTTCGGTGTTCACGATGACGAAGGAGGTTTGTTCGGGTTCGGCAGAAGCAAGGCTGAAAAGAGAGAGGACGCGGCAGCTGTCGGAATGGCAGCGGCATTTGGAACGGCTTTTAAGGCTGCAACAAAAGGTGAGGAAGCCATAACGGAGGCGGACAAAGAAAAACTGAAGGAAGGCAT
>CAKSFQ010000045.1 GCA_934454115.1 uncultured Clostridia bacterium
CCGCAATCCGAACACAGTATGTAGCCGTCGTAGCTGCAGTGATTACAGTTTTCACAAATCCACTCCCAGCAAAGATTACAGTGCTCCCCTTCCTCACAGAGTCTGTCGTATTCTTTGGGGCAAGCGCCGCAGTTGGTACAAATATCGCTCGGCTCCCAGTCGCTGCAAAAACCGCAGCTTCCGCAGCTTTCGCAGATTCTGTCGTCTTTTTCGGCGCAATTATCGCACAGTTCGCAGGCATCGTGGTATTCATATGCGCAGCTGTTACATTCCGTACAGTGTGCATCCGACCAGCAATCCTTACATCTGCCGCATTCCGAGCAGATGGTGCCGTCCGGAATACAGTCTACGCACCTTTCGCAACCCATGCAGAATTCGTCAATGGATTTACATTGGTTGCAGGAGGACAGACATTGCTGGCAAACGATTTCCAGACAGCAGGCAAGAGTTGCACGGCAGGTCTTGCACAAATCCTCCTCCTCAAGATTTCCCTCGCCGTAAAGACAAGTCAGACAGGCGTCGCAGTACGGACAAATGGCGCCGTTCGTCTGCCGGCAGTCTTCGCATATATGACAGTCGCTGCAGATATCCCTGCCGCACTCTCCGCAAGCTTTGCAGTGTTCGTTTTCGCCGCAGGATATACAATTCCAGCATTCGGTGCAGTATTCGTTTTCGCTCATATCGGCAAAGCATTCTCCGCAGCTGTGGCAATGAGTGATTTCAAAGCAGTCGCTTCTGCAGTTCTCCGTACAGCGGCCGCAGCTTCCGCAGCAATGATCATCCCAATGGTAGTGGCCGCAGCTTCCACAGTTCTGCCCATCGGCATAGTCCGCAAATGCTGCAAGCGGCAGAAGCGTCAGGATCATCATACATACCAAACATAGTGATAAAACTCTCTTTCCCATCAAACTACCTCCTCCCTCTCTTTCCCATTTTGTTTTGCTCCGCACAAAGGACAGAACCCGGCATCATTTGGAAGAACATTTCCGCATTTTTCGCAGCAGCGGCCCTTTAACCTATAGGTATCAAAAAGCGTGTTTGCTGTCAGCGTTGCATGACAAACTTCACAAAACTTGTTTTTCGCTTTTTGCTTATTGCCGCAGCTCGAACAAACCTTATATTTTTTCATAAGCTCCGTACCAAAGCCAAAATGCTCCAGAACCTTTTTTCGCGACGGCTTATTTCTTGTCATTTTTATCAAATCCTTTAATATAGTATTCTCTTGCCGCATACAGCGCAGATTGCAGCGCCGTCCTCTACCCTCGCTCCGCAATGCTTACAATACTTTGCCTCTTCCTCAAGGGGTGCGCACTCCGTACACATCAGCATATCCGGATTATACACAATCGAGTCGACCCATCTGCCGCACAAATGGCAAAAATTAAAATTTTTCTTGCCCTCCGCTTCCCACGCCGCCGAAAGCTCCGCCTCAGAATCGTCTGCATAATATGTTCCCGTGGTACAGACAAGCATCCCCGACAATTCGCAGAAAAAGCTGTAACGGTTTCCGCCCTGTGACGGAATGACTTTGTATGCAGCCGCTTTGTGCTTCTCGTTTATCATGCGCCTCACCTTCTCTCCGGAAATTCATAAAAACCGTTCGTTTTACATAAACCTACACAAATTGTCCGCAAATCATTGACTATGCACCAAAAACATGATATAATTGAGTCGGATATATCTGCATCAACCCGGTTTATGCACCTTTGTTTTCGGTATTAAACGCTCCTTAAGTAAGTACAACGCACTTGCATCAAAGACATCCTTTGTCTTTATTTTTGCAGACAATCCTTTCCTACACTGTAAATTTTAGTTTCCACGTTTTCTATTATACAGAGAAATCATAATTTATTCCCATACTTTTGGAAAAAAGTATAGGGCGAATTGTAAAAAAATCAATTTTTTTTGGAAAAGTAGGGGGAAAAGTAGGGGAAATTCCAGAGATTCGCATCCCGCACAGGGAAAGCATGCGGAAAAATATAGATGGTAATACAGAATGATAAAGAAACGTCAAAACATATTACGGAGGGGCCATCATATGCGACAAATAAGAACATTTTTTTTGCTTTTGCTTATTTTTATCCTATCGATTTGCTGTCTTTCCGGCTGCAAAAGGTCGGAGCTTGACAAGAACAATCCCGTTACTCTTTCGCTTTGGCACGTATATGGTGAACAGTCCGATTCGCCGATGAACCGGCTGATTGACGAATTTAACGAAACGGTTGGTATGGAAAAAGGTATTATTATCAATGTCACGGCAATGTCCAACGCCTCCAGAATAGGTGAAAAACTGCTTGACGCGTATAACAAGGTTCCCGGTTCCGCCGAAATGCCTGACCTTTTCTTTGCGCACAAAAGCAATGCGCTGGAGCTTGGAACGGATGCTTTGCTCGACTGGAACGAATATTTTTCCGAAAAAGAGCTTTCGGCATATGTTCCGGAGTTTTTGGAAGACGGCACGGCAGACGGAAAGCTGTCTGTTTTTCCGGTATCTAAATCCACGCATCTTTTATTCATCGCTGGCGGTCAGTTTGAACGTTTTTCAGCCGATACGGGCGTTACATACGAATCCCTTTCCGATTGGAACGGCTTTTTTGACGTTGCCGCAAAATTTTACGACTGGTCGGGCGGAAAGCCGTTCTGCGCTCTCGATTATCCGCTGCGAGCCGTTGAGCTTGCGGCTGCGGAAAACGGTGCAGCAAACATTTTTACCGACAACGGATTTTATGATCCCTCAAACGAGGTTTTTAGGCAAACCTTTATGAAGTTTGCGGATTCGCTTGCAAAAGGACATATTATGCTTTCAAACCTTTATTCAAACACACAGATTATGACGGGCGAAGTTGTGGCGGGCATAGGCTCGTCTGCCGCAATTCTTTACTATAACGATACCGTGACCTATGAGGACGGAACAAGCGAGCCGATGAACCTGCAGATACTGCCTCTGCCCGCAGAAGACGGCAAAAAGCCGTATATCACGCAAGCCGGAGTTGGTCTTTGCGCATATAAAACCTCAAGCCAAAAAGCAGAGGCGGCAGTGATTTTCGCAAAATGGCTTACCGAGCCGGAGAGAAATCTTGATTTTGTATGTCAAACGGGTTATATGCCGGTTACAAACGGTGCGTTTGACAAATTAGACAACTACCGCTTTAAAACTGCCGATTATGAGAAGCTCTATTCGGCTCTGAAAAAAGCGAAGGAAGACTCTGAGGCTTTGTCGGAACAGCAAAGTCCCGAATATTACAGCAGAGTTTACGCATTTTACGATTATTTGAGGAATGAGCAGAAGCAGTTTGCGTTAAGCAGCGCGCCGCCCGAAGCGCTTGCCGATGAGCTTTGGCAAAAACTCTGCGAAAAATAAACGGGGGATTGTTATGCAAAGATTGGTAAGGAATAAAAAGCAATCTATGCAAAAAAAACTGTTTGGATATATGTTTATCCTGGCAATCGTTTTATTGCTTATATTTGCGGCTTTTCTCTTTCTATTCGGACATTTTTCGACAACCGAGGATAAAATGTCGGATATATTAAGCCTCCAACTCGAGTTCTTCGACCGGGAAATGACGTCCTACTACAACGACATTACCCTGCGCGGCGCGCGGCTTTCCGAAAAAGCCGCGCAAATTACCGAGCAATATCTTAATTCGGAAAATAAAGATTTCGGCAGCATTCAGAATTCTTCTTTACATATCAACGCTCTTGAGGAACGCTATATTGATTTGTTGAAGGATGAGCTTTTAAAGGCAAGCTGTTCCGGCGCTTTTATTCTGCTTGATGCGTCTCAAACCGGCGCAAGCGGATCAAAAGCAGGCGTATATCTTAATCAGGACTTGTTCGAAACATCGGATAAGGAAACGATGCTTCTTTACAGGGGAAATGTGAAGGCTGCAATAAACAAGGGCATTATGCCTCACCGTAAATGGCATTTGGAATTTGACGTCGAAGGATTCCCGAATCTTGAGGAAATCCTTGCGGATACCGCCGAGCCGATTGAGAGAGCCTCTCACATCTGTAATATTATAACGCTCCCGGGAACATCGGAGCGCGTTATGCTTGTTGCGCTTCCGATCAGGGGCGACAACTGCGTTTACGGCATCTGCGGATTTGAAGTGAACGAAAGCGTTTTTAAGTCATCGCACGCACAACCGTCCACACTTCCGCACATAACCTGCGTATTCTCTCGTTCGGACGATGAAGAAATCAATATTAAAGAGGGGTTAAGCTGCGGCGCAAAAAACGGATATTTCCTTGCACCGCAGGATTCCCTCAAAATCAAGCCTTTGAAAAAGGGGCTTGTTGCTTTGAAAAATGAATACGGCGCATATATCGGCATGACAAGAAACACAACGCTTTATTCCGAAAACACACCTTATTCGGTTACGGTGATGATGCCTTATGCGGATTATTCCCGACAGGAAACGAAAAACACCATGCAGCTTATACTTATAATTCTGATTTTGGGGTTTGCAGTTTTAAGCCTTAGCCTGTATTTTTCAAAACGATTTATCCTTCCGATAAAAAAATCGCTTGACAAGATAAGGCAATCCGAAAAGACATATTCCGGCGAAAGCCAGAGCGGCATTATGGAAATTGACGACCTTTTTGCCTTTCTTTCCGAAAGGGATAACGAATATCAAAAAATCTTTGACAAGCATTCCGAAAAAAACGAGAGCTTGCAAAGCGAGATTGAACGTATACGCACTGAAAACAGGCGTCTGATAAAAGAGCATAAAAATATCATTGTGCAGGACGATTATGATCATTTCTGCTCAGGCATACGCAGCCTTACTCCCAAAGAGAGAACCATATTTGACCTCTATCTACAGGGGAAAACCGTTCCTGAGATTTTACAGATTGCAGAAGTTAAGGAGAGTACACTAAAATACCATAACGGCAATATTTACAGTAAGCTCGGCGTTACCTCAAAAAAGCAGCTTCTTAGTTTTGCGGCGATTTATATGAATAATAAGGAAAACGGCAGCTGATGCTTGTGTAAATCTCAAGCTTTTCTCCAAAATGGTAATAGGGTTTCAGCGACTTTAGGAGCAGAAAAACCGATATTTTGTCATAGAAAAATCTAATTTACAGAAAAAACTTCACACGCCCATATCATACCATGCAAAAGGAAACTTCTTCGTTGCCGCGATTTCCCGGAGATGCTGATCTGTTTTATAAACTTTACAATATCTTATCTTCGGTTGACGGCCGAGCAATTCCTTCCTATCTAAACGTATCTAGCGAAGACCGCGAGTTCACCGTACCGGAAGTACTGGTGGACAAATTCGCAGAATACATCACAGATAAAGTTGAAAGCATTCTCGTTCCTGAATGTGAACAGTATGGTCCCCGTCTATTAAACATCATTGAAAGCCATCCTAATGTCACGTTTACCCTAGGTTGACGGCTAGATACGCATTAGAGATGTCTCCATCCAAATGCTGTTCTAGCAAGGGATTTTTCCCTTGAACCC
>CAKSFQ010000046.1 GCA_934454115.1 uncultured Clostridia bacterium
CTTGTAATCGGTGAGGCGCTGATACTGAAAACGCCGGTACTGACAACAAACTATGCGGCGGCAAAGGAGCAGATTCCGGAGGATAGAGGAATCATAGCGGAATCTGACGGGGAGTTTTTAAAATCGTTGGCTGCTCTTATCAGAGGACATTGATACTTGATATACGAGCCGGTAAGGCGACTTGTATATATATTTTTTAAATTTCACAGAGAAAGGAGGTGATGAATATGAGGAAAACAAAGAAGATATTTGCAATCCTTTTAGGTATTGCGATGATTTTGGGCTTGAGTATGCCGGCTTTTGCCGAACACTACACCTTTGCGACCGCAACCCAATTCTTTGTTCAGCGTTACGGCGCTCAGATGGATGAAGAAGGAAATGTAACCTCTCAAAGCACCTCGTACTTTACCGCTTCCGTGTTCGATTCGAATTTGACGGAAGGAACACGTTCATCAGATTATCATGTCGTGTACAAAGAAGGAGTTGTTTCATCTGACGATGTCATCAGTGAGGTGGAACCCAAGCCGGACGATGCGGAAATTCTTGCGAAAATCAAGGACGCATATAACGGCGGCTACATCCTTGCAAGCAACGGAAAAGCCGTAAAATGGGACAAGTTCACAACCGATAACTATGAAATGCGCTGGTATGTATTAAAGTGCGAAGAAGGGGCATGGGTAGTTGATGATGTGTGGCACGTAGACGGTGTTGTTGTGGAAAAGGAAACGCAGAAACCGATTGAAATCGTAGATCCGAGTGATCCGGGCTATACACCGCCCGTTTATGAGGATGAGGAACACGGCGAGGCGTTTGAGTACACAAGCAACTTTGCTTATATCTACGGATACAACGACAACACGATGGCGGCGGACAGCAATCTGCGCCGCAGTGAAGTATCGGCAATGGTACACCGTCTTGTAAAGCAAAACAATAGGCTCGATGGCTTTGTGTACAGTGCATCAAATCCTCCGGCTTTCGATGATATCGAGGGCGAGTGGTTCAGAAGCGGTATTGAGTTTATCAACTACAAGGGCGCTTTTGCCGGCGGCAGCAGCGTATATCCGTATGTTGACGTGACGCGCGGCGAAGCCTTTAAAATCATATGCCTGGGTCTTGGCTTCAGCGAAAAAACCGATCTCTCGTATGAAAATTATGCCGCTATCCTAAAGAAAGCGGGATATGTTCATGGTGATGAAAACGGTAATGTAAATGTCGAGAAGCTGATTACGAGAGCTGAATTCTGTACGATTTACAACCGTATTATCGGCAGAGACAAAGCGAAGCTTGTAACGGCGGACGGCGTAGAAATCACCGCCGAAACCTATGGGTTTAACGACCTGAGAGAGAACGAGTGGTACTACGAGACCATGCTAAAGGCAACAAGCGCATATGATGATGACGGATATGTTAATTTAGATCTCCGTAATCATAGAAATGTGCTCGATGACTATCAGTAGTTATATTTATGCGCATAGGCATGGTTGAACGATCATTAACAGGGCAGCGGCGCCTTACCGCTGCTATCCTGTTTTAGTGACAGGAAGGAGATTCCGATTGGTGTGGTAAAGAATGTCAAAAAAATTGCAGGGATTGTTTTATTCAGAGCGGCTGCCCGGTATCTTCCGGCATCATACAGAAAGCTTGCGGGCGGTTTTTCAAAACGGTTCCGCGCATTCTGTACAAGACTTATGCTTGATGAGTGCGGCAGTAATGTAAATATTGAAAAGGGCGCGGATTTTGCGCTTAACATAAAAATCGGAAACAATTCCGGTATCGGGAAGGACTCAATTGTCGGCGCATATACGCAAATCGGCGATAATGTTATGATGGGTGAGGCATGCTTTATCTACACGCGAAACCACAAGACAGACCGCTTGGATATTCCCATGTGCAGCCAAGGCTTTGACGAATATAAGCCCGTTATTATATCCGACGATGTGTGGATCGGCGCGAGAGTCACCATACTTCCGGGTGCAAAAATAGGGAAAGGCGCAATTATCGGCGCAGGCGCGGTGGTAACGGGAGAAATACCGGACTATGCAGTCGCCGGAGGCGTTCCGGCAAGGGTAATAAAATACAGAAATCAACAGAAAGGGCGGTGCGGCGATGAATCCGAAGCTGAGTGTGATTATTCCGGTGTATAATACGGAAAAGTTTTTAGATAAGTGTATAAACAGTATTCTGAATCAGTCATATAAGGATTTGGAAATCGTGCTGGTTGACGATTCGTCGACAGACGCAAGCGCCGCAATATGCGATGGCTATGCCCAAAATTATGATTTTATAAAAGTAATTCACAAGGAACACGGAGGGCCGATCCATACGAGAAAGGCGGGATTTTTAAATTCCTGCGGAGAATATGTGTCATACATAGACAGTGACGATTACATCGAACCGGGAATGTATGAATATATGATGAAAAAGATATTGGAACACGATGCCGATATCGGTATCAGCGATATTATAATTGAAACTGAAAATTTAAGAATTCCGCTATATAAAGATATCCCGGAAGGCTTTTATGATAAAGAAAAATTGAAAAAAGAAGTTTATCCTTATATGCTCTATTCATCAAGGCTGAATGAGCCGTCAGTCATCCCAAGCCTTTGTACCAAGATTATCAGAAGGAGCGTACTCGAAAAGGTGATCTTAAATGCCAATGAAAGCATTTATTACGGCGAGGATGCCATATGTTCCTATCCCTGCTTGCTTGACGCAAACAGCGCATATATTGCAAAGGATAAATTTTTCTATATATACAGGCAGACGGCATATTCCATTACAAAAAAATATGACAGCCGGTTTTGCAATAAACTAAAGCTTTTAATAAGCATACTCGAAGCGGAATTTAAAAATCGAAGCTTTGAGGCGGAAACACAGCTGAACTGCTATATATCACTGCAACTCATTCATTGCCTGAGAGGCGAGCTTTTGAACAACAACGAAATACCGCTTCGTGAAAGGGTAAAGAAAATGAAAACATATCTGTCGTATCCGAGATTTCAGGAAGTATTCGATACGGCAAAACAGGAGAACATTGACAAAAAATTAAAGACAAAGCTGTATCTTGCCGAAAACAGATGTTTGTATTTACTTTTTATGATGTTTTTCTTTAAAGAAAAAATTTTATTGCTTCGGGAAAAATATAGTGAACGCAGAAAACCGTAACGAAAGTATTGCCCGTCAAACGGCGGCAAATATAGCCGCATCCGTTATATATCAGATTACCGCAGCGGTATGTTCTTTAATACTTCCGAGATACATACTCCTTTCCTTTGGCTCTGATGTAAACGGAATCTTGCAGTCAGTAAGTCAGCTCTTAAATTATACTGTAATCATGGAATGCGGTATTGGCGGTCTTATTCTGGCGGCGTTTTACAAGCCGCTTGCCGATGGGGATAAAAGATCGATATCGGATATTTTTAATTATTCGAGGGACTTTTTTAGCAAGCTGTCTTATGTATATATGGGGCTTGTACTTATACTTGCGGTTTTGGCAAAGGTGATTATCCGCACCGATTATGATTTTGCATATGTCAGCACGCTAACGCTGATACTCGGCATAAGCTACTATTTTACCTATTATTTTGCAATGACGCACCGGCTTTTAATACGCGCCGACCAGAAAATACGGATTGTGCAGGGGATACAAAGCATAACGCTTATTTTAAATACGGTTATATGCGTTGTTGCTATACGCCTTGGATTTGGAATCCATAGTGTAAAAGCGGTAAGCGCAGTTGTTTTTCTGCTAAATCCTATGGTGTTTAGACTATATGTGAAACGGCGCTACAGCATCGTGGACAAAACATATGACAAAGGCCGTGACCTTCCGCGCAAACGCGATGGAATTGCGCACCAGGTTGCCTTTTTCGTTCATATGAACACCGATATTGTGCTGATTTCGATTGCCTGCGGAACAAAAGAGGTTTCGGTATATTCCGTATATAACTCCATTATCTATGCGGTGGAAAGCTTTTTTACAACGATTTCCGACAGCATATCGGCGGCTGTTGGGAATATGATTGCAAAAGGTGAAAAAGATGCGTTGAAATCTTCGTTTGAATTTTATAGGATAGTGAATACTGCGGCTGCGACTTTTGTGTGCGTTGCCGAGGCGGTTCTTATTCTTCCCTTTGTGAGTATCTATACCAAAGGCGTTACCGATGCAATGTATGTACGCCCCGCCTTTGCTTATATGATGATTGCCGCACAGTGGTTTTTTTGTATGAGAATCCCTTACAACAACATTATAAGCGCGGCGGGACATTACGGACAGACAAAAAACGGCGCCTATATGGAAGTGATTCTTAATATGGCAATTTCGTTATTGCTGCTGCCGCGGTTCGGTATCTGCGGCGTGGCTTTTGGTACAATGATCGCTATGGCGGCAAGGGCGGCATATATGGCCTGGTATTTATCGCGTCATCTTCTGCGCAGAAGGCTCGTGTTATTTATAAAGGACATCATACTGAACGGTATATTCGGCGTAATGCTTGTTTGGCTGATAGGAAAAACAATAACAATTTCGGCGGATCATCTGTTTGTGTGGGGATTTTATGCCGCCGGAATCAGCATCGGTATCATTGCAGCGGTTTTTATTTTTAACGTTATGGTCGATCATACGGCTGTTGTCACGATGATAAAAAGAATGAGGAAGAAGCAGAATCGTCGGAGACCGTCGTAAATAGGCCGAATTTAAGAAAAAGTCGGGTTTTGTAAAAGAATAAGGACAATAGCCTTTGTATCAAAGCTATTGTCCTTATTTGGCAAAGGTGAATAATTTTGATACAACCCTTCGCCTTGTGCATTTTTTATTTTTTCGTGTCAAGGGTACTATTATAATTTATAATTAACCTTTAAATGCTTGTTCCCGATACGCTAATTAATTAACATCATAACAGCAACAAGTATAATTAAAAAGGCGAAGTTAAATGCAGAAAACATCTTTACATAGTATCCGGTTCTTCCGGGATTATTTTTTACATATTCCCGAAAAGTTATCAGGCTTGCCAAAACATCTACTTCGTTTCAACATGGTTCTATTTTTGCGAATTCCTTAACACATTAGCTATTTAACAGTTAAATCTATAAAATCTATAAAAACGTATTTTATAATCTTGACAAAATCAAAAAAGAAGTATATAACATAATTTGCGAATGATTTGCAAATTTGAGGTGTATTGAGTGTCAAAGTATATGACAAGGCAAAGGAAAATACTTTTGGATTTTTTATCAAAGCATATCGACGAAACGCTTTCCGCAAGGCAGATAGCGGACGCACTCAGCACAGACGGCATAAGCACAAGGGGATTTTGCGCCCATTTTTTTCATACCCCTTGTATTTTTTGAAAAAGAAAATATTTATACCCTTGACAGTAAAGGTGAGCTTTTGATTACCATTATGTCGTCCATTGC
>CAKSFQ010000047.1 GCA_934454115.1 uncultured Clostridia bacterium
CCGTTGCCGTATAGGTTTGATACCGAAAATCGTAGAAATAAAAGCTTATGTAATCGTTTTGCAGAAGAAGCGTTTTTTGGCCGTTTACTTCAAAGGTAAGCGTTTCGTTTTGCTCGGGCGCCGCAAGAATATTCAGCGGCAGCGCGCAAATGATGATGCAAAGTGATAATATTACCGACACTATTTTTTTGCTCATTTTTGATTCCTCCTGTTTTTGATTTTAATACAAATAACGGTAATCACCGTTGCGGCGACGAATGTCACAACGGCTGTCAGTACATATCCGCCCACTCCGTCAATCAGCAGAATTGCACCGCAGTAACCGGCAACCGCCGCACTTTTGTACGACGCCGGAAATAATGCGGTACAGCACAGCAAGAGAACAGAAAGCAGGGCGGTTGCCGCCTTGCAGAAATTCAGCTTTTTTGTCTCCCTGCGATATTTTATTCTTTTGGCTCGGGTGAAAACTAAGCCCATTCTTTCCGCATTGGATTTCAACGCAAACACCTCCTCGATTTGTCCCTTTATTATATAGGTGCTTGAAAAGATAAAATTCCCCCCAAAAAATAAAAAAGACCGGATTTTTACCGGTCTGTATAAAACAAAGTTATTTTGAAGCGGTCAATTTTCTGAATGGGGCTTTCAGAAGAAGCAGAATAATACAGGAGGCAATCGGAATCGCATAACCCAGCTGCTTTATCATTCCGTCAGTTTTCATAAGCATATTAAACGTTGCATGAAAGGTAATTGCAACGCATAACAGTCCGAAAATACAGGCCGCCCTTAGTGCGGCAGGGCGGCGGAATACTTTGAGTCCATATCCGATGATAAAGGCACAGGTAATGTGCATGGCGCCCGATGAGAAGCCGCGCACAAACAAATAAAACAGATTGCCCGTTCCGTTTTCCAAAAGATAGCAGACATTTTCAAAAGTGGCAAAGCCCACCGCAATATTAAAAATAATATTACCGCCCTCCTTCGGCTGAAGCTCAAAAACAATCAAGCCGAACAAAAGAGGCAGCAGCTTTACGGTTTCCTCTATAACCGGTGAGATTTCCAATACGGCAGTTGTATCCTGCGCATTATAAAGCGCCGAAAAAAACGTATTCAGATAGGCGGATATAACACAACAGACAAAGCCGAGAACGATAAAAAGATAGTTCTTTCTGTTACCTGCATTTGTGCCGAGGGCGGCAATTAAAAACGGAGCCGCAAGGCATATAAATATATTTTCTATGTTGTACGGCATAGTGTTTCCTCCCTGGTTTGTGCAACGGCTATCAGAATAAGAGCCGGATTCAGTATCAATATATCAACCAAATAATATGGATTTAAAAAAATATTTTCCGTAATAAAATACGAGGAAATCCATAAGAGATATTCTGCCGCATAAAAAAACAAGGCTGCATAAAAAATTAAAGATTTTCCGGAGCGGTTTCGGATTTTTGCCAAGCATATGCCTTTTACCGCATAATATCCCAATACTCCCATCGCCGTTCCCATGAAGATGTTCTCAAAATAGCTGCCTCTTGTGCAAAAAAACATACACATAGCAAGGGAAAATGCCGGCAAGATCCAAAAAACGGCTTTCTCCTTCTGCTTTTCTTTCGGCATATCTGCATAAAGACGCAGGGCAAGAAAAATATACGAAGCCGTCCAGCTCAGCTCCGAAATACAAAATACAAGCGGAGAAGTGCCGAACAATATCAGATAGAGCACCCAATAAGCAAGCCCCATTCCGAAGCTCAGGTAAAAGAGCGATACCAAAAGACGGTGGTAGCTTCTGTTTCGTACGGCTAACATGCAGGAGTGACATCCGCAAATAAAAACACAGAAAAGCTGTAAAAGATTATCTGTCAGCTCTGTCATTTTCCTCGTCCCTTTCCTTCCTTCTTTTATGCAGAATATTACACATCAGGGTTACCGAAATACCGAGTAAAAACGCCAGAATGCCCACGGCTGCGTAACCGACAAAGGCTTTGTCTGCAAAAACACCGGCAGCATCGGGCAGCGACATTTGTGCAACTCCGTTAAAATTCAAATCACTAACCAGCGCCGATACAGCTGCGATTAAAGCGAGACAAAGCGAACCGCACGAGATGACCGCAAGCATATGTTTTTTTGCCTTGCACCGTTTTTTCAGTTCATCGGTTCGCTTTTCCAAAAGCATCATTCTTTCACTCGTTGAACGCACTTTTTATTCCCTCTCTTTCCAGCAAAGGTCTTAAATTCTTCTTGCCGAGCTGCAGCAGCTTATCAACCTGTTTTACCGACTTTCTTAAAATTGCAGCGGCGTCTTTATAACGCATTTCTTCAATATACACAAGATAAAGAGCCTCTTTCTGCGCAGACGGCAAACGCTCCATACATTCATAAAGCTGCCTGTCACGCTGCGCAAACCACACATCATCTTCCAATGTATTTTCGATACAAAAATTCATTTCCTCCCACGTAAGAAGGATATGTCTTTTCGCTTTTCTCAAAAACATCAGCGCATGATTACGGGCCGCTTTATATAGATAGCTTTCAAAGCTGTTTTTAATCTTCGGACGTTTATCGACAAGATATGCAAAAACCTCTATCAGCAAATCCTCCGAATCGTGAAGATTTTTTACATATCCGTTTATATACAGCGTCAGTTTATCGCCATAAATTTCCATAAGCCTTTCCAGAGCCTTTGCATCACCCGAAAGGTATTCGTTATAAACTCCGGTTGTATCCATTATTCAGCAAACCCCTTTCTTCGTTTGGTTTGCCGGACAAGTTTTCCGGCAGAAAGCGTTGTCATGCTAATACAAAAACCCACATTAAATCATATCATACACTTTCGCCTTCGTCAATGAACAGAAAGGATTTTCGGCGTTTTGCACTATGAAAAATTTATCGCATCCAAATATGCGGCTGACCATGAACGCCTGTAGGTACATGATTATGGAAATCGTCTGTCGCTGTCTGCTACCGCCGCTTAGCGGATAACTGCAAAAAAAGACCGCTGACTTTGTCTTTGTCAGCGGTCTGAGGCACAGCTCCGATCGGAGCTGTCAGACTGTCGAAAAAGTCGATTTTCAGCAAGATATTGCTTTGAATTGATAGCCCTTCGCCCGCGTCACATCTGCCT
>CAKSFQ010000048.1 GCA_934454115.1 uncultured Clostridia bacterium
GTATCGATCATGGAGGTTCTCCGGATTTTCACTTTTTGATCCTTATAAGCATAGGACAACGCCTCATTAAAGAGCGTTACTTTGTGTCCTGCTTCTTCATCACCGTGCTCAACATTCTGTCCGTTCTCTTCCATATCGCGGCGGATCGAAACCTCATAAAACGCAGAATAGACACTCTCGTCTTTCAGGTTCTGAACACTCAGTCCATACTTGATTGTCGCGCACTCACTGTCTACATTCACATAGTCTGCAAAATACGCCGGCACAGGTCTTCCCGACAGCGCAAGGCGCAAAAGCTTTAAGGCATCAATTAACGCGGTCTTACCGGAACCATTTTGTCCGTAGAGACCGAGAACACTGGCTGCATACCCTTTTTTCGCATTTTCAAAGTCAAGATACCCATATCCGACATTCTTAAAATTCCTGATCTCGATGCTTTCAATTCTGACAGCAGCATTTCTCACATTCCATCCTCCTCCCGGACATCCGTACATAATGCATACATCACATTTTTATTATATTCTAATATACCCCAAAAGTCAATACGAATTCAAGAAACGAAATAAAATATTCTAAATCAAGCATTTATATAACAACTTTAGAAATATGATTTCCCATTTCAATTTTAAGCGCAATTATTTTCGTATGAGGCTTAATTTCATCAAAAAAAAGGACAGTGCCGCGATTTGGCGGCACTGTCCTTTGAGCGTGTCGATAAACCTATTTTGCGAAAAATTTCATTTTGATCTAATCGCCGTTCCCTGCTTAGTCATTGCCGTACGGGCACGGCGACGGATTTATGGGCTTTGGGCTATTCATTCAAAGCAACATCTTGCTGAAAACCGATTCGGAAAGCCGGTGCTTTTCGGCCACCGCGAGGCAAACAGATAATACATGCCGTCATCGCCTTTGATACAGGAACCGCACCAAATATAATAGCCGTCCATTTTAAATCCGGAACCTTTTTTTACATGATAAAATTGCATCCTATCCCCATCCTGATTTTTATAAAAATGATTGGTTATATACCGTCTTAGTATATTCCTCTATTTTTTGTCTGGCTTCTGCCATCTCGTCATATTGCGTAAGGTACGCCCTGTAACATTCAAGAATATACGGCCGCGTTACATTGCCTATCTCCGCGTTGATTTTTTTGACATTCAGCGCGTGATTGCCTTTAAATTCTGCACAGGCATTCCACTCGACATAGTCCATCTTCTTAAAGCTCTGCTCGATTTGATATCTTTGCTCTTCCCAATCGGAAAAGCCCTTTTCTATCATTTGATCAAGCACAGCTTTGTCTTCTGTGATTTCTACGTCAAAGCCCTGCTCTTTCAGAAAAATTTGTGCCATCAGCGCATGTCCGTATTCGTTGGGATGCACCCTGTCGTCTTTGATAATCTGCAATCCCGCTCTGTTCGTATTTTTCAGATGCTCGTAAAACTGTTTGTTCATATCCACAGCACAAACCGACATCTGAGCCGCAGTTGTCAAAAACCGATCGGATAATTCCCGCAGCGCGGCATCGACCCCGATAAGGGCGGGCTCCTCCGACCTTGTCAACGCATCATACGGCGTCGGCGTCATAACGGATACTCTGACGTTTCTTTTTTTCAGTTCACTTATGATACTGCCGAGTGCCTCCACGCTTCTTTCCATCATCTCTCGTTTTTCGCTGACCACTTTTGCATCCATCGATCCGGTGTATAGTTCGCGTTTCACGTCATTCATACCAAAAGAAACAATCACGTCGGTCGGCTTATGACACATCACCGTTTCTTCCAGCCTGCAAAGTCCGCCTTCACACTTATCTCCCGGCACCCCACAATTGTACATCTCAAAACGTATTCCTTTTTTTAGATAAAAATCATAGATACGCCTCATAAATTTGCCATCGGCAACGATGCTGTCTCCCAAAAAGCATACGGTTGCTTTTTCTTTGAACTTTTCCATCATTTCATTCCTCGATTCCGTTGTCAGCCGTTACATTTTCAACTGTTCTTCCAGCGTGATCCGCTTGTTTCGCCACTTGTATTTTGACCGAAATTCCGCATACCTTTCCATCAGCTCGCTATGGCTTCCGGTAAACGAGCACTTCATACAGCGGTACACTCCGTTTTCATCCCGATCAATCGTTACATCGTTCAGCGTTTGCAGGCACATTGGGCATCTGTATATGATTTCGCTGTCTCCTTTAAATTCAGCCAAGATATTACCTCCTCTTTTTGATCTGTACAATCATATTTCAGCTTCATGGTAAAGAACGGTGAAAACAGCGTTCCGTCACTGATCTCGACCGAAACAGGATCGCTTGCCGCCGAAAGCTCCATTCTGCAGAAAAGCTTCGGGATCTCCGCGCTGACTGACCGTGCTTGATCCGACGCAGTCCTTATGGCCGAATACGCGTAGTTTCCGATTTCTTCGTCTCCGACAAAAGCTTCAAATCCTTCATATTTTCGGGATACTCCGTGTATCCGTAGCCCGCTTTTACATACTCTTCGATATAAACTTCAAACAAGGCTCTGATTTTTGCACTTGTTTTTACTATCCGTCATATAGCAGTTCAAAACATAATACATATGAATCCTCATACTTTTAAAGTCTCTAAAAACTCTTTACTATATTTCTATTACAATCATTTGGTGATTTTCAATTTTAGGCACAACAGTATAAACAAAATTTTCACGTTGTTCAAACTGCAGCTTTTCTCTTTGTGGCGC
>CAKSFQ010000049.1 GCA_934454115.1 uncultured Clostridia bacterium
AAAATCATATCTATGTATGCAAAAGGTATGACCACAAGCGATATAGAGGCTCATATTAAGGATATTTACGGGTTAGAATGTTCCGACACAACCATAAGCCGGATAACCGATAAAATACTGCCGGTAGTGCGAGAATGGCAGTCAAGACCGCTTGAAGAAATTTTGCACTCTGCACAAACATACCGCCGCTGCCGCAGCAAGGGTCATACACACGGCAGTTTTTAAACGGCTTTAAGATAGCAACGATTGTTTTAACAATACTTGCCGGAGTGTAAAACTCGCCGCCCTTAACGCCTTCGTAGGCTGCAAACTGCGCAATGCAGTATTCATAGGTTCTGCCGAGCAAATCTTTGCTTTCTTCCGTGTCGCCCATATCCATATTTGTAAACAGGTCAACAACATCACCCAAAACACGCTTGTCCAAATCGGGGCTTGCATAGTTTTTGGGCAGCACATTTTTCAGCGTTGTATTTTCTCTTTCAATGGCGCGCATAGCATCGTCGATAATTGTGCCGATTTCAGGCGTATGAGCATTTGAAGCGATTTTGTTCCAACGTGCCTCCTCCGGCACAAAGAAGATATTATCTTCAACATATGCGTCTCTGTCGTCCTCAAAACCGTCGCCCTCATCGACCAACTGCTGATAGCGTTTTTCAAAAGCGCTCGAAATATACCGCAGGAATATAAGACCTACAATAACTTTTCTGTATTCCGCTGCCGGAATATGTCCCCAAAGAACGCACGCAGCGTCCCAAATTTGTTTTTCAAAGCCGATATTGGCATTATTTGAAGTCATAATTTTTTCTCCTAACTTATTTCAATATTTCCAAATACTGTCCCATTCGTTCTATTACATATCCTGCAACCAATTTTATCATAGGTTCGGCATTGTTATTTTTATAAAACTCATCAAATGCGGCGTAATATGCTTTTCTGTCGGCAAATTTCACATTGATTGCTGGATAGCCGTTTTGGATAAGGTCAAGGTTCAAGAGCAATCTTCCTGTTCTGCCGTTGCCGTCGATAAAGGGGTGAATGCCCTCAAATTCAAGGTGGAACCGTGCGATTCTCTCGATGGGGTGCATTTTCTTTTTGCGTTTTTCGTTCTCGGCAAGAAGTTCCATCATTTTCGGCTCAATCATATATGGCTGAACAGGCTCGGTATATGCACCCATAATGGTTACGGGAATTTTGCGGAACATGCCTTTATCCTCCGGTCTGTTCATCAGCACAAGAGAGTGGATATTTTTGATAACCGTTTCGCTGATTCTTGTGTCCTTTGCAATATCCTCGATATACAAAAACGCATCTCTGTGACCGACTGCTTCGAGGTGGTCTTTCAGCGGTTTTTGGTCGATTGTCATACCTTCCAGAACCATTGCTGTTTCTTTTAATGTAAGAGTGTTACCCTCGATTGCGTTTGAATTATAGGTGAAGTCCACCATAAATTCGTTACGCAGTCTTTCCGCCTCGCCTTGCGTAAGCGGACGCTTTTTGTCAAGCTCCGCTTTCAATGCGTCGATTTTCAGCAGCAGGGGAGATAACTCCTTTGACATTTTTATTCCTTTCAGTGTTCTTGCGTCAACGGGCTTTGGTGCATTTTCGGGAATCATATATAATTTACCCTTTTGAACAACGCCGTCTATTCTGTTTTGAGCGCATAAAAGTCTGACTCTGCGCGGAGAGAGCCCCCATTTTTCTGCCGCTTGTGAAACCTTAATATATTCCATAATCATACCTCTTTTAGGTTATTATATGTAGTATATCACATTTCAGGAATAAAATCAACACTAATTACGAAAATAATCATTCTGTATTGTTCCTAAAATTATATCAACTTTCTGTAAGTAGGTAACAAAATTTTTTCGTATCTTGTTGCAATATATGTTTTATAAAATTCTTCGCAAATGCGGTTAATTTTTGCAAATTTTCAGATTTTTGGCCTTTGAGAGCGAAAAAGCCTGTAATATAGGGCGTTTGAGGGGTTTTTGTTTCGCGTATGTCTGTATCTATTATATTTTTCAAAAAAATTGTTGTATTTTACTTAAAATTATGATACAATAATTACAACAAACATAAAGGAGGGCGTTTTATGCCAAATATCAGACCGGTTTCGGATTTAAGAAATTATGCAGAAGTTTTAAAGGAAATTGCATTTGACGAACCTGTTTTTCTTACGAAGAA
>CAKSFQ010000050.1 GCA_934454115.1 uncultured Clostridia bacterium
TGACACGGATTTTAATGTTATTTCTCTATATAAAACAACATTATATCTCGCGTCATTGCCGTCATGGCATTTATGGACTATATCTTTTGCTTAAACTTATATTTTCCTTTTCCCTTACCCTTCACTGGCTCAATCAATTCATATTCTTTCAATTTTACAATGATTTTGCCGGCAGCGGAATAGGACAATGCACAGACACCTGCAACATCGTTTCTGCCAAAAATGCGATCCGTTCCGAAAACATAATATAGCTTTTCAAAGTGCTTTTGCGATTTTCCTGTCGCTTTATCCGTCAATTTTTCAATAGCCACTTTTTCGCTCCAAATCGCTATTTTCCCATCTCTAATCACTACTTTTTCATCTTCAATAGCCACTTTTTCCGATGTGTGGTTTGCCTCCGTCAAAACAAGCTTTATGATCGCAAGCATAAACTCGATAAATTCGGTGGAATCGCATTTCACATTACATGTATTGATTGCTTTATAGTATTCTTCCTGAAACCGATATATCATGGATTCAACGGGAAGCCACGCAAAAACCGCATTCCATTTCGATAAAATCAAGGTATGCCACAATCTGCCGCATCTTCCGTTTCCGTCCAAAAAAGGATGAATCAGTTCAAATTCATAATGAAAGATACACGACTTAACCAAGGGATGAAGATCACTGGTTTTTGTCCAATGTAGCAGTTTTTCGACCGTCTCCGGGACATAAGCAGGAAGTGTACCCAGATGAATCACCTCTCCGGACTGATTGTCAACAACGCCAACCGGCTTTTGCCTGAAACAGCCCGCATCGCGCAGCAAACCGCGCATCATTACGCCGTGTGCCTTCAAAAGGTCTTCCACGGAATACGGATTTAATGTATCCAGCATCTCATAGATTTCAAAGGCGTTTTTTACTTCTTCGATATCTTTCGGCGGCGCAATCACAGCCTTGCCGTTTATCACTGCCGTCACCTGGTCAACGCTCAACGTGTTTTGCTCGATTGCAAGCGAACCGTGCACTGTTTGAATGCGATTGGCTCTGCGCAGTGTTGGGTTTTTATTTATTTTTTCCGCCATGTTGATTCCGCCTGTCAGTTCGGCAATCTCCGCAACATAAGACAGTATTTTACTTGTAATTGTAAACTTAGAATTCATTGTATCCCGCTCCGTTTGTGGTAATCAAGTCTGAGAGAATCATCACAATCTTTTCAGATCTATTATAATGTAAACTCCGTGTTTTTGCAATAAGCAGATTTGATTTTAATTCTATCACCGCAAAAAATATATACCGACAGCCCAAAGGGCATCGGCACGCCAAATAACGTGTCGATGCCCTTTTCGGTAGTTTATAACGATTCTATTTTGTCTACCCTTTTTCATGACGCGCATTTTGAAGGATCAAATGACGCATCTTTCGCATTTGGTGCTCTGAAATAATTTGATTTTCATACAGATACTGATTAAAATAGTTCATCCAGATTTCACCGGCAATCCGGTTTTTTCGTTTTTGTGCTTCCGCAAAAAACCTCCAAAATGACACCCCTTCCTTTATGATGTTATGAACCTAATTTTTCATAAATATAATATATCATTCAAA